>NZ_JALJWR010000001.1:4113509-4719014 GCF_024169315.1 Pseudomonas migulae | reverse complement strand
TGATGGACGGCTTGCGCGGCGTTCGAGAAACCTGGCCAGCAGCATTGGTGGCCGGCTTGAGCTTTGCCATCACCCAATACTTCACCTCGAACTTCATCGGCCCTGAGTTGCCGGACATCACCTCGGCACTCGCCAGCCTGATTTCCCTAACGCTGTTCCTGAAAGTCTGGCAGCCAAAACGCGCTGCCGGCCAACACATCGCGGGCGCGGTCTCGGCCTCCGTCGTGACGGCCAGCGCCGGCGGTTTCGGCCAGCCGCGCACCACCGTGGCTTCGCCTTACAGCCTCGGTGAGATTTTCAAAGCCTGGTCGCCGTTCCTGATCCTCACCGTCCTGGTCACCATCTGGACCCTGAAGCCGTTCAAGGCGATGTTTGCCGCTGGCGGTTCGATGTACAGCTGGGTGTTCAACTTCGCCATCCCGCACCTGGATCAAATGGTGATCAAGGTCGCTCCGATCGTGACGGCTCCGACGGCCATTCCGGCGGTGTTCAAACTCGACCCGATTTCCGCGACCGGCACGGCGATTTTCTTCTCCGCGCTGATCTCGATGCTGGTGCTGAAGATCAACATCAAAACTGGTCTGACCACTTTGAGAGAGACCTTCTACGAACTGCGCTGGCCAATTCTGTCCATCGGCATGGTGCTGGCGTTTGCCTTCGTCACCAACTATTCAGGCATGTCGTCGACCATGGCCCTGGTACTGGCAGGCACTGGCGCAGCGTTCCCGTTCTTCTCGCCGTTCCTCGGCTGGCTGGGCGTGTTCCTGACCGGTTCCGATACTTCGTCCAACGCGCTGTTCAGCTCGTTGCAGGCGACCACCGCGCACCAGATCGGCGTCAGCGACACCTTGCTGGTCGCGGCGAACACCAGCGGCGGCGTCACCGGCAAAATGATCTCGCCACAATCGATCGCCGTGGCCTGCGCCGCGACCGGGCTGGTGGGCAAGGAATCGGACCTGTTCCGCTTCACCCTCAAGCACAGCCTGTTCTTTGCAACGATCGTCGGCCTGATCACCTACGTCCAGGCCTACTGGCTCACCGGCATGCTGGTGCACTAAGTACTACAAGAAAAAACGCAAAAACCGACGCCGGACCACGATTCCGGCGTCAGCTATTCACAACCCGGTCTGTAAGGCTGCTGAAAGCATCACTCACTATATTCAGCAGCCTCAGCGGACGGATAACCGGGCCCACCCGGAGACACGCCTGATGAGCGAGCTTTTTTACAACGCCGTGCCGAACGCGACCCGCGTCGCCCCGCCACTGCCCGAGCCTCGGCAGTACCCCAAAGAAAAACCGTCACGGGTCTACCTGTTCGGGACCTGCGTGGTGGACTTGTTCTACCCGGAAGCCGGGATGGACGCGATTCATCTGTTGGAACGCGAAGGCATTCGTGTCGAGTACCCGCTGGGACAAAGCTGCTGCGGGCAACCGGCCTACACCTCCGGTTACACCGACCAGGCCCGGACCGTGGCACGCTCGCAATTGGCGCTGTTCGCCGGGGATTATCCGGTGGTGGTGCCGTCGGGATCGTGTGCTGGCATGTTGCGCGAACACTACGCCGACTTGTTCAAGGACGAGCCGGAAACACTGAAACAGGTTCAGGCGCTGGCCGCCCGGACTTATGAGTTGGCCGAGTTTCTGTTGTTCGTCTGCAAGGTGCAGCTCAAGGACAGCGGCGAACCGGTCAAAGTGGCGTTGCACACCTCGTGCTCGGCACGTCGTGAGATGAACACCCACCTGCACGGCCGCGAGTTGTTGGCGCAGCTGGGCAATGTGGAACGCGTCGACCATAGCCATGAAAGCGAATGCTGTGGCTTCGGTGGGACATTCAGCGTCCGTATGCCAGACATTTCCGGCGCGATGGTGGCTGACAAGACCCGCTCGTTGAAGGAATCCGGTGCGCACAAGGTACTGAGTGCCGATTGCGGTTGCCTGATGAACATCAACGGCTCGCTAGAGAAACAGAAGGAAGCGTTGCGCGGCCAACACCTGGCCAGTTTCCTCTGGCAGCGCACCGGAGGCGGCCAATGAACGCTTCCGCGATTATTCCTACGGTTGCCGTAGAAGAAGATTTTCGCACCCGGGCTCACAAGGCGTTGGGTGACAAACAACTGCGAAATAACTTTCGTACGGCGATGGATTCGCTGATGACAAAACGGGCAGCGTCCTTCAGCGATGCCCACGAAAGAGAACATTTGCGAGTGCTGGGCAATGCTGTCCGCGCCCGTGCGTTATCGAAGTTGCCCGACCTGCTCGAGCAGCTTGAACAGAACCTGACCCGCAACGGTGTAACAGTGCACTGGGCGGAAACGGTGGACGAAGCCAATGGCATCGTCCTCTCGATCATCCGCGCTCACGAGGGGCGGCAAGTGATCAAGGGCAAATCGATGGTCAGCGAAGAGATGGAAATGAATCATTTCCTCGCTGATCAGGGCATTGAATGCCTGGAATCGGACATGGGCGAGTACATCGTCCAGCTCGACCACGAGAAGCCTTCACACATTATTATGCCGGCGATCCATAAGAATGCCGGTCAGGTCGCGTCCTTGTTCCACGACAAACTTGGCGTGGAATACACCAAGGACGTTGACCAACTCATTCAGATCGGTCGCAAAGTCTTGCGACAGAAATTCTTCGAAGCCGACATTGGCGTCTCCGGTGTCAACTTCGCCGTGGCCGAAACCGGCACCCTGCTGCTGGTGGAAAACGAAGGCAACGGGCGCATGACCACCACCGTGCCGCCAGTGCACATCGCTGTCACCGGCATCGAAAAAGTCGTGGAAAACCTGCGCGATGTGGTGCCGCTGTTATCTTTGCTGACCCGCTCGGCCCTTGGCCAGCCGATCACCACCTACGTCAACATGATCTCCGGCCCGCGCAAGGCCCATGAACTCGATGGTCCGCAGGAAGTGCATCTGGTGTTGCTGGACAACGGTCGCAGCCAGGCCTTTGCCGACAGTGAGTTGCGCCAGACCCTGAACTGCATTCGCTGCGGCGCCTGTATGAATCATTGCCCGGTCTACACTCGAATCGGCGGCCACGCCTATGGGGAGGTTTACCCTGGGCCTATCGGAAAAATCATTACCCCGCACATGGTCGGCCTGGCGAATGTCCCGGATCATCCGAGCGCATCATCGTTGTGCGGTGCTTGCGGTGAAGTTTGTCCGGTAAAAATTCCTATCCCCGCATTGCTGCGTCGCCTACGGGAAGAAAACGTAAAAGCCCCGGACAGTCCGCATCAAGTCATGCGCGGCCAAGGCAGCAAATATTCGCGCAAGGAACGTTTTATCTGGAATGCGTGGGCAACGCTCAACAGCTCGCCGACGCTGTATCGCCTGTTCGGTTTTTTCGCCACGCGACTGCGCGCCCTCGCACCGAGCAACGTCGGCCCGTGGACGCAAAACCACAGCGCCCCGAAACCCGCTGCCCGCTCACTGCACGACATGGCCCGCGAGCATCTGGCCAAACAGGGAGACCGCTGATGAGCGCCAAACAAAATATCCTCGCCAAGTTACGGAACAGTCTGACCGGCACAACGCCCGTGCCTGACGAATTCAACGTCGAACTGGTGACAGCGCCCTACACCTACGCGCCTGAGCAACGCATTCCGCAATTGCGCAAACAGATGGAAGCGGTGCACACGGAAATCCATCTGACCTCCGGTGAAGGCTGGCCAGCGCTGCTCGCACAATTGCTTCGAGATCGCCAATTACCGAGCCTGCTGATCGCGCCGACTACACCTCACGGTCAACGTGTCACTCAGCACTGGGCGAACAATCCAGGTCTGCCCACGCTTAAGTCCTACGACCGTCCGGTCGAAGAATGGAAAGCAGAGTTGTTTAACGACACGCCCGCCAGCCTGACCGGAACCCTCGGTGCAATCGCTGCCACAGGCAGTCTGATTCTGTGGCCGACACGCGAAGAACCGCGCTTGATGAGCCTGGTGCCGCCGGTGCACTTCGCCCTGCTCAGGGCCAGTGAAATCCGCGACAACTTCTATCAGGTGCAGCAGGAATTCAACTGGGCGCAAGGCATGCCGACCAACGCGCTGTTGGTCTCCGGCCCGTCGAAGACCGCCGACATCGAGCAGGTCCTGGCCTACGGCGCTCATGGTCCGAAAGACTTGGTGGTTTTGATCCTGGAGGACCAATGACTCTACCCGCGGCTTTCCTGCGAGATGCACAGAAACTCATCCCCCAAGAGCGACGTTTCGACGATCCGCTGTCGACATTGGCCTTCGGCACCGACGCCAGCTTCTACCGGCTGATTCCGAAACTGGTGATCCGCGTCGAATCCGAAGACGAAGTGGTGGCGCTACTCGGACTGGCGCAACGGGATCACGTCCCGGTGACGTTCCGCGCCGCCGGCACCAGCCTGTCCGGCCAGGCCATCAGCGATTCGGTGCTGATCGTGCTGGGGGATAACTGGAACGGGCGAGTGATCCGCGGCCAGGGCACGCAAATCCGCCTGCAACCAGGCGTGATCGGCGCGCAGGCCAATGCATGGCTGGCACCGTTCGGGCGCAAGATCGGCCCGGACCCGGCGTCGATCAACGCCTGCAAAATCGGTGGCATCGTCGCCAACAATGCCAGCGGCATGTGCTGCGGCACGGCGCAAAACACTTATCACACGCTGGCCGGTATTCGCCTGGTGCTCGCCGACGGCAGCCGTCTCGATACCGAAGATGCGGCGAGTGTCGCGGCGTTTCGCGAAAGCCACGCAGCGCTGCTTGAACGTCTGGCGCAATTGGGTCGCGAGACCCGCACCAATTCCCAATTAGCCGCAAAAATCCGCCACAAGTATCGTCTGAAAAATACCACCGGCTTGTCACTCAACGCCTTGGTGGATTTCGATGAGCCTGTGGATATCTTGAGCCACCTGCTGGTGGGTTCCGAAGGCACGCTCGGGTTCATCAGTGCAGTGACCTACGACACCGTGATCGACCACCCGAACAAGGCCTCGGCGCTGATCGTGTTCCCGGATGTGGAAACCTGCTGCAACGCCGTCACCGTGCTGAAAAGCCAACCGGTGTCGGCCGTGGAACTGCTGGACCGGCGCAGTCTGCGCTCGGTGCAGAACAAGCCCGGCATGCCGGTTTTCGTACAGCATCTGTCGAACAATGCCTGCGCCCTGCTGATCGAATCCCGCGCCGCATCGTCCACTTTACTGCACGAACAATTGGCGCAAATCATGGCGTCGCTGGCCTCGTTCCCGGTGGAGAAACAGGTCGACTTCACCGAGGACCCGGTCGAAAACGCCCGCCTCTGGGCCATTCGCAAGGACACCTTCCCCGCCGTCGGGGCGGTGCGCAAAACCGGCACCACGGTAATCATCGAAGACGTGACGTTCCCGGTGGAACAACTGGCCATCGGCGTAAACCGTCTGATCGAGCTGTTCGACAAACATCACTACGACGAAGCGATACTTTTCGGACACGCCCTGGAAGGCAATCTGCACTTTGTCTTCACCCAAGGCTTCAACAACCCGGAAGAAGTCGCACGCTATCAGGCGTTCATGGATGACGTCGCGCAATTGGTCGCCGTGGAGTTCGGCGGTTCGCTGAAGGCCGAGCACGGCACCGGCCGCAACATGGCGCCCTTCGTCGAACTGGAATGGGGAAGCGATGCCTACCAGTTGATGTGGCAGCTCAAACGCCTGCTCGACCCGAATGGCATTCTCAATCCCGACGTGGTGCTCAGCGACGATCCGCAGATCCACCTGAAGAACCTGAAACCGCTGCCGGCGGCCGACGAGATTGTGGACAAGTGCATCGAGTGCGGTTTCTGCGAGCCGGTTTGCCCGTCGAAAGGCCTGACCCTGAGCCCGCGCCAGCGCATCGTGATCTGGCGTGACATTCAGGCGAAGAAACGTGCCGGCGTGAACACCACCGAACTGGAAGCCGCTTATGAATACCAAGGCATCGACACTTGCGCCGCCACCGGGCTGTGCGCGCAACGTTGCCCTGTAGGAATCAACACCGGCGAGCTGGTGAAAAAGCTCCGAAGCCGTAAGGCGACGCACACGAAAACCGCCAATTGGCTGGAAGGCAATTTCGCCACCGCGCTGCAAGGTGCACGCTTCACCCTGCACGTGGCTAACGGCGCGCGGATGCTGCTGGGGGCGCCACGTCTGGCGAAACTTTCGGCGACGCTGACGAAGCTGTCCAAAGGTCAGGTCCCGCAATGGACCAACGCCATGCCGCAGCCGGAAAAGGCCATTCGCTTCAGCCCGACCGTGACGGATGCGCGTCCGCGAGTGGTGTACCTGGCGGCCTGCGTCTCGCGGGTGATGGGGCCTGCAGCCGGTGATAAAGAGCAAATGTCGCTGTACGACAAAACCCGTGGCTTGCTGGAAAAAGCCGGCTACCAAGTCGTCTTTCCGGACAATCAGGACAGTCTCTGCTGCGGTCAGCCGTTCGCTTCCAAGGGCTACGCCGAACAGGCCGAACACAAACGCCAGGAGCTGATCGGCGCGTTGCTGCACGCCAGCCGTGGCGGTCTCGACCCGATCTACTGCGACACCAGCCCTTGCACGCTGCGCCTGGTTCAGGACCTGGGTGATGTTCGACTGGACCTGTACGATCCGGTGCGTTTTATCCGTACGCATTTGATGGACCGGCTCGAATTCACGCCGCAGGAAGCGCCAATCGCCGTGCACGTCACCTGCAGCACCCAGCACTTGGGGGAAAGCCAGGCGCTGATCGATCTAGCGCGCAAATGCAGCAAGAACGTGATCATTCCCGAGGGCATTCATTGCTGTGGTTTTGCCGGCGACAAAGGTTTCACCACGCCAGAGCTGAACGCCCATTCGTTGCGCACGCTCAGGGATGCGGTGCAACAGTGCAGCGAGGGGATTTCCACCAGTCGCACCTGTGAGATCGGTCTGACGCAACACGGTGGAATTGACTACCACGGGTTGGTCTATCTGGTGGATCGGGTGACCCGGTCGAGGGCCCTCTGAAGAAAAATAGAACCCTGACGCACCGCCGTAGTCCACTGGTTAAGCCCGGACATTGCCGGGCCTTTCCCAAACTTGGCAGCCCGTCCTGATGGCCAGCAAATGCCTGGACCCTCAGTTCAAGGAGATACACATGAAACGTTCTGTACTGTTAGGTCTGTTCGTTACTGTCTCGCTGATGGCGTCCCCTTCGTTTGCCGTCGAAGACCTCTGTGCGGTCAATCTGAAGACCATAGAAAATGCCAAGGCACAGATTCCTCCGGATATGAATGAACAGGTCATGGACAGCGTCGAGAAAGCCAAAGCTGATCATGCAAAAGGTACCAAGGAAGGGACTAATGATTGCATCGCCGAGACCACCAAAACCATTCAGGCCATTCAGAAGGTAAGTGACGGCGGCAAACCATAGCCCCAGCACAATGCCAGCCTTCGGGTTGGCCTTCTGCTCCCCCGGCGTGACCCGATATGAAACACACCAAAACCCGCCAAGTGCGGGTTTTGTTGCAGCTGGGGTTTGGTTCTTTCAAAAAGATTCCCCATAACCTTTTTTTCAAGAACCGAATTCCTGCGCTGCGCCGTAGTCTTTTAAGTAGGCCTCATCCATCGTGGCTTGTTTTCCGACCTCGGCCGAGCCACACGCTCATACGGCAGCACCGAGACCATCAGTTCAAGGAGATATCCATGAAACGCACCGCACTCGCTGGTCTGTTCATTTCTGCTGCAATGTTGGCTTCTCCCGTGTTTGCTGCGGACAACAACCTTTGTACGAGCAAGCTGCAAGAGCTCAAAAGCAAGGTGAATTCACTGCCGGCGAGCTCCAGCAACACCGCAATGGAAGTCAAAAGACTGATGTCCAGCGCCGAAGCGTCCCAGGCTTCCGGGGACGACAAAAAATGCGTCACCGAGGCCACCCAGGCATCGGCACTCGCTGACAAACAACGCACCGAACACAATCCATGATCGGTGGCGGCCAACCTTCGGGTTGGCCTTCTGAGCCGCGTTGGCGTACACTGCGCAGGCTTGTTGCTCACTTTGATTCACAGAGCAACAGGCTCGGGGCCGTTTAGGATTCGACGCCGGTTGCGAAACTTTAGGTGCATGCCGAGTTGGTAACAGAACTCGTAAATCCACTGTTGCAACTTCTTATAGTTGCCAATGACGAAACCTACGGGGAATACGCTCTCGCTGCGTAAGCAGCCTTAGCCCTTCCCTTCTGGTACCTTCGGGTCCAGCAATCATCAGGGGATGTCTGTAAACCCAAAGTGATTGTCATATAGAACAGAATCGCCGTGCAGTACGTTGTGGACGAAGCGGCTAAAACTTACACAACTCGCCCAAAGCACCCTGCCCGTCGGGTCGCTGAGGGTTAACTTAATAGACACGGCTACGCATGTAGTACCGACAGCGGAGTACTGGCGGACGGGGGTTCAAATCCCCCCGGCTCCACCACTTCATCATCTAAAGACGTCCACGGACGTCTTTTTTTGTGCCTGAAATTCAGAAAAACCAAGGCATCAACGTCCACTTGGGTCGCCCCCCCGGCCACCAGCAGGCGTCCGCAGAACCGCCCGCCCCGAACGCCTGCTCGCTCCATCGCCGCGGTCAGGCTGCGCCGTATGCAGCACTAACGATCGGGAACGCAGGGAAGTCCGTATAACCCGCTCCTCCGCGTCGGGTGTAGTAAGTTGATCGGTCCGCTTCGGCTAACGGCCAGCCATGCTTAAGACGCTCAGCCAGATCCGGGTTTGCAATATAAGGTCTGCCGAAACCGATCAGGTCCACCAACCCTGTGTCCAGCGCATCCTGCGCGCTCTTGCGGTCAGTGAAACCGCCGCACCAGATGATTGCGCCAGAAAACGCCTTGCGGATTTTCCTGAGCAAAGCGTGGTCGAGATGATTCGTTTTGAACTGGGCGACCTCCATGTTCGCCTCAGGCATCAGTTCATAGACCAGATGCAGATAGGCGACGCCTAGACGCCCCAGGCGCTCGGCAACGTACAGCAAGTTTTCCTCGGTGCGAGGGTCCGCCGGAATGCCGTTGAACTTGCCAAACGGCGACAGGCGGACACCCACGCGTCCCGGCCCCAATTCGCGCACCGCCGCTTCAACGACCTCCAACAGGAACCGTGTACGGTTTTCTACGCTATCGCCGCCGAAGCAATCAGTGCGCGTATTGAGCACCGAGTTCATGAACTGCTCGAACAGATAACCGTTGGCGCCGTGGATTTCGACGCCGTCGAATCCCGCCTCGCGAGCCTGGACGCAGCGTTGGGTAAAGGTGTTGACCAACGCAAACACCTCTTCCGTTCTCAAACGCCGGGGCTTGCCTGCGGGAATATGCTCCAGCTTGCCGTCCGGGCCGTGGGCAAACACCTGGGCCTCAGCCCGCTCCTCGGTCACACCCCAAGGCGCCTCGCCGTTCGGCATGAGCGATGGGTGGGCCATCCTGCCGACGTGCCATAACTGCAAAAATATCGTGCCGCCATTGCGGTGAACCTGGTCGGTCACCAACCGCCAGCCCTGCCGTTGAGCATCCGTGTAGATGCCGGGTGTCATCGCATAGCCGTTGCTGGACGGAGCAACGTCGGTTGCCTCCGTCACGATCAGGCCGGCACTGGCTCGCTGCCCATAGTAGGTGGCCATCAACTCATTCGGGACGTCGCCATCGGACGTTCGCGTGCGAGTCATAGGGGCCATGACGATGCGGTTCTTCAGCAGAGCGGTGCCGCCAACCAATAGAGAATCAAACAGGTCTATCATGGACTTTCCTTCGGATCGGTGTTGATCGGAAGGAAAATGTACGGTTCGATAGTCGTCCCCATCTACACACCGTTTTGTCAGTGGAAGCACATGAAGACCATCAATAGACTGCCCGGTTTGCCGATCGAGCGGACGCTGGCAATCCTCTCCGGGCGCTGGAAGGCGGTCATTCTTCATGTGCTGCTGGACGGTCCGCAACGCACCTGTGATCTGGAGAAGCGCATTGTCGGCGTCTCACAGAAAGTGTTGATCGAGCAACTGCGAGCGCTTGAGGAGCATGGAGTGGTGAGTCGGCAGTCCAGCACCGTGGATCGGCAGGGGATTGAATACCTGCTCACCCCGCTTGGCGAAAGCCTACGACCCATTCTGGAGTCGTTGATCGAATGGGGTGTCCATCACGCCTCGGAGCTGGACGATCTCGACAGGTTGCTGCCCTGTGATGCTGTCGTTCGAGATCGCATTAACTGACCCGCATCAGGTTTTGTCGTGTATGGATGAGGCTTGTCGGCTTTCGCGGACACATCGCTTTCCCGGACAAGCCTCGCTCCTACAGTGTCAGCGTCAGAGGACCTTCAACTCCACCTGCACATGCCCCCGCGTCATCCGCGAATAAGGGCAGATCTGATGCGCCGCCTCGGCCAACTCCCGTTTCACGCCCTCCTCCAAGCCAGGAATATTGACGTTCAACCGGACCGCCAATTGAAAATCCCCGCCACTGGTTTTGCCAAGATCCACCTCGGCATCCACCGACGTATCTTCCGGTAATTTGACTTTCAATTTGCCGGCGGCGACCTGTATCGCACCGATGAAACAGGCTGAATAACCCAGTGCAAACAGTTGCTCCGGATTGGTCCCCGGCTTGCCTGAACCGGGGGAACTGAATTTCACATCCAGCTCGCCATCGCTGGATTTGCCGGTGCCGGTGCGGCCGCCGACGGTGTGGGTTTTTGCGGTGTAAAGAACGGTTTCCAGGGACGTACTCATGACGGTATCTCCTGAACGGCTTTAGGGGCAATAACGGCCCACGAACAACACGACTGTCCAAGCCTAGCAGCGCACTATCGGCTTTCAAGTGACGTCAGTCGGAAGCCACCGGGCGAAAAAAAAGGCACTTGGCGATGATCGCCAGTGCCTTTTCATACCCGCAACAACCGTTAACGCGATGACAGCATGAACGTGTCGTACTCCAGGTCTTCCAGCGCCGTGGACAGTCGGTGTAGCCCAAGCAGCACACAGACCAGCAACGACAGCGTGAACCCGTAGCCAAAGAAGCTCGGGCCAAGGTACATGCTCAGCAGGGTTAGCGCCCCATTCAACACCGCGAACAGCACGCACAACTCCAGCACCACAGTGCGCTTGTCCAGGTAGAAGAACACGTTGAGCAACGCCATGAACACCACTTGGATACTGACGCCGATCAGGTCGATGTAGAACAGCGGCAGGTAGTAGCTGGAGATGCCCAGCCAATCCAGCAACCGCGGCGCGAACAGGAACAGCAGCACCACCGTCAGCCCCTGCACCTTGCAGATTTCCAGCAGCCCCTGACGGATCGACAAGGTCATTTCGGTTTTCAGCGAACCGATGTGCTGCAAGGTTTCACCCTCGCGGATCGCCCGGAACAGACGGTCATACCATTCAGCGAAATCGGTTTCGATGCGCACCAGGAACACCGCCATCCCCGGAATGATCGCCAGGTACGCGAGGAAGATCGGCATGTCATACAGGATCGACGCACGCAGCGGGCCGATGACGTTGCTGGACGTGCCGGGGTTGAACCAGAACAGGAACTTGTCGATCCAGATGCCGAAGTTGTAGAAGAAACCGGTGGCGAGCAGGCTGAGGAATACCTGGCGCCGATCGAGGAAGTCGAAGGCGATCAGCTTTTCCGCGCGGTACTCGCGCAGGATGTCGTAGAGGAACAGGAACAGCAGCGTGCTGTGTCCGATCAACAGCGCCAGCAACAGGCCCGGTATTTTCAGGAAGGCCAGCACATAGGCGCTGGCCACCATCAGCGTGTAGCCCACCAGCATGACCAGCAGAATGCGGTTATAGGCCTTCATCCCCGACAGAAAGATGATCACCAGCCACAAGTTGCACAGCACCACGAAATTCGACAGCACCAGCACCCGGTAGATCAGCGGTTGGTCGAACATCACGGCCAGCACGATGATGCCCAGCACGCCGGCGGCGAGCGTGACCAGCAACAGGATGCCCAGCAAGTTGGGCAGGATCTGTTCGTACTTGTGCTCGAACAAGCGGTCGGACACGAACCGGGTGAAGAACAGCTGCAAGCCGCCCGTGAGAATCAACGAGGTGGCCATCAGGTAGGTCACCGTCACCAGAAACTGCCCCACCAGCGTGTTGGGTATCACCAACCCCAGACTGATGATCCCCACCAGCATCACGCTGATGATCGATAACACCCAGGGCCCGGAACTGATCAGGCCGGCATACATATAAGCGTGCAAGGTCGCGGTGTAGGAGTCGCGCGAAAGGATCTTGCGCAGTTCGAAGCCAATGCCGGCCATTTAACTGTTCTCCATGGCTGCTTGATACAAGTCGCGATAACGCTGCAGCATCAAGGCTTCGGTGTAGTAACGATTGACCCGCAGCAAGCCGCTGGCCTGCGCGGCATTCCAGCGTTGCGGGTTGCGTAGCAGTTCGAGGATCGCGGCGCAGGTGGCCTGTGGATCGGCAATCGCCACCACTTTGCCGGCCAGGCCGAGGTCGCGGTCTTCGGCGCTGCCGCCTTCGATCAATTCGCGGCACGAGCCCACATCGCTGCTGACCACCGGCGTACCGGCGGCCCAGGCTTCGAGGATCACCAGCGGTTGCGCCTCGCTGATCGAGGTCAGCACCATCAGGCCGAGTTTCGGCAGGATGTCCTGGATGCGCTGGAAACCCAGGAAATGCACCTTGCCTTCCAGACCCAGGCTGGCCATCAGGCTACGGCATTCGCTGACGTATTCCGGGTCTTCCTCTTCGGGACCGACGATCCAGCCTTCGGCCTCCGGCATGGCGCTGATCACTCCGCGCATGGCCCGCAGGAAGGTTTTCACGTCCTTGATCGGCACCACACGCCCGATCAAGCCCACCACGGGTGTAATGCCGGGCGCACGGGATTCCAGGGCCGCGGTCCACTGCGGCAGGTCGATGCCGTTCGGGATGACCTGCGTGCGGGCCGGGTCGGCACCGTCCTTGATCTGCCGCTGACGGTTGCCGTCATACAACGCGATGATGTTGTCGGCGCTGTTGTAGGTCAGCTGACCGATGCGCTCGAAGAAGCGCACCCACAGCGTACGAATGTAACCCGAGCCGGCGTCGAGGCTGCGATTGAGCGCCTGGCCTGAACTCTCGGCGATCCAGCTGGCCTGGGCCAGGTCGATCTTGCGTTCCTTGGTGTAGATCCCGTGCTCGCTGAGCAGGTAGGTGCAGTTCCAGCGCTGCTTGAGAATGCACCCCAGCAGCCCGGCGTAACCGGTGGAGATCGAATGCAGCATCCGCGCTCGCGGCATTTTGCGCGACGCTTCGGCGAGCATCAGCAACGGCGACTGCATCGAACGCAGGGTCCAGAAATAGTTGACGAAGGACGGGTCGGCGCAATGCAGCCGATAGCCCTCGCTCAATGCCTCCCAACTGGCGCGGCTGCGCAGCACGTCGTCGAGGGTAATGCGGCCCTGCGCGATGCAGTCGAGCAGGCGTTCGCCCAACTCGGGCTCCGGCGTGTCCGGGTGGTGCAGGAAACGATACAGATCCAACAGATGCTGCGGGTCTGCCTCTCGCGGCGTTCCACGGGTGTTGACCGGATGGGTCGCGTCTTCGAGAAACACCTCCTCGATGTGCAGCACATTCGACGGGACTTCATAGCGCCGCGACGGGTAGGCCGAACGTTGGCCGCCGATGAACATCACCGAAAAGGTCAGCTCCGGCAGGCCGAGAATCATCTGGTGAATCCAGCTCGATACACCGCCGCGCACGTAAGGCCAGGTGCCTTCGAGCAGCAGACAGATGTCGGCCGTCGGTGCCTCTTCCTTGTGGTTCATGTCCAGCTCCTCACCAGTTCAGCGAAGGGTGGCCGCTGACGGGTTTTCTCCGGAAGCTTCTCGAGCAACCCGGGGATTTCGTGATAACGACCGGCCTCGAACGCCAGTTCGGCGTGGAACGGCAGAACCTGCGCTGCGCCCATGCCGTTGTCCTGGGCCTGATGCAAGAGCACTTCGGCGCGCTCGATATCACCGCGCTCCAGCGCAATGCGTCCGGCCAGCAAGAACAGTTCACCGCCCTCGCCCGCTTCAAGCCCTTGCTCGGCATGTTCGGCGGCCTGATTGAGTACGTGTTCCAGCACACTGCCTTGCGCCAGGCCGAGGTACGCCAACTCCCAATACCAGCGCGCCAGCGTGCCATGCAGCGCACCGGCGGTTTTGGCATTGGCGCCGCCCAGTTGCCCGAGGGCGATCTGGATACGCAGGTTGATGTCGCTTTCCTGCTTGTCGAGCATTGAGTACGCCAGGAGCCGCACGTCGTCGCTGGGATCACCCAGCGCCAGTTTGAGGATCGGTACCGCTTCCTTGCCCGGCATGCGCCGCGTGGCCAGCAACGCGGCCAGACGCTGATCAGGATCGGGTGCGTGGCGCAGCACATCCTGCAAACCGCCGTCGGCAAAGATCGGCGAATGCAATTGCAGCTGCGCGCGATACGGCAGGCTCGGAATACCGACAGCCTGCCAGGCTTGCTTGTCGCGTTTACGTGGCAGGTACAGCGCCGGAAATATCGACAGGACCACACCGACCGCCCCGATCACCGGCACGAAGAACGCCAGGCTGAAAATGAACAGCGGGCTCCACGGCAACGGCGCACGGTAGCGTGCCGGCAACAACAGCCACACCGCGGCGCACAGCATCACGCACGCCAGACCATGGCTGAGGGCGAACACCAGCAATTGTTGCAACTCGGGCGCCGCGAGCCACAAACTGGCCCAGCTGCCCGCCTCTAACAACAAGGCTCCGCTAAACAGCCACTTGCTGATCATTCAGGCCACACTCGTTGAACAGGAAATTACGCAGCCCGTCGCGTTCACAGCCAGGCTCCAGATTGAAAGGCATCACTCGCACACCCAGGCTCGCCATGTCACTTTCAATACCAAAGTGCTCATGCAACAACAGGCTGATCCGCGCCAGATAACCTTCGGTGCCCTGCGGGCTGGTCAACGGCAAGAGCACCAGCAACAGTTGATGATCGCGATTGTTGCGCACCGGCAAGTGCAGATCGAGACCGCGCTGGCTGCGTTCCAGCAGACGCGTCAGCTCGTCGTTGGGACGGGTCATTTCAAAGGCAAACAGCCCGGCCGGCAACGTGTGTTTCTCGACATCCACCAGCGAACGCTTGAGCTGCAGGGTGAACTGCTGCGCATCGGCGTCGGGCAGTTGCAGCACGTGCGGGTCACGACGCAACAGGTCGGCGATGTGCCCGGCGAGCAGCGCCAACAGGCTCAGGGTACGATCCTGGAAGGCGAAGAACGGCATCTGCCGAACCGCCAGAATCGCCAGCAGACGCCCCTCGGCATCGATCAACGGAATGCACGCCTGTAACGATGAGAACTGCGCCGAGGTGCCGGAATCAATCAGCTCCTGACGCACGCTCACCAGTTCGCCGCGCTCCAGGCACAGCTTGACCAGACCGTCTTCGGTGCCCAACGGCCCCATGACGCCGATCGTTGCCAACGCTTCAGGCAAGACATTTTCTTCACGCTCGTCAACGCGGTACAGACCGGCCACGCGCAACGCGCCGTACTGTCCAAGCATCGACGTGATCGGGTCTGCCAGTGCGGTCAACGCATCGCCCGCGTCCGGCATCACCCGCAATTTTTCGCGCAAGCCCAGCAAGGAGCTGCGCAGGCTCTGGTCGCTGCCGGCCACCCGCTGCTCGAGCAGGTCGTGGGAGACCCGCAGAATCTGGTGCGCCCGGGTGAACTCGTCGAGACGGTACTGACGGTATTCGTTGGCCATCTGCAGCCGCTCCAGGCGCCGCATCCACTGGTCGCGAACCTCACCCACCAGCATCCCGCAAACCAGCACGCCGACAATGAATGACGGATCGATCCGGGCGTAGCCTTCGAGACCGCTGTAGCGTAGGGCAAACATCGCCAGGACCAACAGGCTGGCGCTGAACAGACCACGCACAAAACCGTAACGCACGCCCAGCAGCAGCGGCGCGAGAATCGGCCAGGGGAACCCGCCGTGTATCTGCAACGGGTCTTCAGGGGTCAGCCACAAGCCCAGGCCGATGGCCGCGCCGGTGACCAGAAACGTTTCCAGCCAAGACACCGGGCCGCTGGCTTGAGGCGCCAGGCTGTAATCCATGTGGGGAGAATTCATTGCAATCACTCGAACCGAAGGGCGCCGACAAGTTTGTCGAGCACCGTTTGCGCAGTGCCCGCGAGGCTTTCACGGGACCAGCCGGCACGTGCGCCACTCTTGCTCCAGAGTACGCGACCGCTGCTGCCTTCGAGTACGCGCAGGCTGATGCCCACCGCTGGCTCGCCGTCCAGGCCGTTCTTGTACTGCCACTCTTCCACGCTGCCGGCGATCACATAATCGAGTTTCTGCTCGCGCGCCCATTCCAGGGCTCCGGCCAGACGCTCGTTGTCATCCATCAGCGCTTGTTCGCCCTGGGTGCTGACCGGGTAAACCTGGGGTTGCAGACCGTGGCTGCTGAGGACACTGAGCAGGATCTGTTCGCTGCGCTCACCGGCCTGCGGTGTCTGCGAATAGTTGACCATCGGCACGATGCCCCACTGCGCGTTGCGCGGCAGGTTCGGACTGGATTCATCGGTGAAGCTGGCGCAACCGGCGACGAACAGGACGGCGAGGGCCAGACCCAGATTACGAATTGCTTGCATAGTTTTTCTCCGTAGACATTCCATGATCAGCGTCCAAACCGCACGCCGTAGCTCACACCCAGTGTTCCGCCGGACTGACCATCCCCGCCTTGTGGCGCGGATTGGTAGCCGAAGGTCAGGGCCAGTTCGTCATCACCCAGCACTTCAAAACCGATCCCGGTATTGATGCCGTAGTTAAAAGTTTGATCCAGCCATTGCCAGCCTGCCGTCACGTCCACCAGCCAGGTGTATTGCGGCTTGGTGCGAACCAGTGCGCCGGGTATGCCGCGACGCCAGGACGAGCCGACATAGAGTTGGCCGTAGCGGCTTTGTAGCAGGTCACTGGCAAGCACCGTCGTTGCGTCGTCCGAGTCATCAACGCGCTTTATCGGGCCGTCTTCTTTAGCTTCGGACAGATAATCCAGCGTGCGGTCCTTCACGTTGTTGTGCTGATAATCGACACCGCTGCGCACGGTCCAGTTAGGCCCCGCGAATTCCAGCGTGTGGTTGTATTCCATTTTCAGCGCCTGGCCATTGCCCAGGTCGTTGCCAGCACGGGTGGAGAAGGATCGCTGGGCAACTTCCCAGCTGATCTGATCACGAGCGGAAAGCCCATGCCGACCACCCACCCACACACTGTCTTGCTGACCGAAAGCACGCATAAACCCGCTGTCTTCACTTTTGCGATGCCAGCCCAGACCGGTCTCGAGTTCATCGCTGACGCCCAACTGCCAGATCCGGGAAAGACCCAGGCCATTGCGGTCGTCATCGCTGCGCTGGCTGGTGTCGGCAAACAGTTTATAGCTGCCATCCTCCACCCGGCGGATCAAGGTCAGGGCGGCATTGCGCTCCTCACCGATTTTCGATGAACGTACGTCGTCACCGTCGTACTTGCCCTGTTCCAACTCAAGATCGGCGTACCACTTGTCACCCAGGTTGTGGGCAATCTGCAGGCGCGGAGCATTGAAAGCGATGCCGCCGAAATTCTGATCCTGCCACGACAGCAGTGCACCTTGCGGTGTGCTTTCGTGAATCTCCACGGCCTGGCGTCGCAGCTGGTCGCGCACCGCCTCGGGTTGCTCGTCACCGAGCGCAGACAGGTTGGTATCCAGCGCTTCATTGACGCGCCCAAGGCGGCTGAGGGCCTGGGCCCGCTGTGCCGGGTTCAGATCGCTACTCGCCAACAGCGTTTCGACCTGAGCCTTGTTGCGGCTGCGCAGCGCCTGCTGAATCTGCTCATAGCGGTCGACTTTCAAGCCTTGGCCACGCGCCCACTCCAGCCATTGGTCTTTTTGCGATTCCTGATTGGTCGCGTCCAGGCGCGCCAGCAAACGCTCGAACCACAATTGCAGCATCGCCGGCGAACCGTCCTGCCACTTCTGCACTTCTTGCTGAGCCTTGCGTGGCGAATAGCTGCTGGCCATCAGGCGCAACCAGATCACGTAGCGCTGGGACGACGGTTGAAGGTTTTCACTCTCGGGGCTGCGCAGCAACTTCAGGCGCAGACGCTGGGCCGCATCCTGATAACCGGCGCCGTCGAGCGCATCGGCATAAGCCGCCTGTACCAACCAATCCTGAGGACTGTTCTTGAGGTACATCCGATACCAGGCCAACGCTTCGCTGCTGCGGCCGAGCATCTGGCTGGCACTGGCGAACGGCAACCACAACACCCGGTCTGTACGCGCCCGGGCTTTCCATTCCGTCAGCAACGGCTTGAGTTTGGTGGTGTTGCCCTGATCGACGTAGAGCCACATCAGGCGCTCGCGAAACAGGTTGTCATCGGGGTAGCGCGACAAGCCCAGCAGGTACAAACGCTCGGCCTCCTCGTCCTGCCCCTGCTGAGTCGCCAAGGCACCGCGTACCGCCAGCACCTGACCCTGCTCGTAAATGTCCGGGTACTGTTCGGCATCCTTGAGCAGTGCGATCACCAGCGGCCAGTCCTGCAGTTCCTGGGCCAGCTGCAATGCCTGTTCCAGGCGCTGCTCATCGTGGGTGCGCTTCCAGCTGTCGACCATCAACTCCAGGGCACGCCGTGGATTACTGGTGCGGTAAAGGGTGATCAACTGACTCTCTTCGCCGATACCCAGCGAGCCCTTGAGCGCGAGCATTTTCTCCAGCGCCACCTGCAGTTCATCGTCCAGTTCCAGGTTCCAGGCGACTGCAGCCCGGGAGCGCCAGTAATTGGGATCGACGATCTTGCTGTTATCGACCTGCAACACCTGCCATGCGGCGTTGTTGTCAAACAGCTTCAGGTCAGTGTCGACCCAATCGACCCGCTCGGTGGTGGTCAGGACAAAACGTTTTGAATAGTTCTTGTAGACATCGGCCTTGGCCGCGAACTGCCCGGTGTTTTCCAGGTTTTGCAGCAGGCGCGTCCAGGCCAGACGATGGGTCGGGTACTTGCGCACGTAGGCACGCAGCCAGTTTTCGGCCTGTCCCGGTGTGCCCCGTGACTCATGGCCGTAAATCAGCGCGTCGAGTTCGATGTCGGTCAGCGCACGTTGATCCATGATGCCGGCGAGCAATGGAATCGCCCGGTCAAAGTCAAACTGCTGGATGGCCAGCCGCCAGGCGTGTTCACGGGTCTCCGGTGTTTCCTGCAGTTCCAGCAAACGAATCCAGTAGCCAAGCGCGGCTTCGCTTTCGCCGCGCCACTCACCGAGCCGAGCCATTTGCTCCAGCAGATCCAGGTCTTCGGGATGTTCGACCAGCAAATGCTGACCGCTGTCCCAGGCGCCGGGCAAATCGCCAAGCGCCAGACGCATGCTGAATTCCTTGCGCAGGATTTCTGTATTGTCCGGTTCCAGGAGGCGCCACTGATCCAGGAAGCGTTGCGCCAGATCGGGGCGGTTGTTCGCGATCGCGACATCAACGCCCTGCTGCACCCAGGCCACATCGGTTTGCGGATTGATCAGCAGATCGATTTCATCGGCGAGCACCTGCGTAGCCCGCTCTCCCTTTCCGGAGGCCAACAGGCTGTTGAACGCGAGTTGTGCGTACTCCCGGCGTGCGCCTGCCTGATCGCTGTCCTTTTTCAGTTCCAGGTAGATGTCTGCGGCGCGTTCCGGCTGCTCGCCCGCCAGATACCATTTCGCGGCGGACTGGAGGGCATCGCTGCGCTGCTGCGGATCACGAGCGGCGATTTCCTCATAGACACTGGCGGCGAAAGCCGGCGCCTGCAATATCAGCGCGAGCTTGGCCAGGCTTTGTAATTGCGGCAACGGCAGCAAGCGATGATCAAAGCTTTTCAGACGCTCGACCAGGGCCTGTTGCGTGATCAGATCGCTATCTTTTGCAGCGTCCAGCGCGTCCAGCTCAAGCCGGTAATACGCCTGCAATTGCGGATTCGGATTTGGCCAGTTTTCCACGTGCTGGCGTGCTTTGGCGTAGTCGCCGAGACGGATCAACAGATCGATCAATTGCAGCCGCAGATGCTCGTCCTCCGGGTGCGCAGTCAGCAGCAACTCGGCATAGTTGGCCGACACCGCATCCGGCTCGCGACCGTCAGGCTGGAACACTTCTTCACGCTGGAAAGTCGCCCACAGCAGACCTCCCACGGCAACCGCCACCACCGCCAGGACCCATGGATTGAGGAGGCGGCCGCTTTTAGTGGCTGAAGAGTTAGTTGCAGATGAGCTGAGCATTACTCACCTGCTTCATAGGTAATTGAAAAGTCCACAGACCGGCCGAGGCCTTGCCTGCAAAACGCTGCCCATCCACTTCGACCCGGCAAGCGCTCGCCGAGCGCACCGAGAAGGTCAGGTCTATTTGACCTGCAAACGAAAAGCTCACTCGCTGGTCATCCAGATAACGCCACTGCTGCAACGGTAAATTGGCTTCCTCCAGCGCTGGCCGCGGATCGCGCTCAGGGCGCAGGACGAGCAATGCCTGGTCGCGGCTCAAGTGCACATAGCGCCCCTGCGGCAAATCGCGAACCCCGGCGACGCCTTGCGAGCGCAGAAGGTCCGGCCACCCCATTTGCGGGTCGAGTCGCAGCGTGCGCAACGCATCCATGCCGCGAACCTGCCAGGCACCGTCGGCGGTACGCGCCAGACTGGACTGATACAGACCGTGCAGACGATCAAGGTAATCGCTCATCCACAGCGACATCGGCTGCTGGTCGCGCATGTAGCCATAGATCTCGTTCATGGCTTTGATCGAGGCTTGCTTGGTGCTCGAATAGAAGTGGTAATAGAGATGCAGGCCGCGCAGTCGTCGTGGGCTGTCGGTCAGCTCGAAGGTATCGATCACATCGCGGAAACCGTAGTACGGCCCCTTCCAAAGATTGGTGTAAAGGTTCTCGTTGATGATCGGCGCGTAATACTGCAGACCACCTTCGGTGGGCCTTAACAGCGGGTTCAACCCTGTCAGCGACGGGTTGGCCTTGGTCAGCATGGTCGAGGCGCCGTTGACGTTTTTCAGACCGGCGTCGTAAGCCATTTTGATGGTCGCCGCCGACGGCAAGGCATCGCCCGGCCAGAAGATCATCTTCACTGGCTTTTCCGGGGTGGTCAGCCGCTGATTGATGTAGTCACGCGAGCCAAAAACCTCGCGATGGAAATCGAGTTTGTCATAACCCGGAATGGCCATTTTCAAGCCGTATTCCGCGTCGAAGTTTTCGCGTTTCTGCGCCACTTCCGGCTGCATGAAGAACGGATGGCTGAAGGTGTGAGTGGCCACTTCGACTTTCGGGTTGGCAAACAAATCACGCGCGATAGGCTCCAGCTCGCGCGCCAGGTGCGGGAACATCCCGCGCGGCGAAATCTCACCTTCGATGATCGACACCGAGGTCAGAAACGGGTTCGGTTGAATGAAATCATCGAGCACTTGCTTGCCGGCGTAGGGCGAGCCACGCACTTCGGCGCGCGACGGGAAACCATCGCCATCAATGTGCACGGTCGCGATGCGACGACCGTTTTCCGTGGTGGTATCCGGACGCGGTTGCACCGGCAAATGCAAGCTGGCCTGCAAGAACGCAAACGGATCGAGAATCCAGCGACTGCGCTCGTTGTTCACCTCGAGAATATACGGAGAGAGCGCAAAGCCGCCCCACTCGGCAACCGCCACCGGAACGTATGTCTGGCCACCTTTGCCGGTCAGCGACAAGGCTGCCTTCGGTCCATTGGGCAATACTGAAACAGGCGTCAAGTCACGGGATCGGGGCTGCACCGGTGCTTCGAACGCCCCGATCAGCGACTTGTCCTGATGGGTTATGGTCACGGCCTGGGTGCCAGGCGCGACCGAGCGACTCAGGCCCAGGCGCTTGAGCAAACTGCTGTCCTCAACCGGCAGCCCCGCGAAAAATACCAGAGGCACCTGTTCGTCCAGGCGCTTGCCGAGCCAGCGATTGAACGCCGAACTGTCCTGCGGCGGGCCGGTGGTCATCCAGGTCACGATGCCCGCGTACAAACCGCGAAAACGATGCTCCGGCAATGAACTGTCGGCCGCCAGGTAATCGACCCGGTAACCAAGGTATTCGAGCAGGCCGCCGAGCAGGGTGTGCCCGGAGTTATTGATCAGGTCATCTTCGCGCGGATCGAAAACCAGTGCGATTCGACGCGGCTGGACCTCGATGTTGCTGATACCCATCGAGTCCAGTTCAGGCGTGCTGATAAAGGGAATGAAACCCTCATCGCGCAGGCGTTTGGCCAACTTGCGTGCTTCTTCACGACGTTCCGGTGGCAAATAGTCGATCGCAACCAGCGGTATGCCTTTGGCGCGCAGGGGTTGCAACTCACCCAGCAACCACTGGCGATCCGCTTCCGGGACCGGCCGATAACGCTTGGCGGCAGGATCCCAACCGGCGTACAGGGATTCGAAAGCCACGGCTGCCGCCACGCCATCAAGCTCGGGCAACACTTCAAATCCGCGATTGAAAAACAGCTTCAGCGTTGGCTGACGGTTGTGCAGTTCGCGCAGAAAACTGGCAAGGGCAACACGCTGGGCTTGCTGCGACGCTTCCGGCAACAACTGAAAACTGTCGAGGGTGTCGAGAAACAGACCGGCATAACCTTGTGCTTGCAACGCTTTGGCGCGGCCGAGCAAGTGCTCCCGCCAGGCTGGCGCGGTGAGGTCCATGACCTGACTGTTCCAGGAGTCGTTCCGCACGGCAGTGACCGCTTTACCCAGCCCCGCCTTGTCGATTTCAGCCTTGTTGCCATCGAACTCGCCGACGGACACATACGCAAACGGCTGGCTGCCTAATTTGCGCAAGGTTTTGACATCGTTCGCCGTCATGTGCCCCGGCTCGACCACAGACCATTCAAACTGAGCCAGTTCAGACAGCGGTGGCTGTTCGGCATACCAGAAAGCCACACTGGATGGAGACTGTACCGCTGCAGCCTGTACAGCTGGTCCACTCACGAAGAGTGCCACGGCAGCGAATAGCCGCCTGGCGACCGAGCGGACACGCGTCCTGCGAAAAACGATTTCCATAATTCACTCTTGAAAGGAACTGAACCGAGACTGCCTGCACACCAAGCGGTGGAACCGGCGGGTTACAAACTGCGCAAAAGCTGTGCTAAACCGTCACCAATGGAGGTTGGTGCCGCCAGCGTGAAGCGCTCCAGCAGGCGAGCGTTATTGGCGCGTGAATGGCGTATGTCGCCTTGACGCGGAGCCTGATAAGTCACCGCCAAAGGATTGCCGGTGGCGCTCCCCAACTCGGTGATCAGGTCGTTGAGGCTGGTGGAGCGACCAAGCCCGACATTCACCGCGCCGGGGCTCGGCTCGCTCGCTTCCACGGCCTGGACGAGAATGCTCACCAGGTCCTGGACGTAAACGAAATCACGGGTCTGTTCACCGTCGCCGAAAATCGCCACAGGCTGCCGGGCCATGGCCCGTTCGGTGAAGATGCTGATCACGCCGGAGTACGGCGACGAAGGGTCCTGGCGCGGGCCGAAGATATTGAAGAACCTCAGGACCACCGGCTCCAGGCCATGCTCACGGCGGTAGAAGTCCAGGTAATACTCGCTGGCCAGTTTGTCGCTGGCGTAAGGAGTCAGCGGTGACTTGGGGGTGTCCTCGTCGATCGCCGAACCTTCGCCATTGTTGCCGTAGATGGCCGCGCTGGACGCGAATACCACGCGCTTGATCCCGGCCTTCAACATGTGTTCACACACGTTGAGCGTGCCGACGAAATTGCTTTGATGGGTGCTGACCGGATCATCTACCGACGCCTGAACCGAGGCCACCGCTGCCAGGTGCACGACTGCGGTGCAATCACGCATGGCTTGTTCTACAGCGGCATCGTCCGCTACATCGCCGACGACCAGGTTCAGGTTGGCATTACCCACCGGCAGGTTACCGACCTTTCCGGTCGACAAATTATCCAGTACGCGAACCTTGTAGCCTTTGCCAAGCAAAGCTTCCACAAGGTGTGACCCAATAAATCCTGCACCGCCGGTAACCAGTATTCGCCCATCAAGCATGAAGTTTATTCCTGAAGATTCACACGGACACTTCGTATGTAAAGTCCGCCAAACGGTGACTCTGTAGATCATTGATCCAGGCTGATGGCACTTGGCCCATCACGCCTGAGACTGCGACATCGCCCCAATCTCGAAGGTTCAAAATCATGAATCGGGTTTGTCCGGTCAACGTCGATTTTATGGCGCTAGGCCATTAACGCGGCGCCGATGATGTGAGATCGACGACGCACTGTCAATAGTTTGTCTACAAAGCTGCCGTATGGTTTTTAATTACGATAAATCGCCATTTAATTGACGACATTTAATAAATACATACCGACATACAATGAGGCATGCGACACCGCCCTACGGAACCCACACCATGCATCAAGCCCTCCTCATCGTTGACGTCCAACCCTGTTTCACCCCGCCGCAATGGCTGGTCGACGGTATCCGGAAACTCATCGGCACCCTGCCGAGCGTCGCTACCGTGGAACGCCACGATGAATCCAGAACCCCCTTCCAGAAACAACTTGGCTGGCACCCCGCACCGGATGATGAAAGCCTGATCCAGGCTGATCGCATTTTCATCAAGCACGGCTACGCGCCAACGCCCGAAACCATAGACTATCTATCCGGTTTGCAAGTGGATCGCGTGCTGGTGTGCGGTCTTCAGACCGAGACGTGCTGCCTGGCGGCGGGGTTTGCGTTGTTCGACGCAGGGTTGCAACCGACGTTGATCACGGACCTGACAGTGGGGTCATCGCTGGACCGGTCGGGGGGAATGGGCGTGCGGCTGTGGGAGCATCATTTCAGGCACACGGTGACGTTGGGGGAGTTGCATCGGGTTTAGGAGCGGAGTGGGGTTGAAGGAGTGACGTCCTAGGAAGTTTCCCGCGACCTGTGGCGCCTGCCATGAACTGGAGAGTGATAGGTAAATGCGTATGCTTTAAACATTCTCCTTTCCAGCTTAAGCGTGTCCTTGCAAAGGATTGAGCCAATGACTCCTGCTGAACAGCGTATGCAAAATGAAGCCCTCACCTTCGCACGATCGAAGAAGAAAACCATAGCCTGACAAAGGACCGATATTTCCATATATCCACCAGAGCAGGAGCCTGTTTCAGTATTCATGGCTGGCTCACCTGGAGCAGGAAAGACAGAGGCGTCAATCGCTCTAGTAAATCTCTTTGCTGACACTGCGATCCTAAGAATTGATCCTGATGAGCTCCGCAGCGAATTTGATGACTATGCGGGAGGAAACGCTTGGATTTTCCAAAGCGGAGTGTCAATTTTGGTGGATAAAATTCTGGATCTAGCGTTCGACCAAAGACAGTCTTTTGTCCTGGATGGAACGCTTTCCAATATTGAGGTGGCGAGGAGGAACGTGGAGAGATCCCTGCGCAAAGGTAGATTCGTGCAAATTCTTTACGTCTACCAGAATCCGCTCCTCGCATGGGAATTTGTCAAAGCCCGCGAAGAGGCTGAAGGAAGAAGAATCCAAGCACAGCATTTTATCGATCAGTATTTTGCCGCACGTGACGTAGTGAATACGCTTAAGCTAGAGTATGGAGGCGACGTCCATGTGGATTTGCTGCTCAAGCATATCGATAATTCAGGACGCCTCTACAAAGCTGGGGTCGATAAAATTGACTACCATATCCCTGAGCGTTACACGCGAGCCGATTTAATGGCCATGCTCGGGTTAGAATCAGGAGCACATCAATGATTTCGATCAAGCTAGGCCTTAGCAAGGGTGCCAAAAGCCCTTTTGCCGACTTTATTCGCAACGCAAAATCAGATCAGAAAAAACGTGTCTACAGTGAAGTGCTGACCGAAGCTACCAAACAGCAAAATCTGGTGATGATGGAAGCTGAAGCTAAACGCGGTTAAGTGATATTGCTGTAAGTGAAGCCCGACCAAGTGTCGGGCTTTTTTGTTTCTTGCTATCGCGCCTTGCATATTGGCTTGGCAAATCTCGCGTCAATCAAACTGACTGCTTCACCGTGCATTGCTTCTGCGTCATAACGAAAAACGAAATCCGCCGCGCTGGTGAGGACGCGCCCGCTATAGCCTTCCGGGGTGTTGACGATGAGCGAAGTCATTTTCATTCAGAACAGTTCCCCAAGTTCTTCCAGCGTCGGCATGGCCGCTGGAATGACCTTGAGCTCACACTCCAGAGCGCCTAAAACCCGCGCGTAAGCCATCATACTCACAGAGAGAGCGCCCTTCTCGACGGCAATGACTTTTTGTCGCGTCAGCCCGGCGAGTTCGGCTAATTGCGCTTGGGTGATACCACGATTCATACGCTTTTCGCGTATCTGTCTGCCAAGGCGCGAGATAAGTAGAGCGTGGTCCATGTTCCGATACCGTAACATTTACATCTGAATGTATGGCATACGTAACATTTTGGCGACGTCAAAATGCGCTGGCCTTTGCGCCACATAAAACTTTCTTCACCCCATCACGCCTCGCCAACCGGTACATTGCCCTCGCTCATTCAAGAAACTACGGTTTGCCCGCCCTCCCGCGGGCTTTTTTTGCCTTCAGGAAAGGCTGGTCGACTGGATTAAAACCACCGGCTCTTCCTGTTTCTGCTGCACCGGCAGTTCCAGGCGCGCTCGCCCGTAAAAGGCCAAGGCCGTCAGCAAACACGCCAGCCACACGAAGATCCCGGCCCAGAAGGTATGGGACATGTAGTGCCAGCCTTGCAGGACCCGCGTCGTGCCGTAGACGAAACCGAGCAGCAGCGAGCCGTACATCAGCGCTTTCGAATAGCGCCAGCGATAACGGCGCGCCACAAAGTACAGCGCAAGCATGGTGAACCCGCCCGAAGCATGCCCGCCCGGCCAGCAGCGGCCATCGCCGGCTTCCTTGAACAACTGGAAGTTGCTGTACCACTCCATATGGGCAATTTTCCCGCCGTAGAGAGTCGTTTCAATCGGGCAATACACGCTGGTGTGCGCCTTGAGGAAATGAATCACGCCGGTGCAAATGGCAAACGCGAACACCACAAACAGAAAGTCCCGACGATGGTCGTGGGTAAAACGCAGCACCGGGGCAGCCTTGCACCGCTCCAGGAAACGGCCCAGACGCGGATACTTTTGCGGGTTGATCAACGGCCAGGCAAACGACAGCATCGCGCCGATCAAAGCGATTTCAGCGGTCCAGTTCGGAATGATGCGCGCCCACTTGTGGGTGAGCTTTTCAAAGAAGTGAACCTGATCGAGCGGAAAGGTCTGGGTCACCGGATCAAAAAACAGATTACTGAACGCGATGTCGATTTTTGTCATATCGAACAACAGGAAAACCATCGCCGCGCAAGCCAGAGGAATACCAAAATTGAAGCAGTAAAAGCGTATGGACTTTTTCATTGTGTGGTCATCGTGCGCCAGTCGGAAGCTTCGATAAAACCGAGCATGTGTGGTGCCTGGGGCGTGGCGGCGGAGATAAACAAAGAGGCGCCATAACCGAGATTGGCAGTCGGCAACTTGAGGTCTTTCTCAACCTGCGCCATGCATTCGCTGTGCGTCACCAGAATCAGATTGCGACCTGCCACTTTGTGCGCCAGGGCATCGCGCAGCATCGTGCCCTTGCAGCTGATCAACCAGTCTTCATCGACGCCCACCTTGTTGAACATATAGCTGGCGGTCTGTGCGGTACGAATCATCGGGCTGTTGTAGATGTCTGCCCTGTCCAGCCCCAGTTGCTCGAACTGTGCGCCGACATTGACCGCGACGCTTCGCGAGCGATCTGTGATGCCGTCATTGCCACTCAGGCACGCAGCTTTGGAGTGATCGCAACGCTCGACATGACGCACCAGCACAATCATGTCGCCGTTGGCCCAGCCGGTCTGTAACGCCTGGGCGCCGGCGACATTGCCGTGGGCCAGGTCTGGCACAGCGGCAGGCCGCAACAGCCAGACCGTCAGCGGAATCACCAGCAGCGCCGAGGCCAGTACGACCGCGGTATTTCGATAGCGGGCAAAGCGGCTCAGATCAATCGAGCGCGTTACCCCGAACAGACTCAGTCTCAGTTCCACATCAGGCCGCCTCACCGGCATGCATCACTTGATTCGATGCCGCGAGGGTAGAGAGCCCGGCGTCCGCTAGCGGTGAAACCGATGTGAAAAAAAGCTTAATCCGCCCTCAAAAACCTTGTTACACATCGCTCCGACAAAATCCTTTCAGCTCTCGTTATTGCTGCCGATACAGACCTGCTACCTATCCTTGGCTACCAAAAACAACAATCTTCCAGCCAACCGACGACCAAAAGCGCAACGTTCCTGGAGGAATTTGATGAATAGCTGGTTCGGCAACATCAGCGTGAACATGAAACTGGGCCTGGGGTTTGGCCTGGTCCTGGCACTGACCTGCGTCCTCGCCCTGACCGGCTGGACAAGCCTGGGCGGCTTGATTGACCGCAGCAACTGGATGAGCGACATCACCCAGCTCAATGCCGGCCTGACCAAACTGCGCGTGGTTCGCCTGCAATACATGCTGACCAACGGCGACGAAACCGCCGCACAGAATGTACAGACCACTCTTGATGCGTTCTCTGCCCAACAGCAAGCGCTGCTGGTGAAATTCAAGAGCCCGGAAAACCTCAAGCTGCTCGAAGAGCAAGGCGCTGTCATCGAGGCCTACAAAGCGTCCCTGAACAAAATGCGCAGCGCCTACCGCACCGGTAACAGCGCGCGCGATGCCATGGGTGCCAACGCGGAAACCGCGAATACGCTGATCAACGTCATCAGTACCCACGTGCAGCAAATGCCATTGAGCGACCAGCGTTTCGAACAATTCCAGGCCATCACGGCCGCCAAGGAAGCGTTCCTGCTGGCCCGCTACGAAGTGCGCGGCTACACCGCGACCACCAACGCCGAAACCGAGCAGAAAGCCATCGGCCAACTGGACGCGGCCATCGCCAGCCTGAAACAACTGAATGTGCATTTCGCCGACACTGAGCTGGACAACCTGCGTCAGCTGGAAACGGCATTGAGCAATTACCGCAGCGCTTTGCAGGCCTATAAAACCGCGAGCAGCGAGGCGGTGCAGGCACGCAAGGAAATGACTGACCAGGGCGCCGCCATCGTCACCCTCAGCGAGCAGCTGTATCAGATCCAGCTCGATCGCCGTGACGCCGAAAGCGCGCAGGCCCGCACCCTGCAACTGATCAGCACCTTACTGGCGTTGCTGGTGGGCGTCATCGCCGCCGTGATCATCACCCGTCAGATCACCGGACCGCTGCGCGACACGTTGGCCGTGGTTGAACGCATCGCCAGCGGCGACCTGTCCCAGGACGTCAAGGTGACTCGCCGCGACGAACTCGGTGTGTTGCAGCAAGGCATCGCGCGCATGGGCGTGACCCTGCGCGACTTGATCAGCGGCATCCGCGACGGCGTGACCCAGATCGCCAGCGCTGCCGAAGAACTGTCGGCCGTGACCGGGCAGACCAGCGCCGGCGTGAATAGCCAGAAGATCGAGACCGATCAAGTGGCCACCGCCATGCATGAAATGACGGCCACCGTGCAGGAAGTCGCGCGCAACGCCGAAGAAGCCTCGCAAGCCGCAGCCGCTGCAGACGGTGAAGCCCGCGAAGGTGACAAGGTGGTCAACGAAGCCATCGCCCAGATCGAACGTCTGGCCAGCGAAGTGGCGCGCTCCACCGAAGCCATGAGCGTGCTGCAACAGGAAAGCGACAAGATCGGCAGCGTCATGGACGTGATCAAGGCCGTCGCCGAACAGACCAACCTTCTGGCGCTCAACGCCGCCATCGAAGCCGCCCGTGCCGGTGAAGCCGGTCGTGGTTTTGCCGTGGTCGCCGACGAAGTCCGTGGCCTGGCCCAGCGCACGCAGAAATCCACCGAGGAAATCGAAGGCCTGGTAGCGGGTCTGCAGAACGGCACGCAACAAGTGTCGACGGTGATGAACAACAGCCGCGCCCTCACCGACAGCAGCGTCGCCCTGACCCGCAAGGCCGGTGTATCACTGGAAAACATCACCCGCACGGTGTCCAACATCCAGTCGATGAACCAGCAGATCGCTGCCGCTGCCGAGCAGCAAAGCGCCGTAGCCGAAGAGATCAGCCGCAGCATCATCAACGTGCGCGACGTGTCGGAGCAGACCGCCGCCGCGAGCGATGAAACCGCTAAGTCCAGTGTTGAACTGGCGCGGTTGGGCAATCAGTTGCAGATGATGGTGAGTCACTTCCGGGTTTGACACTCACTTTGCGGTGAATGAAAGGCCCATTCGCGAGCAAGCCCGCTCCCACGGGTTTTGTGTCGATGCCACTTTCTGCGGCACACATGAAACCTTGTGGGAGCGGGCTTGCCCGCGAAGGCTATCTACCTGTCACCAAAAGCATTCAGGCCTGCCACGGATTGATTACCTCAATGCCAGGAAACTCAAAGTCCCGGACATTACGGGTGGCAATCGGAACGCCGTGACTTCGGCAGATTGCGGCAATCTGCGCATCGGCCATCGACGCGGTCCGACCATTAACTTCACAGCCAGCTACCAACGCCGCGTACTCCACCGCAGCATGAGCATCAAAAGGTAAAATCCGTCCGACAAAGTCCTCTTCGAACATTGCCATCGCATGAGATTCAAGTTTCTGTTTGCGTTTGCCAAATGGAAGCCGGGCAATGCCGTGGAGAATTTCTGCCACGGTGACAGCACTGATTGCCAGCTCCATCGCCGGTTGTGCATCAACCCAAGCAAGCACTTGAGCGTCAGGCTCGACCCGCATGAACTCTGAAAGAACATTGGTATCGAGCACTATCATTCGGAGCAATCCACCGCGGTTGCTTTCTCGTGACGGGGTGGAAGATCGAGATCAATTCCACCGGTAGCGCTGAATCTTTTACTAATCCGGCTTCCGAGCCCCCCAGCGCGATCAACGGTAGATAAGGCTCGACCTAAAATCAGGCGAGCCTCTTCTTCCATCGAATGCCCGTTGTGGGCTGCAGCGATGCGCAGTTGTTCTTTGACCTGATCGTCAAGGTTTCGAATAGTGATGCTGGCCATGACGCCTCCTGCAATCAATGAAATCATTGATTGAGGCTAACACATCGCACATCACCAATAACTACGAAACTGCCGAGTGGCTTCAAACACTAATCGCATTAGTAAACACCAACCGATTCCCGAACGGATCGGCGATGGTCATGTCCTGGCTGCCCCACGGCATTGCCTGAATCTGTGGGTGCGAAAACTTGTATTCCTTGGCCAGCAACTGTTGCTGAAACGCCTCCAGCTCATCGGTCTCGATGCGCAATGCCGAACCCGGTGTGCTGTCGCCGTGGTGCTCGGACAAATGCAGCACACATTCACCGCGGGAGACTTGCATGTACAACGGAAAATTCGGCTCGAAACGATGCTGCCAGTCGATCTTGAAACCAAGGAAGTCGACGTAGAACTCCACGGCCTTGTTTTCGTCGAAAATCCGCAGGATCGGGGTGGTTTTGCCGAAGCTCATGAAGTTGCTCCCAAACTGGAAAGGCCCAGAGTGTAGCTGGGCTGGTGTCAGCGCTTCGGCTTGGCGATGGCTTTCTTTAATTGCAATGTGCCATCACTGTGACGCAGCGCTCGGAATGCTCACTGAAACCCGTCACGCAAATCCCCTTCCCGCGCCAGAAACCGCCCTTCCCTTCTGCCATTCGCCTGCCCTTCGCTGTAACTCAACACACCGTTGACCCACACGCCGTCGATGCCTTCCGCTGCCCGTTGCGGATCATTGAAATCCGCGACATCGCGAATGGTCGCAGGATCGAACAGCACCAGGTCCGCCCAATGCCCTTCACGGATTTCACCTCGCTGTTTCAAGCCGAATCGCGCCGCGGACAACCCGGTCATTTTGTGCACCGCCGTGTGCAGCGGAAACAGTCCGACATCGCGACTGAAATGTCCAAGCACCCGTGGGAATGCGCCCCACAGGCGCGGATGCGGGAACGGGTCTTCCGGCAGTCCGTCAGAGCCGACCATCGACAGCGGATGCGCGAGGATTCTTCGCACATCGTGCTCGTCCATTCCGTAATACACCGCGCCGGCCGGTTGCAGTCGGCGGGCGGCTTCGAGCAGTGGCACGCCCCATTCGGCAGCGATGTCCATCAGGTCGAGACCGCCCAGTTCCGGGTGCGGCGTGGACCAGGTGATGGTGATGCGGTGGGCGTCGGTGACTTGCTTGAGGTCCAGAGTCGAAGAGCTCGCCGCGTAGGGATAACAATCGCAGCCCACCGGGTGGGTTTTCGCCGCTTCTTCGAGCGAAGCCAACAGTTGCGGACTGCGTCCCCAGTTCCCCGCGCCGGCACATTTGAGGTGGGAAATGATCACCGGTGATTTCGCATGGCGACCGATCTGGAACGCCTCGTCCATGGCCTCCAGCACCGGCTCGAATTCGCTGCGCAAATGGGTGGTGTACACCGCGCCAAATGCCGTCAGTTCTTCGGTCAGTTGCATCACTTCATCGGTGGACGCCGAGAAGGCGCTGGCGTACGCCAGGCCGGTGGATAAACCCAACGCGCCGGCTTCAAGACTTTCGCGCAGTTGCTCGCGCATCGCGCTGATTTCATCCGGCGTGGCCGTGCGGAACAGGTCGTCGAGGTGATTGCTGCGCAATGCGGTGTGGCCCACCAATGCGGCGACATTCAGCGTGGTATTCGCCGCTTCGACCGCCGCGCGGTAGTCGCTGAATCTCGGATAAACAAAGGCTGCCGAGGTGCCGAGCAGGTTCATCGGATCGGGCGGATCACCTTTCAGACTCACCGGCGAAGCACTGATCCCGCAGTTACCGACAATGACGGTGGTCACGCCCTGGCTGAGCTTGGGCAGCATCTGCGGCTGGCGGATCACCACCGTGTCGTCGTGGGTGTGCACGTCGATGAAACCCGGCGCGAGTACACGGCCGGCGGCGTCGATTTCTTCGATGGCGGTGGCGTCGTGCAAGTCGCCGATGCGCTCGATGCGTCCGTTCAGAATCGCCACGTCAGCGGGGTAACCGGGGGTGTTGCTGCCATCGATGATCAAGGCGTTGCGAATCAGCGTGTCGTACATCATGTCAGTCTCCCAGCGGCAAATGATCGTCGCCGCCGCGGTAATCGTCGAGGGCGAGTTTGATCCGCCGCAGACGTTCTTGATTGTCTTCAGGATTGGCCAGCGCCAGCTCGGTGGCAAGCACGTCGATGGCCAGCAGCATGCCGTAGCGCGCCGCCGTGGGTTTGTAGATGAAGGAGGTTTCGACGCCTTGCAGCGGCAGCAGCACATCGGCCAATTGCGCCAGCGGCGAATCGGCCCGGGTGATGGCGACAATCCGTGCGCCGTAGTTGCGCGCCAGTGCGACGGCTTCGAGCAATTCAGGGGTGATGCCGGTCAGCGAACACACGATAACCGCGTGTTCCGCACCTAGGCTGGCGGCAGTGACACGCATCATTACCGGGTCGTGGCACGCTGAGATCGGGTAGCCGAATCGTACCAGTCGCACTTGCAGTTCATCGCTGCACAGGGTCGAGCAACCGCCCATGCCGAATGCGTGAATCATCCGCGCCTTGCCCAGCAGCTTCACTGCATCAGCGAAACGCGACTCGTCGAACGCCGACAGATGCTGGCGCAATGTGGACTCGATATCGCCGACGATCTGCCCGTAAAACGCCGACTGATCGGGCGTGCCCGCCGGGTCGAGAAAACGACTGCCGACGCCGCTGGCCTGAGCCAGTTGCAGGCGCAAGTCCCGCAAGTCGCGGCAACCCACGGTGCGGGCGAAGCGCGACAGCGTGGCGGTGCTGACTTCCGCTCTCAGCGCCAGCTCGTCGAGGCTGGCGGCAGAGGCAAACCCTACGTCGTCGAGCATCAGCCGAGCGATGCGTCCTTCGCCCGCGCTGAAGGAATCCTGACGGGCGCGGATCTGATAGAGGATGTCCATGGCAGGCGGCTCCGGTTAAATCAGGTAGGAAAGACCCACGGTCAACGCGAAGGCGACCACCGAAATGATGGTCTCCAGCACGGTCCAGGTCTTGAAGGTCTGGGCGACGCTCATGTTGAAGTATTCCTTGATCAACCAGAAGCCGCCGTCGTTGACGTGGGAAAAGATAACCGACCCCGCGCCCGTCGCCAGCACCAGCAACTCCGGATGCGGATAGCCCAGACCAATGGCCACCGGCGCCACAATCCCCGACGCGGTGGTCATGGCCACGGTGGCGGAGCCGGTGGCGATGCGCATCAGCGCCGCGAACAGCCAGCCCATGAGCAGCGGCGACAGGTGAAATTCATGGGCCAGGCTGACGATCTGGTCAGTGACCCCGGCGTCCACCAGGATCCGGTTCAACCCGCCGCCGGCACCGACCAGCAGGGTGATGCTGGCGGTCGGCGTCAGGCATTCGTTGGTGAACTTGAGGATCGATTCGCGGTTGAAGCCCTGGGCGATGCCGAGGGTCCAGAAGCTCAGCAAGGTTGCCAGCAGCAAGGCGATCACCGAGTTGCCGATGAACAGCAAAAACTGGTTGAAGCCGCTGCCCGGCGTGGAAATCAGGTTGGCCCAGCCACCGATCAGCATCAGCACCACCGGCAACAGAATGGTCGCCATGGTGATGCCGAAGCCCGGCAGGCTGTCGCGTGGTTCGCGCTCGAGGAACTGGCGCTCCAGCGGGTTTTCCGCCGGCAGCTGAATGCGCGGCACGATGAACTTGGCGTACAGCGGACCGGCGATGATCGCGGTCGGAATGCCGATCAGAATCGCGTACATCAAGGTCTGCCCGACCGACGCCCCATACACCTGCACTGCGAGCATCGCCGCCGGGTGCGGCGGCACCAGGGCATGCACCACCGAGAGCCCGGCCACCATCGGCAAACCGACCATCAGGATCGACACGCCGACGCGCCGCGCCACGGTGAAGGCGATCGGCACCAGCAACACAAAACCGACCTCGAAGAACAGCGGCAGCCCGACCAGGAACGCGATGCAGACCATCGCCCAGTGCGCGTTCTTTTCGCCAAAGCGGTCGATCAGGGTCCGCGCCACCTGCTCGGCGCCGCCGGACTCGGCCATCATCTTGCCGAGCATCGTGCCCAGCGCCACCACCAGCGCGATATGCCCCAGGGTCTTGCCAACGCCGGCCTCGTACGCGCCGACCACCCCGGACGGCGGCATGCCGGCCAGCAGCGCCAGGCCGATGGAGACCAGGGTGATGACGATGAAGGGATTAAGCCGGTAACGGGCGATCAGAACGATCAGGGCGATGATGGCGATGGCGGCATACACCAGCAGCCAATAGCCGAAGGACAGGGTCATGCGGTACTCCTCGAAAGGGTCACGTCGAAAGTTTTGTGAAACTCTTAAAACATTTCGAGGCGCAATATTCAAACGAGGTGAAAGTAATTTTCGTGCAGGGGTAAGGGTTGTCGCTGAGAGGTATGCGAGGTCGGTCAATATGAAAATCAGGCAGGCGGATTTACATCCGCCTGCCACAGGATCAGGACTTCAGTCGTGACTCACCCGCGCGCGCTTCAGCAACTTCTTGCAGCGCAAGGACAAGTGCAACACACGCAGGTGCTTGCCCGCTTTCTCGTAACGCTCGCGCAAAGTCTTGAGCGCCGCGATCGCCGAGTAATCGACGAAGCTCAGGTGACGACAATCGATCGTCACCATGGACGGGTCATTGGCGGGATCGAACTGGTTGAGAAAAGGCGTCGTCGAGGCGAAGAACAGCGTGCCATGCAGCAGGTAAAGCTTGCTCCCGTCGGCCTCGAGGTGACTGTCGGCATACAGCTCGCGAGCCTGCTGCCAGGCGAAGTTGAGCGCAGCAATGATGATCCCGCACAGCACGGCGGTGGCCAGATCGGTGAACACGGTAATGACCGTCACCGCGACGATCACCAGCACGTCATTCAGCGGCACCTTGTTCACCACCCGCAGCGAAGCCCAGGCGAAGGTTTGCTGCGAGACCACGAACATCACCCCGACCAGTGCAGCCAGCGGGATGCGCTCGATCAAGGGCGATAAAAACAGGATGAACAGCAGAATCAGCACGCCGGCCACCACGCCGGACAGCCGGCCACGACCTCCGGAACTGAGGTTGATCACGGTCTGGCCAATCATCGCGCAGCCACCCATGCCGCCAAACACACCGGAAACCATGTTGGCCGCGCCCAGCGCCACGCACTCGCGATCCGGGAAGCCACGGCTTTCGGTGATTTCATCGGTCAGGTTCAGGGTCAACAGGGTTTCCAGCAGGCCGACCAGCGCCATCAGGATCGCGTAAGGCGCGATGATGCGCAGGGTGTCCAGCGTCCAGGGAATATCGGGCAACGCAAAGGTCGGCAAGCCACCGGCAATGTGCGCCATGTAGCCCAGCGTGCGGGTCGGCAGGCCGAGCAGATACACCGCCAGTCCGACGCCCAGAATCGCCACCAATGCCGGTGGCACGGCACGCGTCAGGCGCGGCAGCAGATAGACAATCGCCATCGTCAGCGCCACCAGCCCCGTCATCACATACAACGGCATGCCACTGAGCCAGGCGTCACCGCTCTTGAAGTGTTCGAGTTGCGCCAACGCAATGATGATCGCCAGGCCGTTGACGAAGCCGAGCATCACCGGGTGCGGCACCATGCGCACCAGCTTGCCCAGTTTCAGCAACCCGAACGCCAGCATGATCAGGCCACCCAGCAACACGGTCGCGAGCAAGTACTGCACGCCGTGCTGCACCACCAACGCGACGATGACCACCGCCATCGAACCGGCCGCACCGGAGACCATGCCCGGCCGCCCGCCGAAGAGCGCGGTCAGGGTGCAAATGATGAACGCGCCGTAAAGCCCCATCAACGGATTGAGGTGGGCCACCAGCGCGAAGGCGATGCATTCGGGCAATAGGGCAAACGAAGTGGTGAGTCCGGCCAGGACATCGGCGCGCAGACGTTTTGCTTTCATGAGAGACGGACACAACAGGGAGAGAGGAAGCGGATGTTACGGAAATGAGCACGGACCGGCCAGTTGCAGTGCGGCTGAAAAAGCAATCGCGGGCAAGCCACGCTCCCACAGGTTTTGTGTCGTTCGCCAATTCCGTGAACGACACAAATCCTGTGGGAGCGTGGCTTGCCCGCGAAGAACGATGACGCGGTCTACAGCGAACTCAAACCATCTCGTCCCGAATCCACTCAACCACCGACGTCCGCTTCGGCGCCCAGCCCAGCAGTTCCCGTGCATGCTTGCCGCGCACCCGGCTGTTGGAACCCAAACCATAGTTGGCCATTTCATAACCCCACTCGGCTTCGGCGTCTTTCAGCGGCCAGTCTTGTGGCTCGCCCAGTTTTAACGCTTCGGCAATCGCCGTGGTCATGTCGATGAACGATGCTTCACCGCTTTCAACGAAGTAGAAGGTACCCGGTACGTTTTTGCTCAGCGCCAGCAGGTACAGGGAAACAACATCTTCAATGTGCACGTTGGACCAGATGTTCTGGCCGGTGCCGACATGGCGAACCACACCACTTTTGCGCGCCTGTTTCAGCAAGCGCGGCAACTGCACGCTGTCACGCTTGACGCCCAGGCTGTGGCCGTAGATCAGCGTGTTGCAGATGACTGCCGAGTTCACGCCGTCCTTCGCCGCGGCGAGGATAAGATTGTCGATGGCTACGCGTGCAGCCTTGTCGACGGTCGGTTCCGGCAGGCTGTCCTCGTAATAGATGACGTCACTGGATTTACCGCCCGACGCATCGCCGACGATGCTCGAACCGCTGGTGTGCAGGAACACTTTGTTGGAGCCGCGCAAGGCATTGAGCAAAGCTTCCACCGCACCGCGATGGTCGCTGCTGGCGGCGTTGATCACGGCGTCGGCAGCGCGGGCCTGTTCGGCCAGTAGTGCGCTGTCGTCAAGAGTGCCGATGACCGGGGTGATGCCCAAAGCGCTCAGTTCATCGGCCTGTTCGGTACTGCGCACCAGACCGGTGACTGTGTGGCCAGCGCGGACCAGGCCCGTGGCGATGGAGCCGCCGATAAAACCGGCGGCGCCGGTAACGAATACGTTCATGGAGAAACTCCCTGCGTGAATAAGTGATGCAACGAGTATCAAGCAGTCATCGCGGTCGAAAAATCCCCGTTGACCCAATTCACTCTTGCGCAGGGATCACGAATCAGCCCTTGAAATCCGAGTTCGCGTACACCGCCAACTTGCCCTGGATGAAGTCCAGGAAGCACTGAATCCGCAGGGCCAGTTGCGAGTTGCGGTAGTACACCGCGTTGATCGGCTGGCGATAGCCGCTGTTGAAATCCGCCAGCAGCACCTTCAGGCGTCCGGCGCGGATGTCGTCGATGGTCATGAAATGCGACAGGCTGGCAATGCCCTGGCCTTCCAGCGCCAGGTGCCTGATCGTCTCGCCGCTGGATGCGCTGATCGACGCCTGAATCGGCCAGCGATCGCCATGCACATAACGCAACGGCCATTGGTTCAGGCCTTCGTTATGGGTAAAGCCCAGCAGCGCGTGCCTGGTCAGCTCCTCGACCACCGTCGGTGTTCCGTGTTTTTCAAGGTAGGCCGGGCTGGCGACGATGTGCAGCGGGCTGCAACCCAGTGAACGGGCGTGCAGGGTCGAGTCGGCCAGCGTGCCGATGCGGATGGCGATGTCGGTGCTCTGTTCGAGCAGGTCGATGATCAGGTCGTTACTGTTGAGTTCCAGCTGAATGTCCGGGTAGAGCCGGCGGAACTCATCGATGTACGGCACGATGGCGTGCAGCATGAACGGCGATGCCGCGTTGATCCGCAAACGCCCGGACGGGGTTTGCTGGCGTGAATTGAGGCGCTCTTCGAGTTCGTCCATCTGATCGAGAATCAGCTTGGCGTGCTCGAAGAAATATTTGCCCTCCTCGGTCAGGTCCATGCGTCGCGTGGTGCGGTTGATCAGCGTGGTGTCGAGCTTGGCCTCCAGCCGCGACAGCGTGCGGCTGACCGCCGAAGGCGTTTGCCCGACCTGCTCGGCCGCAGCCGAAATCGACCCGCACTCAATCACGCAGACGAAAATCTGCAACTCATCGGATCTGGCTTTCACGTGTGTTCCTTATCGATAGTCCGGCCCAATACTACTGTGTTGAAGGGGGTCAGTGTGGCGAGGGGATTTATCCCCGTTGGGCTGCGAAGCGGCCCCCAAAATGGGGCTGCTGCGCAGTCCGACGGGGATAAATCCCTCGCCACAAATCAGCGTCCGCTCAAGATATCGATAGTAGCCGAGCCTCAAGCCTTGAGGCCAAACACCTCGGTCAAATGCTGTTCATAACGCGCCACATCGGCTTCGATGTTCGGGCGCTTCATCACGTCAACGCAGAGGAACGTCGGCAAGGCAGTCATGCCGATGAACTCGTTGGCCTTGTGGAACGGGAAGTACACCGCGTCCACGCCCTTGGCTTCGAAGAAGTCGGTCGGGTCGTCGAAGGCTTGCTGCGGCGCGTTCCAGGTCAGCGACAACATGTATTGCTTGCCCTGCACCAGACCACCGCTGCCGTACTTTTGCGAGGCGTCGGAACGGGTGCGGCCGTCACTGGCGTAGAGGCTGCCGTGGCCTTCGGTGAAGACTTCGTCGATGTACTTCTTCACCGTCCACGGTGCGCCCATCCACCAGCCGGGCATCTGATAAATGATCACGTCGGCCCAGAGGAATTTGGCGACTTCTTCGGCGACGTCGTAACCCTCGTCGATGAAAGTGGCTTTCACATCAACACCGCCGCGATCCAGCACGCTCAACGCGGCTTCATGCAGGGTGGCGTTGTAGCGGCCGTCGGAGTGAGCAAACTTTTTGCCGCCATTGAGCAACAGGACTTTTTTCATCGGAAATCTCGGAAGGGTCAGAAATTGAATGGCGGCAGGTTAATGGCCGGCCTCGCGCGGAATAAGCCCTGAATTCACAAAATTCATTTGACTCATACGCACGAATCAACAGGCGATTGTTGCCATAGACTTGCGCCGATTCTGAACTTGAGGAGATTTTCTGATGAGTGAAATGCAAGGCTTCATCCTTCACGCCAAGACCCGCCCGGAAAAATCCGACGCTTTCGATGCGTTTTTCCGTGGCTATGTGGAAGCGAGCCGCGCCGAGCCCGGCTGCATCGAGTACCACATGCTGCGTGACAAACAGGACCCGACACTGTTTATCTTTTTCGAGATCTGGCAATCCCAGGCGCACCTCGATGTGCACTCGAACCTGCCGCACATGAAGCAGTTCCTCGCGCAGCGCGAAGAGTATCTGGAGCGGGATTTCGAGATCCGCGCCATCGACATGCTCAGCCCGTCGTCCGCTACCCGCTGATCAGCAAGTGGCCGCCGAGTACGCCGAGGCCGATGAAAAACACACGCTTGAACAAAGGGGCGCTGATCCGTTGACGCAGCCATTGGCCGAGCAACATGCCCAGCACTGCCGGGATCAGCGCCAGCAATGACGCGCTCAACTCGCCACCGCCCAACGCCCCACGCCACAACAGGCCGGCGGCGAGTGCGAGGGTCGACACGGTGAACGACAGGCCCAGCGCCTGCACCAGTTCATCCTTGTTCAAGCCCAGTGCTTGCAGGTACGGCACCGCCGGAATCACGAAGACGCCGGTGGCCGAGGTAATGACGCCGGTCAGCAGGCCACACAGCGGACCGAGCCGGCGTTCGGTCTGGCTGCCGACGCGCAAGGTCGGCAGGAACAACCCGCTCAACGCGTAGAGCAGCAACGCCGCGCCCAACCCTCGCACCACCCAATGACCGCCGGCCATGCCGATCCACAACGTACCGGCACCGGTGCCGATGAAAATCGCCAGCAGCATCGGCCACAGCCGTTTGACCAGCCCACGCAGATGCCCGCCGAATGCCAGTTGCCAGACGTTGGTCAGGGTCGCGGGAATGATCAGCAACGCCGCAGCCTGCGACGGCGCCATAGCCAGACCGAGCAGGCCCATGGCGATGGTCGGCAGGCCGAGGCCGATGACGCCTTTGATCATCCCGGCCAGCAGAAAGGTCGCAATGACCAGCAGGGAAAGGGTCAGGCCCAGATTTTGGTAGAACGCGGCGAGTGTATTCATGTGCCTATCCTGAGCCCGGAATGGCCTTGTGAAAATCTGCCATATACTGAGGGTGCCTCTTGTTTCCGCAGAGGCTGAAAAATGCATCGATACAACTGACGCCATCGCGGGCAAGCCCGCTCCCACAGGTTTTGCGTCGTTTCGGCAATTTTGCGGCCAGCACAATACTTGTGGGAGCGGGCTTGCCCGCGAAGGCGTCCGCCCAGACAACACACCTCCCGAGGCAGCACCGATGCACTTCGACCTGACCGACCTGCGCCTCTACCTGAACATCCTCGACACCGGCAACATCACCGCCGGCGCCGCTCGCAGCCATTTATCCCTGGCGGCAGCCAGCGCACGAATCCGCGCCATGGAATCATCGCTGGGCATCGATTTTCTCGAGCGCGGTCGTCGCGGAGTGACGCCTACACCTGCCGGAAAAGCCCTGGCGCAACACGCCCGGCTTGTGCTGCAACAGGCCGAACGCATGCAGCAAGACCTGGCCGAATATGCCAAAGGCGTCAAAGGTCAGGTGCGCTTGTTGTGCAACACCACAGCGATCACCGAACACTTGCCGGAAGTGCTGGCGGACTTCCTGTGCCGTCATCCCAACCTCGACATTGACCTGCAAGAGTTGCCCAGCGCCCGTATCACTCACGCCCTGCGCCAGGGCGCTGCAGACCTTGGCATCGTCTCCGACGCCGTGGACACCCACGCCCTCGAAACCCTGCCCTTCCGCGATGATCCGCTGGTGCTGATCATGCCGCCCGACCACCCCCTGGCGAACGGCGCGACACCGAACTTCAGCGACACCCTGCATCACGATTACGTGGGCCTGAGCGCCAATAGCGCATTGGCGGTGTACCTCGAAGAACAGGCGCTGCACGCGGGGATGCGCCTGCAAATCCGCATTCGTGCGGAAGGCTTCGACGGCGTGATCCGCATGGTCACTCGTGGCGCCGGGCTGGCCATTGTGCCGCTGGCGGCGATCCAGCGCCGGGCCGTCAATCAACCGTTCAAGAGCTTCGCGCTGAAGGAAGACTGGGCACAGCGCAAATTGTTGTTGTGCGCCCGTTCATTCACTGGCCTGCCCGGTTATGCCAGAGCTTTGCTCGACGCGTTGCGCGCTCCTTGAACACCAGTGTTTGGCCCAACAGGCACCTGTATGACGAGGACTGCGCAGAGTAATATCTGCCCTTTCAAATCAGGCCTGACCACAACAACCAAAAGGGAATCAGATGGCGGATGAAATCTTGCAACCGGCAACGCTCAAGCGGGGGTTGAAAAATCGGCACATTCAACTGATCGCATTGGGCGGCGCCATTGGTACGGGGCTGTTCCTGGGCTCTGCCGGAGTGCTCAAGTCCGCCGGACCGTCGATGATCCTCGGCTATGCGATTGCCGGTTTCATCGCGTTCCTGATCATGCGCCAACTGGGCGAGATGATTGTCGAGGAGCCCGTGGCCGGCTCGTTCAGCCACTTCGCTCACAACTACTGGGGCGGCTTTGCCGGTTTCCTCTCCGGCTGGAACTACTGGGTGTTGTATGTCCTGGTGGGCATGGCCGAGCTGACCGCCGTCGGCAAGTACGTGCAGTTCTGGTGGCCGGAGGTTCCCACCTGGGTCAGCGCAGCGGTGTTCTTCGTGCTGGTCAACCTGATCAATACGCTGAACGTCAAAGTCTTCGGTGAGATGGAATTCTGGTTCGCGATCATCAAGGTCGTGGCCATCATCGGTATGATTCTCCTCGGCTGCTACATGCTGTTCAGCGGCACCGGTGGCCCGCAAGCGTCCGTGAGCAACCTGTGGAGCCACGGCGGTTTCTTCCCCAACGGCACCACCGGTCTCCTGATGGCGATGGCGTTCATCATGTTCTCCTTCGGCGGCCTGGAACTGGTCGGCATCACCGCAGCGGAAGCCAGCGAACCGCGGAAGGTCATTCCCAAGGCCATCAATCAGGTGGTTTATCGGGTGTTGATCTTCTACGTCGGCGCACTCACCGTGCTGCTGTCGTTGTATCCCTGGGACCAACTGCTGCAGACACTCGGCGCCTCGGGCGATGCCTACAGCGGCAGTCCGTTCGTGCAGATTTTCGCCTTGATCGGCAGCGACACCGCCGCGCAAATCCTCAACTTCGTGGTACTCACCGCCGCCCTCTCGGTCTACAACAGCGGCGTCTACTGCAACAGCCGCATGCTCTACGGCCTGGCCGAACAAGGCGATGCCCCCAAGGTGTTGATGAAGCTGAACAAGCAAGGCGTGCCGTTGCTGGCACTGGGCGTTTCGGCGTTGATCACGATGTTGGCCGTGCTGGTCAACTACGTCGCTCCGCATGAAGCGCTGGAGTTGCTGTTTGCCCTGGTGGTTGCCTCGCTGATGATCAACTGGGCGTTGATCAGCCTGACGCACCTGAAGTTTCGCAAGGCCATGGTGCAGCGCGGCATCGTGCCAGGCTTCAAGGCCTTCTGGTCGCCGTACACCAATTACCTGTGCCTGGCGTTCATGGCCGTGATCATCTGTGTCATCTGGATGATTCCACCGGTGCGCGCCTCGGTGTACGCCATGCCGGTGTGGGTGTTGGTCATCTACGGGTGCTATCGGTTGCGCATGGCCAGGCATCGAAACCTGCCAGTGGCTCAATAAACACTGAATAAAAAAACGCCCCGGCATTCGATGAATACCGGGGCGTTTTTTATTGGGCGCGCAGTGGAACCAGCGTTTCTGGATACCTCGATGTCGAGCACAGACAACTGATGCCGCACCAAGCCCTATAGGGTGCGACTTCAGTTATCCCTCACGCTCGGAGTCATCATGTCCGCACCGATTACCGTTCTTCGCGACACCCACCCGCTGCCAGTCCTCGACGCCTGCAAATGGGAAAAACTCGAAGGCGACCCGCACACCGTCAACCTCAACGCCTACACCAGCGAAGACGGCAGCAAGATCATGGGCACCTGGATCTGCACACCGGGCAAGTGGTACGTGGAATACGTGAAGTGGGAATACTGCGATTTCCGCGAGGGTTATTGCATCATCACCCCGGAAGGCAAAGAGCCGATCCACCTTCGCGCCGGTGATATTTTCGTCATTGAGCCGGGCATGAAAGGCACGTGGGAAGTGGTTGAAACCGTGCGCAAGTATTTCGTGTTTGCCTGATGCAAAAAAACCGGGAGATCACCCGACGTGATTTCCCGGTAAATGTCGATGCGTACATGCAGACCTGTGGCGAGTGGGCTTTTGTGGTGAGGGGGTTTACCCCCGTTGGAGTGCGTAGCGCTCCCCTACATTCTTTCAGCCACACCGTGTAGACAGGTTTACGACGGCTTTCGCCGCCGAACGGGGGCAAGCCCCCTCGCCACAAAAGCCCCTCACCAAAGCCCTTATTGGGGTGCTCTTACTGAGGTTTGCGATAGCTGTTGATGATCGCCGAGAAGTCCTTGCCACCCTCCCCACGCTGGCTCATCGCCTGATACAACTGCTGCGCCACCGCGCCGAGTACCACCGGCTGGTGCGCCTGACGTGCCGCTTCCGTGGCCAGCCCCAAGTCCTTGAGCATCAGTTCGGCACCAAACCCGCCGGTATAGCCGCGCGAGGCCGGCGCCGTTTCGACGATGCCCGGCCACGGGTTGTACATTTCCGAACTCCAGCAACGTCCGGTGGAACTGTTGATGATGCCGGCCAGCACGCTGGTGTCGATCCCCAGTGCATCACCGAGCGCCATGGCTTCGCTGACGCCGACCATGGAAATCGCCAGCAGCAGGTTGTTGCAGATCTTGGCGATTTGCCCGGTGCCGACTTCGCCGCAATGGACGATGTTGCGGCCCATCTGCGCCAGCACCGGTTGCAGCGTGGCGAACAGTTCCGGCGTGGCGCCGACCATGAAGGTCAGCGTCCCGGCCGCCGCGCCGCCAGTGCCACCAGACACCGGAGCATCGGCCATGGCCACGCCTTGCTTGGCGGCCGCCGCTGCGACATCACGCGCCGTTTGCGGATCGATGGTGCTGCAATCCACCGCCGGCACGCCTTTGGCGATCCCCGCCAGCACGCCGTCTTCACCCAGCCACACGCTGCGCACATGCACAGCGGCGGGCAGCATGGTGATCACCAGTTCTGCGCCTTGAGCGGCTTCACGGGCTGTTGCGCTGATGCTGCCGCCCAGTTGCTCCAGTTCGGCCAGAACGGTTTTGTTCAGGTCGACCAGACGCAGCGAATGGCCGGCCTTGATCAGGTTGCGCGCCATCGGCGCGCCCATGTTGCCGAGACCGATAAAAGCAATTTTCATGTTCGGCTCCTTAACGCAAGTTGATGGTGGTGTTCACACCGTCGTTGACGCTGTCGTCATCGAACCAGCGACTGGTGACCGTCTTGGTCTGAGTGTAGAACTGCACCACTTGCTTGCCATACGGGCCGAGGTCGCCGAGTTTGGAACCGCGCGAACCGGTGAAGCTGAAGAACGGGACTGGCACCGGAATCGGGATGTTGATGCCAACCTGGCCGACATCGATTTCGTTCTGGAATTTGCGCGCCGCCGCACCGCTCTGGGTGAACAGGCCCGTGCCGTTTCCGAACGGGTTGGCGTTGACCAGTGCGATGGCCTCGTCGAGCGTGTTCACTTCCAGCACCACCAGCACCGGGCCGAAGATTTCCTGGGTGTAGATCTGCATGTCGGTGGTCACGCCGGAGAACAGGGTCGGGCCGACAAAGTTGCCCTTCTCGTAACCCGGAACCGTAATGTCGCGACCATCCAGCTCAAGCTTGGCGCCTTCCTTGATGCCGCTTTCGATCAGATCGAGAATGCGCTGCTTGGCTTTTTTCGAGATCACCGGACCAACATCGGTGCCTGGCTCGCTGCCGGCATTCACGGTCAGTTTCTGCGCCAGCGCTTTCAGGTCGGGCAGCCATTGCTTGGCCGCGCCCACCAGCACCACCACGGACGTCGCCATGCAACGCTGACCGGCCGCACCGAAACCGGCACCGACCAGCGCATTCAGCGCTTGTTCGCGGTTGGCGTCCGGCAGCACCACGGCGTGGTTTTTTGCGCCCATCATCGATTGCACGCGCTTGCCGTGTTTGCCAGCCAGGTCGTAGACATGAGTACCAACGGCGGTCGAACCGACGAAGGAAACGGCCTTGATATCTTTATGAGTGCAGAGCGCGTCCACCACGTCCTTGCCGCCATGAACGACGTTAAGCACGCCTGCCGGAACGCCGGCCTCGATCGCCAGTTCCACCAGCAGCATGGTCGACATCGGGTCCTGTTCGGACGGCTTGAGCACGAAGGTGTTGCCGCAGGCGATGGCCATCGGGAACATCCACAGCGGAATCATCGCCGGGAAGTTGAACGGGGTGATGCCCGCGCAGACGCCGATTGGCTGACGCAGGGTGTAGGTATCGACGCCGCCCGCGACGTTCTCGGCGAATTCGCCCATTTGCAGGCTGCCGATGGAGCAGGCGTGTTCGACCACTTCCAGGCCACGGAAAATATCGCCTTCAGCGTCGGCAATGGTTTTGCCCTGCTCGTTGCTGAGCACCACCGCGATGCGTTTGGAATGCTCGCGGATCAACGCCTGGAGCTTGAGCATGATGCGCATGCGCGCGCCGATCGGGGTCAGCTTCCAGGTCTGGAAAGCGCGATGGGCGGCACTGATCGCGGCGTCGACTTCCTGCGCCGTGGCAAACGGAACCTTGGCCAGTACTTGCTGGGTCGCCGGGTTGACGATGTCGTGCCATTCAGTGGTCTGGGACTCGACCCACTCGCCGTCGATCAACAGCTTGACCTTTTGCACAGTGGTTTCGTTGGGCGTAAGCGATGCGTTCATGTTGGTCTCCGGGACATTGTTCTTATTTAGAGAGCTATCTAGGGAGCCAAGGCGAGAAAGTCGCCTTGAGATGAGGCGTGTGTCGCGAATTGGTTGTCGGACTGTTTTTGGAGTATAGATGTGCAAACTTCTAATAAGAACGCACATAAAAGCCGGTCCATCATGCAAAAAAACATCACCTCCCTGGGTTCACTGAACTGGGATGACCTCAAGTTTTTCCTCGAAGTCGCCCGCACCCGCAAGGCCAGCACTGCGGCCAAACGCCTGGCGGTGGACTACACCACCGTGTCGCGGCGCATCAGTTCGCTGGAAGCGGCGTTGGGCACGCTGCTTTTTGAAAAGTCCCGGACCAGCGGTTTCGTCCTGACGGCTGAAGGTCAGCGATTGCTCGGTTACGCAGAGTCGATCGAAAGCACGCTACACATGGCTTGCGAACAGGTTTCGGGTTCTGGCGTGGCGCTGTCCGGACACGTGCGCATGGGTTGCACCGAAGGGTTCGGCAGCTTTTTCATCACCCCGCAGCTGAGCCATTTCGTCGACGCCTACCCGGCGATCTCGGTGGACATCCTGCCGCTGCCGCACTTCATCAGCCTGTCCAAGCGCGAGGCGGACATCGTCATTGCGCTGGAGCGCCCGGAGCATGGCCCGTACGTCTGCTGCAAACTCTGCGACTACAAATTGCAGCTGTACGCGACCGAGGACTACCTGGACAAACACCCGCCCATCCGCCGCCCGGCAGACCTGGGCAAGCATTCATTCATTAGTTATGTCGACGATCTGGCGTTCAGCTCGGAGCTGTTGTACCTGGCCAACGTGCTGCCCGGCGCCAGCGCCAACCTGCGCAGCACCAGCGTGATCGCGCAGTTCGTGGCGGCGCAGCAAGGGCGGTCGCTGGCGATCCTGCCGTGCTTCCTCGCTGCGCAGGATTCACGTTTACTGCCGGTGTTGCCGGAAGAGATCAACATCACGCGGCAGTTCTGGATGTACTGCCGCGAGGACCTGAGGAAGCTCAAGCGGATCACCCTGTTGTGGGATTACATCCGTGCGGTCACTGAGCAGAATCAGGGTCTGTTGATGGGTGAAAGCCGGGAGATGCTGTTCGCCGATTGACTGTTCTTCAAGGAATCAGGTAGCGGAATCGTACCGAGATCAGCAGGCCTTTTCCAACGGTTTGTAACAGGAATTGGTACTCGACTTGTAACACCTCGTCGTCGACAGTCAGAGACGCACAGGCACGCGATAAGGACCACGCGAGGGCTCCCATAGTGGGGACGCCTGCACATTCGCGCACTGAGGTGGTCACTCAGATTTTCTGTCAATTTCTGCTTTAGCGTTGAATGCCTGATGGGTAGCATGGCATGTCAAATTGAGATCAATGAAGCAACCTGAAAGGAATCGTTGTGAAGCTGAAAGAACTCGCCGGGAAGCTAAGAGGTTGCCTAAAAGGCAATGGCTGGATGGTGGCTCTCGTCATCGGGCTCGGCGTGGTTGGCGTGAGCAGTTGGAAGGTCTTTCGGTTGTATTATCAATATCTGCCTTATATATCGGACAACCCTGATGCGTGGGGTAGCTTCGGGTCGCTGCTGAGCGCGTTCATTACGCTTGCCGGTTTCGTCATCACGATCGCGACTCTTCTATTCTTAAACAGCCAAAATCAAAGCCAGAAAAACTTCATCGAGTGGCAGAAGAAGACTCAAGGTTTCGACTGGTACATCAAGCACCGTCAACTGCATATGGAGCGCTTGCGAGAACTTCAAGTGGCCTCTGGGGACCAAATACGCTTCCGCAATCCCGAAAAGCTCTACGAAGGTATTTTCCAAGATAACTATTTAATGATGGCGGGCTTTGCGAAGGCGCCTCAGCGGTCAGAGCTCGCGGGAAAACTTCTGGATCATGTTGCTGGGAAGCTTGATAAGCTTGACGAGGACACTCAGAAATCAATGTGGAACCGTAGAGAAGCCAAGTCATTCGCAGCCAACCTCATAGACGTCACTTATGACCTAGAAATTGAGTGGATTGGTGAGGACTCAGATGGTGACCTGAAGTGGAATGGACGTAATACAGGCATAAATATTTATTCGATTGAAGAGGCGACAGGTCGACTCCACGCTGTCTTCGATTCATTGTGTTATTTTGCAGGCTTACCGGAATATAAGGGCTTTCAACGTAGCCCCATGAGCTATCTCAAAGACGCCCTCATCGAGTATTTTATCCACCATCGCCCTGGCGGCATGCTGCAAGTGATCAAAACATCACCGTACCTTCCCCTACTGGAAGATTTATTACCCATCGTCAAGGAGCTGAGGGACGATGCCAAACAGCTTCTAATGCCTCGGACATATAATGCCATTGTCGCCGCTCTACGCAGCCGCAATGACGTGAGGAAACTGGGGGACGGATTGGCTACGGGAAACATCTACGATATAGGATATGTCGAGGCCGCAATCGCGTCCGACCGCTCTGATATTGACGAAGAAAGCCGTAAAAGCCTCGCCTGTTGCGTGGAAGCTTTAGAAACGATTCAGGTAGTTCTCGCCTACAATAAAGTTCCCGGATTTTAGCTTGGCCAAAGGTACACCGTTACTCAGCACCGCCATCAAGTAGCAGAGTCCCCCCTTAAAACATCTGCTCTTGCATCCGCTCACCATTGCCTGATAGCGTGGACCCTCGCTGCATCTGTAGCGATACCTAAAGGAGAAGCGCATGGCGGAGGTTGCTTACTACTACGTTTACAAGGATGCCAAGAGTGAATGGCGTTGGAAGTTCGTAGCGAAAAACACGAAGACAATTGCGGTTAGCTCTGAGGGCTATAACAACCTCAGCGATTGCGAGCATTCCATCGGGCTAATCAATACTCAGGGCCCCGGCGCTCCAGTCGTAGGTGATGATAATTTCAAAGCCGCTCGTAAAAAGTAAGTCACAGATGGCTTCCTTGTGTTCCTTGGGGAGCCATCGCTACGTTTCGCTCCCTCTCATCACCAGCTTTGCCATAGAAGACATCATAGTTTCACTCAACACAGCCACCGAGTAGAACGCACACGACACTCCCAAAGCCTACGACTGGCGTATCCGCATGATGGCGTCTGTGATGCCTTTAGCGTTGGTGTCCAGCGTTTCCATGGCCGCTATAGCGTTAGCTGCGACACTCCCCACTCCATTCTCTGAGAGCCACTTGGTGAACTCATCTATAGCGGCACCTATGGCGTGTTGGTTATGCAGGAGCAATGTCAGTGCGTCTGCCGTGGCTACGTTGGCGTCTGAGTTATCTGACATGGGTATAGTCCTTGAGTGGTGATGCGGAAATCCTAGCTCACCTTGCCGCAGGCTGGAGCTTGGTGGTAATTGCTCAGGTCAGCGCAATCGTTTACGTTCGATTTAACCTTCCTTCGGATCAGATTTGACCAGCACGCTTCATGATTATGGCCGGTAGAAGTCGGCCAAAAGCTGCCCTTCGTGACCGGCAGCTAACCCAAAGCGGACACTAACGATCAGGATAAACGGCAGGCAAAAGCGTACCATTTGACTGTCCGGCAAGCCAAGTAAGCGACGTTTGCGTATTGTTAAAAACCATATACACAATTGCCTAGTAAGTCGCCAAAGGCGTTAGTTAGCGTGCCAATGGCAGTAATAACGATGCCTAGTGCAACATTATTACCAATCCTTCGTTCTTCTGCTGTCGTGATTATCGGCGTTCCGTCGGTGTGGAGGTCAGCGAAGCGCCCAGCGCCGGATTGTGACTTATAAATCCCGCTTGAAAACAGAGGTGACATAGTAAAAAGCAGGCCGGCCACTATAACCACCGCGCCAAATCGATTCATCCACGACCAGTTTTCATTAATTAATGAAAAAACAATTCCTGCGCCAAAGGCTGCTAAAGAAATAAAAATTAAGAAGCCCTTGGAGGCGAGGGGTTTTACTATTGGATCGAGTACATGTCTGTCTGGATGTCGGTTTTGGGTGAACACGGAGCATTCCTTTGGCTACTAACGTTTGGTTAAGGGGCGGGCTTTAGCCCGTCCCAGTGAGCGAAGCGAATGATTTGAACCATTCGTTAGGTGGTGTGAGCTCATGTGTGAATGATGTTGGCTGTTACAGATAGAGTTGAAAAAGCTCCGCGCCCAGGATCTTCAATGCCTGAATGGGCATAGCACTTGCTCCAGCCTTCAACAATTTTAAAGTAGCATTGCCTTTTTAACTTCAGCTCCTTTATTTCTGTGACCTCGAACATCGAGTCTAAACCCAGAAACGCCTGCTCATCGGCTCTGAATGGTTGAAAGAGACCAAATGAACTCCAAGAAACTAAAAGTGACCACATTCTAACTAGTAGGCGCAGGTCATTGTCAACGTCACTCCACTGGACAATTGGCATTGCCTCGTTGTGGGAAACTAGCTTGTTTCTGAATAATAATGTCTTGGAGTTTTCGTTTGTAAAGAGGCCGGATTTTATTTCCATTGCCGAGTGGATATAGTCGATTTCTTCTTTAGTGCACGCGCCGTTAGAAAGCATTAATGGAGAGGCAAGCCCCCACAACTTGCGCAACGAGTTGTCGCGTTTGTCTTTGCTTACAAGCTTTCCAATAATCGTGAACACACCATAGATTGAGCCGAGATACCATTGAGCATAAAAACCACTGTCTTTGAACGGATTATTTTTTGTTTCCACATTTTGAAATGCATACACCATGGCTCGCCATTCGATGAGTTCAAGAATTAACTCATCAATGCCCTGAGGATAGTTTCCTTGCTTAAAGTCATCGCTATTTTTCCATTCTTTCAATTTTTCCAGTTCACTTAGCCATAAGCCCCGAGATTCCTCACTGTGTGCGCTCTCAAACATTTCCTGATAATGGCTTATGGTTGAGTTAATTTCTTCAAGTGACTTCGCTTTGTTTGTGAGAGCGACAACATACTCTTTAGCTTCTTCTACAGTGCAAAACTGCATGTGTGGCTCCACCTAACGATTAAACTAAGGGGCGGCGGCAGGCCGTCCCAGCGAACGAAGTGAGCGATTTCAGCGCCTTGTTAGGCAGCTTAACGGATGCGCCCATGAGGTACCCCCATTGTCCCGGCCAGCCTAGCGAAGCACACCTGATCCAAGTGACCGATCTGGTCTGAGATGTTCTTGAATACCTCGGGACGCCAGAACTCAAGTTTCACCATGAGTGGCTGGGATTGCCCTTCGACCGGCTTTAGCTTGAGTGCAGCTACAACGGCCTTCTCCTTTCGTTCGCTCGCCGGACGGTAGAGCATGTAGTCGCGACCGAGCGACACGTGGGCATGTCCAATCATGTTCCGGACATGAAAAATGTGCTCCAGCTCTTGCAACTCCTCAGTCGTGAGGTCGGGTGAAAAGGCCGCAAGGAATTCTAGCTTTACATCACCGAATTGCTTCTCCCAGTAGCTGGCCCGCAATTTTCCAAATGCCTCGGGCACCTTCTCGGGATTTGCCACGAAGTCTGTAATCAGGTTGGGGTTCTTCTTTAAAATGATCAGGTCAGACATTTGGCCTTGAAGCCAAACGCTGAACAGAAAGATCAACCCCGCGTTCTGCATGTTTTCTAAAGGGCGGTCCATCGCTACTCCAAGGCGGATAACATGACGTATTGATACCACCAATCTGCTCTGGAAAAGGCTGGGGGTGATCAGGCTTCCGCAAGGCTAACCTCGGAGTGAGCCGCTCACAATCTCTGCTTCAGCAATCTATCGCGACTGACTACTTTTGGCCGTTCTCTGTCGGCCATAACCCACCCTTTGAAATCCGCTGATACTAACTTCCAAATTCTGCGCCTGCCAAGGATCGAACATCACCATTGAATCCGAGACGAAATATCAACGAGGTTTCGGCCAGAACGGCAGATTACTCGCACAGAGTGGGTCGGGTCGAAGCGCGGGGCCAGGTTGCAAAAAGACAGATGCAGCCCCGACAGGGGGAGTTGCCGTGCCACAACTTCCTACTAGCCCTCTACCCCAGTACCTACAGCGTGCGCGATGGCCTAGCTGTGATACCGGGGATTGCTACAGGGTGACTCAGTAACCGGCTGCATCCAGCTCAGCAGCGGTGACAGTACCGGCCTTGATCTTGTCCAGCAGTGCCAGACGTGCAGCGGCTTGAGCCTTACGGGTTTCCAGATCGATAGCGTCCTGCTCTTCCTTCAACTTGCGTGCTGCCTCTGCTTTGGCTTTGGATTGCTTATCACAAATGACAGCGCCCAGCCGCGCTAGGTTGAACTGCACGGTCTGCACCTCGACGGCAGCGATACGACGACCACGCCCCTCGCGGAACATTGCGGAGTCACCGAGCGCAGCATAGATGCAGTCACTGTGCTTATCAGTCCAGCCAGCAGCTACAAGGGCTTCAGCGTCTTCAATGCGCAGCAGGGTGTTAGCCATGATTGGCAACATGTCGATGCAGGTGCGACGGCTGTAATACGGACCCACGATCAGATCGAGTTCGGCACGCAGCGCCTTGACCAGTGCAGGGCCACGACCTTCGGCATTGAACAGCAGGGCATAGACAGCTTCGCCGGTTGACGTCCAGCTACGATAGTTAGCAGGGGTCATGGCTTGCATGCGGCTGTAGTCAGAACCAGCAATGGAGGCCGCCAAAACGCCAAGGAACGCAGGTAGGTCAGCGCCATGACGTTCAGCCAGGAATGTCTGGAACTCTGGATAATCCCAGCCCATCGTGTGATAGGAGTTCTTCAACATGGTGTTATCAGGGGCTTGCGTGTTGATGGAATCGACCAGCGCAATCAGGTAGGTGAAAGCGTTCGTGTAGTCCTCTGCAACCGGCAAGCTCTCAGGCAGTTGGCCAATGGTGCGACCAGTGTCACGCAGGCTCTCGATATGCTGACGCACGAGGTCTTTGCAAATGGAGATTTCACGCAGCTTGGCATCATGCTCCGAACGTCCGGGAATCAGGTCGCCAAGATACGCACGGAACAGCAGGGTAACGTCCTCAAGGATCGCGCCCACCGACTGTGTGGCGAGCTGGGATTTGATCTTGTTGGTGCCGTAGCTCTCGATCAGCGCATTGGCGGTCGGAACGTGCATCTGGTAAATCGTGTGCAGGGTGATACTGGTAGCGGTGTTCATGGTCTCTTTACCTCTCAGGTTGTGAATTAACGGCATGCAGAAACACCAACAGAATTGCTGGTGCTTACTTAGGGTTTTCGGGGGGTTATCTGGGTCTGGACTTAGATGCCAGTTGGCAACCACGAGCGGGACTGAAGCTGCTGGTGATATTAGTGACTAGGTGGGATAGATAAGGCGGTAGGCTATTTACGGTGTCGTCTTCGTCTGCTGAGGCCACTACCCCGCCGTAGTTGAACGATGGGTTATATCCCGTCAGGTGGAACATTTGCGCATCATCTTGGTTGCGGCGTTTATCTCAGCGGCATGCTCAATTAGCCATTTACGCCCATATGCCTTCATGCAGATAGAGTCGTCTATCTTTCCGTTACCTCGGTTAACTATTAAGCCCGCATTAATGCCCGAAGCTTTCATGGCAATACTTGTCTTACCTTTAATCGTCTGCTCACTCCACATAAGGTACTCAGTCCATAGATAAAAACGAGCCTTACGGGAGTCTTCGATACCAGCTAGGCAACAACTGTTGTGCCAACCCTGATAGGACTTATCAAGGCGGTTATATGCATTCAGCTTAGCGCAGTTATTATCAAGCATCTCTTGATACTCAGACTCCATGTTGCGATAGACCATTGCCGTCAGCCGGTCGTCATTACGCACAGCGATGAAGGTGGAGACAACCATACGGTAGAAAGAGACCGAAACCCACATTGCATAAGCAATACAAGCTGTCTCAGTTGCGAGGGTATAAGCATCCTTACCTTGAGTGAAATGCAAATTTGCATCTCTCTCTAGATCACGCGCAATACTATTACGCCACTGGCTGGGCTTCTTGGATGCAGGTAGTTCTAGCATCCGCCACATCTCTGTCAGATTAAACATGCCATCATCATTGGGGACAAAGGAATACTTATTACCGTCTGCATTTTGCAGCACAACGGGTAATGCATTGGTCGTGTTCATAGTTCAGGTCTCTCACATTAAGGGGATGAATTGCTACAAGTGAGCCACCAGCCGACCCGCTATGACAGGCGACCAAACCCGGAGGACCGGGCAGACGGGTAACTCACTTGTAGGAACTCAGGGATGGCACGCATAAGAAAGCCCACTCGGCCACCCATGAAGGAAGGGGACCAGACCGTTGATTCAGGTGGGAATGGGCTTACTGTATGCGTACTGCTACACATGGCACGTATGCCAGAGGTGCAGGGTTACTCGGGGTTTAGATGGGACACTGGAAGTCGGTCTATCTATAAGGCAACTTAAAAGCCGTAGCTGTAGTTAGCCTTTAATAGTGCTTCCTGCATACGATTCTGAAGGGGTGACGTAAGTGCATTTCTATGTAACTCATCTTCACGGGCTGCTTGCGCTTCACGATCCGCTGCTTATCTGTACCCGCACTGGTAGCAAGTCCTAGAACTCGTGCCCTAAGCAGTACTGTTTTGTACCTACTAGAATATTACTGCCACCGCATCCTCAAACTGAAACGCTATCAATGTCAGAGTAAACAGGTTGGTACTGTGGCTCACTTATAAAACGTGATACCAACGGCGACCATCCATCAGTTGGCCCGCTACCATGAGCAATCATTAAGCTCATACGGCCTGTACTGATATTGCCCTCATCCACAGCTATAACCAAAGCACCTAGTCGCTTGCCCGAAAGATTACTCTGGTTAATAGGGTGACTTGCATCTGAAATATCCCTATAGCCAACTTGCGGCATATTGTGCAGGGTAACGCCTTGCTGCTGCTTGACCGGAACGGTGGATGCCATATCGCCTGTAATAGGGGTTGCCATAGTCTGTACCTCGCTATAGTTGCTGATTAGAGGGCATAGGAGGACAGAGCAATAAACGCCCCACTAAAGAAACGGGTTTCTATTGGTTGCTACTGTCACTTTCCCTAACGGGTCTTTTCTCATAAGAGAAAAGAAGAATTCATACTGTCACTACTGTCACTACTGTCACTACTGTTCTTCTTGTCCTACCAATTCCATTGGGATCGCAGACCGATGAACCAGATAATAATTCTCATCTAGGGCATCGGCCTGTGCAATTGAAAAAGCGTTTGAACTTTTATATAAATCGCGATTTGGCGAATACTCGACTCGCTCTTCTATAATGCAACTTAATTACCGGGGCTATCGGTGTGAGACTTTCTGGGACTCCCGGCCAAAACGAGAAAGCCCCTGAGGCTCGCTATGGGCGCCTGAGCTTTTGTGGGACGCGTAGGTCAGTGCTCTGCCCCGTTGCGGTCTGCGCGCGGCCTGGGGCTGGCTGGGTTGGATACCTCGTAGCGTCTATTAGCTCTCCCTCTCTCCATTAAGGAGAAGAAGGGAGGGAACAACTATCACTACTTGAGCAACTAGACAATACTGGGCTACTACACTACATCTCCCACTGCAGACTACTTAACCTACTCTCCCTAATAGACAATACTGAGTGCTACTGTAACTACCATCACTACTACACTACTGTTGCTACTTGGGGATTCTCCTATAATGCAACTTAAAGGCTGTGAGACTCTGAAAGCCCCGGTTTATAAGGGCTGTAGCGCTGTGAGACTTTGTGACCAGAACTGGCGATCCGGTCACGCTTGCCGCTGGCCGCTCTGGAATTCGCAAACTGTGGGATTTCAAGTGTCTAACACTGTGAGACTCAGCAAATCTAAGCTACTGGCCATCCTATAATGCAATTCAAAGCCTAAACCCGCATTGAACCCGTGAGGCCCTGAGAGCGCGCCTGAGGCTCGTTTGCCCGTACCCGTCACATCGTCCTGGGGTTTCATGTGACAGCCGCAAGCGAAGCAGACAGCTAACTGCCCGGAGCTTTAGCAGCACATCGCGCATAGCGACCCGGCGTTTGCCCTAAACCGCTCAGCCCTCGACCAGTAGGACAGCCGCTGTCAGGTGGGATACCGCAACCGTGAAGGCCGGTGATCGGTATTGGCCTGCCCCGTGGATCGACGTAGCGTCTGCGCGCTCTGGTGGCCTTCCACGGTCAACATAGGATTGATCAGGACATAACCCGCTAGACGGCTTGCAACTGGAATAACCGGTGATGCAAGTGATCGCATGCCCGCGTGTAAATGCTGGGTCTCAAGCTCAAGCCCCCGCGTTACGACTCAGGCAGACTCCTTGGCGCAATGGCGCTTCACGGTCCGCAGGGACAGTCCCAGAGCCTCGGCAACCTCAGATTGACTCATACCCTTGGCACGCAGCTCGCGCACCTGAGACGTGACGTCATCAGCTACAGGACGACCCAGCTTCACACCCGCAGCCTTGGCACGGGCTAGGCCCTCACTGGTACGCTCCCGGATACGGCCACGCTCCATCTCAGCCAGCGCCGCCATTACCTGCATGATGAATCGACCTTCTACGCTGGTCAGGTCTGAGGCTGGCAGGTCGAGCGAGATAACCCGAATGCCCAGAGCCATCAGTTTATCGATGGTGGCCTGTACGTCGATGCTGTCACGACCAAGGCGGTCAAGTTTCAGCACTACCAGCGTATCGCCACTCTCTAGACGATCTACCAACCTTGCGAATACTGGACGTTCTGAGGCTGGCACTGAGCCGCTGATAGTCTCGCTGTGTACCCGATTCGCAGGAATGATGTATCCCCGCTCCTTGATCGCGTGCATCTGGTTGTCAGTGGTCTGCTCGGTAGTGGATACCCGGCAATAGGCGTAAGTACGTGCGGTCATGGTGTCACCTCTGGTCTGCCTAGCTGGCATATGGTGCCAAGTAATGGTGACAACAATACGAGTGGTGCCAACAAGTGTCAAAGCCTATTTTGATGTCACCCTCTTACGACCCTATTTTCAGATGACGACAATCGATCGTTTGATGTCACCACCTACAAGCCACACTGACCGGCATCAGCGCCACGGCCAGCACACCTCCTGAGCCTTTGCAGAATGGAATACCGCACTCTGCACCTGATCAGCCCTCAAGCCCCTGAGAGGCCACATGTATTGAGAGAGGCCGTGCCCTAGGATTGTGTAGGAGGCATGCCCGTTTCCAGCGAGAGACAACGGCAGCCCCAGCCAGCCCCAGAAAAGAGAGGTGCCCCATGCCCCCGGCTGCACGCACAGCCACACACCGGCCCCCGGCATGGGGGAACCACCACTAGCCTCGCGTGCGAGATATGCCTCACGGGTGCAAACCATTTTCGATTCGGGGCCGGTGGTTGCCATTGATAAAAAGCCCCCTGAGTACCTCAGCGATGGTTTCAACGGGAACACCAGAGCCGTATGTATCAAAAGTAATCGTGCCAGAAGCATGACCCATCACAGCCTGAGCATGCGTAGTGGGAACTCCTTTGACCTGCATTAGCGAAGCTAACGAATGGCGCAACGAATGGAACACCAAGCCTGGCCCATAGGTGTCACCAAGAGCCACTGGGATTGCCTGTTGATTTACCCACTCTCCGGCTGTCTTGTAGCCAATCTGAGCTAATGAGTCCGACCCACTGACCTTGCGCGCATCGACGTATCGCAAGAATGCTGTGAGGTCGAACCCATAGGCACTGTCAGTCAGTGGCACCAACCGTTCACTGCGTTTGTTCTTGATCGACTTTCCTTCACCTACCTCGTTGATGTGTATAGCGGTGATACCTGAAGCAAGGGCCTGCACGTCACTTACCGTCAACTGTGAGATTTCATTGAGGCGTCCGCCAGTGATGGCACCAAGGCTCAATAGCCAGCGCTTCCATGAGGACTCAGGGAGCGTGTTGGAATAAGCCACCAGCATGCATACCTGATCCTGCGTGAACGCCTTGCGGCTCGACTCAAGGCCCTTAGTGAGCTTCAGTTTCTTATCGTATGACTTGGATATGTGACCGTTTTCAACTGACCATGCGAGGACAGCCGATAGCTTCACGATCAGCTTATTGACCGTTGAGGGCATGCGACCATCTCCAAGACGATCACGCAGCGCGACGAGGTCAGCCCGTGAATGAGTCCGCATATCCAGTTCACCGAGGGCCGCAGAGATGGTGCCGTGGCAAATCTTGGTTTCCTTCAGGGTCGATGCCTTCTGATCTTGCCCACGGTCGGCCAAGTAGAGCGAAGAAAGGGCCTCAAAGGTCACTGCTGGGGCGATTACAGATAGGGATACCGAAGCGCTCTTTGCGGACTTGGGGTAACTGAGCGAGCCGCCCACAGGGCCAGTGTTGCTGTCATGCAGACCACCCCACACCTGCGTAACGTCGCCATCACGTCCAAACTCAAACAGCTCCGCTGAGGCCAAACGGAAATGCTCTTTCAGCTTCCCCCAAGAGGCTTCTGGGTTTGCCAAATGGAACGTCCTGACAGACCCCGCGAGCTGTTCTGAAGCGTCTAATGCGTTACGTCTATTGCTGGTCTTGAGGGAAACCGAAGCGTACTCAGTGGTGCTGCCAGTAGCCCTGAGCCGTATGTAGTAAATGCCGTTGCGCCTGTAGTGATACGGTTTAGCGAGTCTCGTGGAGGGTCTCGAAGGACCTACAAGAATTGGTACAGGACTTGTAACAGCAGAGCATTCTAAAAGGCGATTCATAAAGGTTTAACCCCGTAAACATTGGGAGAAACCTGTATTCCTTGAAGTTCTGGATGTACTGCCGGGAGGATCTGAGGAAGCTGAAGCGGATTACTTTGTTGTGGGATTACATCCGGGAAGTCACTGAGCAGAATCAGGGCCTGTTGATGGGCGAACGTCGGGACATGCTGTTCGCCGATTAATCCGCACTGACCACGATCGACACCCGGCGGTTCTCGGTTCGGCCGGCTGCGGTGTCGTTGGAGGTGACGGGCTGACTGCTGCCGAGGCCGCGTAGCTGGATGTTTTGTTCTTTCATGCCCACCGCGATCAGAACCTTGCCAACGCTTTTCGCGCGACGCAGGGACAGCTGTTCGTTATACGGTTCTTTGCCCGACGCATCGGTGTGACCATCGATCCGTACCCGCTCGATCCCGACACCCAGCAGCGCCATGCCAATGCGCTCGACGATCTCGGTGCTCTGCGGATTGAGCGTTTCAACGTCACTGCCAAACAACACTTTGCCGGACAGCCCGAACGCCCAGCCCTCGTCGGTCAACTCGAAACCTTGCTGTTTGAGCACCGCGACCTGCGCCGGGGTCAGGCCTTTTTGCGGCGCCGTCTGGCAACCGGTCAATGCCAGCACGGCCATGAACAGGATGATCGTGAAAAATCGCAGGGGGAGTGAGAACACGGGCATTAGCTCCTGGTTTGAACATCGGCGACAGGGTGCTCCGACCCTGACGTGTGCTGAGCCCCTCTGGCGAGGCGCTTGGCTTGGTACATGGCCACATCGGCAGCGTTGAGCAGTGCCCCGGGTGTCGTTCCATGATCGGGGTACACGGCGATGCCGATACTGAGGGAGGTCAAGACCTGGCTGCTCCCCGGCAACGGAATCGGCATTTCCATGCTTTCAAGGATTTTGTCGGCGATCCGCTCGGCGTCTTCGGTCTTGTGCAGCGGGGTCAGCAGGACGGCAAATTCGTCGCCACCCAGACGCGCCACCAGATCGTCTTCGCGCAGCTGCGCACGAACCCGATTGGCCACGGCCACCAGCACCGCATCGCCGGCGGCGTGACCGAAGTTATCGTTGATTTCCTTGAACCGGTCGCTGTCGAGAAACAGCACCGCCACGCGTTCGTCGAGCTTGTGGGCGTTACGCAGCGAACGCATCAACCGGCCTTCGAAAAACGCCCGGTTCGGCAACCCGGTGAGGCTGTCATGACTGGCCTGGTGGGCCAGGGTTTCGTTTTCGCTTTGCAGGTGGGTCTGCCAGGATTCGAGCTCATCGAGCAAGGCATTGAAGTCGTTGCCCAGGTTGTCGAGTTCGGCAATGGCGGCCGGCGGCACACGCCGATCGAAGGCACGTTCGCTGCGCACAGCGTGAGCCACCGAAGCCAGGCTACGCAGTGGGCCGGTGATACCGCGAAGTTGTCTGCGTGCGAGATACAGCGCCACCCAGGCACTGATAGCGGTGCACAGAACGATTCCCACCAGGCCACTGAGCAAAAAGCGCATCAGGCTGCCACCGTGACCGGTGAGCTGGATGCTGCCGATTTCCTGGCCCTGATGGACAATCGGCATGCTGATCGGTTTTTCCAGAAACGCCTTGGCCATCTGCATTTCCAGGTCCGAGAACAATCCGGTTTCCGGTCGCTGCCAACGCGCCAACAACTTGCCGCGCTCGTCCAACACCTGGGCGTCGGCCACTTCTTCGGTGGACGCGATCAATGCCAGCGCTTCCGTGGCGGCGGCCTTGTCATTGAACACCACCGCTGCTTCCACGGTGTAATTGATGGAGCGCGCGATCAGGTGCAGGTTGTGGTCGGCGTAAACCCGCAAGGCCAGCACGCCGAGCAACGTCAGCGAGATACTGGCCATGGCCACGCCCACCAGCGCGACGATCAAATGACCGCGACCGATGACCGAGCGCAAGGTCGGGCGGCTATCCGGCTTGAATAGCGTCATGGTGCCGCCGGCTTGCGGCGGGACAGTTGCAGCACACTGGGGTGGATTCTCACGCCGCTGCGGGCGACGGAGTCGAGGTTGACCTCAAAGGACACTTGCTCATCGCCGACCCGCAGGCAGAACAGGCTGCCGACGGTGCATTGGTCATCGCTTTCGCTGATGCTCAGTACCGGACGCTCCGCCAGTGAAGCGAAGAGCCGGCTGCGTTCCTCGCTGGTCAGTTTGCCGATGTACACCGCGTCGCACTCACCGACAATGGACGGGTTGTCGGCCAGCAACCGGCGCACGGTGACGGGACGGCCGGTGGCCTGGGTCGTGCCTTTGACAAGATCGTCGGTGTACTCGGTGGGGCCCACTATGCACAAGCGCAGTTGTGCGGGCTCAACAGGCCAACGGGCATAACTGAGGATGCCGAGCACCACCTGCGTGACGGCTTGGGCGCGTTGATCGGCCATGCCGGGGGGCGTTTGCACTTGCGCGAAAACGAGGCCACTGAGCAAACAGAGAAGGCCTGCCAGCATGACTCGCTTGCAGACAACAATGCGCTCTGTCGTCCAGACAGCCACCTTCATGCAGGATTCTCTTCGATCGTATCAGGATGATGCCGCAACGATAGCATAGCGTCCAAACGCTCGCGAGGCCGCGCAACACAGCACTTCGGACAGTTTCCGGCGTCTGGCGCCGCCGTCCTCAATCCGCCGCCGGTACGACTTCTTCCAATTCCAGCATCAGCCCGCTCAGGCGCTTGACCTTGCGCCGCACCGCCTCTTCAAACACGTCGGCTCGCGGCTCGATCAAGGTGAACCAGTGCTTGGCACGGGTAATGCCGGTGTAGATCAGCTCCTTGGTCAGAACCGGGTTCAGGGCGTCCGGCAAAATCAACGCCGTGTGAGCGAACTCGGAGCCCTGGGACTTGTGCACGGTCATGGCGTACACCGTTTCGACGTCATTCAGCCGGCTCGGCAGGACAAAGCGCACGCCGCCCTGGCCGTCGTTGCGCGGGAAGGCCACACGCAGCACGTGGCGCCCCGCGTCGGGACCCTCGCGCTCCGGCAGCTTGAGCGCAATGCCGATGTCGCCGTTCATCAAGCCCAGGCCATAGTCGTTGCGGGTCATCAGCACTGGCCGACCTTCGTACCACTGCTGGTTGCTGTCGATCAGTCGGGCCTTGAGCAGCGCGTCAGTCACTCGCAGATTCAAGCCTTCGACGCCCCATGGCCCCTTGCGCACGGCACACAGTAACTGGAAGGCATCGAAGGCTTGCAACACGTCGCGAGCCCAATCGGTCCAGCGCGGATCATCGAGGGTGCTGTCGAGCGCCGGTCGTTGATTGCGCAGCAGGCTCAGGTAATGCCGATACCCTTGCGGACCATCGCCATGGCCGTCGAGCAACAAGCGCTCCAGCGCCCTGTCGTGTTCACCTTTGAGAGGCAGGGAAAACACATCAGCGTGGCTTCCAGCCGCCAACAACTTGCGAGCTTCTTCGGGTTGCTGCTGGTTGACCCAGCGAGCCAGTTGGCCAATGCCGCTACCCTCGCCGAACCGGCGCGAATGCCGCAACATCACGACCTGCTGGGCCAGCGGATGAGTCCCGTGAGTGTCTTCCTGCAAACCGCTGGCCTGGAGGTTTTCACCACTGACCGCTTCGAGCCACTGACGGGTCTGCGGGCTGTACCAACCCGCCTCGGCGTCGCGGCACAAATCGCCCAGCACGGCGCCGGCTTCCACCGAGGCCAATTGGTCCTTGTCACCGAGCAGCACCAGCCGGGCATGGGCCGGCATCGCGTCTAGCAGATTGGCCATCATCTCCAGGTCGATCATCGAGGCCTCGTCGACCACCAGTACATCCAGCGGCAAACGATTACCGGCGTGGTGCCGAAAATGTCGAGTACCGGGACGGCTGCCGAGCAAGCGGTGCACGGTGGTGACGTCTGACGGAATTTTTTCTCGCACGGCCTCGGCCACTTCCAGCGTCCGGACTTGCTGGCTGATGGACTCCGTCAGCCGTGCCGCCGCTTTACCGGTGGGGGCGGCAAGACGAATGCGCAGTGGTTTGCCAGCCTCCACCGCCGGTGCCTGCAACAGCGCCAGCAAACGCACGACCGTGGTGGTCTTGCCGGTGCCGGGACCGCCGGTGACGATGCTGAATGCACTGCGGGTCGCCAAGGCACACGCAAGTTTCTGCCAGTCGATCACCTCGCTGGGCTTGGCGGGACCGAACAGGCCGGTGAGGCGTAGGGGCAAGTCATTCGGTGTGGATTCGTGTTCCGCCAGACGCAGGCGCAGTGCGTTATCGATACGTCGCTCGTACGCCCAATAACGGCGCAGGTACAGGCGTTTCCCCGATAACACCAACGGCCTTTGCTGCGCCGTTTCGCTGCCATCGGCTGCCAACGCAACCAGTCGGCTGGAGGCCAGGACCTTGCACCAGTGGGCGCCGTCCAGCGTCTCGAGCAATTGCGAAGGCAGCAGCATCGCCCCACTTTGCAGATCGCCTTCCGGTGGCAACGACAGGGCGAAGTCCGGCGCCTTGAGCGTCTCGAACAGGTCCAGGCAGACGTGACCGTGACCCAGTTGATGACTGGTCAATGCCGCCGCCAGCAGTACCAACGGGTCATCGTCGGGAGCAAGCTCGTGCAAAAAGGCAACGAAGGCTTTGTCCAGCGCTCGCAACCAGCCGCGCTCGACCCAGCGCGTGAGCAGCAACAGCAAGTCATCGGCGCGACTCAACGGCGCCAGACTCACCAGGCTTTCAGCTGCCAACGGGGTGGGCAACAAATCGGAGAAGGTGCGGCTCATAGCAATACTCCCTGTTCCCAGGCCGGTTCGGCCTTGGGCTCCGGTTTGCCCTGGAACAGCCGGTCCAGACGCTCGATCAACGCTTTTGGCGGACGGGCAAAATACACGCCCTGACTGGACGCGCGCGTACCGCGCAGGAACAGATACAAAGCACCTCCGACATGCCTGTCGTAATCGTAATCGGCAAGCCGCGCCTTGAGTTGACGATGCAGGGCCAACAGGTACAGCACGTATTGCAGGTCGTAGCGATTGTCCAGGATCGACTGTTCCATGGCCTGCTCGGTGTAGGCCATGTCATCGACACCCAGCCAGTTGGATTTGTAATCGGCGACGTAATAGCGACCATCGTGCTCGAACGTCAGGTCGATGAAGCCTTTGAACATGCCATTGAGCAGCACCGGTTCGGCCGCGACACGGGCAACGCCGTTGTGGGTATGCTGGCGGACCAGTTCGTCGAGCTTGAGCACATCGACCTTATGGCTGGCGAACCAGAACTCCATTTCGACACGGTATTGCTTCAGTTGCCCAAAGATCACGGGCGCCTGTCCAGCGCCGATGTGCAGCGGGGACTTGAGCAAGTGCTGCAGCCAATCGCTCAGCGTGTTGATCCAGCCTTCCCAGCCACGACGGTTGCAGCGACGGGCGATCGCGTCTTCCACGGCTTGCGGCGGGGCGGCAAAACCTTCGTCACCGGCCCACTCGAGCAAACCATGGAGAAAGGTGCCGGGGTTCGGACCGCGAGGGAATCGATGGATATCGGCACCGCCGGCGATCACTTCGCGCGGCGCTTCGGGATCGAGGCGCTCGTCGTCGAACAGCTTTTGCGCCTGCGGGTTTTCCGGTGCTTCATCACTGCCCACGCTCAGGCTGTCGCCGATTCGAAGGGCGCTGTAAGAAGCAATCCACCAGTTTTCGCTGGCTTTGCGCTTGGGGATCAGTGGAGCGAGCAACGTCGCATCGTTCTGCGGCGGATGGTAATGCTCATCCGTTTTTTCAGGCATCTCACTGTAATTCAGCGCTGGACAATCCTGCTGCAGGTTTTCCAGCCAACGCTTCAAGCCTTGCGACTCCGTCAATGGAGCACCGCCGCCCAACAGATAACCCAACGCAGAGAGGTGCAACACCGAGCCGTTGTTATTACCGCGCTTGAGGTCAGTGACGCCGAGCCAGCAGGCGTGTTGAGCCCGGGTCAGGGCCACATAAAGCAAACGCAGATCCTCGGCCAGTCGTTCATCATCCGCCAGTGCGATCAATTCGGGCGTTGGCTTCAGGGTCACCCGGGCATTGCCGGTTTCATCGTGGTAATGCAGGGGTAAACGGCTGCCGTCCACCGGTTTCGCCGAACACACGAACGGCAGAAACACCAAGGGATACTCAAGCCCCTTGGACTTGTGAATGGTCACGACCTTGACCAGTTGCTCGTCACTCTCAAGACGCAGGATCTGTTCCTCACCCGCCTGGCCGGACAGCGCCAGATGTTCGGACAAATGCCGGATCAATGCTTGCTCACCATCAAGTTCAGAGGCCGCCTGTTGCAGCAACTCGGACAGATGCAGCAGGTTGGTCAGCACCCGCTCGCCGTCGCTACGCGCAATCAATGCCTGAGGCAGCTGGAAGTCATGCAGCAACCGCCGCAACATGGGCAGCACGCCTTGCTTGCGCCAGAGCTCGCGATAACCACGGAACTGCATGACCCGCGCTTCCCAGGCCAGCTCGTCCTGATTCAACTGCTCAAGCTCTGCCAGCGACAGGTTCAACGTGATGCTCGCGAGCGCGGCTCGCAACGGACGCTCGACATCCGGCTCGGCGCAGGCCTTGAGCCAGGTCAGCAGATCGTGGGCTTCCTGGGCGGCGAACACCGAATCCTTGTCCGACAGATAAACGCTGCGCACGCCGCGGGCGGAGAGTTCTGCGCGTACGGCCTGAGCTTCTTTGCCGTCACGCACCAGAATCGCGATATCCGCCGGCAACAGGCCCCTGAAGTCCTTGCCGTCCTGGATGAAACCGGCCTTGCCTTGCTGCCCGCCGTTAAGTAACGCGGTGATTTCACTGGCGCAAGCGGCAGCCAATTGCTGCCGGTAAACCGCGCCGGACAGGGGTTGATCGGCGGACAAATGCCAGATGTTCAGCGCGGGCACAACCTGCCCCTCGATGCTCAAAACTTCTTTGCGTCCCTGGGAGGCGACCGGCAAAAACGGCACGGGGTTTACGCCATTCTTTTCGCGAAACAGGAACGCGCCACGCCCGGCCTCGCGCGACTCGGCGCGCGCAAACACATGGTTTACCGCACCGACCATGCCATGGCTGGAGCGGAAGTTGGTGCCCAGGGTATGCAGTCGGCCTGCGGTGGCTTGACGAGCGCGCAGGTAGGTATAGATATCGGCACCCCGAAAGGCATAGATCGCCTGCTTGGGGTCGCCGATCAGGAACAGTCCGCATTCGGGGTTGTTGTCTTCAATCCGATAGATGCTTTCGAAGATCCGGTACTGCACCGGGTCGGTGTCCTGGAACTCGTCGATCAACGCCACAGGAAACTGTTCGCGGATCAAGGTCGCCAGGCGCTCGCCACCCTCGGATTGCAACGCGGCATCGAGGCGCAGCAACATGTCATCGAACCCCATTTCCGCGCGACGACGTTTTTCCGCCTCGAACCTTGCACCCACCCACTGGGCGGCGTGTTGCAGAACCGCGGCATCGGGGGTCGGCAATCCATCGAGACTGACCTTGAGGCCAGGCATGGCGTCCAGCCCGGGATGAGTGGGGACTTCGCCCTTTTTCCACGCCTCGGCCATGCCGTCGGCTGTCAGGCGGGTGAAGCCGGTGCCAATATCCAACTGCTCAAGCAATTCGTCTTCAGCCCAGGCCTTCAGCTTTTCGAACCAGGGTTCGAAGTAGCGCGCCTGCATCTTGCGACCGTCGACGCTCTTGCTCGCCACACCCTCATGACAGATCGCAAGCAACTCGTCCGCCCACTGACGCCAGGGCATTTTCAGTTCGATCAAGGCTGCCCGGCGCTCCTGCAGACACTCGCTGATCAGCTCGGCAGGCTCTTTGCCTTCGACGCTGTCGCGTTCACTGGCGAACAATCCACGGACTCGTGGCAACAGGGCCGCCGGGCCGCCCCAATTCCCGCGCACCCAGTTCAACGCATCGCCTTGCATCGGGTAGCAGAACAATCGCCAGTAATCGCGCAGGACTTCGCCCAGCAAATCGCTGTGATCGGTTTCCAGGGTCTGGGTAAACAGGCTGCCGCTGTCGAACGCATGCTCGCGCAACATCCGCTGACACCAGCTGTGGATGGTCGAGACAGCCGCTTCATCCATCCACTGGGCAGCGATGTCCAGACGATTCGCGCATCCGGGCCACTGCTCCGGAAGGTACTGGTCACGCAACTCTGCGATCAGGGCATCGGGTGGCGGTGTTTCATCGCGGAAAAAACGCGCGGCTTCTGCCAGGCGCGTTCGAATGCGTTCGCGCAGTTCCTTGGTCGCGGCGTCAGTGAAGGTTACAACGAGGATTTGCGGCGGCAACAATTCACGCCCGAAACCGCTCGATTCGCCACCGTGTCCGAGGACCAGACGCAGATACAGCGCGGAAATAGTGAAAGTTTTCCCGGTCCCGGCACTGGCTTCGATCAGTTGACTGCCGCGCAGCGGGAACGCCAGGGCCAGCGGTGTTTTCGCGGTCATGAGCGCGCCTCCTCACTGCCCAATGAACGCCACGACGCTTCAAGCATCGGTTTGTACAAAGCGTTGCACCAATCGGGAAAGGTCTCGTCAGCGATCAGTGCGTCGTAGTCAGCGAACTGCCGGGCGAGCGCGGGACTTTCCCGGCGCTCGCCATCCGTGGTGATGCCATCGCCTTCGTAGGCTTTGCGCGCAGCGGCATCGGCCTTGGCCGGATCTGTCTGAGTCAGCCAGGCAAATGCTGTTTTCACCGCAATGGGCAGAGGCTGGCGCATGCCTGTTTGCCAGGCCATCAACAGGTCGCCCAGGATGTGGGAGGCGTTATTTTTTTCAATCGGACCCAGTAACAGACTGTCGTCACTGGCCACGAGTGCAGTGGTCATCTCCATGCCACTGGCGCAGGCAACCAGATGATTGACCCATGGTCGTGTCAGACGATGCCATTTGCGGGATTTGATCGAGCCGATGCTGTTGGGGATCGTAGTGACCGACAGCAATCCACCGTCTGCGCGTTGATGCAGACCGCTGAGCCATCCTTCCAGACGCAGACCTTGAAGTTCGAGATTGACCGGCAGAGCGCTGGTGAGTGGCGTGGGCCATAACGCCAGAAGCTGTTGATAGCGTTGCAGCAGATCCGGTAACGGTTCGATCAGCTCTCGTTGCAGGCATTCGCCGAAACCGGCCATGGGCAGTAGCCCGCTGTTTTGCAGGCGCTTGGCATGCGCGTCCAACACCTCATCCGCCCGTTCAAGCTGTGCCAGCGCGGCGCCAAGCAAACTGTCGCTGAGGCTATAGCGTTGCAGCGCATCGAGTACGAAGGGTTCTTCATCGGCCAGCGGTACTTCAGCGGCCTCGAAGAACACCTTCAATCGCTGGCTGAAGAAATGCCGCACAGGATTGCGCAGGAAATCCTGTAACTGACCGAGGCTCAGCGGCTCCTCCTGAACGTAAGGGTCCAGGATGTTGTTATCGCTTGCTGGCTCAACAGCTTGATGAAGCACCTGCCATTCGTTGGCGAAGCTGAACAGCTCATCGCCTTCATGGAAGTAACGGGCGCTGAATGGTTGCAACGGATGTTCCTGCGTCAGGGCCTCGAGCAGATCTTCATCTGCATTGACCAATCGCCAGCCACTGGCCAGATGGTCGCGCAACTGGCCGATCAATACGGAGGCGGGACGCTCGCTGTTATCGCGAATGCTACGGCCGACCCAGCTGATATAGAGCTGGTCGCATGCCGACAGCAGCGCCTCCAGCAGAAGATAGCGATCATCTTCGCGACGCGAGCGGTCACCCGGTCGGTAATCGCTGCCCATGAGGTCGAAGTCCAGGGGCGGTTGCGCGCGCGGGTAGTCGCCGTCATTCATGCCGAGCAGACAGACCAGTTTGAAAGGGATCGCGCGCATCGGCATCAACGTGCAGAAATTGACTGCGCCGGCAAGAAAGCGCTGGGACAAGCGACCCTGATCAAGGCCGGCGAGCCAGGCTTCGCGAACGACCGTCAACGGTAATTCGTCGTGCAAACCGACAGACTCACAGGTCTCAAGCCAGGTTTCGCGCAACTCCTCGAGCTGAGCCAGCAGGTAGTCGTCATGTTCATTGCTGGCCTGGAAAAACAACTGCATCAGCGCCTGCAAGCGCACGCCCCATTGTTTGGGTGGAGCCGGTTGCGAGAGTTCCTGATGGGCAATCTCCAGTGCATCCAGCAGCGCAACCAGAGGACCGATGAGCGCGGCATCCAGACCACCGATCTCATCGTAGGGCTCGATGCCTTCGCAGGCACTGCCGCTTCCCACGGCATAGCCGAGCAACATCCGCCGCAGTCCGAAGCGCCAACTGTTTTGCTCCAACTCCTGAGGCAAGCCCAAACCCGCTCGTTGTCCGGCGTTCATGCCCCAACGGATGCCTGCGCCTTCGATCCAGCGATGCAGGGTGGGCAGGTCTCGCTCCTCCACACCAAAGCGAGCGCGCAGGGCTGGAACATCCAGCAGGTCGAGGATTTCACTGACCGGGAATCGACTGTCCGGCAATTTGAGCAGATGTTCCACTGCGATCAGTAGCGGATCACGGCCACGTTGCCCTTGGTCTGCGAGCGTGAACGGAATAAAGCGCGGGTCATTGCGTTCGAGCTGCCCGAATACTGCGCGGATATGCGGTGCGTAGCTGTCGATATCCGGGACCATCACGATGATGTCGCGAGGCCTTAACTCAGGGTCGGCACTGAAGCGGGCGAGCAATTGATCGTGAAGGATCTCCACCTCCCGCTGCGCACTATGGGCGATGTGAAAACGGATTGATTGATCCACGTTTGGATCGACTGCCGGCCAGCGCTCACGCGTTTCATTCAGAGGACGTAACTCAAGAATGTCATCCTGCAATTGATTGAGCATGTTCAGTGGCTGGCTGTCACTGAACAGGTCGATTCGACCGTCACGAAATGCCGAGCGATAGCTGTTGGGATCGTCGTAGCTATCGAGCAGATTGATGTAGTCCCGCCCCTGCTTGCCCCACGCAGCCAACAGGGGATGGGCATGCTGATGCAGGGTTTGCGGGTCCAGGACAACCGGCATGCCGCTCTTGCGAGCCTGACGTTTATATTGATGCCGCAACAGGTCTTTATCGGCGACGATGTCCGCCCAATGGTGGCGACACGGGTTATGAACGCACAGCAAAACCTGACTGAAACGGGCCAATCCGGCAAGTGCTTCCAGGGCCTGGGCGGGAAGTGAAGAAATGCCAAAAACGATCACTCGTGAAGGTAGTCCATCAGGCGCGACGTCGAGGCTGTTGATACGCTCGATAAATCGTTGATGGACGCCGGCACGGCTTTGCGCCATGCCTTGTTCACCGACATCCAGCAACAATGCCCGCCACAATTCTGCCTGCCAGCAGTTGGCCGGGGTCAGGGCTTTCGCTTCACCCCGACCGTTGCGTAATTGATGACGTCCTTCTGCCCAGTCTTCGAGCCAGTCGGCCCGGTACACCTGATATTGGTCAAACAGATCAGCCAGTCGCTCGGCCAATTGATAGCGTTTGCGCAAATCGGTGTCATGGGTAAGGAAACGTTGCAGAGGTTCGAAGTGTGGCTGATCGATCAACTGCGGAAGCAGGCGCATGAGGCGCCAGGTCAGCGGGGCTTTATCGAGCAGGGATTTGACCGGAATTTCATCTCGTCCAAGGACCATGCGATAGAGCTGCCACATGAAACTGCCCGGTAACTGCACATCGATCGCTGCGGCGATACCACAGCCGCCCATGTCGCCCTCTTTCGGATCTTCAGCCAGTGCCAGTTTCAACCATTGGGCGATGCCATTGCTCTGCACCAAAGCGATTTCATTTTCCAAGGGTGCCAGCGGGTAACGCCGCATCCAGCTCACCACCAGGCTGCGCAACTCGTCCAGGCGGTTACCGTGAACCACCATAAAACCAGCACTGAGGGACGTCGCGTCCGGCATAAAGGCTTCCTTGGGAAAATACAAAAGCTAGGGCCGAACCTTAGCATTGTCGGGAGACTGTGACAGCCGGAAGCCGTCCGGTACTGCTGTACGAACTTTCCTGCAGGCAAAACAAAACCCCAACTGCTTTCGCAATTGGGGTTTCGGAATTTAATCTTGACGATGACCTACTCTCACATGGGGAAACCCCACACTACCATCGGCGATGCATCGTTTCACTACTGAGTTCGGGATGGGATCAGGTGGTTCCAACGCTCTATGGTCGTCAAGAAATTCGGTAGCCGGCTCGTTTTCTCTTGCGAGATCACGCTCCAGCGAATGGGTATGCGATAGTTTGTGTGTTTGTATCCGAACTTTCGGTTCGTTTCGTCTTCACACACCGCAATCTGGCCTCTCTCGAGTTCACAGATTGCTTGGGTGTTATATGGTCAAGCCTCACGGGCAATTAGTATTGGTTAGCTCAACGCCTCACAGCGCTTACACACCCAACCTATCAACGTCGTAGTCTTCGACGGCCCTTCAGGGGACTCAAGGTCCCAGTGAGATCTCATCTTGAGGCTAGTTTCCCGCTTAGATGCTTTCAGCGGTTATCTATTCCGAACATAGCTACCCGGCAATGCCACTGGCGTGACAACCGGAACACCAGAGGTTCGTCCACTCCGGTCCTCTCGTACTAGGAGCAGCCCCTCTCAAATCTCAAACGTCCACGGCAGATAGGGACCGAACTGTCTCACGACGTTCTAAACCCAGCTCGCGTACCACTTTAAATGGCGAACAGCCATACCCTTGGGACCGGCTTCAGCCCCAGGATGTGATGAGCCGACATCGAGGTGCCAAACACCGCCGTCGATATGAACTCTTGGGCGGTATCAGCCTGTTATCCCCGGAGTACCTTTTATCCGTTGAGCGATGGCCCTTCCATACAGAACCACCGGATCACTAAGACCTACTTTCGTACCTGCTCGACGTGTCTGTCTCGCAGTCAAGCGCGCTTTTGCCTTTATACTCTACGACCGATTTCCGACCGGTCTGAGCGCACCTTCGTACTCCTCCGTTACTCTTTAGGAGGAGACCGCCCCAGTCAAACTACCCACCATACACTGTCCTCGATCCGGATAACGGACCTGAGTTAGAACCTCAAAGTTGCCAGGGTGGTATTTCAAGGTTGGCTCCACGCGAACTGGCGTCCACGCTTCAAAGCCTCCCACCTATCCTACACAAGCAAATTCAAAGTCCAGTGCAAAGCTATAGTAAAGGTTCACGGGGTCTTTCCGTCTAGCCGCGGATACACTGCATCTTCACAGCGATTTCAATTTCACTGAGTCTCGGGTGGAGACAGCGCCGCCATCGTTACGCCATTCGTGCAGGTCGGAACTTACCCGACAAGGAATTTCGCTACCTTAGGACCGTTATAGTTACGGCCGCCGTTTACCGGGGCTTCGATCAAGAGCTTCGCGTTAGCTAACCCCATCAATTAACCTTCCGGCACCGGGCAGGCGTCACACCCTATACGTCCACTTTCGTGTTTGCAGAGTGCTGTGTTTTTAATAAACAGTCGCAGCGGCCTGGTATCTTCGACCGGCATGGGCTTACGCAGTAAATGCTTCACCCTCACCGGCGCACCTTCTCCCGAAGTTACGGTGCCATTTTGCCTAGTTCCTTCACCCGAGTTCTCTCAAGCGCCTTGGTATTCTCTACCCAACCACCTGTGTCGGTTTGGGGTACGGTTCCTGGTTACCTGAAGCTTAGAAGCTTTTCTTGGAAGCATGGCATCAACCACTTCGTCATCTAAAAGATAACTCGTCATCAGCTCTCGGCCTTAGAATCCCGGATTTACCTAAGATTCCAGCCTACCACCTTAAACTTGGACAACCAACGCCAAGCTGGCCTAGCCTTCTCCGTCCCTCCATCGCAATAACCAGAAGTACAGGAATATTAACCTGTTTTCCATCGACTACGCTTTTCAGCCTCGCCTTAGGGACCGACTAACCCTGCGTCGATTAACGTTGCGCAGGAAACCTTGGTCTTTCGGCGTGGGTGTTTTTCACACCCATTGTCGTTACTCATGTCAGCATTCGCACTTCTGATACCTCCAGCAAGCTTCTCAACTCACCTTCACAGGCTTACAGAACGCTCCTCTACCGCATCACCTAAGTGATACCCGTAGCTTCGGTGTATGGTTTGAGCCCCGTTACATCTTCCGCGCAGGCCGACTCGACTAGTGAGCTATTACGCTTTCTTTAAAGGGTGGCTGCTTCTAAGCCAACCTCCTAGCTGTCTAAGCCTTCCCACATCGTTTCCCACTTAACCATAACTTTGGGACCTTAGCTGACGGTCTGGGTTGTTTCCCTTTTCACGACGGACGTTAGCACCCGCCGTGTGTCTCCCATGCTCGGCACTTGTAGGTATTCGGAGTTTGCATCGGTTTGGTAAGTCGGGATGACCCCCTAGCCGAAACAGTGCTCTACCCCCTACAGTGATACATGAGGCGCTACCTAAATAGCTTTCGAGGAGAACCAGCTATCTCCGAGCTTGATTAGCCTTTCACTCCGATCCACAGGTCATCCGCTAACTTTTCAACGGTAGTCGGTTCGGTCCTCCAGTTAGTGTTACCCAACCTTCAACCTGCCCATGGATAGATCGCCCGGTTTCGGGTCTATTCCCAGCGACTAGACGCCCTATTAAGACTCGCTTTCGCTACGCCTCCCCTATTCGGTTAAGCTCGCCACTGAAAATAAGTCGCTGACCCATTATACAAAAGGTACGCAGTCACCCAACAAAGTGGGCTCCCACTGCTTGTACGCATACGGTTTCAGGATCTATTTCACTCCCCTCTCCGGGGTTCTTTTCGCCTTTCCCTCACGGTACTAGTTCACTATCGGTCAGTCAGTAGTATTTAGCCTTGGAGGATGGTCCCCCCATATTCAGACAAAGTTTCTCGTGCTCCGTCCTACTCGATTTCATGACTAAGAGATTTTCGCGTACAGGGCTATCACCCACTATGGCCGCACTTTCCAGAGCGTTCCGCTAATCTCAAAGCCACTTAAGGGCTAGTCCCCGTTCGCTCGCCACTACTAAGGGAATCTCGGTTGATTTCTTTTCCTCAGGGTACTTAGATGTTTCAGTTCCCCTGGTTCGCTTCTTAAGCCTATGTATTCAGCTTAAGATACCTAACTTATGTTAGGTGGGTTCCCCCATTCAGACATCTCCGGATCAAAGTCTGTTTGCCGACTCCCCGAAGCTTTTCGCAGGCTACCACGTCTTTCATCGCCTCTGACTGCCAAGGCATCCACCGTATGCGCTTCTTCACTTGACCATATAACCCCAAGCAATCTGGTTATACTGTGAAGACGACATTCGCCGAAAATTCGCGATTAAACTCACAAATTTTACCTTAGCCTGATCCGTTACCAGTGAAAGTAACGTTCAGTCTATCTTTCTATCACATACCCAAATTTTTAAAGAACGATCTAGCCAAAGACTAGAAATCAACATTCACCATCATCACGATGGAATGCTCATTTCTAAGCTTTCAACAAACAGAAGCAGTAGTGGTGGAGCCAAACGGGATCGAACCGTTGACCTCCTGCGTGCAAGGCAGGCGCTCTCCCAGCTGAGCTATGGCCCCGTATTGCTACAGGATCCCACACAAAAATTGGTGGGTCTGGGCAGATTCGAACTGCCGACCTCACCCTTATCAGGGGTGCGCTCTAACCAACTGAGCTACAGACCCAATTTCGAGCGCGTAACTGTTAGCTTGGAGCTATCAGCTTGGAGCTTAAAGCTGCTTCTATCGTCTTCTTCAATGAATCAAGCAATTCGTGTGGGAACTTATGGAGCAGCTGATGTCGTCGATTAAGGAGGTGATCCAGCCGCAGGTTCCCCTACGGCTACCTTGTTACGACTTCACCCCAGTCATGAATCACACCGTGGTAACCGTCCTCCCGAAGGTTAGACTAGCTACTTCTGGTGCAACCCACTCCCATGGTGTGACGGGCGGTGTGTACAAGGCCCGGGAACGTATTCACCGCGACATTCTGATTCGCGATTACTAGCGATTCCGACTTCACGCAGTCGAGTTGCAGACTGCGATCCGGACTACGATCGGTTTTGTGGGATTAGCTCCACCTCGCGGCTTGGCAACCCTCTGTACCGACCATTGTAGCACGTGTGTAGCCCAGGCCGTAAGGGCCATGATGACTTGACGTCATCCCCACCTTCCTCCGGTTTGTCACCGGCAGTCTCCTTAGAGTGCCCACCATTACGTGCTGGTAACTAAGGACAAGGGTTGCGCTCGTTACGGGACTTAACCCAACATCTCACGACACGAGCTGACGACAGCCATGCAGCACCTGTCTCAATGTTCCCGAAGGCACCAATCCATCTCTGGAAAGTTCATTGGATGTCAAGGCCTGGTAAGGTTCTTCGCGTTGCTTCGAATTAAACCACATGCTCCACCGCTTGTGCGGGCCCCCGTCAATTCATTTGAGTTTTAACCTTGCGGCCGTACTCCCCAGGCGGTCAACTTAATGCGTTAGCTGCGCCACTAAGAGCTCAAGGCTCCCAACGGCTAGTTGACATCGTTTACGGCGTGGACTACCAGGGTATCTAATCCTGTTTGCTCCCCACGCTTTCGCACCTCAGTGTCAGTATCAGTCCAGGTGGTCGCCTTCGCCACTGGTGTTCCTTCCTATATCTACGCATTTCACCGCTACACAGGAAATTCCACCACCCTCTACCATACTCTAGCTTGTCAGTTTTGAATGCAGTTCCCAGGTTGAGCCCGGGGATTTCACATCCAACTTAACAAACCACCTACGCGCGCTTTACGCCCAGTAATTCCGATTAACGCTTGCACCCTCTGTATTACCGCGGCTGCTGGCACAGAGTTAGCCGGTGCTTATTCTGTCGGTAACGTCAAGACACCAACGTATTAGGTTAATGCCCTTCCTCCCAACTTAAAGTGCTTTACAATCCGAAGACCTTCTTCACACACGCGGCATGGCTGGATCAGGCTTTCGCCCATTGTCCAATATTCCCCACTGCTGCCTCCCGTAGGAGTCTGGACCGTGTCTCAGTTCCAGTGTGACTGATCATCCTCTCAGACCAGTTACGGATCGTCGCCTTGGTGAGCCATTACCTCACCAACTAGCTAATCCGACCTAGGCTCATCTGATAGCGCAAGGCCCGAAGGTCCCCTGCTTTCTCCCGTAGGACGTATGCGGTATTAGCGTCCGTTTCCGAGCGTTATCCCCCACTACCAGGCAGATTCCTAGGCATTACTCACCCGTCCGCCGCTCTCAAGAGAAGCAAGCTCCTCTCTACCGCTCGACTTGCATGTGTTAGGCCTGCCGCCAGCGTTCAATCTGAGCCATGATCAAACTCTTCAGTTCAAACATCTTTGGGTTTTTAAGAAACCCTAAACTTGGCTCAGCAATCGTTGGTTACATCTTTGATTTCTCGCGGAGTAACTTGCGATGCTGATAATCTTGTTGACTATCAGTCTGACTCCACAAGCACCCACACGAATTGCTTGATTCAGTTGTTAAAGAGCGGTTGGTTAAGATCTTTCGTCTCAACCGAGGCGCGCATTCTACAGCGTCCCCTGTATCTGTCAAGCGGTTATTTTCAGAAGTTTTCAAAGTTTCCTTTGCAACTTCAACCACTTGCGCTTCCGATCTCTCGTTAGCGGGAGGCGAATTCTACAGCGTTACTCGCTGCTGTCAACACCTCTTTTTCTCCGCTTTCGACCGAGAAGATCGAACCGTCAATCAAGCGAAAACACACTGCTCAACCAACTCCTTCTGGGCTTCGATGATCTGAAGCAACTCGCTGTCGAAAACTGCGTAACTCTTTGTTTACCAAGGAGTTTTCCGTTTCGACTGCGCCGGAAGTGGGGCGAATTATAGACTTCCAGAATCTGCCGTCAACCCCTTATTTTCACATTTCTGTCATATAGGTCAAAAAAGCCCAGAAGCACGAAGGCCGAGCCCCAAGGGGCTCGGCCTTCTTCCCTTCTACTTACAAGCTAGGGAACGCAAATTGCGACGCTTCATGGCTCGCACGCTGCGGCCAACGCTGGGTAATGGCTTTGCGACGGGTGTAGAAGCGCACGCCATCCGGGCCATACGCATGCAGGTCGCCGAACAGCGAACGCTTCCAGCCGCCAAAGCTGTGGTAAGCCACCGGCACCGGCAACGGCACGTTGACGCCGACCATGCCGACTTCGATCTCATCGCAGAACAACCGCGCCGCTTCCCCATCACGGGTAAAGATGCAGGTGCCGTTGCCATACTCGTGATCGTTGATCAGCTGCATCGCCTCTTCAAGACTGTTGACCCGGACGACACACAGCACCGGCCCAAAGATCTCTTCTTTATAGATGCGCATTTCCGGCGTGACGTTATCGAACAGGCAGCCCCCCAGGAAGAACCCTTCCTCATGACCGGCGACGCTCAGACCACGACCATCAACCACCAAGGAGGCACCTGCAGAAACGCCGTCTTCTATATAGCCACTGACTTTGTCGCGAGCCTGACCGGAAACCAGCGGCCCCATGTCCAGACCACAAGAAGTACCCGCACCGATTTTCAGCGCCTTGATCTGCGGAGTCAGTTTGGCCACCAATGCATCTGCCACTTGATCGCCGACGCACACAGCCACCGAGATCGCCATGCAACGCTCACCGCAAGAACCGTAGGCCGCGCCCATCAGTGCGCTGACGGCGTTATCCAGATCTGCATCCGGCATCAGCACCGCGTGGTTCTTCGCACCACCCAGCGCCTGAACGCGTTTGCCGCGCTTGGTGCCTTCGGCGTAGATGTATTCGGCAATCGGCGTCGAGCCCACAAAACTCAGGGCTTTGACTTCCGGTGCTTCGATCAGCGCATCCACGGCAGCCTTGTCGCCATGCACCACGCTCAACACACCTTTAGGCAGACCGGCTTCGAGCAACAGCTGAGCAATCAGCAGCGTCGAGCTTGGATCACGCTCGGACGGTTTGAGGATGAAGCAGTTGCCGCAGACGATCGCCAGCGGGTACATCCACAGCGGCACCATCGCCGGGAAGTTGAACGGAGTGATCCCCGCGACCACGCCCAACGGCTGGAAGTCCGACCAAGCATCAATGTTCGGGCCGACGTTACGGCTGTACTCGCCCTTGAGGATTTCCGGCGCCGCACATGCGAACTCGACGTTCTCGATACCGCGCTTCAGTTCACCGGCAGCATCTTCCAGGGTCTTGCCGTGTTCTTCGCTGATCAGTTGGGCGATCCGTGCTTCGTTCTGTTCCAGCAGTTGCTTGAAGCGGAACATCACCTGCGCACGTTTGGCCGGTGGCGTGTTACGCCAGGCCGGGAAGGCAGCCTTGGCCGAGTCGATGGCTTTTTGAATGGTTTCGCGGCTGGCCAGCGGCAGCTTGTGGATCGCCTGGCCGGTGGACGGGTTGAACACGTCAGCCGTGCGACCGTCTTCGGTCACCAGTTCGCCATTGATCAAATGCGGGATAAGGCTCATGCGGGGCTCCAGAAAAGTTGTCCACAGGCGCCCCTTCGAAGGGCGCCTCTATATAGAAGGGAAAATCAGTCGATTTTGTTCAGCACTTCGCCGACCGCGTCGAACAGACGATCAAGGTCTTGCGGCTTGCTGTTGAAGGTTGGGCCGAACTGCAGGGTGTCGCCGCCGAAGCGCACGTAGAACCCGGCTTTCCACAGCGCCATGCCCGCTTCGAACGGACGCACGATGGCGTCGCCGTCACGCGGGGCAATCTGGATCGCGCCGGCCAGACCGTAGTTACGAATGTCGATCACGTTTTTCGAGCCCTTCAGGCCGTGCAGGGCATTTTCGAAATGCGGCGCGACTTCAGCGACGCTCTGCACCAGGTTTTCCTTTTGCAGCAGGTCGAGGGCTGCCAGGCCCGCGGCGCAAGCCACTGGGTGCGCGGAGTAGGTGTAACCGTGCGGGAATTCCACGGCGTACTCAGGCGTCGCCTGGTTCATGAAGGTCTGGTAGATCTCGGAGCTGGCAATCACTGCGCCCATCGGGATCGCGCCGTTGGTGACTTGCTTGGCGATGCACATCAGGTCCGGGGTCACGCCGAAGCTGTCAGCGCCGAACATCGAGCCGGTACGGCCGAAACCGGTGATCACTTCATCGAACACCAGCAGGATGTTGTGTTGATCGCAGATCTCGCGCAGACGCTTGAGGTAGCCCTCAGGCGGAACCAGCACGCCAGCGGAACCGGCCATTGGCTCGACGAAGACAGCGGCGATGTTCGAAGCGTCATGCAGTTCGATCAACTTGAGCAGCTCGTCCGCCAGGGCGATACCACCCTCTTTCGGCATGCCGCGCGAGTAAGCATTGCTCGCCAGCAAGGTGTGCGGCAGGTGATCGACGTCCATCATCGCCTGACCGAAGATCTTGCGGTTACCGTTCACACCGCCGAGGCTGGTGCCGGCAATGTTCACACCGTGGTAGCCACGGGCACGACCGATCATTTTGGTCTTGGTTGCCTGGCCTTTCAGACGCCAGTAAGCGCGAACCATCTTCACCGCGGTATCCGCACACTCGGAACCCGAGTCGGTGAAGAACACGTGATTCAGATTGCCCGGCGTCAGGTCGGTGATTTTCTCGGCCAGCTGGAACGACAACGGGTGGCCGTACTGGAAGCCCGGCGAGTAATCGAGGGTGCCCAACTGCTTGGCGACTGCCTCCTGGATTTCTTTGCGAGTGTGCCCGGCGCCACAGGTCCACAGACCGGACAACGAATCGTAGACCTTGCGGCCCTTGTCATCCGTCAGCCAACTGCCTTCAGCCGCCACGATCAGTCGCGGATCGCGCTGGAAATTCCGGTTGGCGGTGTAGGGCATCCAGTGAGCATCGAGCTTGAGCTGGCTGGCCAGGGAGTTCGGGGCGTTTTCAGGCAAGTTCATGGGCAAAACCTCGCAGGGCAATAAGCGGCGTGGAGATGAAAAGCGTTCTTGCAGCTAAATTGCCACGGGGATAAAGTCGGTGAAATCCAACTTTTGTAACGTTCAGTCAGGCCGTTACTAAACTTTGAGTAGTTAAAGCATGAGCACTCGCCGCCCCGATCCGCTGGCACAAGTCAGCGATTTTGATATCCGCCTGCTCAGAATTTTTCGCAGCGTGGTGGAATGCGGCGGTTTCTCCGCAGCCGAATCGGTGCTCGGCATCGGGCGCTCGGCGATCAGCCAGCAGATGAGCGACCTGGAACAGCGTCTCGGTTTGCGCCTGTGCCAACGCGGTCGCGCCGGTTTTTCCCTGACCGAGGAAGGTCGCGAGGTCTACCAGTCCGCATTACAGTTATTAAGTGCGCTGGAAAGTTTCCGCACCGAGGTCAACGGCCTGCACCAAAATCTGCGCGGAGAATTGACCATCGGCCTGACCGACAACCTCGTCACCCTGCCCCACATGCGCATCACCCACGCCCTGGCGCAATTGAAGGAGCGCGGGCCGGACGTGCAGATTCAGATCCGCATGATCGCGCCCAACGAAGTCGAACAAGGCGTGCTCGACGGTCGCTTGCATGTCGGCGTGGTGCCGCAGGCCAGCGCGCTGTCAGGCCTGGAATACCAGCCGCTCTATAGCGAGCGCTCGTTGCTGTACTGCGCGGTCGGGCATCCGTTGTTTTATGTCGACGACAAACAACTGGACGACGAGCGTCTGAACAGTCAGGACGCCATCGCCCCGACCTTCCGTTTGCCGGCCGACATTCAGGCGCATTACCAGGCCCTCAACTGCACCGCCAGTGCGTCGGATCGCGAAGGCATGGCCTTCCTGATTCTTACCGGACGCTATATCGGTTACCTGCCCGATCATTACGCCAGCCTCTGGGTTCAACAAGGTCGTTTGCGCGCACTGAAGCCTAAAGCGCGCTTCTATGACCTGAGCCTCGCATCGGTCACACGCAAGGGACGTCGCCCGCATCTGGTGCTGGAAAGCTTCCTCGAAAGCCTGGCCGCGACGCGCTGAAAGCGATGGAAACATGTAGGAGCGAAGCTTGCTCGCGAAGGCGGTGTGTCAGCTGTATTCGATATCGACTGACACGCCGCCTTCGCGAGCAAGCTTCGCTCCTACAGGGGTTGTGACGTTCAGGTTTTATTGCGTCAGGACTTGTCGGATGCCCATGGGTGCGCTATCAACGCATTGGTTGCACCCACCCACCTGTCCGGAAGTGCCTATGACCTTTGAAGTCCCCGCTCACGGCGGCAAACCCGCCAGCCGCATTCGTCAGAAGAACGAAGAGACCATCATCAAAGCCGCCGAAGACGAGTTCGCCCGACACGGGTTCAAAGGCACCAGCATGAACACCATCGCCCTGAATGCCGGGTTGCCCAAGGCGAACCTGCATTACTACTTCACCAACAAACTGGGGTTGTACGTGGCGGTGCTGAGCAACATCCTTCAGTTGTGGGACAGCACGTTCAACACCCTCACCGCCGAGGATGATCCGGCCGAAGCGCTGACCCGGTACATCCGCGCCAAGATGGAATTCTCCCGCCGCCAACCGCAAGCCTCGCGGATCTTCGCGATGGAAGTGATCAGCGGCGGCGAATGCCTGACCGAATATTTCAACCAAGACTACCGCGCCTGGTTCCAAGGCCGGGCAGCGGTGTTCCAGGCGTGGATCGATGCGGGCAAAATGGACGCGGTCGACCCGGTGAACCTGATCTTCCTGCTGTGGGGCAGCACCCAGCATTACGCCGATTTCGCCACGCAAATTTGCCGGGTCAGCGGCCGTACCAAGTTGACCAAGCAAGACATGGAAGACGCCGGCAACAACCTGATCCGCATCATTCTCAAGGGCTGCGGCCTGACTCCGACTATTTAAGACGACTATGCCTTTTACCCTCAGCGGCTTTTGCGAATACCGCGAAGAGATTCGCAAAAGCCGTTTCATCACCTTCGCCGCGCCGATCAGCAGCCCTGCTGAAGCCCAGGCGTTTATCGAACAGCACAGTGATTTGAATGCCACGCACAACTGCTGGGCGTGGAAGCTCGGCGCTCAATACCGCAGCACCGATGATGGCGAGCCGGGCGGCACGGCGGGCCGACCGATACTCGCGGCGATCGACGCGCAGGATTGCGATCAGGTCGCCGTGCTGGTGATCCGTTGGTATGGCGGCATTCAACTGGGCACCGGCGGGCTCGCCCGGGCGTATGGCGGCGGCGCCAACAAGTGCCTGCAACCCGCGCCGAAGATTGAGCTGATCAGCCGAGTGCCGGTGAGTTGCGCCTGCGGGTTTGCCGAACTGACGCTGGTGAAGCTTCGTGTGGCCGAGCTTGGCGGGCTGGTGATAGAAGAAACGTTCACGGCCAACGGTGTAGAGCTGCAATTGGCGATGGGCGAAGCGCAGATCGAAACCCTGCAAACCCAGCTCGCGGATTTGAGTCGCGGGCGCATTCTGTTGCAGCGCTGATCGCACCAACAACGTACACCGCCCGCTCATCGAACCACTGCAGTTGCCCACATCTACTGTGCACCCGGCTGTGGATAACCTGAGCACATACCGCTGTAACCCTTCTGTCATGCGGCTTTGCGGGCATTGCTCATTTTTCGCCCAATTTGCCATCACCAAGACTAAATCTACGTAAAAACAACCAGTTAGCGTTGTTTATCTCCTTTAGAAGAAAGCCGCTCAGTGCTTATGCCCGAGCTTTGCGCTTGCGCACAAATACTGTGGAGCAATCTGTGGATAACCCGTTCATGGCTGTCGCGGCCCCATGTCCGGCATGGCTTGCATTGGGTTGCTCGTTTTTTGACCAACCCTTGATGAGCAAAAGCGGAGCCTGATCAACGGCTTCGCCCTCAAGTGGTGCCTGACTGGAAATCCAAAGATGGCGAGACAGCGTCCTTGACGCCCCGCTCGCCATGGGTTTTCAGATTTCCTGCCTCAATGGGCAGATATTGCTTTATCCACAGGCCTGACTTCGCTCGGCCCCACCTCGCTTGCAACGGCAACTCGAACCGGCAACACCTGAACCACGCCCCACGCCAATTCAAAGACCAAAAAAATCACCAACAGCGAACTGGCCCCATGCAACAAGGCATAGAGTTGCCAAGCCGAAAACAGAAATCGGCCGACCGCGTCATACCGACCAAACACCTGCTGCGGATCACGAATCCGCAGCACCGCCCACACACAGACGATCGATCCCAACAGGTTCGCCATCAGCATGTGCATCGGCTCGAACGCCGGCAATTCTCCGGGCAAGTCGAACGCCTGGCTCACGCTCGTCAAAACACCGTGCAACGCCGCAAATGTCCACGGCGTGACAAACGCGGCCGTCACGATCAAGTCATACCAGGCACTACCAAGCACCAACCGGCGATATTGAATTGAAGTCCACATCAGCCTTGCTCCATAAATTCAGGGAGCAACAAGGCTAAAGCCTGGAGTATGCTCCAGGGTCAAGCCCCTCTCGAGACATCAAGATGCGCATCGGTGAATTAGCCCAGGCCAGCGCCGTCAGCCGTGACACGCTGCGTTTCTACGAGCAACGCGGATTGATCGCTGCGCAACGCAGTGCCAACGGTTATCGCGACTATCCGCCGGACGTGGTGCAACTGGTGCTCTACATCAAAACCGCTCAACGGCTGGGCTTTACCCTTGGCGAAATCGGCAACAGCGTCGCCGCGTTGTGGCAGTCACCCGATCCGGACAGCGCCGTCACGCAACTGCTGCAAGACAAACTCAAACTGATCGAAACCCGAATGGATGAACTGGGCGCGCTGCGACACGAGTTGCAGCAACGTCTTGGTCAACGTTGTCCATTGAATCCGTGATTCTCATTTATCAAGGAAGCCACTCATGTCCAAGGCAAAAACCGCACTCATCATCGGCGCCTCCCGGGGCCTGGGCCTCGGTCTGGTGAAGACCTTGCTGGCCGACGGCTGGCAAGTCACCGCCACCGTGCGCAACCCGCAGAATGCCGACGCCTTGCAGGCATTGGGCAAGGTGCGGATCGAAAAACTCGACATGGATGATCAGCAGGCGGTCATCGCGCTGAGTCAGCAACTGAAGGGTGAAGTGTTTGATCTGTTGTTCGTGAATGCCGGGGTCAAGGGGCCGGAAGTGCAGACACCGGGCGGCGCGACGCTGGCCGAAGTCGGTCAGTTGTTTTTCACCAATGCCGTGGCGCCGATCAATCTGGCGCAACGATTCGCCGGGCAGATTCGTCCGGAGACGGGCGTGCTGGCATTCATGAGTTCGGTGCTCGGCAGCGTGACCATGCCGGACGCGCCGGAGCTGGCGTTGTACAAGGCGAGCAAGGCGGCACTGAACTCGATGACCAACAGTTTCGTGACGCAATTGGGCGACCAGAAACTGACCGTGCTGTCGCTGCATCCGGGTTGGGTGAAGACCGACATGGGCGGTGAAGGTGCTGATATCGATGTGGAAACCAGTACGCGTGGGCTGGTGGATCAGGTGAATGCGTATGTCGGCAAGGGCGGGCATCACTTTGTGAATTACAAGGGTGAGACCATTCCCTGGTAATCACCACCGTCCCCTGTGGGAGCTGGCTTGCCTGCGATGGCGTCACCTCGGAAGACCTGAAAGACCGAGGTGCCTGCATCGCGGACAAGCCCGGCTCCCACAGGATTTTTATCGTCCTGTCGGGCCGGGCTTGCCCACAACGTGGTTTTGTTTGAAACTCCGCACCTCGTCCCTCGCGGCGACCCTGGATCAGCAGACAGGGTAATCACTGAGCTGGCTAACCTGAACCCCACTTTCAGAGGAGCCGGCCAACATGCCTGCGACCCGTACCTGGTTAAAAAATCCCCTCGCGATCTTCACTGCCAATGGCCTCGATGCCCGTGGCGGCCTGGTTGTGCAAGACGGTGTGATCGTTGAAGTGCTCGCCGCCGGCCAGCAACCTTCCGCGCCCTGTGGACAAGTCTTCGATGCCCGCGAGCATGTGATCCTGCCGGGGCTGATCAACACCCATCACCACTTCTATCAAACCCTGACCCGTGCCTGGGCACCGGTGGTCAATCAGCCGTTGTTCCCGTGGCTGAAAACCCTGTACCCGGTCTGGGCACGGCTCACCCCGGAGAAACTCGCCCTCGCCACGAAAGTCGCATTGGCTGAGTTGCTGCTGTCCGGTTGCACCACCGCGGCCGATCACCATTACCTGTTTCCCGAAGGCCTGGAAAATGCGATCGACGTGCAAGTCGAAAGCGTCCGCGAACTGGGCATGCGCGCCATGCTCACGCGCGGTTCCATGAGCCTCGGTGAAAAGGACGGCGGCCTGCCACCGCAGCAGACGGTGCAGGAGGGCGAAGTGATTCTCGACGACAGTCAGCGCCTGATCGCCGAATACCACGAGCGCGGCGATGGCGCGCAGATCCAGATCGCCCTGGCGCCGTGCTCGCCGTTCTCGGTGACCCCGGAAATCATGTCCGCCAGTGCCGAACTGGCGAACAAACTCGATGTGCGCCTGCACACGCACCTGGCCGAGACCCTCGACGAAGAAGACTTCTGCCTGCAGCGCTTCGGCCTGCGAACCGTGGATTACCTGGACAGCGTCGGCTGGCTCGGCCCGCGCACCTGGCTCGCGCATGGCATCCACTTCAACCCGGACGAAATCGCCCGCCTCGGCGCGGCCGGCACTGGCATTTGCCATTGCCCGAGCTCGAACATGCGTCTGGCCTCCGGCATTTGCCCGACACTCGACCTGACCGCCGCAGGCGCGTTGCTGGGGCTGGGTGTGGACGGTTCGGCGTCCAACGATGCGTCGAACATGATGCTCGAAACCCGCCAGGCGCTTTACATTCAGCGGTTGCGTTATGGCGCCGAGAAGATCACCCCGGAATTGGTCCTGGGTTGGGCGACCAAGGGCTCGGCGAGTTTGCTCGGGCGTACCGATATTGGTGAGATGGCGGTGGGCAAGCAGGCGGACCTGGCGTTGTTCAAGCTGGATGAGCTGCGCTTCTCCGGCAGTCATGATCCGGTGTCGGCGCTGCTGCTGTGCGGTGCGGACCGGGCGGATCGCGTCATGGTCGGTGGCAAGTGGCGAGTGATTGACGGGCAGGTTGAGGGGCTGGATCTCAAGGGGTTGATTGCGGATCACAGCCAGGCGGCTCGGCAGTTGATTGCGGGCGTCTGATCTGACGCCATCGCGGGCAACCCTCGCTCCCACAAGGTTCATGCGAAATCTGTAGGAGCGAGGCTTGCCCGCGAAACTTTTAAAGCCCTAGCAACGACAACATGATGAACGTCGCAAACAGCACAAAGTGGGTCATCCCTTCGATGGCATTGGTTTCGCCATCGTTGAGATTGATCGCGCTGACGATCAGGGTGAGGAAGATCATCACTGTCTGCACCGGCGTCATCGCCATCTGAAACGGTTGACCGGTGTAGAGCGCCATCGCTTCCATCACCGGCACCGTCAGGATCACCGTCGACAGCGATGCGCCCATCGCAATGTTGACCACCGACTGCATGCGATTGGCCAGCGCCGCGCGCAATGCCGTCAGAATCTCTGGCGCCGCGGAAATCCCCGCCACCAGAATCGCCGTGATGACCGGCGGTGCGCCCGTCCCTTCCAGGCCCAGATCGAGGGTCTTGGACATCACCTCGGCCAATGCGCCGATGACCACCACACCAAACACCAACGTCCCGATACTCAACGCAAGGTTGACCGGTTCAGTTTGTTCCTCCGGGACTTTTTTGCGGCGTTTTTCCGGGTAGCTGTAGCTGAAAAAATAACTGTGCGGCCCGACCTGCATGCGCAGGAACAGGGTGTAAAGCACGACCATCGCTCCAATGGTGAACGCGGAATACAGCTTCCAGTTTGCCTCGGGAATAAACTCCGGCACCACCATGGAAACGCCCATGGCGGTGAGGATCATCACGCTGTAGCTGCGCGCCGAGTCATCGTTGTAGGACTGTTCGCCATGCTTGATCCCGCCCATCAACGCCGCGAGGCCGAGGATGCCGTTGATGTCGAGCATGACCGCGGAGTAAATCGTGTCACGCACCAGCGTCGGCGACGCTTCGTTGCTCATCATGATCGCCAGGATCACCACTTCTACCAGTACCGCTGCCAGGGTCAGGATCATCGTGCCGTAGGGATCGCCGACTTTCTCCGCCAGCAGCTCCGCATGATGGGCGACGCGCATGGACGCAGCGACGATGAAGGCGATCAGCACGAGGCCGGCGGTCAGGGCGATGGGTTGGCCGCTGTGCAGCATCCAGTGCTCCATCGGGTAAGCGATGAAGGCAGCGATCAGGGCCAGCAGCAGAAACTTTTCTTGCTTGAGGAGTGTGAGCATTGCGGGCCTTTTTGCCGAATGGAGCGGGGTCAGCGTAATGAACTACTGACTGCTGAGCGGCGCTAACGTTTCGTTACACCTTAGCGCACTCGTGGATGGCAGCCGGTTGATGGACCTCTTGGTCAGGTTTTAACAATTGTTGCGGCGAGCATCTGTAGAATGCCCCCATTGCACCTGATGAGATGTCGACAAATGTACGATTGGCTGAACGCCCTGCCCAAGGCAGAACTGCACCTGCACCTCGAAGGCTCGCTGGAGCCTGAACTGCTGTTCGCCCTCGCCGAACGCAACAGGATCGCCCTGCCGTGGAGCGATGTCGAAACCCTGCGCAAGGCGTACGCCTTCAACAACCTGCAAGAGTTTCTCGACCTGTATTACCAGGGCGCCGATGTGCTGCGTACCTCCCAGGATTTCTACGACCTGACCTGGGCGTACCTGTTGCGCTGCAAGGCGCAGAACGTGGTTCACACCGAACCGTTCTTCGACCCGCAGACCCACACCGACCGTGGCATCCCGTTCGAAGTCGTGCTCAACGGCATCGCCGCCGCATTGAAGGATGGCGAGCAGCAACTGGGCATCACCAGCGGTTTGATCCTGAGTTTCCTGCGTCACTTGAGCGAAGATGAAGCGCAGAAAACTCTGGATCAGGCGCTGCCATTCCGCGAAGCGTTCGTGGCCGTCGGCCTGGACAGTTCGGAAATGGGTCACCCGCCGAGCAAGTTCCAGCGAGTGTTTGATCGTGCCCGCCACGAAGGTTTCCTGACCGTCGCTCACGCCGGTGAAGAAGGCCCGCCGGAATACATCTGGGAAGCCCTCGACCTGCTGAAAATCCAGCGTATCGACCATGGCGTGCGTGCCATCGAAGACGAGCGCCTGATGCAACGGATCATTGACGAGCAAATCCCGTTGACGGTGTGCCCGTTGTCGAACACCAAGCTTTGCGTGTTCGATCACATGTCCCAGCACAACATTCTCGACATGCTTGAGCGCGGCGTGAAAGTCACCGTGAACTCGGATGACCCGGCGTACTTCGGCGGGTATGTGACCGAGAACTTCCACGCGCTGTATACCGATCTGGGCATGACCCAGGATCAGGCCAAACGCCTGGCGCAGAACAGCCTGGATGCACGGTTGATAAAACCGTAAGCCTCACCGCATAACCCCTGTGGGAGCGGGCTTGCTCGCGATGACGGAGTGCCAGTCAACATCGTTGGCCTCTGATTCACCGCGATCGCGGGCAAGCCCGCTCCCACAGGTTGTGCGTTCAGCCGATTACAGAAGATTCACTCAACTCCTCCAGCGTCTTGCCCCGCGTTTCCATCCCGAACACCCACACCACCCCCGCCGCAATCGCAAAACACATTGCCCCCAGCGCGAACACGCCGCCCTGCCCGGTCATAGGGAACACCAGCCCGGTCACCAATGGCCCAAGCAGCGAACCCACGCGGCCAATCGCCGATGCAAAACCGGACCCCGTGGCCCGCGCCGACGTCGGGTACAACTCAGGTGTGTAGGTGTAGAGCACCGCCCACATGCCGAACAGGAAAAACTGCATCAACAGCCCCGACGTGATCAGCAAGCCGACATTGCCGCCAAACACCGCGCTCTGACCGTAAAGAAACGCCATCACCCCGCCGCCGAGCAACGTCACCACGCACACCGGCTTACGTCCCCAGCGCTCTACAAGCCAAGCGGCCATGAGGAAACCGGGAATCCCACCGAGGGAAATCAGCACGGTGTAATACATCGACTGGGTCACGGCGAAACCAGACTGCTGCAGCAACGCGCTGAGCCACGACGTCAACCCGTAGAAGCCCAGCAAGGCAAAGAACCAGACGCTCCAGATCATCATCGTGCGCTGGCGATACAGCGGCGACCAGATCTGCTGCAAGGCCGAGAAAAAGTTGCCCGGCGTGCTTGCCACACGCGGCAAGCGGATCGGTTCCGGCAAATCCGCACGCCCCAGGGATGTCCGGACCCGCGCTTCGATACCCAGCAAGACCTTGTCCGCCGCCTCATCACGCCCGGCCTGTTCCAGCCAGCGCGGTGACTCGGGAATGAAAAAACGAATCGCCAGGACAAACACCGCCGGCACCGCCAACACCAGGAAAATGTCCCGCCAGCCGATCACCGGCAACAGGAAATACGACAGCACCCCGGCCGCGACAAATCCCAGGGGCCAGAAACCATCCATCAACGCGATGTAACGCCCACGCCTTTTCGCCGGTATCAATTCCGAAAGCATCGACTGGGCGATGGGAAACTCCATGCCCATGCCAATTCCCAAGAGGATACGGAAGAGCGTCAGCGTCTCGACATTCTGCGCCGTAGAGCACAGGTAACTGGCGATGCCCCACAACACAATGCTCCACTGGAACACCGGTTTGCGGCCGAAACGGTCCGCGAGCATGCCGGACAATGACGCGCCCACAACCATGCCGAAGAAACTCGAACTGGCGAGCAACCCGGCCTGCGCCGTGCTGAGGCCGAACTCGGTTTTGATCGAGCCGAGCAGGAAAGTCATCATCGCCAGGTCCATGGAGTCGAAGAAAAACGCCAGGGCGATGATGATGAAAATGATCCGGTGATAACCGCTGATGGGCAGCCGTTCCAAACGTTCTGCCGCGCTGAAGCCTCGTGTTTCCATGCCACATCCCCCGTCCGAAAGTCCCTGGTCGAGTGTGCGCGATGGCTGCCGGGGGTTATTGCTGGATACGACCCGGCCACAGCTCTGAACGACGCCCGAAACCCCGGACGTCGATCACGATGCCTCTACAACGCCATTTCCAGCTCGGTTTCCTTGGCAAAACGGTGGATTTCACGCTGCCCCGTCGCAGTGACATGCAAGGCTCGCGAATCGTTCGGCAAGCTCAGCCATCCGGACTGCATGAACAATTGCAGCAACGCCGCCCCCAGTGAACCGCCCATGTGCGGACGTCTTTCGCTCCAGTCAGGACAGGCACAGGCGGCTCGGTTGGTGCTCTGCGCCAGCGCCTGGACGAAAACGCCGCGTGTCGCCAGTTGCGTTGCGCCCTTGTGCGTGATCGACACCCGATGATCGAACTGTTCGATCCAGCCTGCATCCAGCAAGCGCTGGTACAGGTCGGCGGCCAGCGTGCCGCCTAAATGATCGTCGCAGAGCCGGGCGCGCAACAAGGACGAGGGCGCGGCCTGACGTTTGGGGATGGCGGGGGTGCGTTTGAAAATATCGGGAATGTCCCGGGGTGTGCTGGCGATCGTCGCACTGGCAAGCGCTTCTATCGCGGCACCGACTTCGGGAGCGGCCAGCCGGAAGAATCGCTTGCGGCCGCGGGTTTCGACTTTCAACAGACCTCCGGCGGACAAACGCCCCAGATGTGCACTGGCCGAAGACGGCGACAGGCGGGCCAGCAATGCCAGCTCTTCGGTCTGCCGCGCAGCGCCGTCCATCAAGGCCCACATCATTGCGCTGCGCTTTGGGTCAGCCAGCAACGTGGCTATCTGGCTGATGCAAGGTGCATCTTCCATGTATTCACTCCCTGTTGAATCGTTTCGTCTACTGCTCGGAGACATCTTGACCAGTAATGTGTCGTCGGCCAAGACGTGGTAACCGCCATAAACCGGGCAAAGCCATCCACTCACACAAGCCATTGCTTCGAGGACATTGCAAAGGCCTTGGATTGACGGTGGAGCCTGACCGACTCGAACGCGGACTCGCCATGGCGAGGTCGACGGTGCGTACATGAGGCGAGCGCTAGTATAAGCGCGTTGACCCTCGGTTCCTGCCCCCCGGAAACCATTGGTGGTGATTGATCCTGAGGGAAATTTCGCTATTTGCCTGCGACTAATGATCGACACCCGCCAAGACGGGAAATTGGCTGCTTATATGAGTACATCGGCTGGCAAGCATTTCCCGCAAAAGGTTCACCGGCTTACTCAATTGTGCGCGATGGGCGCACAGCAAATTCAGCGGTGCGCGCTCACAGAGCAGCTCCGGCATCAGCACTTTCAAGCGACCGGCCAACACATCGGCGGCAACATCGAGCCAGGATTTGTAGGCGATCCCGAAGCCCGCCACGGCCCACAAACGCACCACATCGGCATCGTCACTGAAGCGATCTCCGCTGACGGTCAGGCTGACTTCGCGTTTGCCGTCGTGAAAACTCCAGTGGTCGTGAACCCGGCTGCCGAGCATGAACAGCAGGCAATTGTGCTGCGCCAGTTGCTCCAGTTGCCGTGGCTCGCCATGCCGGGCCAGATAGCTCGGGGCGGCACACAGCATGCGGCGGTTGTGCGGGGCGATGGGCAGCGCGACCAGGCTCGAGTCTTCCGGCTCACCGTAGCGCAGGGCAATGTCCACCGGTTGGCGGAACAGGTCGGCGATGCGGTCGCCCAACAGCAGGCGCACCGTGAGTTTCGGATGTTCACGCTGGAACTCGTCCAGCCAGGGCAGCAGCAGGTTGCGACCGAAATCCGATGGCGCCGACAGTTGCAACACCCCACTGACCTGGTCCTGACCGCTGGCCAATAATCGACGGCCCTCGTCGAGGTTGCTCAGCGCGGCCCGGGCGTACTCGAGAAAGCCTTCGCCCTCGGCGGTCAGGCGCAGGCTGCGCGTGGAACGGGCGAGCAACCGGGCACCGAGTTGCTGTTCGATGCGCTTCAACGCCGCGCTGGCCACCGCCGCCGACATGTCCATCCCCCGCGCCGCCGCCGACAGGCTCCCCAGGTCCGCCGCCCGGACGAACAACTGCAAGTCATCGAAACGCAGCATTTTCAGCCTCGATTATCAAAAAAATATTGAAAGAGACTGCTCTTTTAGCGGGTTTTATCTTGCAGAGAAATAGCCAATTATCTGTCCCATCGAAATCATCCCGCTTCCGGAGTCGAACATGTCCCAGCCTTTCACCGCCATTGCCACCCTGATCGCCAAAGCCGGCCAGCAGGACGCGCTCGAACAACACCTGCGTGCACTGCTGGAGCCGACCCGCGCCGAAGCCGGTTGCGGTCAATACGACCTGCATCAGGACCTGGCCAATCCGCTGGCCTTCTACATGATCGAACAATGGAGCAGCGACGAAGCGCTGCAAGCCCATGACGCCAGCGCGCACATCCAGAACTTTCGCGCCCGGGCCGGCGACCTGATCGAACACTTCGATCTCAAGCGCCTGCGTTCCGTGGCTTGATCCCTTCCTCTATTACTTCCGGAATCCCCCATGAAAGCCATTGCCTACTACGCCTCATTGCCTATCAGCGACGAAAATTCCCTGCAAGACATCGAACTGCCTGAACCGGTCGCCGGCCCGCGTGACCTGCTGGTGGAAGTCAAAGCCATCTCGGTCAACCCGGTGGACACCAAGGTCCGCCAGAACGTCCAGCCGGAAAGCGGCGCGGCAAAAGTGCTGGGCTGGGACGTGGCCGGCGTGGTCAAGGCCATCGGCAGCGAAGTGACGTTGTTCAAGGCCGGTGACAAGGTGTTCTATGCCGGCTCGATTGCCCGCGCCGGCGGCAACAGCGAACTGCACGTGGTGGACGAGCGGATCGTCGGCCATATGCCGAAAACCCTCGGCTTTGCCGAAGCGGCCGCGCTGCCGCTGACCGCCATCACCGCATGGGAACTACTTTTCGAACGCCTGCAGGTTCGCGAAGGCAACACCGATGAAGGCCAGAGCTTGCTGATCGTCGGGGCGGCCGGCGGTGTCGGTTCAATCCTGACGCAACTGGCCAGTCAACTCACCGGTTTGAAAGTTATCGGCACTGCGTCCCGGGCGCAAACCCAGAGCTGGGTGCGTGAGCTGGGCGCCGATCTGGTGATCGATCACAGCCAGCCGCTCAGTGAAGAACTGAAACGCGCAGGCGTTGCCCAGGTGACCCACGTCGCCAGCCTGACCCAGACCGATCAGCATCTCGATCAATTGGTCGAGGCCCTGGCGCCACAAGGCAAGCTCGCGCTGATCGATGATCCGAAAGCGCTGGACGTGACCAAGCTCAAACGCAAGAGCCTGTCCCTGCACTGGGAGTTCATGTACACCCGCTCGCTGTACGAAACGGCGGACATGATCGAGCAGCACAAACTGCTCAACCGCGTGGCCGGGCTGATCGACGCCGGAACACTGAAAACCACGGTGGGCGAGCACTTCGGGACCATCAACGCGGCGAATTTGCGGCGTGCGCACGAGTTGCTGGAGAGCGGCAAGTCCAAGGGCAAGATTGTGCTCGAAGGCTTCTGAAACAGATTGATACAAGTGTCGTCCGCATGGACGACACCGTCAGTCCGAAGGTTGACCGTTGTCATAATTGCGATCGTATTCGGGTCTACAATCGTGAACTCTGCGATGCAATCTTTTAACCGAGGAGGTCAGCAATGAAGATCCTGATAAAAGAATTGGCAAAATCCCAGTGGCAGGTCCGCCTGGACCAACACGCGGTCACGTTCCGTAGCGAAGCCGAAGCTCGCGCGTTCACCCGAACCCTCGAAGCACGATTGCACGCCCCTCATCAGATTCCCGCCCAACAGCAGCGCGCTGTCGGCTGAGACCTGCCTCACACCTGGGCTTGCAGCAACGCCCGGGCATTTTGCAAACGCCGGGTGAGCATCGCCACGCTCACTACCAGAATTCCGCACAAGCTGATGACCATGGCCATCGGCACGGCGCTGCCATCGTACAAAATACCCACCAGCGACGCAGCCCCGGCGGCGACGCTGAATTGCAGGCACCCGAGCATCGCCGACGCACTCCCCGCGCGGGCGCCCTGCCCGTTCATGGCACAGGCCGACGCGTTGGGGAGGATGCAGCCGAGGCTGGCAATACAGATGAACAGTGGAATCAGCAGCGGCCACAACTGCTCGGTGTGCAGCGAGCTGACGACCAGCAGCGCCAGGCCGGCAGCCAGGTAAATCCACACGGTACGCGCCAGTAAAAACGCGGGGCCACGCTTGGCCAGCAGCCGCGCGTTGACCTGCGCCACCAGAATGAAGCCCGCTGCATTGGTCCCGAACAGCCAGCCGAAATGCTCGGCCGGTACGCCGTAGAGTTTGATGAAGACAAACGGCGAACCGGCGATGTAGGCAAACATTCCGGCGATGGCGATGCCGCCGGTCAGGGCGTGGCCGAGGTACACCGGGTCCGACAACAGGCGTCCGTACTGACGCAGCGCGCCCGACAGCGGTTGACGTGGCACATGCGCGGGCATGCTTTCCGGCAAGCCGAGCGCCACAGCCAGCGCCGCCAGGGCACTGAAACCGGTCAACGCCAGGAAGATCGACTGCCAGCCCGTGGTGTTGACCAGCAACCCGCCGAGCATCGGCGCGAGAATCGGCGCCAGGCCCATGACCAGCATCAGCTGGGAAAAGACTTTGGCCGAACCCACCGCATCGCATTTGTCGCTGACAATCGCCCGGGAAATCACCATCCCCGCGCAACCGCCCAGCGCCTGGACAAAACGCGCGCCAAGCAGCCATTCAAGATTCGGCGCATAGGCGCACGCCAAGGAAGCGGCGGTGAACAGGCCGACACCCGTCAACAACGGAATGCGCCGACCAAACCGATCCGCCACCGGGCCGTACATCAGCTGACCGATGGACAAACCCAGAAAATACGCCGCCAGCGTCAGCTGAACGTGTTGTTCATCGGTGCCGAACGCCAGCGCCATGGCCGGGAACGCCGGCAGATAGAAGTCGATTGCAAGCGGCCCGAAAGCGGTCAGGGCGCCAAGTATCAAAATGGTACGGAAGTTCATCAGGCATCCAGGGCTGAGATCGGCAGCTCCACAGTCTAGCTGCGTGGGGACGCCTTGAACATTCCGATAGCTCGCTAACTATTAAAAACCCTTGCATGAATACGAAATTCCTCGTGGGAGCGGGCTTGCTCGCGAATGCGGTGGGTCAGTTACATGAATTTCGACTGAAACACCGCTTTCGCGAGCAAGCCCGCTCCCACAGGGATTGTGTGTGGCCTTAAGCGACTTTTACTTCGTAGCCTTCTTCAGTGATCGCGGCGATCACTTGATCCTCGGTCAACGCACTCTCGACGCCGACTTCCTTTGCCGCCAGATCAATCCGCACGCTGGCCGCAGGATCCCTCGCTTGCAGGGCTTGAGTGATGGCTTTGACGCAGTGACCGCAGGACATGCCTTGAACGTTGAACACTTGCATGGAATGACTCCTTTAGTGAGATTGAGTGCAGTCTCGAGCTTGCCACCATGGCAAGGTCAAGTTCTGAAGTGATCTGCCGGGCTGGCAATCGGCGTCGCGCTCGGCCAAGCTGCGTGCATCTATGACTCGATCTCAGGAGATTCAGCCATGCGCTGGTCAGCTCTCAGCCTGTTTGGCTTCCTCAGCCTTTTCGCCGCCGTGCCCTCGGTCAATGCCGCCGGGGAGGATTACGGCGTGCTGATCATTTCCCGCGAGCGCCTGGAAGTCTCGACCAACTGCGAAATCGGCGTGTACATCCAGGATCAACTGTCGGCGCGGCTGTTTCAGGAGCAAAGCACCTCGTTCAACCTGCCGCCGGGCAATGTTTCGCTACGCCTGAAACTGCTGCCGGGCCAGGCGCCAGGTTGCAATCCGGGGATGCTGGCGCCGGGGTCGCAGAACATCACGCTCAAGGCCGGGGATGTGTTGAAGTTCCGGATCGCGATGACGCAGGAAGGGATGTACCTGAAACCTGCTTCCCTCGATTATTGATCCACCACCGTCTTTGCAGGAGCGAGGCTTGCCCGCGAAGAGGCCATTGCATTCACCCTCCATGTTGAATGTTACGGCCCCTTCGCGGGCAAGCCTCGCTCCTACAGGTCGGTTTTAGCATCTCTATCTTTGCGCTTGACCTTGCCAGCATGGCAAGGTTGATCCTGTAGACATCTTCTACAGGGAGCGCGACCGATGTCCGAAACCACCACTTTCGATCTGCCGATTGCCGGCATGACCTGCGCCAGTTGCGCCGGGCGTGTCGAGCGAGCCTTGAGCAAAGTCATCGGCGCCTCGGCCGTCAGCGTCAACCTGGCCACCGAGCAGGCCCGCGTTCAAGCCCCCAGCGACAGTCTGCCGGCGTTGATGGACGCGGTGCAGCAAGCCGGTTACAGCGTGCCGCAGCAGAGTCTGGAGTTGAGCATCGATGGCATGACCTGTGCGTCCTGCGTCGGTCGGGTCGAACGGGCGCTGGCCAAAGTGCCGGGGGTCAAACGTGTCAGCGTCAACCTGGCCAACGAACGCGCCCACCTCGAATTGCTCGGCCAGGTCGATCCGCAAACCTTGATCGCTGCCGTGACCAAAGCCGGTTACAACGCCAGCGTCTGGGAAGTCGAACACCCTACAACCGACACTCAACAACAGCGCCTGCACCGCGAGCGCTGGGTCTTGATCATGGCGATCACCCTCGCCTTGCCGCTGGTGTTGCCGATGCTGCTGCAACCGTTCGGTGTGCACTGGATGCTCCCGGCATGGGTGCAGTTCGCGTTGGCCACGCCAGTGCAATTCATCTTCGGCGCGCGCTTTTATGTAGCCGCATGGAAAGCCGTGCGCGCCGGCGCCGGCAACATGGACCTGCTGGTCGCCCTCGGCACCAGCGCCGGATATGGCCTGAGCCTCTACGAATGGGCCACCGCCGCCGGGCGCATGCCCCATCTGTATTTCGAAGCCTCGGCCGTCGTGATCGCCTTGGTCTTGTTGGGCAAATACCTCGAAAGTCGCGCCAAACGCCAGACCGCCAGTGCCATCCGCGCCCTCGAAGCGTTGCGTCCGGAGCGAGCGATTCAAGTGATCGACGGCCGCGAACAGGACGTCGCGATCAACGCCTTGCGCCTGAATGATCTGGTGCTGGTCAAACCCGGCGAACGCTTTCCGGTGGACGGCGAAGTGGTCGAAGGCCAGAGCCACGCCGACGAAGCACTGATCAGCGGCGAGAGCCTGCCCGTGCCGAAACAGCCCGGCGACAAAGTTACCGGCGGCGCCATCAATGGCGAAGGCCGGTTGCTGGTGCGTACCCAGGCCCTGGGCGCGGAAACCGTGTTGGCGCGGATCATCCGTCTGGTGGAAGACGCGCAAGCCGCGAAAGCGCCGATCCAGAAACTGGTGGATAAAGTCAGCCAGGTCTTTGTGCCAACGGTTCTGCTGATTGCCTTGGCGACCCTCATTGGGTGGTGGCTGTACGGTGCGCCGATGGAAACGGCGCTGATCAACGCCGTCGCGGTGCTGGTGATCGCTTGCCCTTGCGCCCTCGGGCTCGCAACGCCAACAGCGATCATGGCCGGCACCGGTGTCGCCGCGCGCTACGGCATTCTGATCAAGGATGCCGAGGCACTGGAGCGGGCCCATGAAGTCAGCGCCGTGGTCTTCGACAAAACCGGCACGCTGACCTCGGGTTCACCACGCATTGCCCATTTGAGTGCCATCGACGGTGATGAAGCCAGCCTGTTGAAATTGGCCGGCGCACTGCAACGCGGCAGTGAACACCCCTTGGCTAAAGCGGTGCTGGACGCTTGTGTCGAACGCGGATTGACCGTGGCCGATGTCAGCGACAGTCAATCACTGACTGGCCGAGGCATCGCGGGCACGCTCGACGGTCGGCGGCTGGCGCTGGGCAATCGACGCTTGCTGGAAGAGAGCGGATTAAACGCCGGTCCTTTAGCCGACTCTGCAACCGCCTGGGAAACCGAAGGCCGGACCCTGTCCTGGCTGATCGAGCAAAGTCCGCAACCGACCGTTCTGGGCCTGTTCGCCTTCGGTGACACGCTCAAACCCGGCGCGCTGCAAGCGGTGCAACAACTCAGCGCACGCAGCATCAGCAGCCATCTGCTGACCGGCGACAATCGCGGCAGCGCCAAAGTGGTCGCCGAGGCGCTCGGCATCCAGGACGTCCACGCCGAAGTGCTGCCGGCCGACAAAGCCGCCACGGTCGCCGAACTGAAGAAAACCGGCGTGGTGGCGATGGTCGGCGACGGCATCAACGACGCCCCGGCCCTGGCCGCCGCGGACATTGGCATCGCCATGGGTGGCGGCACCGACGTCGCCATGCACGCGGCCGGCATCACCCTGATGCGCGGCGATCCACGACTGGTGCCGGCTGCGCTGGAAATCAGCCGCAAGACCTACGCAAAGATTCGTCAGAACCTGTTCTGGGCCTTCGTCTATAACCTGATCGGCATTCCGCTGGCCGCGTTCGGTTTCCTCAACCCGGTACTGGCGGGCGCGGCGATGGCGTTGTCCAGCGTCAGCGTGGTGAGCAATGCGCTACTGTTGAAAACCTGGAAACCCAAGGATCTGGAGGACAACCGATGAACATCGGCCAAGCAGCCCGCCACAGTGGCCTGAGCGCGAAGATGATCCGTTACTACGAGTCCATCGGTTTGCTCAAGGCGGCCCATCGCACCGACAGCGGTTATCGCGTGTACGGTGATGACGACTTGCACACGCTGGCGTTTATCAAGCGTTCGCGGGACCTGGGGTTTTCACTGGAAGAGGTCGGCAAACTGCTGACCCTCTGGCAGGACCGTCAGCGCGCCAGTGCCGACGTGAAGGCGTTGGCTCGTCAGCACATCGACGAGCTCAACCAGAAAATCCGCGAACTCGGGCAGTTACGCGATACCTTGCAGGACCTGGTCGAGCACTGCCACGGCGATCACCGTCCGGACTGCCCGATCCTCAAAAATCTTGAGTCGGGTTGCTGCGCCGCACCCGCTCGCCCCTGATCGCAAGTCCCTTCATTACCAGCAACGTGGTGAGGGGAATGCCGTGGAACAACAGCACCACCGCACCGGGCGTCCACCATGCGTAGAACGGCGCGGCGATCAGCATGCCGACGCCGAAACCGGTCATCTGCAACAACGTCAGGAAACTGAAAATCGGCAGGCGCAGGCTGTCCGGTTCACGTTGCAGTCGCGACATCAGGCCGACTTCAGAGAAGCCGTCGCCCAGCCCTGCCGGCAATGAGAACAGCAGCAAACCGTAGAGGGTCTGCTGCTGGAACATCAGGATGAAGCCGCAGGACATCAACAGCACGCCGAAGAAAAACCGGCGCTCCAGGTTGACGTTGTCCGAGCCTTTCAGGCGGCTGGCGATCCGCGCGCCGATGAGCTTTCCGCAGGCCCAGACAGCCAGCATCAGGCCCAGTGTGGTGCTGGCGGATTCGGGTGTCAGCAGTTTTGAAATGATCGGCATACCTACGTTGTGGGCGGCGCTGCCCAGGGTATCGGCCATCGCGACCGCGAGCATCGCCGCCACCACCGGCGTCGTGCGCAGCCCCTGGCGCAGGGCTGACCAGTCGCCTCGTTCGTGATCGGGCTCGGAGCCCGGAGACGGTCCGGTGAACCGCAGCGGCAGGATGAACAACGCGGCCAGCAGATAGGTGACCACGTTCAGCGCGAAGACCGTTTCAAAGCCAAACGCTGCCACCAACAACCCCGCGACCAGACTTCCGCCGACCATGGCTGCCGACGATGCCGAGGTGATCCAGGCGTTGGTCTTGAGCAGTTGATCGCCCTCGATCAAGTGCGGCAGCTGACTGTTGAGACCGATGGCGAACATTGAGTTGCCCAAGCCAAGACCGAAGGCAATGACCGGCAGCAGCAACGCTTGTTCGGTAACCGGCAACACCAGCAGCAGGCCCAGCAATCCGGCGCGCAGCAAGTCGAAGGCAATCAGCGGCAGGCGCCCGGCCCAGCGACGATAGAAACGGGTGCCGATCAGGCTGGCAAAAATCCCTCCGCCCACACGGCTGGCGAGGAAGATGCCGACACTCATGGCGCTGTTGCTGAGCAGGTAGACGTAGGTGGCCAGGGCGACCATGTTGAGGAACGCGCCGAAGTCCGAGATCAGACGGGCGGCGATGATCAGCTGGGCGTTGCGGGTGGAGGTGTTCACATTCAATCCTTGAGTGTGGGGTGTATGGGCGTTTTGGATTGTCTGGTCTGACGCTATCGCGGGCAAGTCGGTCTCAACCTGATCCTCATCTACAAAAAACCCGGCCGAAGCCGGGTTTTTCGTCAACCGATCACTGCATCCAGGGCGGAGGCGGTTCTTCGGATTTGTTCGGTGGCGCGTCATCTGCCGCGCGGACCGCTTGCTTGCGCTCTTCATCCAGGCGTGCAGCCTCGATTTCGCGCATGATCCCGCCAACGTCGGCCAACTCTTCCGGCTCATCGAACTCGCCGGTCAAGACACTGGCCGGGTGCAAGGTGCCGGCTTCATACAACGCCCACATTTCCTTGGCGTATTTGGTCTTTTTCAACTCCGGGGCAAACCGCCCGAAGTAGGACGCCATGTTGCCCACGTCACGCTCCAGCATGCTGAACGCGTGGTTGTTGCCCGCCGCGTCTACCGCTTGAGGCAAGTCGATGATGACCGGGCCGGTCGGGGTCAACAGTACGTTGAACTCGGACAGGTCACCGTGCACCAGACCGGTACACAACATCAGCACGATTTGCGAAATCAGGAACGCGTGGTATTCGCGCGCCTGGTCCGGCTCCAGCACCACGTCGTTCAGACGCGGCGCGGCGTCGCCGTACTCGTCGGCCACCAGTTCCATCAACAGCACGCCTTCAAGGAAGTCGTAAGGCTGAGGAACCCGGACACCGGCGCCGGCCAGGCGAAACAACGCCGCCACTTCGGCGTTTTGCCAGGCATCTTCGGTTTCTTTCTTGCCGAACTTCGAGCCTTTGGCCATCGCCCGGGCCTGACGGCTGTTGCGCACCTTGCGGCCTTCCTGATACTCGGCCGCCTGACGGAAACTGCGTTTATTCGCCTCCTTGTAGACTTTCGCGCAACGTAACTGGTTGCCGCAGCGCACCACATAAACAGCTGCTTCTTTACCACTCATGAGTGGGCGCAGCACCTCGTCGACCAGACCGTCCTCGATCAGGGGTTCAATGCGTTTTGGAGTCTTCATCAGCTTTTATTGTGGGTCCTTTATTACCAAACACGCGAAAGTCATTCGTTATACGGCAATCCACTCGTTCGGGGGAGGGGTTGCCGACCTATGAACGTTGCGGATGCACACAATGTGCCGAAAAAAACCCGGCAAACCCACCGATGTTCATCGACCGCCAAGGATCATAGCCGAGCTGGCAGCACTTGTTGGAGAAGGGATGCGAGGGGATTTGCGACAGAATCCGACATACCGCTCCCTATCCGTCGCAGGATTTTTTCCAACAGCCCTAAATTTCCTCCTCCCGCAGCCGAAGTCATCAGTAACAAAGTGAATTGTCCGACGATCGTTCCGATAGAAAACGATGGCGCACCCAAGGGATCGGGTTCAACGAATACGTTTACGGCTGCCAATAATTCCGCGAGTCATCTGCACTGCGTGGGCCTACAAGAAAATCTGGAGCGCGGATGAACATCAAACAGAAGTTGACGTGGGCGTTTGCAATCATCGCCTGCTTGCCCGTGGTGCTGGTCGCCACCCTCGTGGTGCTGAACCTGCGCAGTGATGCCAAGGACGAATTCGTCGACAACAGCGGTCGTGAAATCCGTCAGGTCAGCAATGCCATGCAATTGTTCTTCGACGGCATCAGCCAGAACGTCGAATACCTGGCCAGGCAACCGTTGATCACGAACTCCGACGACAGCCTCAAGACCTACATGAGTGCCAACGCCGCCAGCATTCCCCAGGGCGAGGCGGACAAGAAAGTCTTCGGCTTCCTGCAGGACCTGGGCAACGCCCATCCGTCCTACGCCTACGCCATCCTCGGCACGGCGGCCGGCGGCTACGTGTCGTGGCCGGACGATGCCAAGCTGGCCAACTACGATCCGCGCCAGCGTCCGTGGTACAAGGCGGCCCAGGCCAAGCCGGGCAAGCCGTTCCGTACCGAGGCCTATTACTGGGCCGAAAACGATACGTCCTACGTCAGCACCGTGCGCACCATCGACAACAAGCTGGGCACCAACGGTGGCGTGGTCAGCATCGACGTGTCGCTCAAGCAGCTCACCGAGCTGGTCAAGCAGATCAAGCTCGGCGAAACCGGCTACCTGATGCTGCTGGAAAACTCCGGCACCGTACTGGTCGACCCGAAACAACCGGAACACAACTTCAAGGCCCTGGGCAGCCTCGGCGAGGGTTATGCGCAACTGGCCAAGGCCGGTAAAGGCCTGGTCGAAGTCGAACTCAATGGCGAGCGCTACATGGCCAACGTCTGGCCGTCCGAGCAACTGGGCTGGACCTTCATCGGCCTGATCAAGCAAAGCGACGTGATGAGCACCGCGACCCAACTGACCTGGTTGATCGCAATCATCGCCGCCGTGCTGGCAGTGGTCTTCGCCATCGTCGGCGCCAGTTTCGCCAGCGTCATCGTGCGTCCGATCCGCAGCGTGGCCGATGGCCTGGAAGGCATTGCCCAGGGTGAAGGCGACCTGACCAAAAACCTGCAAATCCGTGGCAGCGACGAAACGGCGCAACTGGCCAACTGGTTCAACCAGTTCCTGGCGGCGATTCGCAACCTGATCCAAAGCATCGGCGGCGCCGCGACCAAAATCCTCGCCACTTCCAAGAGCTCGACCCAGGTTTCCAGCGACATGGCCGAAGCCGCCGGGCGTCAGCGTGAAGCCGTGGACATGGTCTCCACCGCGTTCCACGAAATGGTCGCCACCGCCAACGAAGTCGCGCGCTCCTGCAGCCAGGCCGCCGAGTCGGCCGACAGTGGCCAGCGTCAGGCGCGAGAAGGTCAGCAGCAGATTGATGCGGCGGTGACCAGCGTCGATCGACTGAGCCAGGAAATCGAACAGTCGGCCCAGTCGATGCAACAACTGGAACGCGACAGCAATGACATTCAATCGATTCTCGGGACGATCCGTTCAATCGCCGAACAGACCAACCTGCTGGCACTGAACGCGGCCATCGAGGCGGCACGGGCCGGTGAACAAGGTCGCGGTTTTGCGGTGGTGGCGGACGAAGTGCGGGCGCTGGCCAAACGCACGGCCGATTCCACGGCGGAAATCGACGGCCTGCTCGGCAACCTCGCCAAGCGCACCAGCCAGGTGACTCAGCAGATGCATGCGAGCCTGGAAGTGTCCCAGCAGTCGGTGACCCGCATCGGTGAGGCGCGCAGCAGTTTCGGGCAGATTCGTGAATCGGTGGACGTGATCCGCGACATGAACACCCAGATCGCCACGGCGGCGGAACAACAGCACCAGGTGGCGGAAGACATCAACCGGCACATCAGCCAGATTCATGGCGATGCGCAGTTGGTGGCAGAACTGGCGAACTCGGCGCGACTGGATTCCCAGAGCCTGGCCGGGTTGTCGAATGAGCTGGACGGGTTGGTTCGTCGGTTCAGAACCTGATCCGAAATCCCGGTGGCCGCTTCGCGGCCATTCGCGGGCAAGCCTCGCTCCTACAGATTTGCGATAGACCTGTAGGAGCGAGGCTTGCCCGCGAAGGCGTCATCACTGCCGAAACAATTCTCCGGGCGTAAACCCGAACAACCCCTTGAACGCCGCAATAAACGCCGACGTAGAGTCATACCCACAAGACAACGCCGCATTCGTCACACTGTCCCCCTCCTCCAGCAAACTCAACGACGACAGCAGTCGCATCCGCTGACGCCAGCCGCGAAAACTCAAGCCGGTTTCACGCTGGAACAGGCGCATCAGGGTTTTCTCCGACGTGCCCAGTCGCACCGCCCATTCCTGCAGCGTCACACTGCGCTCCGGGTTTTCGATCAGCTCGTTGCACAGGCCCAGCAAACGTTCATGGCGCGGCAACGGCAGCGAGAAACCGACTTCGGGCAGATTCGCCAACTGGTCCAGCAACACACTCACCAGCCGCGCTTCCGGACTGTCGCCCTGTGGATATTCCACGGGCAGCAGGCAAAAGCTCTTGATCAGCTCACGCGCCAGCGGCGTCACCTCCAGCACCCGACACCGGTCGTCCGCCCATGGGCAATCCTCACGACGCACATAGAGACTGCGCATCTCGGCGCGCATCGAGGTCACGACCTGATGTTCGAAATCCGCAGGAATCCAGATCCCCCACTGCGGCGGCGCAAAGAAACTGCCTTCGGCGGTGTGCACGCCAAGAACGCCGCTGATCGCGTAGGAAAATTGCACCCAGTCGTGGCGATGAGACGGCGTCCACGAACCGGCGTTGAGGCTTTCCGCCCGCGCATACAATGGACGCGGCAGCACGGTCAGCGCGGGGATTGTCCGTTCGAGGGATTGTTGTCCGTTAGTCGGCATTGATGAGCCTTGTGTCGCAAGTTGGCTTCTGGGGCGACGTTAGGGCATGTCACAGATCTATTCAATATCGCTAAATCTGTGGGAGCGGGCTTGCCCGCGATAGCGGTGCATCAGGCAACAAAGATGTTGAATGTGCCGCCCCCATCGCGGGCAAGCCCGCTCCCACAGGTTCCCGGTTCCACCCACGGAAATATCAGCGTTCGATAATCGCTGTCACACCCTGCCCGCCCGCCGCACAAATCGAGATCAGCCCCCGCCCCTTGCCGGCCGCATCGAGCAGCTTGGCCAGGCTCGCCACAATACGCCCGCCAGTAGCCGCAAACGGATGCCCCGCCGCCAGTGAACTGCCTTTGACGTTGAGCCGGCTGCGGTCGATGGAGCCCAGTGGCGCGTCGAGGCCGAGGCGGGTTTTGCAGTATTCCGGGTCCTCCCAGGCCTTCAAGGTGCAGAGCACTTGTGCGGCGAACGCTTCGTGGATTTCGTAGTAATCGAAGTCCTGCAACGTCAGGCCATTGCGCGCCAGCAGACGGGGCACCGCATATGCCGGCGCCATCAACAACCCTTCGGCACCGTTGACGAAATCCACCGCCGCCGCCTCGCCATCGCGTAAATACGCAAGGATCGGCAACCCGCGTTCCTTCGCCCATTCTTCACTGCCCAACAGCACCAGCGACGCGCCGTCGGTGAGCGGCGTCGAATTGCCTGCGGTCAGGGTGCCTTTGGCGCTTTTCTCGAAGGCGGGTTTGAGCGTCGCGAGTTTTTCCAGGGTCAGGTCCGGGCGCAGATTGTTGTCACGGGTCAGGCCGAGGAATGGCGTCATCAGGTCGTTGTGCCAGCCTTCGGTATACGACGCCGCCATTTTCTGATGACTCTCCAGCGCCAGTTGGTCCTGATCCGCGCGCGGGATGTTCCAGGTCTGCGCCATCAACTCGCAATGTTCGCCCATCGACAGGCCGGTGCGCGGCTCGCCGTTGCGGGGAAATTCCGGGATGAGGTGACCGGGGCGAAGTTGCAAGAACGTTTTCAGTTTATCGGCGGTGGTCTTGGCGCGATTGGCTTGCAGCAGGATTTTGCGCAGGCCTTCGTTGATGCCGATCGGCGCGTCGGAGGTAGTGTCGACGCCGCCAGCGATGCCGCACTCGATCTGGCCCAGGGCAATTTTATTGGCCACCAGCAACGCGGCTTCCAGACCGGTGCCGCAGGCCTGCTGAATGTCATACGCCGGGGTGGTCGGCGACAGCCGCGAGCCGAGCACGCATTCGCGGGTCAGGTTGAAGTCCCGGGAATGCTTGAGCACCGCGCCCGCCGCCACTTCGCCCATGCGCAAACCGTGCAGGTTGAAACGCTCGATCAGGCCTTCGAGCGCGGCGGTGAGCATCGCCTGGTTACTCGCCGTGGCGTACGGCCCGTTGGAGCGGGCGAAGGGAATCCGGTTACCGCCGATAATCGCGACGCGGCGCAGTTGAGTCATAAAAAGCTCCTGATGAACAATTTAAAGAACAATGCGATTCCCTGTGGGAGCGGGCTTGCCCGCAAAGAGGCCGGAAAATCCAACATCAATGTTGACTGTGCCGACGCTTTCGCGGGCAAGCCCGCTCCCACAGGGTCTGCGTGTTCCTGAAAACCTCCGCAATGTCCAAGCGTAGGCCTTATCTCGCGAATCGAACGACTGATTGCCATTCGTGGTCCACACTTTGAACCCCAGCTGCTGGAGCGCGTTCCATGTCTGACCGCTATATCGACTTCGCCAATTCGTCCATCGGCCATCGTCTGGTCGGGGCCCTGGGTCTGCCGTTGCCGGTGCGGCTGGAGCGCTGGCAAGCGGGCCGGCTGCGTCCGGTTGAAGGCGCGCTGCTGATCGGCGGCGGGCCGCTGGCGGAAAAAGTCAGCGCCTTCGCCAATCGCCTGACCGATGCGATCTACAGCTATGGCAGCGAACCTTCGATCGCCACCGCATGGATTCCCGGTCACGGCCCCAAACTGAAAGCCGTGGTGTTCGACGCCAGCGACCTGGTGCAAACCGATCAGCTCAAACAGCTGCGCGAGTTCTTTCAGCCACTGATAAAAAACCTCGATCACTGTGCGCACCTGGTGATTCTCGGGCGCGCGCCGCAGACCTTGAGCGATCCGGTCGCCGCCAGCGCCCAACGAGCCATTGAAGGGTTCAGCCGTTCGCTGGCCAAGGAACTGCGCAGCGGCGGCACGTTGCAGCTGATCCATGTCGGCGAAGGTGCCGAGGATCAGCTGGAAGGTCCGCTGCGATTTTTCCTTTCGCCAAAAAGCGCCTTCGTGTCCGGGCAAGTGATCCGCCTGGACGCCTGTGACACCCCAGTAACCGACTGGACCCGTCCGCTGGCAGGGCGCAAGGCGCTGGTCACCGGCGCGGCGCGCGGCATCGGTGCATCGATCGCCGAAACCCTGGCCCGGGACGGCGCCGAGGTGATCCTGCTCGATGTGGCACCGGCCAAAACCGATCTTGAAGCCCTTGCCGCGCGCCTCGGTGGGCGCAGCATTACCCTGGATATTTGCGCGGAAGATGCCGCCGCGCAGTTGATCGAACAGCTGCCTGACGGAATCGACATCGTCGTGCACAACGCCGGCATCACGCGGGATAAAACCCTGGCCAACATGACCCCGGAATTCTGGGACGCGGTTCTCGCAGTCAATCTCAATGCTCCGCAAGTGCTGACCAAGGCGCTGCTCGACAGCGGCACCTTGCAGGACAACGGCCGGGTGATTCTGCTGGCGTCCATCAGCGGCATCGCCGGCAATCGCGGGCAAACCAATTACGCGGCGAGCAAGGCCGGATTGATCGGCCTCGCCCAGGCCTGGGCTCCCTTGCTCAATGAGCGCGGCATCAGCATCAACGCGGTGGCGCCGGGATTCATCGAGACGCAAATGACGGCGCACCTGCCGTTCGGCCTGCGGGAAGCGGGCCGGCGCATGAGCTCGCTGGGTCAGGGTGGCTTGCCGCAGGACGTCGCCGAAGCGGTGGCCTGGCTGGCACAACCGGGCACTGGCGCGTTCACCGGGCAAGCGCTGCGGGTCTGTGGACAAAGTGTTTTGGGGGCTTAGTGATGATCACCGATTGGCACACACTCAACCGCGAACCGAGCCTGCCAGGGTTGTATGTGCGGGCCGCGACGCGCCGCAAGATCACCGGCACCACGTTGCCCGATTCGGGATTGCGTTGCTGGGTCGATGTCGATCCGAAACGTTTGGCAGCCTACCGTGAGGTCTGCGGGTTTGCCGACAACGGTTTGTTGCCGCCGACTTATCCACACATCCTGGCGTTTGCGTTGCAGATGCAATTACTCACGGTCAAAGACTTTCCGTTTCCCCTGCTGGGGCTGATTCACCTGAGCAACCGCATTCGCGTCTTCAGGCCCATGGGCGGGGTGAATCGCGTGCGGGTCAGCGTGCAGGTGCAGAACCTGCAGCCCCACGCCAAGGGTGCGACGTTCGATCTGGTGACGACCCTCGACGATCAGTTGGGGCCGCTGTGGGAAGCGGAAAGCCAGATGCTGTGTCGTGGCGTGAAGCTCGAGGGCGAGCCGGTGGAGGAAGTACTGGCTTCGACGATGGCACTGACTGAAGTCACCCGCTGGAAAGCGCCGGCAGACATTGGCCGGCAGTACGCCAAGGTTTCCGGCGACTACAACCCGATCCACCTCAGTGCCGCGAGCGCCAAGCTGTTTGGCTTCCCGACTGCCATTGCCCATGGGTTGTGGAACAAGGCGCGGACACTCGCGGCGCTAAGCGATCATTTACCCGCCGCCAACGTCGAGATTGCCGTGCAGTTTCGCAAGCCGGTGCGGTTGCCCGGAGAGGTAACGTTGCTCGCCAGTGCGGCGGGTTCCAGTGGCGATTTTCAGCTGGTGGGCGCCGGGGATCTGGAGCATATGGTTGGGCATTGGCGGCCGGTTGCCTGACCCTCGTCAGCGAGATCCGTAGGACAAAGCCCTGCATCCGGTAAAAAACGTCCGTTTTTGCTGAATGATTCTATGCTGACATTACATAGTGATAGTCAGGGTAGACGCACTCATGAAAACGAACCTCCCCCGCAAGCGAAAAAGTGCCGTGGCCTCCACGAAGCGGAGCCGCCAACTGGCCTGGATTCCCGCCGTTCTGAATTCCGATGTCGCCACCGACACACCTCCCCGTTCGAGCGTGCAATTTTGAGTTCCGGGGACAAGTTGTTCGGGCGCCTGCTCAACCGCCATCCTCCACCGCCACCGGAACCCTCCAGCGCCAGGAGCGTGCCGGGTGTCGGCCTGCAGATGCGCCTGGACGCCGAAGGACGGGTGATTCATCTGACCGGCCCTCTGCGCCATGGGCTGGCCCAGCAGCAACCCGCCGCGCAGGCGCCGCTTCTGGTCGATTTCCTCATGCCGCATAGCTGCCTCGCCATCGCAGGCACGCCGGCCGACTGGCAAGGACAAAGTCTGGATCTGGATTTCTGCAGCCTCAGCGGGCAACCCCTGCACTTGCGTGGCTGGGTGCAGCCTTTGGCCGATACCTGGCTGTTGCAGTTGCTGGACATCGGCGACTTGTTGCACGAACGCCGGCAAGCGCGCAAACGCGAACACTGCCAATTGCTCGCAACGCAGATCGGCGAACAGTTGCGCCTGTGCAGCCTGTCGCGCCTGCCCGAAGTACTGGTGGAGCAACTGCAACAGTTGGCGCAGCAATTTCAGATCCCGTGTCTGGCCGTGACGTTGCTGGATGATCAGGAAGAGGGCTGGCAGATCCACCAACATTACGCGGCCTCCGATGCCCCCCAACTGTGGCAAAACGGTCAGCGCCTGGGCACCGGGCTCGACAGTTTGAACGGCTCCGCCCCTCAGCATTTGACCCACGGCGAGCATCCGCGCCTGCACAGCATCTTTGGTAATACCGAAGGGTTTGCAGTGCCCTATCACGATGCGCAAGGCGTGGTCGCGTGGTTGCTCTGTGGTTTTTACCCGGTGCAGCAACGTGCACCCGACGTCGGTGAGCGCGATTGGCTGCTGCTCGCCGCCGCGTTCGCCGGGCCGCTGCTGGAGCGCTTGCGCGAGCATCAGCACCATCTGCAACTCGAGCAACTGGAATCATTGCAAGCCCTGCTCGGCACCGGTTGGCTGGAAATTTTCAGCGACAGTGCCGAGGTGCAGTTGGCGTCGTCGCTGGCCAACGCCCTGAACCTGACCAGCCCACGCATACCCCTGCACGACTGGCTTGAGCAATTCCACCCCGCCGACCGCGAGGCGCTGCGCAGTCGCCTGCAAGACTTGCAGGATGACGGCACGCCTTTATCGCTCTGCATGCGCCTGCATCATCCCGAAACGCCGACCTGGTATCGCCTGCAAGGCCAAGCCATGGGCGTTGGCAAAGACCGGCGGCTGGTGGGTTTCATGCTCGACATCAGCGACATCAAAAACCAGCAACAGGGCGCCGCAGCAGCCCAGAGCGCGAAAATGGCCACCCTCGGCGAAATGGCCACGGGCCTGGCACATGAAATCAACCAGCCGCTGAACGTGATGCACATAGCCATCGTCAGTGTGCTCCAGCGCTTGAGCAACGGAGAGGTGCAGGTCGACGACCTGACCGACAAACTCAACCGCATCGATGCCCAGGTCCAGCGTGCGGCGCGGGTGGTGGATCACATGCGGGTGTTCGGCCGCCGCTCGGAGATCGAGCTGCATCCGTTCAATCCGGTTGACGCCATCGAGGGCACGCTGTCGCTGCTGACCGAAGGCATGCAGGGCAAAGGCGTCGAGCTCAGGGTCAGCGAAACCGGGTTCGAGGTGCAGGTGCGTGGTTGCGTCGATCAACTGGAACAGGTGCTGATCAACCTGATGGTCAACGCCCGTGACGCAGTGCTGAGCAAACGCGAAGCGGATCCGGATTTCAAGCCGTGGATCTCGGTGCACACCGAGCGTGACGAACACTTTGTGCGACTGTGTGTCGAGGACAACGGTGGCGGTATCGACCCGCAATTGCTGGAGCGCATCTTCGAACCGTTTTTCACCACCAAACCGGTGGGCGTGGGCACCGGGCTGGGGTTGTCGGTGAGCTACGGCATCGTCGAGAACATGGGCGGAACACTGCGCGCGAGCAACTCGGCCGAGGGCGCGCGGTTCTGTATCGAGTTGCCGATTGTCGTGGAGGCCGGGATCACTCGATAGGCTTGGCCGCCAGCTCAGACAACAAAATCCCCTGTAGGAGCGCATTTGTGGCGAGGGGATTTATCCCCGTTGGACTGCGAAGCAGGCCCAGGTTTTTTGGGGCGGCTGCGCCACCCAACGGGGATAAATCCCCTCGCCACAAAAGGCGCTCCCCCGGTGTTTATTTGGGTGGGTAATTGGCGAGGATGCGCCCGACCGTTTCGCGTATCGCCGTGCTGCGATCCGACGGGTTCGGTGAGCGGCTGAGGATTTGCTCGTCACTGCCGCGCCACACCAGTTTGCCGTCCTTGCCGTCGAGCATGTCGATCTGGATGATCGCCACTTTGTAACTGATGTTGCGGGTTTCGTTGTACATCGGCCCGCCCCAGTAGCCATTCCACGGGTTACCCCAACCGCCGCCGTAGTTGGTGGTCACTTGTTGCTGACGGTCTTCGACGATCATGTAGGTTTGCACCAACACATTGCCCTTGCTGCCCGCAGCGGCCGGACGCAAGCCACGTTGATCCAGCTGATCGGACACCGATTGGCGGATGCGCTGTTCGGTCAGGTCGCTCTTTATCCGTGGGTCATCGGGGCGATATTGCAGGGCGGGGTCTTTCCAGCTCCAGCTGCGATAGGCGGCGAAGTCGCGGCTGGCGTCGAAGTCATGATTGACCTGGTTGGCGGCGCAGGCTGTCAGGAGCGCGGCCACTGCCAGTAAAGCGAGACGGCGGAACATGATGATTCTCCGGTTGAAGACATGAACCTGCGGAACGCTTCCTGATTGCAGAAGCTAACTGGGAGGATACGCCGACATGGCTTTTTCCACAGCCTCCCGAATCGCATCGGCGCGCGCACTTTGGGTGCCCTTGTTGCTGGTTTCGGCGCTCGAACTCCACACGGGTTGACCGGTTTGAGCATCGAACAGGTCCACCCGCACCACGACCACCTGTTCCGAATACGTCCGGACGATCGGCACCGTGTTGTACACGCCATAACCGCTGCCGTAACGGTTGTACCCGCCATAGCCACCGCCGTAATAACCGTAGTCGTCCTGAACCTGACGCAAACGGGTTTCCAGATGCAGATTGGCGCTGACGAACAGGTCCGCCGGGCGATTGTCATGCAGCGGCCGCAAACCGCGCTGATCAAGGGCATTGCTCACGGCCTCGGCGACTTGCGCCGAGTCGGCCCAGGCCGACCCCGCAGGCAGACTGCCGTTGAGCCAGGCCCAGCTGCGGTAGCGACCGTAATCACGCGGCGGCGTCGGGTAGGCGCTGCGATCGAAGGTGTTGGCCGCTTCAGGCGGCGCCGGCGGCAACGGTTTGGAACTTGCCACATACGGATTGCTGCCCTGACAGGCTGCCAACCCGAGACAGATCACCAGTAACCCTGAACGACGTTTCATTTCGCGCTCCGATCAGACCGGCCGACAGATCCAGTGCAGGTAGCGCCCAAGCCCGGCAAAACTTGGGTGACGCCGGTGGGCCAGCTCCATTTCCAGCAAGTCCACCAATTCGGCGCGGGCCTGGAATTCCACCGGCATGTAGTCGTGAAAAACACGTACCCCGCTCTGGGTTTCGACCTGCCACAGGCCTTCAAGTTGCGCCGCCAGTTCACGCGGATCAAGCGGCTGTTGCGGGGTCAGGCTCTGCTTTTCGCCCGCCATGTCGTTCTTGCGCATCTTGCGGAAGTGACCCTTGAGCAGGTTGCGGTAGATCAGCGCATCGCGGTTGTAGAAGGCCAGGGATAACCAGCCATCCTGCTTGGTCAGCTGATGCAGCACCGGCAGGATCGCATGGGGTTCCGCCAGCCATTCCAGCACGGCGTGGCACAGCACCAGATCGTAGGGTTCGGTGAGCTGGCCGAGCAGATCCTGCCACGGTGCCTGAATGAAAGTGGCCGTCTGGCCGGCCTCGGCGAAGCGTTGACGGGCACCTTCAAGCATTGGCTCGGCAGGTTCGGCCAGCGTCACGTCATGACCGCGCTGGGCCAGCCACAATGACATGTGGCCCAGGCCCGCGCCGATGTCGAGGACACGCAACGGACGGTCCGGCAGGGTTTCGGCCAGGTCGGCCTGAAGCACCGCCAGGCGGATCGCGCCTTTGGCGCCACCGTAGATCTTTTCGGCAAAACGGGTCGCCAGTTGATCGAAATGACGGTCGCTCATCAGCTGAACCTCCGTTCACTGTCGGCGAGTTTGCTGCACACCACTTCATTCATGTCCAGCCCCAACTCGCTGCACAGCAGCAGTAGATAGAGCACGATGTCGCCGATTTCCTGCCCGGCATGGGCCAGTTTGTCCGCCGGAAGCTGACGCGACTGGTCTTCGGTCAGCCACTGGAAGATCTCCACCAGCTCGGACATTTCCACGCTCGCGGCCATGGCCAGGTTTTTCGGGCTGTGAAATTGCCGCCAGTCATTGCGGTCTCGGATGGCGTGCAGGCGTTCGGTCAGTTCAACAAGGTTCATCGGGCTCTCCTGAAGGGGTATAGCTTCGGGGGGATGGTCGGAGATGGCAAGGGCGTTAGCCGCTGTCAGGCTGAACTTGCTCGAGATGGCGATGTAAAAAATGCGATATTAATAGTGGAAGTACTACCGTTTTCGCGAGCAAGCTCGGCTCCTACAAGGAACTCGCCACCGCGTTCAATGGCCCAAGGCTCAATCACTTACATCAGGACGTTAACGACATGCAGGTAGAAAGTTTTTTCGAATGGCTCGGCCAGGCAATCGGTTCAGTCATCCGCTTTATCGTTGACGCCCTCAGCGGCCTGTTCAACCTGTTGAGCCACGCCGGCAGCAATTTTGTCGAAGGCTTGTCCCGCGCGCTGGGCATGGACACGTCGATCATAAGCATCATTGCGTTGATCCTGGGGCTGATGCTGCTGTGGTCGGCGATCCGGGCGTTCATGAATGCGTCGATCATCATGGGGATCATCTGGCTGCTGCTGGGGCTGTGGTTGCTGAGCTGGATCATCCACTGACACCACCAATCCCTGTGGGAGCGGGCTTGCCCGCGAAGGCGGTAGCACATCCAGCATCAATGTGTCAGACAGACCGTCTTCGCGAGCAAGTCGAATCGTCGCACCGCCGCTCCCACAATGGGGCCGCGCAGGCCTCGAATGAATCGCTACAATGCCGGCTCTCCAAGGAGCCTGCATGTCCAACCTGATTGCCGACTGGCGCGACCGCCCGACCCATCGCCGGGTCTGGGCGCTCGCCGCGCCCATGATCCTCTCGAACATTTCCGTGCCGCTGGTGGCGCTGGTCGACAGCACGGTCATCGGCCACTTGCCACACGCCCATCAACTGGGCGCCGTCGCGGTCGGGGCCAGCCTGTATACCTTTCTCGCCTGGGCCATGGGCTTTCTGCGCATGGGCTCCACCGGTTTTGCCGCCCAGGCCGCCGGGCGCGGGGATGGCGCGGCACTGCGGCAGATATTGTTACAGGGGCTGTTGCTGGCCATGGGGCTGGCCATTGCCTTGGGCGCGCTGGGCATCCCGTTGAGCGGCGTCGCGCTGCACTTCATGCAACCCTCGGCAGAACTGGATCAACTGACCCGCGATTTTTTCCACACGCGGCTGTTCGGCCTGCCGGCCGCGCTGGCCAGTTATGCGCTGGTCGGCTGGTTCCTCGGCACTCAAAACGCCCGGGCGCCACTGGCGATTCTACTGAGCACCAATCTGGTCAACATTGCGCTGAACCTGTGGTTTGTCCTCGGTCTGGAATGGGGCGTGGTCGGCGCAGCCCGGGCCTCGGTGATCGCCGAATGGACCGGCGCGCTGATCGGCCTGCTGATGACCCGCAAAGCCCTGCGCGCCTATCCCGGCCACATCGCCTGGGCCGCACTGGCGCTGTGGCAGAGTTGGCGACCGTTGCTGGCCGTCAATCGCGACATCTTCATCCGCAGCCTGTTGCTGCAATCGGTGTTTTTCCTGATCACCGTACAGGGCGCACGCCTGGGCGACGCCACCGTCGCGGCCAACGCCTTGTTGCTCAACGGGCTGCTGCTGACCGCCCATGCACTCGACGGCCTGGCCCACGCGGTGGAGGCGTTGTGCGGACATGCGATTGGCGCTCGCGACCGTGATGCCCTGCGCCGCTCACTGGTCGTTGCCTGTGGCTGGTCATTGTTGGCGAGCCTTGGATTTGCCGTGCTGTTTCTGTTCGCCGGGCACTTGTTCATCGAAATGCAGACCGACATTCAGAGCGTGCGCGATACGGCGTTCATCTACCTGCCCTACCTCGCCGCCCTGCCCTTGATCGCGGTCTGGAGCTACTTGCTCGACGGGTTGTTCATCGGCGCCACCCGCGCCCGTGAAATGCGCAACGGCATGCTGTTGACCGTGATTCTGTTGCTGCCGTTTGGCTGGGCGTTGCAAGGCTTGGGCAACCACGGACTGTGGATAACTTTCCTGTTGTTCATGGTACTGCGCAGTCTGACCCTCGGCGCAATCGCCTGGGCGCTGCGCCGTAACGATGGCTGGTTCGCGGGCCGGGCTCATTGAGGCGGGTTGTTCTGCCAGCGTTTGCGCAGGCTGTCCAGACGCTCCTGCTGCGTGAGCCCCGACAACGGCGGCACCAGCGAGGCCCGGGGATTCTGCAAGCGAAGCCATAACCAGCCGTCGAGTACCGACCGCTCGCTGAAGCCCAGCACCAGCCCCTCCTGCACATGAGCCCATAAGCGGTGGTAATCGGTTCCAGTGGATTGGCTCCAGTGCCAGGCATGCTGCTCCAGCAGGCAGGTTTGCAGTTTTTCCCGCTGACGAACGCTGAGGCTTTCTTCGATCGCCAACGGGCTGACGACGAGTTCCGGATTGAGCAACTGCTGCCAGCCCTGACTGCCGATGGCGCGGTCGGCCCAAGTCCCGCCGAACCAGTGCAATTGACTGATGGGGCCGAGCCAGCGACTCAGTTCCAAGGCATCGCAGGCATCGAAAAAGTAACTGGCCGTGTTGGGGTTGTAGTAACTCAACAAGGCCCGGTGATGCAGTCCGAAGGTGACCGTGAGCATGCGCCGCAAATGCTCCAGCAACTGCGACGAAGACGCCTCGCTGACCACCAGCAAACCACGCCAGACCTCTGTCTGGCTGTAGCACGATTCCGCCAGCGCCGGGCAGGTCCGAAGGTCGATCAGGACCGGGCCGTCCTGGCGCAACGCATGCAATTCCGTGTCCTCGAACAACCGGAACCATCGGGCCTGCGCGAATGCCTGTTGCAGCAATGCCCTCGCCTGCGGCGCACTGGGTACGTCCAGCAACAGCCATTGCGGGGTAGCGCCGATCATGCCGCACCGCTCTGGTCAAACCCCGTCACCACCCGACAGGTGCAAAGCGCCTGCGCGCAGTGGCTGAAACTGCCACCGCCGGGCAACAGGCACAACAGCACCAAAGGCTCGCCCGAACGCACGAGTTCCAGCAACCCTTCCTCGGGCGAGCTGTTTTCTGTCAGCGCGGCAACCTTGGCCTCTTCAACGGTCGACGACGAGGGCAGAAACCCGCAAATCAACGGCTGATCCGGATCGCCCTCGATGAAGCTCACTACGACCTCAGTGCCCTCGCTCAGCGGTGAGACGCTCGGATCTTCCAGCTCAGCAGCCAACGGTAGCCAACAATGACTGGGGCTCGCGCCTTCGCCCTGAAAGAGCCAGTCGAACTGCACGGGCACCGGTCGGGAGGGATCCGGCCGAAGCTCATCGACATCGACCACCCAGGCGCGTTGCAGGCTGTGCATTCGCGGTTTCGCCATGCATGGGGACGGGACGAAGGAGGCCTCCCCATGAATCGCCCGAATCTGGTTGCTGTAGGGAACCAGCGGATCCTGGCTGCCGTGATGCTAGACATGGGTCAGCAGCCACAGCTGATTCCAGTCGGCGACCGGGTGACCGGACAACGCCATGACCTGACCGCTGCGCAACGTCGGCAGGTCTGTATGACCTTCGGCACCAGGCGCAGTGCGCTGCGCCGCCTGCAGCTGAAACTGACGCACCGCCGGTTGCTCGCCATCGACCTGGAACCGCGCGTTCGCGCCGAGACGGAAATGGCCGCGCCCCTCACCAAAGACCACGCAGTGCCCTTGCGCATGGTGCTCGAAGTGATAATGCAGGCGCTCCTGGGCGCACAGGCGCTGGAGGAACTGCAAATCCGATTCTCGATACTGCGTGCAGAAATCACGGGGCGGGTAATCGCCACTCAGTTCGAACCGTCGATCCTTGCCCGTGATGCCATGTTCCTTGAGCACCTGGCTGAGAATTTCGGGCACCGAAACGTCGCTGAAAATTCGTCGGCTGAAACGTTGGGAAAGGCAAGACAACCTGGGCCCCAGACGCACATGGCAAAGTCTGACCGTCGGGCCATGGTCACGCTGGACGAGTTCGTGCAACAGGCCATGCATCAGGCTGCCCTCGGGTCCGAAATGTAAAACGGCCGGGCGGTACAACAAACTCGCAAGGTCGAGCGTCGGGTCAGCAATCAACAGGTCCACGTCGAACACGAATGGCTCGCTGATCGCTTCTCTTCCGGTAAAGGCCAGGACTTCAAAAGGGTCGGGCAGACCGGCTACGTCCAGACGAAATGAAGGCTCGTTGACTGGATCGAACATCGGCGATTCTCTACAGGAGGGGCGGCCGGGGATTCTCGCCGAGAGCCAAGGCTGAGTAGAGTGCCGAAGTACAACTTAGGAAATGGCCTACGCGAAAAGAAGACCAAATGACTTTGATAGCCAGGAGTGTGGGCAATTTCGCGGAGAAATAGAGAACCGCCGCACCAGGTCATCTGAAATTTCCGCAGGGCGCGGAACATTTTCAGACAACCTGATGAGCGCGGCGACTTACCTCAAGAAGACAGGTAAGACGAACGGGTCAGGCCCAGGCGCAATGCGTCGAGGAACTGGGTCCGTTCGGCGGCAGTGATGCGCGCACTGGCGCACTTGTCGCGGTAGTGGGTCATCAGCTCTTCCGGCGACAAATGCACGTAACGCAGCATGTCTTCGATGGTGTCGTGGGTTTCGATACCCGCGTGGTACACGCTGCCGTCGGCATTCTGATAGATGTTCACCGAGTCGGTGTCACCGAACAGGTTGTGCATGTCGCCCAGAATTTCCTGGTAGGCGCCGACCAGGAAGATCCCCAGCAGGTAGTCTTCCCCTTCGTTCAACGCGTGCACCGGCAAGCTGGTTTCGATGCTCTGCTCGTCGACGTATTGCTTGATCTTGCCGTCGGAGTCGCAGGTCAGATCCTGCAGGACGGCGCGACGCAGCGGTTCTTCGTCGAGACGGTGCAACGGCAGGATCGGCAGCACCTGGCCGATGGCCCAGGTGTCCGGCAGGCTCTGGAACACCGAGAAGTTGCAGATGTACTTGTCGGCCAGCTTGTCGTTGAGTTCGTCGAGCACCTGGCGGTGGGAACGCTGACGCGCCTTCAACGAGTTGTGCAGACGACGGCACACGGCGAAGTAGCATTGCTCGGCCAGGGCTTTTTGCGCCAGGGTCAGCTTGCCATCGGCGTATTGAGTCGCCACGTCGCTCATGTAGTGTGTGGCGCGCCAGTAAGTCTCGGTGACCATTTCGATGTCGGTCGGGCCTAGCAGGTCAACCAGCCACTGCACGGTTTCCGGCAGCTCTTCCTTGTTATCGATCTTCGGCACGTCGTCGTTGTGTTTCTCGACGTCGGTGACCTGCACCACCAGCATGGCGTGGTGAGCGGTCAGGGAACGGCCGCTTTCGGAGAAAATGTTCGGGTGCGGCAGGCTCTGCGCGTCGCAGAACTCCTTGAGCATCCCGACCACGACACCGGCGTAATCGTCCATGTCGTAGTTGATCGAGCTGGCGTTGCGCGAGTGCGTGCCGTCGTAGTCGACGCCCAGACCGCCACCGACGTCGATGTGATCCACCGGCAGGCCGAGGTTGCGCAGTTCGCCGTAGTAACGAATCGCTTCCTTGAAGCCGTGCTGGTAGTCCGCCAGGTTGGCGATCTGCGAACCCATGTGGAAGTGCAGCAGGCGAATGCCCTGGTCCAGGCCCGCCGCGCGGAAACGCTCGACCACCGACAGCAGTTGCGCCGCCGACAGACCGAACTTGGATTTCTCACCGCCGGTGTCTGCCCACTTGCTCGAGGCCAGGGACGACAGACGCACGCGCAGGCCGACCTGAGGCTTGACCTTCAGCGAGGCGGCTTCTTCGATCACCAGCTCCACTTCGGATTCTTTCTCGATCACGATGAACACGTTGTGGCCCAGCTTCTGGCCCATCAGCGCCAGGCGGATGAACTCGCGGTCCTTGTAACCGTTGCAGACGATGGTGCCGCCCTTCGGCGCCAGCGCCAGTACCGCCAGCAACTCAGGCTTGGAACCGGCTTCCAGGCCGATCGACACGTTCTGCGTGGCGATGATGTTTTCGATCACCGCTTCTTGCTGGTTGACCTTGATCGGGTACAGCGCGGTGTACTTGCTCTGGTATTCCAGGCGCTCGATGTTGGCGTCGAACGCACCGGTCAGCTGACGCACGCGGTCTTGAAGAATGTCCGGAAAACGTACCAGCAACGGCAAGGACAGGCCGCTTTTGCGCAGCTGGTCGACTTGTTCGAACAGGTCGATAGGCGAACTGGCCGGACCGTTCGGACGAACCTCGACGCGACCGGCGTCATTGATCGCGAAATACCCGGCCCCCCAATGGCGAATCCCGTAAACACTGCGGCTGTCCGCAACTGTCCATTGGCTGCCATCGTCTTTGCGTGTGCGTCGTACGGACATTGAAGTCCCCTATAAAGAAGTCATAGAGCGTCGCCTGGGTTCAGGCCGGCGCAGTCTAAAGGATGAAAATGACGGTTCGTCAACGAGGGGATAGACCTCGCTGACCGCAGTGAGTTTAGAAACCGGTCAGAACAGGCTCTGTGAAAACCATGTAGGCGATGCCGGACCAGACAGCAATCAGGACCGGATCAAGCCGAGGGTGGTTTTCACAGAGGCTGCTAGCCGCCGGACTTCTTTGCCTTGAAACCGAGTTTGATCAGCTCGCCCAACAGCAGCTCGACATGATCGCCCTGGATTTCAATGATTCCGTCTTTCAACGCTCCACCGGTGCCACAGCGTTTCTTCAACGTAGTGGCCAGGTCCTTGAGCGCGTCTTCGGCCAACGGCACGCCGGTGATGGTGGTCACCGTCTTGCCGCCACGGCCCTTGCTTTCGCGACGCACGCGAGCGATGCCGTCGCCGGCCGGGATAACGGTCTGTTTGCAGATGCAGGCGTCCACCGGTTTACTGCATTCCGGGCAATGACGACCTGCGTCGGTGGAAAATACCAGGCCACCAAGGGCGGCGAAGGATGCGGCTTTTTTGGCCACCGGCAATCCTCTTGGGAGGACAAAGACTGGTCGCGGCACTTGGGCAAGTGCCATCGACCGCGAAGCCCCACTCAGGCAGGGGCAGCGCTACTGAAACGGTACAACATTCATTTCACTGCAGGAGCGAAGCTTGCTCGCGATGGACGTCAACGATAACGCGCGGCGTCAGGCAGCACGCGTCGCCCATGCGTCCTTCGTGAGCAAGCTTCGCTCCTACAAAAGGTCGCGCAGTGTAACGGCAAAAACGCCGATTGCTAAGAGCCAATCAGCGCCAATTTATGCCTCTTTTGCGACGTCTTCCCCGCGAGCCCGGAGATAGCGCTTCAATGCGGCCAAAGAGTCCGGGCAATAAGGCTTTTGCTGGATTTCCTGCATGACCTGTTCGATGGGAATAAAGCGCGCTTCGAGCACTTCCTCCGGCTGCAGGATCAACGGGCCGTCCCACACTGCCGAAAATGCCGAACACCAGAGCCGATTACCGGTGTCTTCGAAGAAAAAATGGTCATGGGCGGTCAGTTCCACGCTGCTCACGCCCAGTTCCTCTTCCAGCTCACGGGCAGCCGACTCGGCATAGGTTTCGGTGGCCAGCACCATCCCGCCTGCCGCCACGTCCCAGTAACCGGGATAAATCGCCTTGCTCAAGGTGCGCCGATGCACACAGAGTTCACCGGCGGAATTGAACAGCATGATGTACGTGCCGCGGCCGATCAGCCCGCGCTCGCGCAGGTCGGAGCGGACCAGTGCGCCGAGCAGGTTGTCCTGCTCGTCGACCCAGGCGATCTGTTCGGCATCCGAGGCCGCGCGATGGGCGGCCTCTTTGGCGCTATCGACCATGACTCAGCCCTGATTGAGCAGTTGACGGAGATCGATCACCGCCGCGTTGGCCCGGGAAATGTAGTTGGCCATGACCAGCGAGTGGTTGGCCAGCACCCCGAAGCCGCTGCCGTTGAGGATCATCGGGCTCCAGACCGGTTCTTGCGAGGCTTCCAGCTCACGAATGATCTGGCGCACGCTGACGGTCGCGTTCTTCTTCGCCAGCACATCGGCGAAGTCGACTTCGATGGCGCGCAACAGGTGGGACAGCGCCCAGGCCTGACCGCGAGCCTCGTAGAACACGTTGTCGATTTGCATCCACGGGGTTTCGACGATTTCCTCGTCCACCTGTGGCACCTGACCCGGCGCCACCACTTCGGTTTTCAGCGCAGTGTTCAGTTTGACCCGGCCAACGCTGGCCGACAGGCGTTGCGACAGCGAACCCAAGCGGGTGCCCACATCGCCCAGCCAGTTGTTCAGGTTGTCGGCGCGGGCGTAGAACAGCGCGTTTTTCTGCGTAGGATCGGACAGGCGCGCCTGATAGCGGCTCAGGGAATTGATGCCTTCCAGGTACTCGGACTCACTGGACGGCAGCACCCAGCTTTTATTGTCGAAGTTGAAACGCGGCTCGGCTTTCGCCAGATCGGAGTCTTCTGCCGATTGCGATTGCGAACGTGCGAAGTCTTTACGCAAGGCACGCGTCAGGTCGCGGACCTGGACCAGCACGCCATATTCCCAGCTCGGCGTGTTATCCATCCACAGGCCCGGCGGGAAGCGGTCGTTGGAGATGTAGCCGCCCGGTTTGGTCAGCAAAGTGTCGGCAACAGTCTTGAGGGTTTCGACCGTGGTGTAGCCGATGACCATCTGCTTGCCTTCTTTCTCGGCAGCCACCTGGGCATTCTGTTGAACCGGGAACAGCGCCGGCTCCTGACTCCAGTACCAGCCAAGCGCAATGGCCACAATCAGGTAGAGGCCGATCAACGTGGCCAGCGCCCGACTGAACAACAGGCCACCGATGTAACTGCGGGTGGCCGATTTCGGTTCAGCGGCACGTTCAGGCGCGCTGCCCGCGCGGTTCTTCCAGTCCAGCATGGCGATATCCTTTCAATCACTTGAGTTCATCGGTTTCGACCACAACCATACAACAACGTGCCTTTGCCCGGCACCCGTCGTCGGGTTATCCGGGTAAATTACCGTCAGGTAGCTGTGAAAACCGTGCCCATGAACCCGAGCCGCCCTGCCCGCGTTAAACGCCAGTGACCTTCATTGATATTTGCTGAACCCCAGCCGATAGAAAAAGGTGCGCGATGCCCTCGCCGTCGGTTCTGCGCGGCGCCGTATCCCCATCCACCGTCGCGAGATAGTGATGCAGCGCCAGCGGCTCTCCGGTCACGCTGTCTACGAGGCGAAAGACCCTTGGCGATCTCGACGGCTGAACGGGCGGATTTTGCATCAGCTCCATTATCTTTGGATCAAAGGCCCGCTCCGGCATTACCCAGTCAGCGTAATCGGCTTCAGGCCTGACCAACCACCACTCTCCCCGCTCGATCTGGTCAAGCACCTCGCTGTCGGTATCGATCAACAGCCCCATGCGCAACTCGTCCAGTCCATCGATAGGCTGTCGATCCAGCAGCGCCTGGCGCACAAGTTCCAGCGCTTGCGCAGTGGGCCAGGCATGTTGGCGCTCCTGTTCGGACAGGCCGAATTCGTTGACCAGCCTCATCCCTGCACCTCGGTGTTCCACTCATCGGAACCCATGGTTCGGCTGATTTCATGCCGCCAGTAAATTCGCCGGTAACTGAAATGGATCTTCTCCAGTTGAGTGAGGTGAGCGGTGCCGGGGTCCTGGCAATGGGGCATGAGCACTTCAGCGCCGATGATCAGCGCGTCTTCCAGCTCCATTGTGTAGAAATGCTCCTGGGTGCCTTGAGCCGACGTGCGATACCACTTGATACGGCATTGGCTAAGCAATTCGCCGGAACACAACGCGATGTTGATCAGCGGCGAGGCTTTGTCGATAGCCTTGGTGATGATCAGGGGTTTGTGCATCCGACGCCCGGCGCCCGAGCCTTTGGGGACGAAGATGCCGTGGCTCAGGGCCTGGATCATGATCTGGTCTTCGCGGCCCAGTTGGTAGGAGTTACCCACCGATGCTTCCGTGAAAGCGCCAGCGCTGATCAGGCCTTGTCGTTCGCCGTGGAGGGTCATGAAGGCGGGAGTGGGCATGGCGGGGCTCCTTTGGTTTTTTTGGGAAACAAGGGGGTGAGCGGGATGGATTGATCCAGTTCAATCAGAGCTTCTTCGTCTCCATCTTCTGCGAAAGGCGTCCACGGCTTGCTGATCGACAGTGTGATGAGATACCGCTCTTCATCGGGTCGTCGGTCGTATTTGAAACGGTGGACGTACATCAAGACTTGATATTTTTTGCCAGCCTTCCAGTAAACCGTGCCTCCTTTATTAACGTCTCGCAACTGTGCTCGCCATTCCGGCGTGTCGGCAAAGGGTGGATAACGTGTCCTACCGGCCACCCTCCATCCGCCCCCGCGCCACTGGTTTTGTAAATCCAGCGCAACCTTCAGGGCATCATCGAGCAGTAGTGGCTCGATCTGCGGGGACATGCGGATACCGGAAATGACATTGTCGTCAAAATTGACAGTGAAAAAGCGCGCCGCCGGCGTGGTGAATCCGAACTGTGGATCAACAAATCGCAATCGTGCGTCGGTCATGGGAATGCCGTACCAGATGCGGTCGCGGATCTCCGGACTAAAGGGAGCTGAAGAGTTTCTGCGCAGATCTTCATACCTCCCCCCAATTTCCACGACGATTTCGGGTTCATCCCAGAGAGGTTGCGTCAGGCGATGTATGACGGCCCACGTCAGGCCAGCCAGGACAAGAAGGTAGGTGCCGCAGCGCCAGCCGAACCTACGTGGGCGCAGAGTCATCGGCTGCCACCGCTTGCTGCGATCTCGCTGATCGACTGCTCCAATGCATAACGGTCGTGGTCACCGAGCATCTGATCAAAACGCGCGGCGGCCTGGAGCACGAATGCCATTCGCTGCTTGATGTCGGACAAGTCCGCCAGCGGATTGTCGCCAAAATCGATGGTTCGCCCATCCTCGACACGCTGGCATTGGCTGGTAAGGGTCAACTCAATCGCCTGGGCAACGCCTGAAGGAAACCGCGTCACATAGGATGCGTGGTTGGCACGCAGCAAAGCCACCAATTGACGGTCCTGGTAAATCGTCGGCTGGAGGATATTGATCTGTTCATGCCTCGCCAAATGCTTAACACTTGCGGCGATGTCTCCGTCCTCTATCGCCTCAAAGCCCAGCAAAATCTCGTAGTAACCCACTCCGAACTGCAGTCTTTCCTCCCCCACTGGCCACAGCACCGGGAACTTCGGATGCCCGTAAATGCTCTTCCGGGCCTCCAGGCACTTCTTCAACTCCTTCAACCCACGCTTCGCATAAAACTCATGCAACGGAAAAACATCGAGAAACAGCGTGGTATTCCCCAGCGCCATCATGTCGTGCCCATGTCGGAACTGCTGTTGCACCAGCGACAAGTCGTCCCCCGGTGCACGAAAATCCACAGAGGGCACCGGATTTCGTGCATCCGCTTCTTTATAGTCACGCAGCTCATCCGCCTGCCCGGACATCTTGTCTGGCGTCAGCAGCCCGAACTCGCTGCGGCTATCGCGCACACGTTGACGCGCCTCCTGCTCATCGCGAATGAGATCGATACTGTCCGCCGCATGCAGCAACCCGCAGCCAACCTGCTTGGAGGCAAATGCCGCCAGCCCGGCCCACTGAAACCTTGAATCGTGCAGCCACAGGCGAGCGTAGGCAGCGTTGATCACGCGGTTGCGCTCTACCGGGTCGGCAATCAGTACACCACCGGGTGCGACAATCTCTTCCGCCTCGCGCTGGTAGTGTCGCCACAGGCAGGCGCAAGTAAGAATTGGCACGTCGGTAATGAGTGTCTTGCTGCCATAAAGCCGCTCCTCTTTGCATTCACATTCAGCGACGGGTGTGCTGTTGTGGTTGAGGCGCTGCTGATCGCTGGGTTGGTTTTTGAAACACTGGGTCATGATTCGTGGATGGCATCTAAGGGTTTCCCTGACACCCTACACGCCGAAAATCCGGCTCGAATCCAGCAATCTAAAAACCAGAACTCCCTGACAAATAACACTCGCCGAGCCGACGGACGCTTCGCACAAAAATACGAAAAACGCCCTGAGACACCCACCCCACGGGCCTTTCTGAATAACCCACAGGCATTTTCAGACCAGCCAGTCAGAAACTGAATGACGTCTGCATGCAGATTATTGACGTACGACACTCATGCAAACGAAAAGAGGTGCTAGCATAGAGCCACCAGTCGATCTCAGCATGCACCCTAACTAGTAGTCAGGATATGACCGAGCCAGAAGACCCCAGCCGTGAGCGCCTCAAGCACCACTTTGCCCAGCGGGTAATTCATCAGGCACGTCAAATTCTTGAGATCTGGCAGCGCCTGCAACGCAGTGAGTGGTCCGTCACCGACTTATCGGAACTGAGCGAGGCCAACCTGCGCCTGCTGCGTTTCGCCGAGCGTTTCGAACAACCGGAACACATCCAGCTGGCGCGTCACATCGGCCAGTCGCTGGAAGCTGTCGACGCCAATCGCGGACGCCTGAGCAGCGGCCTGATCACCGACCTCAATCGCTTGATGCAGCGCCTGTCACGCACCGGCCTGCGCCACGGCGATCAACTCGAACAGACCTTCCTGCCGCCGCTGCGCAAGCCGATCTATGTGATGTTGCAGGATCACGAGCGTGCCGAGCGCCTGGCCAAGCAGCTGGAGTTTTTCGGGCTCAGCGCCCAATCCCTCGACAGCGTGTCGGCATTTCGCTCGTCGATGGTCGAACGGCTGCCCGCTGCGATCGTCATGGACGTGGACTTCAGCGGTCCCGGCATCGGCCTGAAACTGGCCGCCGAAGCCCAGGTTGGCCTGGATGAACCGTTGCCGCTGCTGTTTTTCAGCCTGCTCGAAACCGATACCCCGACCCGTCTCGCGGCGGTGCGCGCCGGCGGTCAGGAATTTCTGACCGGCACCCTCGAAGCGTCGAGCCTGCTGGAGAAAATCGAAGTCCTGACCTGCGTTGCGCAATACGAACCTTATAAAGTGCTGATCATCGACGACTCCCGCGCCCAGGCCTTGCACACCGAGCGCCTGCTCAACAGCGCCGGGATCGTCACGCGAACCCTGATCGAGCCGATCCAGGCCATGGCCGAACTGGCAGACTTCCAGCCCGACCTGATCATCCTCGACATGTACATGCCGAGCTGCACCGGCACAGAACTGGCCAAGGTGATTCGCCACAACGACCGCTACGTCAGCGTGCCGATCATTTACCTGTCCGCCGAGGACGATCTGGACAAGCAGCTCGACGCCATGAGCGAGGGCGGCGACGACTTCCTGACCAAGCCGATCAAACCGCGTCACCTGATCACCACCGTGCGCAACCGTGCGGCGCGTGCACGCAATCTCAAAGCGCGGATGGTCCGCGACAGCCTCACCGGGCTGTACAACCACACGCACATTCTGCAATTGCTCGAAGACTGTTCGTTCCGCGCCCGTCGCGAGAGCAAGCCATTGAGTTTTGCGATGCTCGACATCGATCATTTCAAACGGGTCAACGACAGTCACGGCCACCCGATGGGCGACCGCGTGATCAAGAGCCTGGCGCTGTTTCTCAAGCAACGCCTGCGCAAGACGGACTTCATCGGCCGTTACGGCGGTGAAGAGTTCGCCATCGTCATGCCGGACACCGATATCGAAGCGGCCTACAACGTCCTCGATGAAATCCGTCAGCGTTTTGCGGAGATTCATTACCCCGCCCAGCCGCAGGATCTCTGGTGCACCTTCAGCGCCGGGGTGGTCGAGCTGTGCGAAGACTCCGACGGCCTGATGATGGCCAGCCAGGCAGACGAGGCGCTGTACCGTGCCAAGCACGCCGGGCGCAACCGCGTGCAAGCGGCACGGGCATCACAGCAAAGTGCCACTTTTTCATCGGAATCCACCCATTCAGTCATAACCCTGTAACAGAAACGCAATAACTTCAGGCACTTACCATTCTGCCGTTGGTAGTCCCGATGCGCCTGAAGCTGCTGACCAATCTCAACACCCTCCTTTTAGTCGCCGTGTGCGTGGCCCTCGGCGCCACGCTCTGGTGGTCGCAAAAAGCCCTGGAACGCCCGTATTTGTTGATGGAGCGCTACCTGGGCTTGTCTCAGCAATTTCAAAATGAAGTGGCGCGCAACGTTGAGGATTACCTCGCCAGCGGTGACGCCTTGCGCCTGAGCAGCGCCAGCCAGGCCATCGACGCGCTGCAGAAGGAACTGGGTGAACTGCCGCCGACACTGGCCGACACCTTGCGCCCCAGCCTGAAAAACCTGGATGAGTTCAGCAAAACCGACCTGCTGGCCGCCGGCAAACTCGCGGGCGACCCGCAAGCGCTGCTGTTGCAAGCCGAACGCGAGCTCGGTGCCAGCCTCGATCAGCTCAGCCAGTACGCCAGCGGCAATGCGACGTATCTGGCACCGCTGCTCACTGCCTCCCAACACCTGGGCAAACTGTCGCTGGCCCGGGACAAACTGGTCAGCAGCGGTCGCAGTGAACTGGCGGCGGATGTTGAACGTGAAGTCACCAACATCCGCGCTCAAGCTGAACTTCTGAATGCCCTGCCGCTACTCGGCGTAGCCAGTAAAAGTGAATCGGGTACCGACGATTTCGCCGCGATGATGGGCCTGGAGAACACCGAAAAAGCCGTGGCCGAAGATGCTGGCGTCGGGCTCAAGCGTGAATTGAATAGTCTGCTGACCCGCTACCCCGCCGAGCTTGCACGCACCCGCGAGCAAATTCAGAAACGCACCGACCTCAGCACCGCCACGCACCTGAAAATCGCCGACGTGCAACAGGCCATCGCCGGGCTGGAACCGGTAGTTCGTGCCCAGCACGGGCAAATCCAGAGCGAAGTACGGCTGATGCAAGGCGTGATGATCGGCCTGATCCTGCTGATCGCGTTGCTCATCGACACCCTGCAACGACGCCTCGCCCGGACGCTGACCAACCTCGCGCCGGCGCTTTCGACCTGGGCCGAGGGCGACTTCAGCCGGGACATTGAATTGGGCAAGACCAATCGCGAGCTGCATGACATTCAAGCCTCGCTCAACCGCTTGCGCGCTTACCTCGTCGATCTGGTCGGGACCATTCGCCTCAATGCCGAACAGGTCGCCGGCAGCAGTCGCACCCTGGCCGAATTGAGCAATGACCTGCACAGCGGCGCCGAGCATCAGGCGGGTGACACGGCGCTTATCCGTGATTCTCTCGGTGAGCTGGAAGCGACCATTCAACAAGTGGCCGGTGATGCCAGCCAGGCCGCCGACGCCAGCCGTCATGCCGGGCTGGCGGTGGAACATGGGCAAAAAGTCATCGGTTTGAGCCTCACTGGCCTGCATGCGCTGGTCGGTGAAGTGCAAGGCAATGCCCAGATGATCGAACACCTGGCTTCGGAATCGGCCACCATCGGCGGCGTGCTGACGGTGATTCGCTCGATTGCCGACCAGACCAACCTGCTGGCGCTGAACGCGGCCATCGAAGCGGCCCGGGCCGGGGAAATGGGTCGCGGTTTTGCCGTCGTGGCGGAAGAGGTTCGCTCACTGGCACAACGCACCGCGGGCGCCACGGCCGAAATTCAGACCTTGATCGCGGGGTTGCAAGCAGCGGCGCAGCAATCGGTGGAAGGCATGCGCGCGCAGGTTGAGCATGCTGAAGCAACGGCCAACCAGGCCCAGGCCGCTGACGGTGCGCTGGACAAGATCGTCGGGGCGATCCAGACCATTTCCGACACCGCCGTGCGCATTGCCGATGTCACTGCCCAGCAGAGCGGCGCTGTCAGCGAGATCCGTGATCACAGTGAGAGGATTCACCAATTGGGTGGGGATAACTTGCTGCGTATCGGTGAAGGCCGTGAGCAAGGGGAGCATTTGTTGGTGCTGGGCGGAAGACTGCATACAGCCGTTCAAGCCTTCCGCGTCTGACTACATTCCCTGTAGGAGCGAGGCTTGCCCGCGAACCATACGACGCGGTCTTTCAGGCAAACCGCGTTATCGTTCTTCGCGGGCAAGCCTCGCTCCTACAGAATGGGTTACGAGGCAACACGCGCCGCCGTCCGCTATCATGCCCCCAACTCTGATACGCGAGATTGTCATGCGCCGTTTGCTTTGCCTGCTGCTTTTAGTACTCGCCCTGCCGGCCAACGCCGCCGGGTTGCTGGAGAGTCGGGCCAGCGCCACGCTGGGCTCGATCAACAACAGCGCCGACTTCCTGCCGGTGCGCGAGGCCTTTCAGCTGAGCCTCGTAGAGAGCACGCCACAATCGATCAAACTGCGCTTTGTCGCCACCGAGGGTTACTACCTCTACCGCCATCGCTTTCAGTTTCGCGCCGATCCCGCCGATGTCGCGCTCGGCACGGCGCAGTTGCCCAAGGGCGAACAAAAGCACGATGAATACTTTGGCGATGTCGAGGTTTACCACGGGATTCTCGATGTAGAACTGCCACGCACCGATCAACGCGCCTTTACCCTGGCCGTGACGTATCAGGGCTGTGCCGACAAAGGCCTGTGCTACCCGCCTGAAACCGAACGCCTGAGTATCGATGGCAGCAGCGGTGCTGCCACGAGCTGGAGCTGGCGGGAGCTGGCGCTGTTCTTCCTCGCCGGCCTGGGTCTGACGTTCACCCCTTGCGTGCTGCCCATGTTGCCGATCCTCTCCGGCGTGGTGTTGCGCGGCCAGGTCGGTGGCTGGCGCGGCTTCAATCTGTCCCTCGCCTATGTATTGCCAATGGCCCTCTGTTTCGCCCTGCTTGGCGCGTTGATGGGGCTGTTCGGCGCACAGCTCAATCTTCAGGCGCGACTGCAATCGGCATGGGTGCTGGTGCCGTTCGCGATGTTTTTTGCCGTGTTTGCCCTGGCGATGTTCGGCGTCTTCGAACTCAAGTTACCGCAGGCGATCAGCAGTCGACTGGACCGCATCGCGGGTCGCACCGAAGGCGGCTCGTTGTGGGGTGCGGCGGTGCTCGGCGTGGTTTCCAGTCTGTTGGTTTCGCCCTGCGTCTCGGCACCGCTGGCCGGCGCGCTGCTGTACATCAGCGCCAGCGGCGACGCGCTGGGCGGCGGGCTGAAGCTGTTCATGCTCGGCCTCGGCATGGGCGCCCCGCTATTGTTGGTGGCCACCGGTGGCGCAGCCTGGCTGCCGAAAAGCGGGCCGTGGCTGGTCTACGTGAAAAACGCGATTGGCGTTTTGCTGCTGGGGCTGGCGATCGGTCTGCTCAGTCGGGTGTTGCCGGGGCAGATCACCTTGCTGCTGATCGGCTTGCTGTCCGGTGGCGTCGGTTTGTTCATGGGTGCGCTGGAGTTCGTCTACAAACCGCCGCGAAAACGTGTCGGCCAATTGCTCGGCATGTTCTTGCTGTTTTATGCGCTGGCGTGTTGGTACGGCGCCTTCAGTGGCCAGACTGATCCGCTCAATCCTATCGGCCAGCCGCGTATCGTCAGCGGCAACGGGCAGCCGCAAAACACCAGCGACTGGCAAACCGTCACCACCCCGGCCGAACTGGATCGCGTCCTCGCCGAGGCCAGATCGTCCAGCACCCCACTGCTGCTCGACTGGTACGCCGACTGGTGCATCAGCTGCAAAGTCATCGAGCACGAAGTGCTCAACGACACCCAAGTCGTCGAACGCCTCAAGGGCTATCGACTGATCCGCTTCGACATCACCGACAGCAACGCGGAACAACGTGCGCTGCTCGACCGCTACAAACTGTTCGGCCCACCGGCGCTGATGTTTTTTGGCAAGGACGGTGTCGAACGCGCCGATGTGCGAGTGATCGGCGAGATCAACGCGACGGACTTCGCCGAACGTGTTGCCAAAGCAAATGACCGGATTTAATCACCCGGTCACATATTTCGCGCAAACATCGGCCATCGTGCTGGCTATTGCATAGAACTGGACAGTCACAAAGGCTTTGCGGCATAGTCGCCGGGTTCTGACAAATGCACGCGGATAACAAGGAACAGCAGATGGCAACGCTATTGGTTCTGCACGGCCCCAACCTGAACATGCTCGGCACCCGTGAACCGGGCACCTACGGCGCTACGACACTGGCGCAGATCAACCAGGACCTGGAACGCCGCGCGCGCGAAGCCGGCCATCATTTGCTGCACCTGCAAAGCAACGCCGAGTACGAATTGATCGACCGCATCCACGCTGCCCGCAGCGAAGGTGTGGACTTCATTCTGATCAACCCAGCAGCTTTTACGCACACAAGTGTCGCATTACGTGACGCGCTGCTGGCGGTGAGCATCCCATTCATCGAAGTGCATTTGTCTAACGTGCACAAACGCGAACCTTTCCGCCATCACTCTTACTTCTCCGACGTAGCGGTGGGAGTGATCTGCGGCCTTGGCGCCAGCGGTTATCGACTGGCCCTGGAGGCCGCACTAGAGCAGCTTGAAAGACAGGCAACGACTTGAACAACAAGCGTTAAACGCCCCTGACCGACCCTTGGGAGTTGATGATTCATGGATATCCGTAAAGTTAAGAAACTGATCGAATTGCTGGAAGAGTCCGGCATCGACGAGCTCGAGATCAAGGAAGGCGAAGAGTCCGTACGCATCAGCCGCCATAGCAAGACTCCGGCTCAGCAGTACTACGCACCGGCTCCAATGCACGCTCCGGCTCCAGCGCCTGCCGCTGCTGCTCCGGTTGCCGCCGCTGCCGCTCCTGCTGCTCCGGCCGCACCTGTCCTGAACGGCACCGTTGCCCGTTCGCCGATGGTCGGCACCTTCTATCGCAAGTCTTCCCCAAGCTCGCCATCCTTCGTTGAAGTTGGCCAGACCGTGAAGAAAGGCGACACCCTGTGCATCGTCGAAGCCATGAAGATGATGAACCACATCGAAGCTGAAACCAGCGGTGTGATCGAATCCATCCTCGTCGAAGACGGCCAGCCGGTTGAGTACGACCAACCGCTGTTCACCATCGTTTGAACCGCGGAGAAACTTTGATGACTGCGAAGTTGGAAAAAGTTCTGATCGCCAACCGCGGTGAGATCGCACTGCGGATTCTGCGTGCCTGCAAAGAGATGGGCATCAAGACCGTCGCCGTTTACTCCAAGGCCGACAAAGAGCTGATGCACCTGGGCCTGGCAGACGAATCCGTCTGCATCGGTCCGGCCTCGGCCGCCCACTCTTACCTGCACATCCCGGCAATCATCGCTGCGGCTGAAGTGACCGGCGCTACCGCCATTCACCCTGGCTACGGTTTCCTTGCGGAAAACGCTGATTTCGCTGAACAGGTCGAGAACTCCGGCTTCGCCTTCATTGGCCCGAAAGCCGACACCATTCGCCTGATGGGCGACAAGGTTTCGGCCAAGCACGCCATGATCGCGGCTGGCGTTCCAACTGTTCCGGGTTCCGACGGCCCGCTGCCGGAAGACGAAGAAACCGCTCTGCGCATCGGTCGCGAAGTCGGTTATCCGGTGATCATCAAAGCCGCTGGCGGCGGCGGTGGTCGCGGCATGCGCGTTGTGCATAAAGAAGAAGACCTGATCTCCTCGGCGAAACTGACCCGCTCCGAAGCAGGCGCGGCGTTCGGCAACCCGATGGTCTACCTGGAAAAATTCCTGACCAACCCACGTCACGTGGAAGTTCAGGTACTTTCCGACGGTCAGGGCCACGCCATCCATCTGGGCGACCGCGATTGCTCGCTGCAACGTCGTCACCAGAAGGTTCTCGAAGAAGCGCCGGCACCGGGCATCGACGAGAAAGCACGCGCTGAAGTCCTCGCTCGCTGCGTCAAGGCGTGCATCGACATCAACTACCGTGGCGCGGGCACTTTCGAGTTCCTGTACGAGAACGGCGCGTTCTATTTCATCGAAATGAACACCCGCGTTCAGGTTGAGCACCCGGTTTCGGAAATGGTCACCGGCATCGACATCGTCAAGGAGATGCTCAGCATCGCCGCTGGCAACAAGCTGTCGTACACCCAGGAAGACGTCGTCATCCGCGGTCACGCACTGGAATGCCGGATCAACGCCGAAGACCCGAAAACCTTCATGCCGAGCCCGGGCACGGTCAAGCATTTCCACGCTCCGGGCGGCAACGGCGTTCGCGTCGATTCGCACCTGTACAGTGGCTATGCCGTTCCGCCGAACTACGATTCGTTGATCGGCAAGCTGATCACCTACGGCGCAACCCGTGACGAAGCGTTGGCGCGCATGCGCAACGCGCTGGACGAAATCGTTGTCGACGGGATCAAGACCAACATCCCGCTGCACCGCGATCTGGTCCGCGATGAAGGCTTCTGCAAAGGTGGGATCAACATCCACTACCTGGAACACAAGCTGGCTGGCGACAAGCACTAAGCTTTAGCCCGATCAACAAAGCCGCCTTCGGGCGGCTTTGTTGTTTCTGGAGATTGCCAAACACAACTCCCTTGTGGCGAGGGGGCTTGCCCCCGTTGGACTGCGAAGCGGTCCCAAAACAGTCGATCCGGATTTTCCTGATGCTGCGCGGCTGAATGGTTTTGCGTCTGCTGCGCAGCCGAACGGGGGCAAACCCCCTCGCCACAGGTGATTTGTTCACCCCTGATCCATGCCTACCCGGTCGTCTTCTGCGCCGCGCTCGCGTAAACTTGCGCGCTTCTCGCAGCCCGCTAGGCTGCAATCAATATTTTTCAAAGGTGCCCGCCATGCCTTGGCTGCAAGTCCGTCTCGCCATCAGCCCAGAACAAGCCGAAACCTACGAAGACGCTTTCCTTGAAGTGGGCGCCGTATCGGTGACGTTCATGGACGCCGAAGATCAGCCGATCTTCGAACCTGAGCTCAACACCACCCCGTTGTGGTCGCACACGCACCTGCTGGCCCTATTCGAAGGTGGCACCGAAGCCGCCACCGTGCTGGCCCACCTTGAGTTGCTGACCGGCAGCCCGCTGCCCGAGCATCACAGCGAAGTCATCGAAGACCAGGACTGGGAACGCACCTGGATGGACGATTTCCAGCCAATGCGCTTCGGCCAGCGCCTGTGGATCGTTCCAAGCTGGCACGCTGCCCCTGAACCCGACGCCGTGAACATTCTGCTGGATCCGGGCCTCGCCTTTGGCACCGGCACCCACCCGACCACCGCGCTGTGCCTGGAATGGCTCGACGGTCAGGATCTGAAAGACTGCAACGTGCTGGACTTCGGTTGCGGCTCGGGGATCCTGGCGATAGCCGCCCTGTTGCTCGGCGCCAAGGAAGCTGTAGGCACCGACATCGACGTACAAGCGCTGGAAGCTTCCCGCGACAACGCCGGGCGCAACAACATCGCCGAAGCGCTGTTCCCGCTGTACCTGCCGGAGGACCTGCCGCAGGTTCAGGCCGACGTGCTGGTGGCCAACATCCTTGCCGGCCCGCTGGTGTCGCTGGCACCGCAATTGTCCAGCCTGGTCAAGCCGGGTGGTCGCCTGGCACTGTCCGGCATTCTTGCCGAACAAGGCGAAGAGGTTGCCAACGCCTACGCGCAGGATTTCGATCTGGACCCGATCGCCAATCGCGATGGCTGGGTGCGCATCACTGGCCGTCGGCGCTAGAATGAGCGCCTGCATAATCCGGATCGCCGCATGACCGACAGCTTCGTCACTCAGTGCCCGCATTGCCAAACCAGCTTCCGCGTCAGCCATGCTCAATTGAGCGTGGCCCGTGGGGTGGTTCGTTGCGGCTCGTGCCTGCAGGTGTTCAACGCCGCCAAGCAACTGCTTGAGCAGGCAGGCAAGGAAGTGATCCCCCCGGTTGCTCCGGCCATCGTTGAGACAGCCGCGCCAGAACCACGGGCCATCAGCCAGAAACAGTGGTCAGCCGCTGAACTCGACCTGGACAGCCTGGACCTGGACGAAGAACTCGCCCGGCTCGAGCAACGGGAAATCCAGCCGACCACCGAGTTCGGTCGTCACCGCGAAGACAGCCTGAGTGCCCGCCGGGATACCGTCGAGCACGACGAAGAACCCTGGTCCGACAGCCTGTTCAGCGAATCGGCTGCCGATCGCGCTGAAGCGGCTGAAGCCACGATCACGCCAGAACCGATCATCGAGCCGAGCAGCCCCTCGCGCACCGAACCGTCGCTGTCCCTGGAACCGATGGAACTGGAAAACGAGTCTCTTCCGCCGCAACTGCGCCTGAATGATCCGCTCGACGCCCCGCTTCATCACGAACGCCTGTCAGCGACCGATGCGGCTGATGAAATCGACGACCTGCCTTCGATAGAGCCCCTGCGCAAGCGACGCGAACGCAGCGAGCCGGCCTTTCACGCCGAGGCCCTGCAAGACCTGACCGATGACCCGCTGCAACTCGACTGGCAGAAACGCCGGTCACCCTGGGGTCGACGTTTTCTCTGGTTGCTGCTGATCCTGCTCGGTGCCGGCGCACTCGTCGGCCAGTACATCGCCTATCACTTCGACGAACTGGCGCGCCAGGATCAGTACCGTCCGTGGTTCCAGCAGGTGTGCCCACAAATCGGATGCACCGTGCCATCCAAAGTCGACATCGCGAAAATCAAGAGCAGCAACCTGGTGGTGCGCAGCCATCCGGAGTTCAACGGCGCGCTGGTGGTCGACGCGATCATCTACAACCGTGCGCCCTTCTCCCAGCCGTTCCCGCTGCTGGAGTTGCGCTTTGCCGACCTCAACGGCCACCTGATCGCCAGCCGCCGCTTCAAGCCCGGCGAGTACCTCAACGGCGATCTCGAAGGCATGGCGGAAATGCCCCCGCAAACGCCGATCCACATCGCCCTGGACATTCTCGACCCAGGCGCAAAAGCCGTGAACTACAGCCTGAGCTTCCACTCACCCGAGTGAAACGGTTCAGTGTTACGGGTTTGGCGGCACATTTCTGACAGCGACCGCTCATACCAAACTGCTGGCGATAACAGAATAACTGTTCAGATTTTGTTCAATTCAGCCTTTATCCAGTCATCGAGAGCGGGTATCATGCCAACCCTTTTTCGAACTCTCATGATCCGGCCCCACAACAGGGAAGTCCTATGTCGGCGGTACGCATCGGTCCATACACATTGCACAACGGCTTGATTCTCGCCCCTATGGCGGGTGTCACCGATCAGCCCTTTCGTCAGCTGTGCAAGCGACTGGGCGCAGGACTTGTAGTTTCGGAAATGGTCACCAGCGACATGAGTTTGTGGAACACCCGCAAATCGCGCATGCGCATGATCCACGAAGGCGATCCTGAGCCACGCTCGGTACAGATCGCCGGTGGGGATGCACAGATGCTGGCGGATGCAGCCCGGGCCAACGTCGAACTGGGCGCACAGATTATTGATATCAACATGGGCTGTCCGGCGAAGAAGGTCTGCAACAAGGCCGCCGGTTCTGCACTGTTGAAGGACGAAGCACTGGTGACCGAGATCCTGCAGGCCGTGGTGGCTGCGGTTGATGTGCCGGTCACCCTGAAGATCCGTACCGGCTGGGACCGGGACAACAAGAACGGCCTGACGGTGGCGAAGATCGCCGAGCAGGCAGGCATCACGGCGCTGGCGGTTCACGGCCGCACCCGTGCCGATCTGTACACCGGTGAAGCCGAGTACGACACCATTGCCGCGATCAAGCAGGCGGTGTCGATTCCGGTCTTCGCCAATGGCGACATCGATTCACCGGAGAAGGCGCGATACGTGCTCGACGCGACCGGTGCCGATGGATTGCTGGTTGGACGGGCTGCCCAGGGGCGGCCATGGATTTTTCGCGAGATCGACCATTTCCTGCGTACCGGCGAGAAACTCCCGGCGCTGGAACTGATCGAGGTGGAACGCATTCTGCTAGAGCATCTGGCTGCGCTGCACGTCTTCTATGGGGATGTCATGGGCGTACGCATTGCTCGAAAGCATGTGGGCTGGTATCTCGCAACCTTGCCGGGCGCCAGGGAGTTCCGCGCCCACTTCAATCGTTTGGAAGATACGGAAGCACAATGCGCCAACGTTCAGGGCTTCTTCGCCGAACGTTACAAGAGCCTGACAGGGGACGGAGAAGAGGTGGCCGCATGACGATGATGACCGAGACTTTAGTGAGTGGAACAGCACCCGTGAGCGACAACGTGAATTTGAAACAGCACCTCAACACGCCGAGCGAAGAAGGTCAGACCCTTCGCGGCAGTGTCGAGAAGGCGCTGCACAATTATTTCGCCCACCTTGAGGGCGCTGCCGTCACGGATGTGTACAACCTGGTGCTCTCCGAAGTCGAGGCGCCCCTGCTCGAGTGCGTGATGAACTACGTCAAGGGCAACCAGACCAAGGCCAGCGAGCTGCTCGGACTGAACCGAGGCACCCTGCGCAAGAAACTCAAGCAGTACGATTTGCTGTAAGCATTCAATCAAACCAGAAAGGCGCCCGCGTAAAAACGGTCGCCTTTTTTGCTGACTCCTTTGCTTTTGATGGAAATTGAAATGACCGACCAGACTACCCGCCTGCCGATCCGCCGCGCCTTGATCAGCGTTTCCGACAAGACCGGGATCCTCGAATTCGCCAAAGAGCTTGAAGCCCTGGGCGTCGAGATCCTCTCCACCGGCGGAACGTTCAAGCTGCTGCGCGACAACGGTGTTGCCGCAGTGGAAGTCGCGGATTACACCGGTTTCGCAGAAATGATGGACGGTCGGGTGAAAACCCTGCACCCGAAAATCCACGGCGGGATCCTCGGTCGTCGCGGTATCGACGACGCCATCATGAACGAACACGGCATCAAGCCGATCGATCTGGTCGCGGTCAACCTGTACCCGTTCGAAGCCACCATCAACAAGCCAGGCTGCGACCTGCCGACCGCCATCGAGAACATCGACATCGGCGGCCCGACCATGGTCCGTTCGGCTGCAAAAAACCATAAAGACGTGGCCATCGTGGTGAATGCCAGCGACTACGCCAGCGTCCTCGAAGGCCTCAAGGCCGGCGGCCTGACCTACGCGCAGCGTTTCGACCTGATGCTCAAGGCCTTCGAACACACCGCGGCCTACGACGGCATGATCGCCAACTACATGGGCACCGTGAACCAGGCCGCTGACACCCTCAGCACCGAAGGTCGCAGCGAATTCCCGCGCACCTTCAACAGCCAGTTCGTCAAGGCTCAGGAAATGCGTTACGGCGAGAACCCGCACCAGAGCGCGGCGTTCTACGTGGAAGCCAAGCCTGCCGAAGTGGGCATTGCCACCGCGACCCAACTGCAAGGCAAAGAGCTGTCGTACAACAACGTGGCCGACACCGACGCCGCGCTGGAATGCGTGAAGAGCTTCGTCAAGCCGGCCTGCGTGATCGTCAAGCATGCTAACCCGTGCGGCGTTGCCGTGAGCCCGGACGCCGAAGGCGGTATCCGCCAGGCCTACGAACTGGCCTACGCCACCGACACCGAATCCGCATTCGGCGGCATCATCGCCTTCAACCGCGAACTGGATGCCGAGACTGCCAAGGCTATCGTCGAGCGTCAGTTCGTCGAAGTGATCATCGCCCCAAGCGTCAGCGAAGAAGCCCGCGCCATCGTCGCGGCAAAAGCCAACGTACGCCTGCTGGCCTGTGGCGAGTGGTCGGCTGACCGCGCCGCTGCGTGGGACTACAAACGCGTCAACGGTGGCCTGCTGGTGCAGAGCCGCGACATCGGCATGATCGGCGCCGATGACCTGAAAGTCGTGACCAAGCGTGCACCGACCGAACAGGAAATCAACGACCTGATCTTCGCCTGGAAAGTCGCCAAGTATGTGAAGTCCAACGCCATCGTCTACGCCAAGAACCGTCAGACCATCGGTGTCGGCGCTGGCCAGATGAGCCGCGTGAACTCCGCGCGTATCGCTGCGATCAAGGCTGAACATGCCGGCTTGCAGGTCGCCGGTTCGGTGATGGCTTCCGACGCATTCTTCCCGTTCCGCGACGGTCTGGACAATGCGGCCAAGGTCGGCATCACCGCGGTGATCCAGCCGGGCGGCTCGATGCGTGATGCAGAAGTGATTGCAGCGGCTGATGAAGCTGGCATCGCCATGGTCTTTACTGGCATGCGCCACTTCCGTCACTAAGCACGACGATCAACTGTGGGAGCGGGCTTGCCCGCGATGCAGGCACCTCGGTCTGTCAGGTAGTCCGAGGCGATGCTATCGCAGGCAAGCCAGCTCCCACAGAAAAGCATCTCAGCGGTGCTCCCACAGAATTAGCGTCATCCGAGGTTTTTGAAATGAATGTTTTGATCATTGGCAGCGGTGGCCGTGAACACGCCCTGGCCTGGAAAGTGGCTCAGGATCCGCGCGTGCAGAAGGTATTCGTGGCTCCCGGCAACGCCGGCACCGCCATTGAAGCCAAGTGCGAGAACGTCGCTATCGATGTGCTCGCACTGGAACAACTCGCCGACTTCGCCGAGAAGAACGTTTCCCTGACCATCGTCGGCCCGGAAGTGCCACTGGTTGCCGGCGTCGTCGACCTGTTCCGCTCCCGTGGCCTCGATTGCTTCGGCCCGACCGCGGGCGCTGCCCAGCTGGAAGGCTCGAAAGCGTTCACCAAGGATTTCCTGGCGCGTCACAAGATCCCGACCGCCGACTACCAGAACTTCACCGAGATCGAGCCAGCCCTGGCTTATCTGCGTGAAAAAGGCGCACCGATCGTGATCAAGGCCGACGGCCTGGCCGCCGGTAAAGGCGTGATCGTCGCCATGACACTGGCCGAAGCCGAAGACGCCGTGCGCGACATGCTCGCAGGCAACGCGTTCGGCGACGCCGGTTCGCGCGTGGTCATCGAAGAATTCCTGGACGGCGAAGAAGCCAGCTTCATCGTCATGGTCGACGGCAAGAACGTATTGCCGATGGCCACCAGCCAGGACCACAAACGCGTCGGCGACGGCGATACCGGCCCGAACACCGGTGGCATGGGTGCTTACTCCCCGGCACCGGTCGTTACCAGCGAAGTGCACAAGCGCGTCATGGACCTGGTGATCTGGCCAACCGTGCGCGGCATGGCTGAAGAAGGCAACGTCTACACCGGTTTCCTCTATGCTGGCTTGATGATCGACAAGGCTGGTAACCCAAAAGTCATCGAATTCAACTGCCGTTTCGGCGACCCTGAGACCCAACCGGTTATGCTGCGCTTGCAGTCGAGCCTGGTGTTGCTGGTCGAAGCCGCTTTGGCCCAAGCGCTGGACAAGGTCGAAGCCCAGTGGGATCCACGCCCGAGCGTCGGCATCGTGCTGGCGGCAGGCGGCTATCCTGGCGACTACGCTAAAGGCGTCGCCATCAACGGCCTGGATGCAGCGGCCGCGCTGGAAGGCAAAGTCTTCCACGCCGGTACTGCGCTGAAGGATGATCAAGTGGTGACGGCCGGTGGTCGGGTGCTTTGCGCTACCGCCATGGGCGCCAGCGTCGATGCTGCCCAGCAGCAGGCTTACAAGCTGGCGGCCAAGATTGACTGGGAAGGCTGTTTTTATCGCAAGGACATTGGCTACCGCGCCATTGCCCGCGAGCGTGGCGAAAATCAGGAATAATCGATCCATTCGGTCGGGCAAGGGTTTCAGCCCCTTGCCGGACTATTCCGGCGCCGCGCATAGTTATATTCTGGCATCAACCTACGAAGGGATTTCGCCGTGCGCTGGCTCAGGATTGCCATAGGTTTCACTGTCACGTTGCTGACATTGCTCTGCATGCTCCCGGCCCAGGCGGCCGTGCAAGGCAGTGGTTGGGCGATATTGCTCGACGAACAGGGCGACCTGCAGCTGAGCGATATCCGTTCCGCTCGCTACACCAACCAATTCAGCCCCACCGAACTCGAACGCCTCACCGCGGCCGAGCCCGGCGGTGCGCTCTGGCTGCGCTTCAGGCTTTCACCTGGCAAGCACGAGCAATTACTGCGGGTGTTTGCACCCGACCTGTCGCACCTCAATCTGTATGTGCTGGACGGCGACAAGCTGATCGATCAGTTGAACACCGGCACCGAACAGCCTCAGGGTGAACGGCCATTACCCAACAGCGACTTCATGTTGCCGTTGCCGCAAAGCGACAAGACCCTCGATGTTTACCTGCGCCTGGTTTCCGAACACCAGATGCGGCCCTACATCACCCTGCAATCAGCAATCATGACCGCGGCCAATCAGAGCCAGACGTTGATCTATGGCCTGCTGTTCGGCTGCATCGGCATGCTGGTCCTGCACAACCTGATTCGATACGCCTACACCCGGTCGCGCAGCAGCCTGTGGCTGGCGGGTTGTGAAGCGTTGTTGATGCTCAGCCTGGCGCTGTTGCTGAACCTTGCGGGACCGTGGTTACCGGACTGGCACTCAGTGCAGACGCCGGGCGCCTACCTCGCCTTGCTGCTCACCGCACCGTGCGGGCTGATGCTTGCCTACCGTTTCTTCGCCCCGCTCGGCCCGCACCCGCTGAACAAACTGCTGCTCGGCGAAATCCTGCTCATCACCGTCTGCGGCCTGTTGCTGCTGTTCGTCAATACGCTGCCACTGAACATCATCACCTACACGCTGGTCGCCCTGGCGGGCCTGACGATGTTGTTCGTCAGTGCCTGGCATTGGCAGAAAGGCTATCGCCCGGCGCGGTTTTTCGTGGCCGCCATGGTGGTATTCAACGCCGGTACGCTGATCATCCTGCCGGCCCTGCTGGGGCTGACGCTGATTGAACCGCAAGGCCTGATCATCGCCCTGCTGGTATTCATCTGCATCAGCGGCCTGTTGATGAGCATTGCCCTGAGTGAACGGCAACGCAGCATCACCGAAGACCGCTTCAGTGTCAGCCGCGACCTCGCTGCCAGCAACGCGGAAATCAACGCCAAGGCCGAATTCCTGGCGAAGATCAGCCACGAAATCCGCACGCCGATGAATGGCGTGCTGGGCATGACCGAGCTGCTGCTGGGCACGCCTCTGTCGGTCAAGCAGCGCGACTACGTGCAAACCATCCACAGTGCCGGCAACGAACTGCTGACCCTGATCAACGAGATTCTCGACATCTCCAAACTCGAATCCGGGCAGATCGAGCTGGACGATGTACAGTTCGATCTCAATGCGCTGATCGAAGATTGCCTGAGCATCTTCCGCGCCAAGGCAGAACAGCAGAACGTCGAGCTGATCAGCTTTATCCAGCCGCAAGTACCGCGGGTCATCAGCGGTGACCCGACGCGCCTGCGCCAGACCTTGCTGAGCCTGCTGGAAAACGCCCTGAAGAAAACCGACGAAGGCGAGATCCTGATCGTCGTCGCCCTCGACGAGCGCAGCGCCAAACCACGCCTGCGCATTGCCGTGCAGGACAGCGGCGAGCCGATGGACGCCGAAGAACGCGACGCGCTGATGCACGCCGAACTGCACAGCAAGAACTTCCTCTCGGCCACCCGACTGGGCGGCAACCTCGGACTGGTGATTGCCCGCCAGTTGATTCGCTTGATGCAAGGCGAATTCGGCGTCAAGAGCGGCGCCAACCAGGGCAGTACCTTGTGGCTGACCCTGCCCCTCGACCCTGACCGCCTCGAACATCCGACCTCCGATCTCGATGGCCCGCTGCAGGGTGCACGTGTGCTGGTGGTGGACGACAACGACACCTGCCGCAAAGTGCTGGTGCAACAATGCAGCGCCTGGGGTCTGAATGTCAGCGCTGTTCCGTCCGGCAAGGAAGCATTGGCCCTGCTGCGTACCAAGGCTCACCTGCGCGATTACTTCGACGTGGTCCTGCTCGACCAGAACATGCCCGGCATGACCGGCATGCAACTGGCGGCCAAGATCAAGGAAGACCCGAGCCTCAACCACGACATCCTGCTGATCATGCTCACCGGCATCAGCAATGCGCCGAGCAAGATCATCGCGCGCAACTCCGGGATAAAGCGCATCCTCGCCAAACCGGTGGCCGGCTACACCCTCAAGACCACGCTGGCGGATGAACTGAACCAGCGCAACAAGGGCCTCGTCGCTTCGCCACACCTGCCCACAGGCCCGACCCTGCCGGTCAAGGTCCCCAGCGATTTCCGCATTCTGGTCGCCGAAGACAACAGCATTTCGACCAAGGTCATTCGCGGCATGCTGGGCAAACTCAACCTGCAACCGGACACCGCCAGCAATGGCGAAGAGGCCTTGCAGGCGATGAAGGCCCAGCGTTACGACCTGGTATTGATGGACTGCGAAATGCCGATTCTCGATGGTTTCTCGGCCACCCAGCAATTGCGCGCCTGGGAAGTGGGCAACCAGCGGGTTCGCACGCCTGTCGTAGCGTTGACCGCGCATATCCTCGCCGAGCATAAAGAGCGTGCGCGCCAGGCGGGCATGGACGGGCATATGGCCAAACCGGTCGAGCTGTCGCAGTTGCGCGAACTGATCGAGCATTGGGTCGCCCAGCGCGATCAGCAGAACCGCGCGACGGCTCAAACGTCCTGAGCCGACAGACCCGGCGACGCCTGATAGACTCCCCCACGACTTCCCTCGCCAGTGAGCTTGCCCCATGCTCCATGTGTTGTTCAGCGTTTACCTGAAGATGCTGGTGCTCTACAGCCCGTTCTTCGTGTTGTCCTGCTTCATCAGCCTGACCCGCGGTTATTCACGCAAGGAACAACGGCGGCTGGCGTGGAAAGTGGCGACGGCCACGCTGGTATCCAGCGTCTTGCTGTACCTGTTCGGCCGGGTCATTTTCAACGTGTTCGGCATCACCGTGGACGCGTTCCGCATCGGCGCCGGCAGCGTACTGTTCATCTCGGCGCTCGGCATGGCGCAAGGCAAGTCAGCGGTCCAGACCGACAACGTGCAGCAGGACGTCACCATCGTGCCGCTGACCATCCCTTTGACAGTCGGCCCCGGCACCATCGGTGCATTGCTGGTGATGGGTGTGAGCCAGCCGCACTGGGACGACAAACTCACCGCCATCCTCAGCATCGCCCTGGCCAGTTTCACGGTGGGTGTGGTGCTTTATCTGTCGAACCGCATCGAGCGAATTCTTGGTGACCAGGGCTTGCAGATTGTCAGCCGGTTGATGGGGTTGTTTGTGTGCGCGTTGGCGGCGCAGATCATTTTCACGGGAGTTAAAGGGTATCTCGTGCCTTAGTTGCGCAAGAGACTGGAAGCCAGAGGCCAATACCTCTGGCACACGCCCATTTAAACCGGCGAGTATTCCATAAAAATCGCTTCTCGAAGACCGTCGAGGAACTTGATGATTTTAGCCTCTTGCCTAAAGTCTTCCTCGTGAATGGCAAAGTGTGCCTTACCTTGATAGATCTCAAGGTTAGAGCTGTCCCATTCGACAAAAAGAACCTTAGTGGTTTGGGCCGATGCATTACAGTTCACCGTACCCACAATCATTGTGACTTCTTCGTCTTTATCTTGCTTGCAAACAGAAACACCAAAGTTGATGCCCTTCCCATCTGTCGCGTGATGTTCGAACAGTTTGACGGCCTCGGGTTGTTTCTTAAGCGCCTCGATGGTTTTGTCCGCTACGACCTTCATCGCATTCGCGGCAGTCCCGGCCACACCACCTAAGGCAGAATGGACGATATCCAGCGCTACATTATCCATCGTCAACTTCGCAGTGCTGCTCTTGTATTCAGTCATGGCACCGAAATACTCGGTCCAACCCATGGAAAACATCAGCTTTTTGAAGACTTCGTACCGAATGACCTTTTCTTTTTCACCCGGATGCAAGATCTTTGAAGTGATCGCGGCATAGGCATATGTGTTTTTTACAATACTCTTGTTACGCCTGCTCATCCCATCCAGAAAACCGACGATTGCATCGCCCATGATTGCGGCATTCAACTCATTCCGATCAATCGGCAGCGCCCTTGCCGAGCGAGCCTGAATCTTCGGGCCTGCTAGAGCCAGCTTTGCCTGGCATTGTTCAAAACACTGATCGAAATACGCATTTGCTTCCAAGTCATTCATCTTAAAATCCTTTTAATGTAAATAATGCGACAGCTCCAATTAGCTCTCAACTAAAACTTATCGCATCAAAAAAACAACTTCAACAACTAAAAGACCAAACCAAATACGCATGTGCAACAGTTTATTAACAACAATAGAAAAATTGAAAAGATGACTAGATACACACCCAAGTAAATAATTCTCTTACAGAATGGTGGTTACATAGAACACGTAAAAAACAGAAGCAATAACGCCGATTTGATTGAGTACGCATCCTATGGGGAACGTGTTCCCCATAGGATTCCGTGAAGCCCTCTTTATCAATAACGCATAATCTCAGGAGACGGGTTTCTCTCCATACCAGCGAGGGGTGTAGACCCAGTCACCGCCATCCTGCCGCTTGAATACGCAAGTAGTAGAGGATCCCACCAGGACCATGGTGCGCATATCTACCTGGTCCGGGGTCAATTGTCCGAGAGTTGTCACTCGCAACGTCTGACCCGGGCGGCCGATGTCACGTCCCAAAACGACTGGCGTTTCAGGCGTACGGTGCCGAGCGACGATTTCCAACGCTCGGCCCAGTTGCCAGGGACGGGAGCGTGAGATCGGGTTGTAGAACGCCAGGGCAAGGTCAGCCTGCGACGCCAGATCGAGGCGCTTCTCGATGATGTCCCAAGGCTTGAGGTTGTCCGACAGCGACAACACACAGAAGTCGTGGCCCAGTGGCGCTCCCGCCTGCGCCGCTGTCGCCAGCGACGCAGAGACACCCGGCAAAATCTCCAGATCGACGTTATGCCATGCAGCATCGGCAGACTCGTGCAGTGCTTCGAGCACCGCCGCCGCCATGGCAAAAACGCCCGGATCGCCCGACGAAATCACCACCACCGAACGCCCCTGCGCCGCCAGCTCGAACGCATGACGCGCGCGCTGCATCTCTTCGCGGTTGTCGGTGCAATGCAGCACTTGATCGGCGCGGAACGGGCCGGCCATGCGCACATAGGTTTCGTAGCCGAGCACATCGTTGGCGCGCGCCAACTCGGCCTTCACTGCCGGCACCATCAGTTCGGCAGCGCCGGGGCCAAGGCCGATCACCGCGAGGCGGCCGCGAGGACGGCCAATCGACAGAGGGTCCAATGGTTTCTCGGCAACCGCGATGGCAATGGCGTCGTCGCCAAAGATCGAAACAGGCTGGCCGACGGCGTTACGTGCCAGTTCGCTGACCGCACCCACATCGTCGGCAAAGCGCAGCGGCACGCCCAGTTCAAGGGCTGCTTCACGCAACGTCGGATTGGCCATTTCGCTGTCGGCGGCCAGCAGCAACGCCACGGATTGCACTGCGATTCTGGCCTGATGCAACGTGTCGCGAATCGCCCCCGGCAAGTTCGCCCCGCCGGCACTGACCGCCACCAGCACATTGCGCGGATAGATCAGCAGCTCATGGGTCGCCGGCATTCGCTCGGCATACCCCACATGAACGGCCAGCCGCGCGTGCGGATCTTCAGGCAACTGCGCCTGCGCCAACCACGGCGCTTCGCCTTCGATGCGCACTGTTTCACCGGCCAGCAAATCGGACACAAAGCGCTTGCCCAGTTCCAGGTCGCCGAGGGCATAACCGCTGGGTGGATTAAGCAGGCACGTGCCGAATCGCAACTCACCGCTGGTGGTGATTGCCGCCGCCACGTCCAGTGCAGCCGCGATTTCCCGCGCCAGCACGTTCACGCCGCCCAGGCCGCCCAGCAGCGGCACCACCGCGCTGCCGTCTTCGGCAACGGCCAGTACCGGCGGCTCGGCGCCTTTTTCCAGCAACAACGGCGCCAGTGTGCGGATCACGATACCGGCCGCGCACAGGGCAATGATCGGCGTGTCCTGCTGATAAAGTTCGCGCAGGGTTGCGCCGAACTCGTGATAGACGCGGTCCGCGCCTTCAACCCGTTCGGCCAGACCATGGATCAGGGCGCCGGGGAACAGCTGTTGAATGTTGCGCGCGGTCGCGAGGCTGCCATTGCCGAGGATGACAATCGCCGGAGCTGGACGAGTCATCAGCCTTGCCACCTTTCACCCGGAACGATGATCAGCGAGAAGTACGGTGAGGACATGGGCTCGACCTGATCCAGCGGCACGATTTTCTGATTGGCCATGGTCGCGCGTTCTACGTAAAGCGCGCGCTCCGCCAGACCGAGCTCTTCGAGCACCTGACGGACCTTGGGAAAATTACGCCCCAGCTTCATGATCACCGCCGCGTCGGCATCGGCCAGCCGGCGCTTGAGATCGTCGTGAGGCAATACGCCGGACAACACCGACAAGCTCTGATTGCGGTACACCAGCGGCGCGCCGAGTACCGAAGCGCCGCCGAGCATCGAGCAGACGCCAGGCACGACTTCGGCCTCATAACGTTCTGCCAGACGATCGTGCAGGTACATGTAGGAGCCGTAGAAGAACGGGTCACCTTCGCAGATCACCGCAACGTCACGTCCGGCATCGAGATGAGCGGCGAGTTCTTCGCCGGCCGCATCGTAGAAATCACTGATCACCTGCTCATAGGACAGCGGCGCCGGCAAGGCTTCGGTCGTCACTGGATACACCAGCGGCAGCAAGGTTTGGGCGTCCTGCAAATGCGCTTCGATGATGCCGAAGGCGTTGCCCTTTTTGCCCTTGGCGACGAAGTACGCCACCACCGGCGATTCACGCAGCAGGCGCAGGGCCTTGACGGTAATCAGTTCCGGATCACCGGGGCCGACGCCAAGGCCGATCAAACGTCCAGGTTGCTGCATCATTCGATCTCCGTGGCGAGGGCATTGACGGCGGCGGCGGCCATGGCGCTACCGCCCAGCCGGCCTTGCATGATGACAAACGGCACGCCACGGCTGTCCGCCGCGAGCGCTGCCTTGGATTCGGCGGCGCCGACGAAGCCCACCGGGAAGCCGAGAATCAGCGCCGGTTTCGGCGCGCCGGCATCGAGCATTTCCAGCAGGTAATACAAGGCGGTCGGCGCATTGCCGATCACCACGACGCTGCCCTCCAGGTGCGGACGCCACAGCTCCAGCGCGGCGGCGGAACGGGTATTGCCCAACTCGCGAGCCAGCTCCGGAACGCTTTCATCGCGCAGGGTACAGATCACTTCGTTGTTGGCCGGCAAGCGTGTGCGGGTCACGCCTTCAGACACCATCCGCGCATCACACAGAATCGGCGCACCGGCGGCCAGCGCATCGCGCCCGGCCTTGCCCGCGCCTTCAGAGAATTGCAGACCGTCAATCGCATCGACCATGCCGCAGGCGTGAATCACCCGCACTGCGAGTTTTTCCAGATCGGCCGGGATTCGTTCGAGGTTGGCCTCGGCGCGAATGATCGCGAAGGAGTTGCGATAGATCTCCTGACCGTCGCGGATGTAATCAAGCATCAAAGGGGCTCCGTGAGCGGGCGTCGAGCAAGGCTGCGACCGCTTCAATAGTAAGGTTGCATGCGTGCAGGGCGCCGAAACCCGGCTGCCCCGCTTCGCGAAAATAGAGGTCGTAATGACCGGGGCCGACAGCCAGTAAAGTGACTGGCGCGACATGCGCGGCGGCGCAGGAACGCGAGCAGCCGGACAAATGCACGTTCATTACCTGGCCATGACGCTGCAACAGCGCGGCCAGTTGCAGAGCGTCGCCCTTGGTGTCGGCCAGGCCTTTGCCGCAGCCACTGGAACCGGTGCAGGCGATCAATCGTGACAAGGGCTGATCGGCGTCGCACAGCAGGCCCAACCGATGCAGGCGTCGGATGACTTCATCGGCGTTTTCATGGCGAATGTTCGGCAACAGCAGGCTTTGCCACGGAGTGAACCGCAACGTCGCATCGCCATATTCCTGCGCCAGCTGAGCAACGCCCCGGAGCATCGCGCAATCGAGCCGCCCCAGCGGCGGTACGGCGCCGATATAGACAAACCCGGCTTGCGTCTGCAGATGGGCGCCAATGTGCAGCGCGTTTGAAGTCACTGAACGCTGCCAGTCTGCAACGGACTTGAACGGCACACGCTCGGCCAGCCGGGCGAGGAACCCGGAGGTCGTCATTTCGCTCAGCAACTGGCGCATTCGCGTTTGATCGGGCTGCGCCAGTTCCAGGAACAACTCAAGCACGGCGACCACAAGTCCATGCCCATCTTCCAGCGGCACCGAACCCGCCGGCCTGTCGGAGGGACACCCGGCCAAACCGAAAGCCAACCACCGCTCGCCTTCTCGCTCGACACCGGACAACCACAGATCATGGGGATGCTCGAGCATCGCCAAGCCTTCACCGCCATCAAGCTGCACGGCGAATTTGGCGCTGAGGTTGTGGAAGGGCTCGTGCTCTTGCAGGGTCGCGAGGATCTGCCGAGCCAGGTCACGGGTGTCGAACAGCATCTGCCGGTCGATGCCTGCGCTCGGGCTCAACATCAGATTGCGTACATCGTCGCCCGCCGCATTCGTAGGGCCGAGATCCGCGGCGAGCAGACTTTCAATCAGCGCAGCCTGCTCATGTGCAATGCCACGAATCTGCAGGTTGGCCCGGTTGGTCGCCTCGATCACCGAACTGCCGTAACGCTGTGCGCCATCGGCAATAGCGCGGGCCTGCGCAGCACTTACCACGCCACCGGCGAGTTTTATCCGGCAGATGCCTCCATCCCTGGCCTGGACGATACGCAGCAGCCCCGGACAAGCCGAGGGGCGTAAAGCGATGGGCGCAGAGTGTTTGTTCAAAGGGACGACCGGATCAAGAGTGGAAGCGCCTCCGGATGGAAGCGAGCGGTATTATGCCTGCTTTGCCGTACGGCATCCTAAGACCGCGTGTCGCAAACGCTTCCTCCCTCAATCAAGTCGCGGTCGCCCTCACAGATGCTCGGAGTAAAACTCGAATATCGCGTCAGCGACAATGTCGAGGCGGTCATTCAGCGTTGGGCGGACCTCTTCAAACCTCGCTCTGTTCAGAGTGAATGGAACCGCGCGATGCGTGAGCGTGACGTTGCTCTCCTTCCAGTCCCAGAACAGAAAATCCTCGCGCTGGACTCGCGCCCTCAACGAGTAATCATTCAAACCCAATGACAATCGCCCTTGGCTGTCATATTGAGCGGGTGCGATCGCAAACTCCTTGCCACGCAGGCTTCCTTTGGACAATGACCAAAGGGCAGATGTATTTGCCAAGAGTGCGCCAAACATATCGCTTGTCACTTTTGCCATTTGACTGTTAACACCAGAAATCACATTCAAATAAGCCTGACTTAGTTGCCCGGAAAATTGCCTGTAATATTCCTCGACGACTCTTTCCTTTTCGTACTCCCAGCCCATCGACCACAGTGTGATGGCAAACAGGGAAAACCAACCCTGCGGATCCGTTTGACGATCACGCTCCTGACTCGCAAACCACTGCGCATATCGCACGCTGGCATTGACGTCCCGTTTGTCCTGACGAGACATGCCCCTTGCCGTGCTGATCAGATTGCCGCCCAACAACGATCCGGCAGCCCCGGGCGAGTTCAGCGTGGCAATACTCTGAACAGCCTTTGTCTTCTTTACCGGAAAGTCACGTTCGAACGCTTCCGAATATGCCATCAAGCCCAGGCATCCTGCTTTCTTGAAATCCATAGTTAATTCCTTTTAAACCATTAAACAGTCATATAAGAAAGTTCAGGCTATACAACTTGCAAACCACCATCCAGCGCCTGAAACGACCAACTTAAAACATTCCATTACTCGCATTCACTGCCGACGCGTATCATGTGCCGCTTTATGCAGATGAACAGAGCACACACATGGCACGCTGGCTGACCGTGACAGGCATTGGTGAGGATGGCTTCAAAGGCCTGGGCAGGAATGCCCGGCATGCGTTGCTGGCCGCGTCGAAGATCTTCGGCAGCCAGCGACAACTGGACCTGCTCCCGGCGTGTATCCGTGGTGAACGCCGATTGTGGCCGAGTCCATTCTCCCTCGATGCGTTGCTGGCCCTGCGTGGCGAACCGGTCTGCGTACTCGCCAGCGGCGACCCGATGTTCTTCGGCGTCGGCGCCAGCCTCGCCCGGCAACTGCCCAGCGCTGAAATGCTGATCCTGCCGGCGCCCTCCTCCTGCTCGCTGGCCGCCGCGCGAATGGGCTGGCCATTGCAGGACGTGGTCACGCTGTCGATCGTCGCCCGCCCGATCGCGGCGCTCAACGCGCAATTGTTCAGCGGTGTTCGCCTGCTGGTGCTCAGCAACGATGGTCAAAGCCCGGCGGCGATGGCGGCGTTGTTGCGCGAGCGCGGATTCGGGCCGAGTCGTCTGACCGTGCTGGAACATCTGGGCGGTGAGGCCGAACGGCGCATCGACGGCGTCGCCAGCGACTGGGCCGAGCCCCTGATCGCCGATCTGAATCTGGTCGCCATCGAATGCATCGCCGAACCCGATGCGCCGCGCCTGTCGCGACTGGCCGGGCTTCCGGACTCGGCGTTCAGGCACGACGGCCAACTGACCAAACGCGATGTGCGCGCAATCACCCTCGCCCGCCTCGCCCCGGTGCCCGGTGAACTGCTGTGGGACGTCGGTGCCGGCAGCGGCTCGATCGGTATCGAATGGATGCGTGCCCACCCGAGTTGCCGGGCGCTGGCCATCGAAGCCGATGAAGGACGGCAATTGTTGATCGAGCAAAACCGCGACGCGCTTGGCGTACCCGGTCTGCAACTGATCCGCGGCAAGGCGCCGCAAGCCCTCGCCGGACTCGAGCGCCCGGATGCGATTTTCATTGGTGGCGGGGTCACCCGCGAGGGCGTGCTGGACACCTGCTGGGCACAGCTGAAACCCGGTGGTCGCCTGATCGCCAACGCCGTCACGCTGCAAAGTGAAATGTCCCTGATGGCCTGGCGCGAGCAGCACGGCGGCGAACTGACACGCATCCATATCGCCCAGGCGCAGCCGCTGGGCGACTTCGACACCTGGCGCCAGGCGCTGCCGATTACCTTGCTGGACGTGGTCAAACCTTTCGATGCGTGACGAAACCGCCGAACAACCCGCACCGCTGCGCAGCGGCCTCACGACGGGGAGTTGCGCCACCGCGACCAGCCTCGCGGCCGCTCGCTTGCTGCTCGGCGGCGAGCCCGCGGACGCCGTGGACATCGTCCTGCCCAAAGGCAAGCAGGTGCAGATGCGGCTGGAATTCTGTCGGCTCCTGGATGACGGCGCCGAGGCCGGCACGATCAAGGATGCCGGCGACGATCCGGACGTGACCCACGGTGCGCTGCTGTTTTCCCAAGTGCGATTGAACGCCGAACCGGGCATTCGTTTCAGTGCCGGCCGGGGTGTGGGAACAGTCACCCGGCCAGGACTGGTGCTGGCTGTCGGCGAACCGGCGATCAACCCGGTACCGCGCAAAATGATCACCGACCACCTGACCCTGCTCGCAGAGGAACACGGCTATCACGGCGGTTTCGAGGTCACGGTCAACGTCGAGGGCGGCGAGGCGCTGGCGTTGAAAACCATGAATCCACGGTTGGGCATTCTCGGTGGCTTGTCGATCCTGGGCACCAGCGGCATCGTCCGGCCGTTTTCCTGTGCGGCTTACATTGCCTCGATTCATCAGGGCATCGATGTAGCGAAAACCAATGGTTACCTGCACATCGCTGCGTGCACCGGCAACGCCAGCGAAGACACCATGCGCCGCGTCTACGACTTGCCTGAAATCGCCCTGATCGAGATGGGCGATTTCGTCGGCGCCGTCCTCAAGCACCTGCGCAAAGTGCCTGTGGATAAACTCAGCCTGTGCGGCGGCTTCGGCAAGATCAGCAAACTGGCTGCCGGGCACATGGATCTGCACAGTCGGCATTCGAGCATCGACCTGCCGCAACTGGCCGAATGGGCCGCGGCGATCGGCGCGGATCAAGCGCTGCAGCAGTCGATCCGCGAAGCCAACACCAGTCAGCAAGCACTGGCGATGGCCAGCGCCGCCGGCATCGCACTTGGCGATGCGGTGTGCGGGCACGCGCTGGCGTTTGCGCGCAGTGTGGTGCCGGCGCAGGTTCAGGTTGAAGTGTTTGCCATCGATCGCCAGGGCGGAATCGTCGGCCATGCGGGAGCTTTTCAATGAAGCGCATCTTGCTGCTCGGCGGCGTGACGGAAGCACTGGCGATCGCCCGTACGCTTGGGCCGGAGCACATTTACAGCCTGGCCGGCATCGGTCGAGTGCCGACCGATCTGAATTGCCAGGTCCGCGTCGGCGGCTATGGCGGTGCTGACGGCCTGGCGCAATTCATCCGCGATGAAGGGATTGATCTGCTGCTGGACGCGACTCATCCCTATGCCGCGCAAATCAGCCAGAACGCTGCGACTGCCGCGCAACTGGCCGGCATTCCCTGCTGGGCACTCAGGCGTCCGGCCTGGCAGCCGCAAGCCGGAGACGACTGGCGCGAAGTCAGCGACTGGGCCGGGTTGATCGACGCGCTGAAACCGTTCCGGCGCCCCCTGTTCACCCTCGGCCGTGAACCCTTGCAACACCTGCATGAAATCCCGCCGGAGCAATTCTGGACATTGCGTGCACTGGATGTTTATCCGGGCAACGAACGCTGCGAAGTGATAGGCGCACGTGGGCCATTTCTGATCGAGGATGAGCGTGAGCTGTTCAAGCGTCGCAAGATTGATGTGCTGATCAGCAAGAACAGCGGCAGCACCGCCACCGAGCCGAAACTGGACGTGGCGCGGGAGCGGGGGGTGCCGGTGCTGGTGTTGAAGCGGCCGGTGTTGGCGGGGGTGGATCGGGAGTTTGAGAGTGTGGACGACCTGCTGATTGCCTTATCTGTGTCGGACGTTTCCTGAAACCTGCAGAGCCTTGTGACTTTGCCCGCAACATTTCAGGAAGGAGCCGACTGTTCCTGTCATAGCTCCAATCCTATATTCCCATTCCCCCAGATGGCGCAAAACATCGGTAATGAGGAGTAGATCATGGCGGAACAATTCACCCGTTTCGATGCCGCCGAATTTCTCAAATCACCAGAGGAAATGGCCGCTTATCTGGATGCTTGCTTTGAAGAAGATGCCGGCGATGGAGTTCCGATACGCGCGGCACTCAACGATATCGCCAGAGCACAGGGCATGACACAGGTTGCACGTGATGCAGGCCTTGGTCATGAGAGCTTGTACAAAGCACTGAGCAGCACTGGCAATCCGGAATTCGCGACTATCATGAAGTTATGAAAGCCTTGGGTCTGCGTCTGCATGCCACTGCGATCTGAAATGCGCTGCGACACCAAACCGCACGCCGCGTTTTTACTTATCGGCACTGATCAGGCTAAATAGCCGCGCCTGATCGCCCACCCAACTGGATCTGTCCCCATGTCCCGACAACGGCTCGCAATTGCCTGGATCGCCTGCTTCGCAGTGCTGTTCAACATGCTCGCCATGCCGATGACCGGAGCGATGGCGCAGACGGCGCAGTCGCCGGCCGAACAGGTGTTGTGGGGCAGCTTCTGCTCGTCCACTGGCACGAAGATGGTGGCGATTTCCCTGGGGACGCTTGAACAGAAAGCACCGCAGAGCGACGATCATTCCAACATGCAGCATTGCTGGTGCTGTTCCGGTTCTGCGCCGCTGGTGGCATTGCCCGGGCATGTGCCGCAGTTGTACTTCGCGCGTTTCGATGCCCATCGAAGCCTGCCCGCAGACGCTCTCGACACCCCCACTCCACGCCAGCAATGGCCGAGTCTCAACCCCCGCGCTTCCCCTCTGGTGTGATTCCTTCTCGCAATTGACCTGCGTACTGAATCGTTCCGGAGAACTGCCATGTTGAACAAACTCATCGTTCTGGCTGCATTGTTGCTGCCTGCCTGCTTTGCCAATGCCCATGAATACAAGGCTGGCGCATTGGAGATCGCTCATCCGTGGTCGCAAGAGCTACCGCCTAACGCGCCGACGGTCGCCGCCTATTTCGTGATTCACAACAGCGGTAACACCGCCGACAAGCTGCTCAGCGTCGACTCGCCGATTGCAGGCATTGCCCAATTGCATGAGCACGTGATGCAGAACGACCTGATGAAAATGCAGGAAGTCCCGAGCGTCGGGATTCCAGCCGGTGGCGACGTCACGTTTGCACCGATGGCGTATCACGTCATGCTGCTGGAACTGAAAGACCGCAGCCTGCTGAGCGACGGCAAGCGCTTCCCGCTGACGATGCATTTCGAGAAATCCGGTGATGTGACCGTCGAGGTCACGGTGCAGAAAAAAGCGCCGGACGGCGTGCAAGTGCACGCGCACGCTCAGTAATCATCAGAGCTGAATACGTCCATGCGCCCGCTTAGCGCCAGGTCATCCGCCTCCCGCCGTCAGCCCTTGAGCCTGACCCGCGGCAGCTGGATCAGCCTGTTCGCCATGTTGATGATCTTCATCGGCCCGCTGATTTCTCAGTCGATGCCGATGGATCAGCGCGCCTCGGCTCTGATGGAAGCATCCATGAACATGTCGATGGACATGAGCATGGACATGCCGGCAATGGAGCACGGCGACCACGGTGCGCAAGCCGCCGCCGAGCACTGCCTGCCCACGACACCCCATCACGCCATCTGGGAAAAATGCGGCTATTGCAGCCTGCTGTTCAACTGCCCGGCGCTGACCGGCGGCCAGTCTTTCGTCGCATTCGACGCCCCCAAAACAAGCACCTTCAGCACTCCTGCCACACGCCTGGGCCACGCCCGGCAAACCTTCTTCCCTGGTGCCCGCACTCGCGCACCACCCATCGTCGCGTAAACACCTACCCGATCTCACACGGTCCGCTAGACAGCAGAAGCAACCTGTGGGAGCGAGCCTCTGTGGCGAGGGGACTTGTCCCCGTTGGGTCGCGAAGCGGCCCCAGTCTCTGAATACGAGCTGTATCTGACACACCGAGAATTCAGATTTTGGGACTGCTGCGCAGTCCAACGGGTACGAGTCCCCTCGCCACACAGGTTCACTCCTGCAAGGGATTGCGTCGGCTGCCGGCCGTGTCGTTTACGACTGTTCGATGGAAATTGTCATGTCCAGGTTTTCTGCTGTCACACGTTTGGGCGCTGCCCAGGCTTCTTTTGCCCTGAACGAAACGCGAGTTCGTTTCAGGCACGCCACTGCCGTTATTTGCGGCGCACTGCTGACCCCTATGGTGCTGGCCGACGAGCACGCCGGCCACCATGAAGAACTGAGCCCGACGGTGATCACCGCCATTGCGCCGAGTTCGCCGCTGACCATCGTCACCAACCCCAAGGACCCGCGCCAACCGGTGCCGGCCAGCGACGGTGGCGATTATCTGAAGACCATCCCCGGTTTCGCCTTGGTACGCAACGGCGGCACCAACGGTGATCCGGTGCTGCGCGGCATGTTCGGCTCACGACTGAACATCCTCACCAACGGCGGCCAGATGCTCGGTGCCTGCCCCGGCCGGATGGATGCCCCGACGTCGTACATTTCCCCGGAAACCTACGACAAACTCACCGTCATCAAAGGCCCGCAAACCGTGCTGTGGGGGCCGGGCGCATCGGCCGGCACCATCCTGTTCGATCGCGAACCGGAAAGCTTCGGCGAACTCGGCACCCGGGTGAATGCCAGCGTACTGGCCGGCTCCAATGGCCGCTTCGACAAAGTGGTGGATGCTGCCGCCGGCGGCCCGTTGGGGTACGTGCGCGTGATCGGCAACACCGCGCATTCCGACGACTACCGCGATGGCAACAATGACACCGTGGCTTCGCGCTACGACAAGTGGAACGGTGACGTCGCCGTTGGCTTGACCCCGGATGCCGACACGCTGCTGGAACTCACCGCCGGCAAGGGCGATGGCGAAGCCCGTTATGCCGGACGCGGCATGGACGGTGCGCAGTTCAAGCGCGAAAGCCTCGGCCTGCGCTTCGAGAAATCCAGTATCGGCGACGTACTGGACAAGGTCGAAGCACAGATCTACTACAACTACGCCGACCACGTGATGGACAACTACACCCTGCGCACGCCGTCCGGCACCGGGATGATGGCCGGGCCGATGGCCTCCAGTGTCGATCGCCGAACCCTCGGCGCACGGATCAAAGGCACCTGGCGCTGGGCCGATGTGCAATTGATCAGCGGCATCGACGCGCAGACCAACGAACACCGCAAGCGCAGCGCCATGGGCATCGACACCTACAAGGATCTGCCGCGCGACAAGGACGCCGACTTCCACAACTACGGCGTATTCAGCGAACTGACGTGGTACGCCGCCGACCGTGACCGGCTGATTAGCGGCGCGCGACTGGACCGCGCTTCGGCTAAAGACTTCCGCCAGACCACTGGTTCCGGAATGATGACCCGGCCTAACCCGACCGCCAACGACACCCGCGCCGACACCCTGCCCAGCGGCTTCGTCCGTTACGAGCATGATCTGGCCGACAGCCCTGCCACGCTGTATGCCGGCCTCGGTCACACCCAGCGTTTCCCGGATTACTGGGAGCTGTTTTCGCCTAACTCCGGCCCCGCCGGCTCGGTGAATGCCTTCGATTCGATCAAGCCCGAGAAAACCACCCAGCTCGACTTCGGCCTGCAATACAAGACCGAAGACCTCGAAGCCTGGGCCTCGGGTTACGTCGGGCAGGTGCGCGATTACATCCTGTTCAACTACACGCCGGGAATGATGGGCATGACCTCGCAAGCCGAGAACATCGACGCGCGGATCATGGGCGGTGAACTCGGTGCGGCTTACAAATTGACCTCGAACTGGAAGGCCGATGCGACCCTCGCCTACGCCTGGGGCAAGAACAGCAGCGACGGCAACGCGTTGCCGCAAATGCCGCCGCTGGACGCACGTTTCGGCCTGACCTACAGCGAAGACAACTGGAGCGCCGGCGCCTTGTGGCGAGTGGTCGCTGCGCAAAACCGCATTGACCAGAACAAGGGCAACGTGGTCGGCAAGGACTTCGACAAGACCTCGGGGTTCGGTGTGTTCTCGCTCAACGGTGCGTACCGCATCAACAAGAACTGGAAGGTCAGCAGCGGCGTCGACAACTTGTTCGGCAAGGCTTACGCCGAGCATTTGAACCTGGCCGGCAACGCCGGTTTTGGCTATCCGGCCAATGACCCGCAAGCCATCAAAGAACCGGGGCGCACGCTCTGGACCAAGGTGGACATGAGCTTTTAAGAGCATCGCGGGCAAGCCTCGCTCCTACGGGATTCGCGTCGATCACAAACGGTGCGATCACCACTGGACCTGTAGGAGCGAGGCTTGCCCGCGAATGACTGCGCAGCAGTCACCAGACAACAACAAAAGAACCAAGCCAAGCGGAGCACAACCGATGAAACAGCCCAAACCGAATTTCTACAACCTGGCCTGGCGTTGGCATTTCTATGCCGGTCTGTTCGTCGCGCCATTCATGGTGATGCTGGCCCTGACCGGCGTCATTTACCTGTTCAAACCGCAACTCGATCCGTTGATGTACGGCAGCCTGATGAATGTCCCGGCCGGCCACCACAGCGTCCCGGCCGACGACCTGCTCAAGCGCGTAAAAACTGCGTATCCACAGGCAACGATCAAGCAATACCTGCCGCCGATCAACGCCGAGCGCAGCGCGCAGTTTGTCGTGCTCGATGCCGGCAATGAGTTGAATGTTTTTGTCGATCCGTATCACGGCGACATCCTCGGAGAGCAAGACGCGAAGAAAAATCTGCAAGCGGTTGCCCGTGCGATCCACGGTGAGCTGATGATCGGCACGGTCGGCGATCGACTGGTCGAACTCGCCGCTGGCTGGGGCATCGTGCTGGTGGTTTCCGGGGTGTTCCTGTGGTGGCCGCGAGGTCAGGCCGCCGGCATCTTGTGGCCGCGCCTGAGCAGTCGCGGTCGCGTGCTGTGGCGCGACCTGCATGCCGTCACCGGGTTCTGGGGCGCCGCATTTCTGCTGGTAATGCTGCTGAGCGGCATGACCTGGACCGGGTTCTGGGGCAAGCAATACGCCGGTGTCTGGAACGTGTTCCCGGACGCCATGTGGAATGACATGCCCAAGTCCGACGTCGAGGCCCGCAGCCTCAACACCGCCACGCGCCAGACCGTGCCATGGGCAATGGAAAACACACCGATGCCGATGTCCGGCGACCACGCCGAACACATGGCCCACGGCACTGCGCAAGCCGGCCCGGCGGCGCCGACCATCAGCCTGCAAGACGTGCAGAACATCGCCGAGCAACGCAAGGTCGAACCGGGTTACAGCATCACGTTCCCGACCACGGCCACCGGCGTATTCACCATCGCGGTATTCGCCGACGACCCACGCAACGATGCCACCCTGCACGTCGATCAATACACCGGCAAGGTCCTCGCCGATGTGCGCTTCGAGCAATACGGCACCGTCGCCCGCGCCACGGAAATCGGCGTGATGCTCCATGAAGGCAAGATGTTTGGCGTGTTCAACCAGATCATCGTGCTGCTGATCTGCCTGATGATTCTGCTCAGCGCCGTCAGCGGCGTGGTGATCTGGTGGAAGCGCCGCCCGCAGGGCAAGTTCGGTGTGCCGCCGCTGCGTCATGATCTGCCGAAATGGAAAACCGGCGTGGCGATCATGCTGGTGCTGGCGGTGGCGTTTCCGTTGGTGGGCGCTTCGCTGGTGGTGGTGTGGCTGCTGGATCGAGTGCTGCTTTCGCGCTTCAACCGACAAACTGAATCAGCCTCATCTTCATCATGAAACAGGCGAGATGCGTGATTTAGAGGGATCTGTAGACTTCGGGCGCTTATCGCACGGTCATTTTTAGTGTTACTGTATAACGAAAATGCACCGCCCAACCCGCAGCCATGGCTGCGGGTTTTCTTTTGAAGAAGTGATTCACCGTCCCGATGAACAAGTACCTCTTGTCCGGCCTCTGCCTGCTCGCCCTGAACAACAGCGCCCACGCGCAGCCGTTGACGTTGCCCACCGGCACCATCACCGCCGACGCCAATGACAACGAAACCGTCAGCCTGAACACGCCGACCACCGCCGGCTCGCGCCTGAAGCTCACGGCCCTGGAAACCCCGGCCAGCGTCGAAAGCCTGACCGGCGAACAGGTTCGCGCCCGCGGTGATCGCAGTGTTCAGGACGCCGTATCGCGCAGCACCGGGATCAGCCGCACCGGCACGCCGGGCGATGGCGGCACATCGTTGTCCGCCCGAGGATTTACCGGACAAAGTTCGGTGATGCAGTTGTATGACGGCAACCGGATGTACACCGGCATGGGCACCGTGACCTTTCCGGTCGACACCTGGTCGGTGGAGCGCGTCGATGTGCTGCGCGGGCCGGCGTCGGTGTTGTATGGCGAAGGCGCGACCGGCGCAGTGATCAACGTGATCCCGAAGAAGCCGTTCGAAGGCGAGATCGAAAACCACGTCCGCCTCGGCTACGGCTCCTACGACACTCAGCAACAGGCCCTGGACAGCGGCGGTTCCCTGAGCGACACCCTGAGCTATCGCTTGAACCTCAATCGTCTGCGCAGCAACGGCTGGGTTGATCGTGGCGATTCCTCCAGCGACTTCATCAGCGCCGCCCTGCGCTGGCAGGCGACGGACGATCTGGCGTTCACTCTCGCCCACGATTACGGCGACCAGAAGCCGATGAATTATTTCGGCACGCCGCTGATCAATGGCCGCTTCAAGGAAAGCCTGCGAGACAAGAACTACAACGTCAGCAACGACAAGCAACACTACAACGATCAATGGACGCGCCTGACCAGCGACTGGCAAATCTCCGACAGCGTCAGCGCCAGCAACGAGCTGTATTACCTAAAGGCCCAACGCCGCTGGCAGAACGCCGAGAACTACAACTTCGACCGCGACACCCAACACCTCAGCCGCAGCGGTTACTTCGGTATCGGTCACCGGCAGGAACAGGTCGGCGACCGTCAGACCTTCAACTTCAAGCACTCACTGTTCGGCCTCGACAGCCAGACCGTGACCGGCGTCGATTACAACCGTATCCGCTTTCAGCTCGACAGCAACTCGCCGTTCAATGACGTGTTGCCGGGTGGTCAGCCGGTCGATCTGTACCATCCGCAACGCGGCACATTTGAAAGTGCCGATCCGTATCGGGAGCAGTTTCAGAGCACCACCAGACAGATGTCGGTGTTCGCCGAAAACCGCACGCAGCTGAGCGAGCGCTGGTCGCTGGTGACCGGCGTGCGCCGCGATTACGTGCAGGTTGATTACGACAATCAGGTCGATGGCAGCCAGAGCGACAAAACCCTGACCGGCAACAACTGGAAGGCCGGGCTGGTGTTTGCCGTAACGCCGGACACGTCGTTCTACGGCCAGTACGCCACCAGCACCGACGGTGTCGGCGGCCTTATTTCCCTGAGCCCGAGCCAGCAGCAATACGACCTGGCCACCGCGAAACAAACCGAAATCGGCGTGAAGCAGATGTTCTGGGATCAGCGTGGCGAGTGGACGCTGGCGGCCTATCGCATCGTCAAAAAGAAACTGCTGACCGACGATCCGGGCAACCCGACGCTCAAGCAGCAGGTCGGCCAGCAATCGTCCAATGGCCTCGAAGCCAGCCTCGATCTGCAACTGCCACACGCCTGGCAACTGCAGGCCAACGCGGCCATCGTCAAAGCGAAATACGACGATTTTGAAGAAGTGATCGCAGGTGTGCCGGTGTCGCGCAACGGCAATCGCCCGGTGGACGTACCACGGCGTACGGCGAATCTGTGGCTGAGCAAAACGATCAACGAGGACCTGAAGGCCGGCGCTGGCGTGCGTTATGTCGATGCGCGTTATGCCGACATGGCTAACCGGAACGAGCTGCCGAGCTATACGGTGGTCGATGCCACGTTGTCCTGGCAAGCACTGCGTAACACGACGCTGGGGTTGCAGCTGAACAATCTGTTTGACCGGCAGTATGCGCAAAGCCAATACAATGAGGGGCAGCAGTGGATTCTCGGGGAGCCGCGGTCGTTTTTCGTCACGGCTGATTACACCTTTTAGGCATCTGGTCCCTTCGCGGGCAAGCCTCGCTCCTACAGGATTTATGTCGTACGCAATGTTTGTGATCGACACATATCCTGTAGGAGCGAGGCTTGCCCGCAAAGGCGTCATCAGTATCACCGCAAATCTTTGAGTAAATGCATGACCTCGCTGAACCTCACAAACCTCGCCTGGACACCCCTGGGCCACGGCCACTGTCATCACCAGTTCCAGCTGCGTGAGGCCTCGCTGCACGTGGCCGCCGGTGAGTTCGTCGGGTTGATCGGCCCCAACGGCAGCGGCAAGACCAGCCTGTTGCGCTGCGCTTATCGCTTCAGCAAACCGGAGAGCGGTGAGGTAAAACTCGATCACCACAACGTCTGGAAGCAATCCTCACGCTGGTGCGCGCAACGCATCGCCGTGGTGTTGCAGGAGTTCCCTGACGCCTTCGGTCTGACCGTTGATGAAGTGGTCGCCATGGGCCGCACACCGCACAAAGGTCTGTTCGACGGCGACACGCAAGAGGACCGAAACCTTGCGACTCAAGCTTTGGCATCGGTCGGATTGAAAGGCTTTGAAGACCACGCCTTCGCCACCCTCTCCGGCGGTGAAAAACAGCGGGTGATTCTCGCCCGCGCCCTGGCCCAGCAGCCGCACGTGTTGATCCTCGATGAACCGACCAATCACCTCGACCCGCGCTATCAGCTTGAACTGCTTCAACTGGTCAAACGCCTGAAGATCAGCACCCTGGCGAGCATCCACGACCTCAATCTGGCCGCCGCTTTCTGCGACCGGCTGTACGTGATCAATCACGGCCGCATCGTCGCCAGCGGCACACCGAAAGAAGTCCTGACCGCCCCGCTGCTGCGAGAGGTGTTCGGCGTCGAAGCGCTGATCGATGAACACCCCCTACACGGCTACCCACGAATCACCTGGATAACCCAACCATGACTTTGCGTTCCCTGCTGTGTGTTGCTCTGATGCTGGGCAGTGCCCAAGCGTTTGCCGAGGCGACGAAATATCCGCTGACGATCCAGAGCTGCAACCGTGATGTGACCTTCGCCCAAGCGCCGAAACACGCGGTCAGCCACGACATCAACATGACGCAGATGATGCTCGCCCTCGGCCTCAAACCGAGTATGGCTGGCTACAGCGGAGTCACCGGCTGGAAATCGGTCACGCCCGAGATGCAGACCATCCTCGACGGCCTGCCGGAGCTGGCGGCCAAGTACCCGTCGGTGGAAACCCTGCTCAACGCCAACGTCGATTTCTTCTTTGCCGGTTGGGACTACGGCATGCGCGTCGGCGGTGATCTCACGCCGCAGACGTTGCAGCCGCTGGGCATCAACGTCTACGAGCTGACCGAGTCCTGCGCCTTCGTGATGAAGCGTCCGGCCGCCACCCTGGAAGACACCTACAACGACCTGCGCAACCTCGGCAAAATCTTCGACGTGCAGGCTCGCGCCAACGCCTTGATTGCCCGGATGCAGGAGCAAATCGCCGAGGTGCGCAAGGAGCTGCCCGCCGATAAACCGCGCGTATTCCTCTATGACAGCGGCGAAGACCGCGCCATGACCTCCGGCCGCCTCGGCATGCCGCAAGCGCTGATCGATGCGGCGGGCGGGCGCAACATTCTGGATGACGTCGACGCGAGCTGGACCCGGGTCAACTGGGAGAACGTGGTCGAGCGCAATCCGCAGGTGATCGTGATCGTCGATTACGGCGAGGTCACCGCCGAACAGAAGGCGCAATTCCTGCGCAGCAACAAGGCGCTGCAATCGGTGGACGCGATCAAGCACCAGCGCTTCATTGTGATCCCGTACGTGCAGGCCACGCCGGGCATCGATAACGTGCTGGCGGTCGAAACCCTGGCCAAGGGTTTCCACGGCGAATGAATAACCGTCGCTACGCGTTATTGCTGATCGCCCTCGGCGCACTGTTGCTGGTGTCTTGCGTGGTATCGCTGGGTTTCGGCCCGGCGCGGGTGCCGGTGGACGTGGTGTGGAGGATTCTGCTGCACAAGGCGTTCGGTCTCGGCGACGTGAGCTGGGCCGCCGGACAGGAACATATCGTCTGGTTGATCCGCGTGCCGCGCATGTTGCTCGGCGCGTTGGTGGGCGCTGGCCTGGCGTTGATCGGCGCGGTGCTGCAAGCGGTGACGCGCAATCCGCTGGCCGATCCGCATTTGCTCGGGGTCACCTCTGGCGCCACGCTGGGCGCGGTGATCGTGGTGCTGCATGTCGGTGAAATCGTCGGCCTGTTGACCTTGCCCATCGCCGCGTTTATCGGTGCGCTGCTGAGTATGCTGATCGTGCTGATCATCGCCAACCGTAACGGGCGGCTGGACAGTGACCGGCTGCTGTTGTGCGGCGTGGCGGTGTCGTTCGTGATGATGGCGATCGCCAATCTGCTGCTGTTTCTCGGCGATCACCGTGCCAGTTCGGCGGTGATGTTCTGGATGCTCGGCGGGCTCGGACTGGCACGCTGGGAATTGCTCGCGGTGCCGGCGGCGAGCGTGTTGCTTGGCCTGGTTTTGTTGCTGGGCATGGCCCGTCCATTGAACGCGTTGATGGCGGGTGAACAGACGGCGGTAACCCTCGGACTCAATGCCCGCACTGTGCGGTTGCGGGTGTTTTTGATTGCGTCGTTGATGACGGGAGTATTGGTGTCGATCAGCGGGTCGATCGGGTTTGTCGGGTTGATGGTGCCGCACATTGCACGCCGATTGGTCGGGGCCGAGCACCGACGATTGCTGCCGGTGTGCGTGTTGCTCGGCAGCATCTTCCTGGTCTGGGTCGACGTCGCCGCCCGTACCCTGATTGCCCCGGAAGACCTGCCTATCGGTGTCGCCACCGCTGCCATCGGTGGCTTGTTCTTCATCGGCCTCATGCGTCGCCGCTGAGTCTCTCATACCTTGAAGGCTCAGTGTTCCAGGCCGTCAGCGCTGTAAGGGCAGTGTTTCAAAGCTCGTCATGCACGGGCCTGACCGTCGGTTGCAAGGCGCTTTTCCAATCCGTCCCCACGATCCCGCGGCGCCAATAGCCATCGCCATCCAGCACCTCAAGCCTTCCGACGCTGGCGAGTCTGGCAAGGAAGTCATTGAGCCCCTTGTTGCTCTCTTCATCAAAAAATGCCGCCTCCTGCGCGGAGAAACTGGGCGTGAATTTGAACAGCGACCCACCGCGCCCGGTGAAATAGCAGCTACCACCCAAGGCACCGCTTTTGCTCACTACATTCGTGCAGAACCTCAGGTCTGCCAGGGCCAGGTGGTTCATCAGCAAGCGATCAGCAGCGCTGAGCCCCGTCACAAACTGATTGAACGCTTTGTAAAACTGATGAACCGCCACCCACTTGTAGCCCTGAGGAAAAACCGGTATCGGCAATTGCGGCGCCCCCGGCACCGTGACCGGTGCAATCGGCCCTCCCGGCCCCGAGTAAAACAATCGGCTGGCGGCGCCACTGTCTAACCCGTCCGCGAGCGGCTCAACGGCTACAAACGAAGCAGTGGCCTGACGAACCAGAACCCCGCCCAGGGACTGTTGACCCACATACTCACCAACCAGTCTCTGGGCCGAGCGGGCGGCATCATCGGCATGGGCGAATATCGGCCCCAGCGCAAACCGGTTGTCCTGCGGCCAACTCACAAGCCCGCCACCGGTCAGGGCGCCCTTGGCAATCCCCTTTAAAGGCGACCAAAAAGTGCTGCGCACCACCGCGCGTAATTCACCGTGCCGGATCACCTTGCGCAAGTACTCGACCAGCGACTCCCGACCCGATTGCAGAATTTTCTCGTAGGCAACCGTTGCCTGAAAAGAACCCCACTGCGCAGCGTTGGACGTTGGTTCGTATTGCAACAGGGCACCGTCGGCACAGGAGAGGTAGACACTGCGATAAGTAAACCCTTTAGCCGTGGTCACCATGACCGCCTCCATTCCTCGCACCAGATCCAGGGGCGAAATGAAGCTGAGCGTAAAGTCATGGGCCCGCTGCCCGGAAGCTGTCGAGGGACACAAATAGATCCCTTGAATGTCATATCCCAGCGGTAGCAATCCATTCGGGAACACCCGATCGAGAGAGAGACGCCCTTGCTCCCCGACTATCGGCAGCGTCGTCACATACCGCTCACTGCCAAGCGACTTGAGTACAAACCCGAACCTCAGGCGGGTGCGGGGGGCCTCCATTCGATGGATGTGGCGCACGGCGTCATCCATTTGTGTGAAGACCGGGCTGAGTGTCGGATCGGCGACGGCAAACCGGTGCAGCTCGGGCGAGATAACATCAGGATAAGGAACCCATCCCGACACTTGCTTCGCCTCCCCCCACAGTCGACTGCCCTGGACCACTTGCAACAGACCGGCCCTGGCAACCTGATTGACGTAGTCACTGGGGGACAGCGCGCCGCTGCGCATCTGCAGTTCTATCGCGTTATGCCAGCGCTGTAGTTGACTGGGGGCTGCCAATGCGCCGGCCAGCTTTTTCTCGGCAGCATTCCCGCTGAGGGTGTAGCTGATCAGGCTGTTATCGAGCCCCAACAGATACTCCTTACCGGGAGACAGCGATTGGGAACCTACGGAGGTGGGCAGAATGTCCGACAGGAAATTGGTCGAAAACATATTGAGGTACACGTCCCGTTCTCGGCTCGACAGCGCGAAGATAGGCTCGATGTGAACTCGAGAGTGGTATCGGGCGACGACCGTACTGCCCGCCAGAAACAATCCTTTTTCTGCCAGGTCGTCCAGGCGAATCCAGTTGGCCGGGAAGTTCTCGACGGCCACCGCCACCGGTAATGTCGCGACAAACAAACCATCAACCCGGCGCAACACCAGGCCACCGTAAACCCGTTCACGCCGGGAGCCCAGCTGCGCCATCGCATAGCGCACCGCGTCATCCTGTAGCAGAAAAACCGGGCTCAGGGCGCGCCGCTGGAGCTGTGCATAAGGCTTCCAGTCAGCGTCGACAACCCCCGGCTCATCCCACAGTTCACTGGTACGCAGCACCTCCAGCTCTCCGGCACTGGCGATCAAGCGGATCACCTTGGCATAGGGTGGTGTGTCATTGGCCAACACCGACGCCAGTTCTTGCGCGCCTTTTTTGTCGAACTGCGTAGAAGAAGACGAATACTTGAAGCGCAGCAATGCGCCATCCAGCGTCGCGATAAAGATGCTCAGGTCCTGATGATGAGTGAGACGTTGCGTATCTTTGTCATCGTAGATTGCCGCTGCCAGATCGCTGACGGGTACAAAGTGTCGGGCGAACCAGGCGTCCGCCGTCGACAACCGTTGAGGCATCCAGCTTGCCGAGTAAAAAAGACCGAAGGTGTGGAACTCTTCGATCAAGACGGGAGCGCCAAAATCACTGGACTGGTTCAGCACCTCAAGGCGCCGCGCTGGCACCGTTTCGGTCGCCACATATTCATTGCGGTTCTTGTGCCTGAGAATAAACCCCAGCCCGGAGGCAGCCGCACGGTAATCGCCCCGGGCTCGATCACGAGCGCTGAGCACCACGTCCTCGGGACTGGAAAAAACCGCACCCAGCGCCGGAGCGGCAACATCCGATGAGCCGATTTCATTGCTGACATCGTCACCCAACACCGTACCTCGCGGGCCCCATACTTCATTACCGACCACCACGCGCAATCTGCCGGTCCTGGCCAGTTCATCGACTACCTTGCCGGGCTCAAGCGTGCCGGCCGTCAGCTCTCGAGCAATCAGGGTGTTGCCATCAGCGAGCATGGCAACCCGCTCCTGCAACCGCTTGGTTGCCCCCACACTCCGTTCATCCGGGCTATAAACCAACAGACTGTCTGCCGAGCCTGAGAGATAAAATGCAGCGACATGCTTTCGTTTTTCGAGCACCGCGCGAATGTCGTTGTCGGTAAACATTTGCGCCAGCATCAACCGCTCCTCCTCGTCGGCGTCTGACACGACCCTGGAATCCGCTCGCCAGCGAGAGGCGTACATCCCATGCAGTGAATAGCCTTCAGTCAGGATGACCGGCGCCCCCGACGCATCCAGAGGACACAGTCTGTCCAGCGCAAATCGTTGCGTTGCCGTCCACACCGGCTCGGTCGCGACGAAGCGGTTGTGCCGATCCTGCAGGATCAATCCCACGTAACCCTGGTCACGTCGACTGCCAATTTCATCATGGGCGAAACGTGCGGCGTCGTCCGCCATGACAAAGACAGGACTCATGCGCCGCGATCCGGCGTAGGGCTCCCAGTCAGGCCCCACGATCCCGACGACATCCCACAACGCGCTGTCCTTGAGGACCGTCAGTTCACCGGCGGCGGCCACCTGCCGGACATAATCCATGGGTTTGAGCGTGCCAGCCTTCAGTTGCGCATTGAGGCTTGCACTGTCCTCCAGAGGGACTTCCTTGATGTGCACAGAGGGACGGTATTGCAATACAGCACCGTCTCCAATCCATCCGTACACCTTTAGATAGTCGGCGTACTCCTGCCGATAAACATCCTGCGTCGAAAAACTGATGCCTGCCGCCAGGTTGTCCGTTGAAAAAAAACGTTCATACAGCCACGGCTCGCTGGCACTCTGAACTGCGTCGGGCTGTGAGACAAAATAAACACCGTCGAGGGCGTAGTCCAACACCGGTTCGAGCTTGCGATCCGCTGTTGTGGGAAAGGTTTTGAGTAATGCCGTTTGCGGTGGGCTGGAGGGCGTCGGGTACGTTGCAACGCAGTCCGGACTGCCGGCGGATTTCAGCACGAAGCCAAGCCCGGCGCTGTCGTGAGACGTTGTTAGCGTCTGTGCTACGGCCTCAATGGCCTTGTACGCTCGGTCGAACACGGGACCATAAAATGGCTGCACATTCACAGTCATCAGCCTGGACGTCACAGCAGTACCGGGTGTCCAGTTGCCCGGCACTTGCCCTCGCACGCCACCCCACTGCGCATTGGCAACCAGCACGTTCAAGGTGCCGATCCGGACCATTGTCTGAATCAGACGCTCAACGTCAGCAAACGACGCGAAGGGCTTGATGGCGGGTTCAAAGAGCTTTTTATCCGCTGACACATCAGAAGACTGGTACTTGATCAATGAACCGTCCGGCCCTGAGACGTAGTGTCGTTGGCCGTAGCTGCTCGGGTCCTGCATGTAGCTGACGATATGCGCCCTGGAGAAAAACCCGAGATACAAACCGATCTGGTCAGCCGTCCAGTCCGGATGAAAACGCAGGACGTCGGCGTGCTCCGCCGGATTAAACAGGTAAAAAGCCGCACCACTGCATCCCACAGGAGACAACAGCTCCCCAGTGGGGGACCCGATGTACAGCAGCGCACTGAAATCGAAAAACCCCGTTCTTCCAGCCACTGGCAACGTGGGCTGAAATTTCCCGTCGCTGCGCTCCACGATCACGCCGCCATAGGCCTTGTCACGGCGTCCAGCCATCTGTCGATGTACCCAATAGGCCGCATCGTCCGCGCTGATGAAGCTCGGTCCCAGTGCGGGGAATTTGACCGCCACCGGGGATTTTGAAGAGGTATTGATAGAAGTGTCGTTCATGTTCTGCTCACTCGAATGGAGTGCTCATGATCAAGATTCCTCAGCGCGGCGGGCGGTACATATATATCTGTGCGGCTTTTGTACGGAACGCAATCGGCACCAATCCCGCGCACAGCAGTGCACCCCTCTCGCAAACCGGCCCCAGCCTGGTGCGCGATCGTTCCGGCTGACACGTTAAAAACGATACTTCATGGCCTTTTCCCGACCGGGCACAGCCCTTGCAAAACACCCTTCAGTAGTCCGCATCTGCCAACCAAGAAAATTCATAAGTTCATGGAGATCGCACAATGAAGCGTCGCAGCTTGATCAAGGCTTTTACACTCACGGCAAGCATTGCCGCGATGGGCTTGACCTGGACCGTCCAGGCCGCCGAGACCATCAAGGTCGGTATTCTGCATTCGTTGTCCGGCACCATGGCGATCTCCGAAACGTCGCTGAAGGACATGGCGTTGATGACCATCGACGAGATCAACGCCAAGGGCGGCGTGAACGGCAAGATGCTGGAACCGGTGGTCGTGGACCCGGCGTCGAACTGGCCGCTGTTCGCCGAAAAGGGCCGGCAGTTGCTGACGCAGGACAAAGTCGCGGTGGTGTTCGGTTGCTGGACGTCGGTGTCGCGTAAATCGGTATTGCCGGTGTTCGAAGAACTCAACGGTTTGCTGTTCTACCCGGTGCAGTACGAAGGTGAAGAGATGTCGCCCAACGTGTTCTACACCGGCGCGGCGCCCAACCAGCAGGCGATCCCGGCCGTGGAATATTTGATGAGCGAAGAAGGCGGCAGCGCCAAGCGCTATTTCCTGCTCGGCACCGACTACGTCTATCCGCGCACCACCAACAAGATCCTGCGCTCGTTCCTGCACTCCAAAGGGGTGGCAGACAAGGACATCGAAGAGGTCTACACCCCGTTCGGCCACAGCGACTATCAAACCATCGTGGCCAACATCAAGAAATTCTCGGCGGGTGGCAAGACGGCGGTCATCTCCACCGTCAACGGCGACTCCAATGTGCCGTTCTATAAAGAGCTGGCCAACCAGGGTTTGAAAGCCACCGACGTTCCGGTCGTGGCGTTCTCGGTGGGTGAAGAAGAATTGCGCGGCATCGACACCAAGCCGCTGGTGGGCAACCTCGCGGCGTGGAACTACTTCGAATCGGTGGAGAACCCGGCGAACAAGAAATTCGTCGCCGACTGGAAAGCCTACGCGAAGAAACACAACTTGCCGGGCGCCGACAAAGCGGTGACCAACGACCCGATGGAAGCCACCTACGTCGGCATTCACATGTGGGCGCAAGCGGCGGAGAAAGCCAAGTCCACCGACGTCGACAAAGTCCGCGAAGCCCTCGGCGGCCAGACCTTTGCCGCGCCGTCCGGGTACACCCTGACCATGGACAAGACCAACCACCACTTGCACAAGCCGGTGATGATCGGCGAGATCCAGGCGGACGGTCAGTTCAATGTGGTGTGGCAGACCGAAGGACCGATCCGCGCCCAGCCGTGGAGCCCGTTCATTCCGGGTAACGACAAGAAGCCGGAGTATGCGGTGAAGAGCAACTAAGCCATTGGGTGTCGGGCCTGGGTACGGAGCTTAGGCCCGACACAAATCCCTGTGGGAGCGGGCCTTTGTGGTGAGGGGATTTATCCCCGTTCAGCTGCGAAGCAGACGTCAACTCATTACATGCGGTTGGACTTTGAAATGCTGGGCGCCGCTTCGCGACCCAACGGGGATAAATCCCCGCGCCACAAAAGCCCGCTCTCACATTTAGTCCGCGCAAGGCCAAAGACATGCCGACTGCCCTTTACCGTTTCATTCTTGCCATCGCACTCTTGCTGCCGATGACCACGTTCGCCAGCGACGCCGAAGACTTCGTCGCCGCCAATCCCGTGCAGCAAGCCAAACTCCTGGAGGCCTGGGCCGCGCAGCCCAATCCGGCGCGTATCGAACTGATCAACGCCCTGCAACAAGGCGAGTTGACCGTCGATGGCCAAGCCAAAACCCTGCGTTTGAACAATCGCCTGCGGGGTCTGATCGACACCGCACTGGCCAGCCACCAATTGCTCGCCGCCGACGCCAAAACCCGTCTGGCTGCCGGGCAGCAATTGCAGAAAAGCGCGAAACCCGCGCAGCTGAAATTCCTCGACCAGCAACTGGCGGGTGAAAAAGATGAAAGCGTCCATGCCGCATTGAGCCTGGCCCTGGCCAACCTGCAACTGGTCGACACCGACCCGGCTGTGCGCCTCGCCGCAGTGCGCCTGCTCGGTGAAACCGGCGATCCACTGGCGCGCACCCGTCTCGAAAGCCTGCTGCAACCGGGTGTCGAAGCGGATGCCGCCGTGCGCACCGCCGCTGAAACCAGCCTGGCCCAGGTCAAACGCAAACTGCTGATCGGTGAAATGCTCGGGCAAGCCTTCAGCGGCATGTCACTCGGCTCGATCCTGCTGCTCGCGGCGCTCGGCCTGGCGATCACCTTCGGCCTGCTCGGCGTGATCAACATGGCCCACGGCGAGATGCTGATGCTCGGCGCCTACTCGACGTACGTAGTGCAATTGATGTTCCAGCGTTTCGCCCCGCAAGCCATCGAGTTCTATCCGCTGATCGCATTGCCGGTGGCGTTCTTCGTCACTGCTGCGATTGGCATGGCGCTGGAACGCACGGTGATTCGTCACCTCTACGGCCGCCCATTGGAAACCCTGCTCGCGACGTGGGGCATCAGCCTCATGCTGATTCAGCTGGTCCGATTGCTGTTCGGCGCGCAGAACGTTGAAGTCGCCAACCCGGCCTGGTTGTCCGGCGGGATTCAAGTGCTGCCGAATCTGGTGCTGCCGTACAACCGCATCGTGATCATCGCGTTCGCGCTGTTTGTGGTGGTGCTGACCTGGCTGCTGCTGAACAAGACGCGCCTCGGTTTGAACGTGCGCGCCGTCACTCAGAATCGCAACATGGCCGCCTGCTGCGGCGTACCCACCGGGCGGGTCGACATGCTCGCCTTCGGTCTCGGCTCGGGCATTGCCGGTCTCGGTGGCGTAGCCCTCAGCCAGATCGGCAACGTCGGCCCGGACCTCGGTCAGAGCTACATCATCGACTCGTTCCTGGTGGTGGTGCTCGGCGGTGTCGGTCAACTGGCCGGTAGCGTGCTCGCCGCGTTCGGCCTGGGTATCGCCAACAAGATTCTCGAACCGCAGATCGGCGCCGTACTCGGCAAGATCCTGATCCTCGCGCTGATCATTCTGTTCATCCAGAAACGTCCGCAAGGCCTCTTCGCACTGAAAGGACGGGTGATCGACTGATGAACCAGCCCCTGCTCGTTACCGCGACACAAAAAGCCGGCCCCAAAGTCACGCTGATCGTCGGCGTCGTGGTGCTCATTCTGCTGCTGACATTGCCGCTGCTATCGCTGTTGTCCGCCGACAGTGCGCTGCATGTCTCGGCCTACACCCTGACCCTGGTGGGCAAGATTCTTTGCTACGCCATCGTCGCACTGGCGCTGGATCTGGTGTGGGGTTACGCCGGCCTGTTGTCCCTCGGCCATGGCCTGTTCTTCGCCCTCGGCGGTTATGCGATGGGCATGTACCTGATGCGCCAGGCCTCGGGCGATGGTTTACCGGCGTTCATGACGTTCCTGCCGTGGACCGAATTACCGTGGTACTGGACCGGTACCAGCAGCTTCCTCTGGTCGATGTGCCTGGTGGTATTGGCGCCGGGGTTGCTGGCGCTGGTGTTCGGGTTCTTTGCCTTCCGCTCGCGGATCAAGGGCGTGTATTTCTCGATCATGACCCAGGCCCTGACGTTCGCGGGAATGCTGTTGTTCTTCCGCAACGAAACCGGGTTCGGCGGCAACAACGGCTTCACTAATTTCCGCACCATTCTCGGCTTCGGCATCACCGAACCCGGCACCCGCGCGGTGCTGTTTTTCGCCACGGTGGTGTTGCTGGTGGCAAGCCTGTTTATCGGTTGGCGTCTGGCGCAGAGCAAGTTCGGTCGTGTGTTGACCGCCCTGCGCGATGCGGAAAACCGTCTGATGTTTTGCGGTTACGATCCACGCGGTTTCAAGCTGTTTGTCTGGGTCTTGAGCGCTGTGTTGTGCGGTTTGGCTGGCGCGCTCTATGTGCCGCAAGTCGGGATCATCAACCCGAGCGAAATGTCGCCGACCAACTCCATCGAGGCCGCCGTGTGGGTGGCGCTGGGCGGACGCGGCACGCTGATCGGCCCGCTGCTTGGCGCCGGCGTGGTCAACGGCATGAAGAGCTGGTTCACCGTGGCGTTCCCGGAATACTGGCTGTTCTTCCTTGGCGCGTTGTTCATCGTCGTGACCTTGTACCTGCCCAAAGGGGTGATCGGCCTGCTGAAGAAAAGGGGTGACCAATGAGAGTGACTGCGACGGCTGAATTCATGCTCGAACCGGCCTTTTATCCACCGCATCCGAACAAGGACGCCGGCAGCAGCCGCGACGCCATCGGCCTCGGCCAACGCGTCGGCCCCGGCCTGGATACCCGCCACGGCACCATCCTGACCCTGGAAGACATCAGCGTCAGCTTCGATGGTTTCAAGGCGCTGAACGCGCTGAACCTGTACATCGGCGTCGGCGAACTGCGCTGCATCATCGGCCCCAACGGCGCGGGCAAGACCACCTTGATGGACGTGATCACCGGCAAGACTCGCCCCAGTCACGGCAAAGCCTGGTTCGGTGAAACCCTCGACCTGACGCAGATGAGCGAAGTGCAGATTGCCCAGGCCGGCATCGGCCGCAAGTTCCAGAAGCCAACGGTGTTCGAAGCCCTGAGCGTGTTCGAGAACCTGGAGCTGGCGCAGAAAACCGACAAGTCGGTGTGGGCCAGCCTGCGGGCGCGTTTGAGTGGCGAACAGAAGGATCGCATCAGCGAAGTGCTGGAGACCATCCGCCTGACCGCCTCGGTCAATCGCCCGGCAGGTTTGTTGTCCCACGGTCAGAAGCAGTTTCTGGAGATCGGCATGTTGCTGATGCAAGACCCGCAACTGCTGCTGCTCGACGAACCGGTGGCTGGCATGACCGACGCCGAAACCGAGTTCACTGCCGAACTGTTCAAGAGCCTGGCGGGCAAGCATTCGCTGATGGTGGTGGAGCATGACATGGGTTTTGTGGGCTCCATCGCCGACCACGTCACCGTGTTGCACCAGGGTAGCGTGCTGGCGGAAGGGTCACTGGAACAGGTGCAGGAAAATGAGCGGGTGATCGAGGTTTATCTCGGAAGATGATTTTGCTCCCGTAGGAGCGAGGCTTGCCCGCGAAGCTTTTGGCGGCCTTGAGGCCCCCTTCGTGGGCAAGCCTCGCTCCTGCAAGGGGATTGAGGAGTATTTAGAATGCTGCAAGTCGACAAGCTGCACCAGTACTACGGCGGTAGCCACATCCTGCGCGGCCTGACGTTCGACGTGAAGGTCGGTGAAGTCACCTGCCTGCTCGGGCGCAATGGCGTGGGCAAGACCACCCTGCTCAAATGCCTGATGGGTTTGCTGCCGGCCAAAGAAGGCGCGGTGAACTGGGAAGGCAAGCCGATCACCACCTTCAAGCCGCACCAACGGGTACACGCCGGAATCGCTTACGTACCTCAAGGCCGGGAGATTTTTGGCCGGCTGACCGTGGAAGAAAACCTGCTGATGGGCCTGTCGCGCTTCCCCGGCTCCGAAGCGAAGGAAGTCCCGGCCTTCATCTACGAGCTGTTCCCGGTGCTGCTGCAAATGAAGCAACGGCGCGGCGGTGACCTGTCCGGCGGACAGCAACAGCAGCTGGCCATCGGCAGGGCATTGGCCAGCCGACCACGGTTGCTGATCCTCGACGAGCCCACCGAAGGCATCCAGCCGTCGGTAATCAAGGAGATCGGCGCGGTGATCAAGAAGCTCGCGGCACGGGGCGACATGGCGATTCTGCTGGTGGAGCAGTTCTACGATTTCGCCGCCGAACTGGCCGATCAATACCTGGTGATGTCACGCGGCGAGATCGTGCAGCAGGGTCGCGGAGAAAATATGGAAGCCGAGGGTGTACGCGGTCTGGTAACGATCTAATCTGTAGCGTCCTAACGATAACTGAAAACCATGAATTTACCTGCCCACACCACGCTGTTCACGCCTAGCTGGCATGCCGAGCTGGAACTGGGCTATGCCCGATTCGGCGACAGCACGCGCCCGGTTCAGCGCCGGCACAAGGGTCCGTTGCGCGTGCAGAAGCATCTGTATGCCGAAGGACCCGAAGTGTGCCAGCACATCATCGTGCACCCGCCCGGCGGGATTGCCGGTGGCGACCGGCTCGACATCAGCGCCAGCGTCGGCCATGGGGCGTGGGCGCAAATCACCAGCCCCGGCGCAGCCAAGTGGTATCGCGCAGCCGGGCCGGCTTATCAGAACCTCGACTTGAAAGTGGCCGCCGGCGCGACACTGGAGTGGCTGCCGCAAGAGACAATTATCTTTAGCGCTGCCCAGGCCGAGCTCAGCACGTCCATTGATCTGGAAGGCGACGCGCGGTTGTTCTACTGGGACGTCGTGGCGCTGGGCCGCCCGGCCAGCGGCGAGCGCTTCGACCTCGGACATTTTCAGGCGCAGCTGGATATTCGCTGCGACGGCCAGTTGCTCTGGCACGAACGCCAGCGCATTGTCGGCGGTGATGGTTTGCTTGATTCGCCGATCGGGATGGACGGGCAACCGGTGTTTGCGACGTTGCTGGTGACGGGGGAGATTGATAGTGAGTTGCTGGAGAAATGCCGCTCGTTGCCCAACGATGTGCGCGGGGATTTGACGCAGTTGCCGGGGCTTTTGGTGGCTCGATGCCTGGCCGGTGAAGCGCTGTTGGCGCGTGGTTGGCTGATCGAATTATGGCGATTGCTCAGGCCGGCGTTGCTTGGCCGGGAAGCCGTCCCCCCCAGAATATGGAGCACCTGAACACCGCAATCTGTAGGAGCGAGGCTTGCCCGCGAAGCTTTTGGCGGCCTCAAGGTCCCCTTCGCGGGCAAGCCTCGCTCCTACAGGGTCTGTGTTTACAGTTCCGAACTTTTTTATCTGCCCAGATGGATTCCAACGATGGACCTGACCCCACGCGAAAAAGACAAGCTGCTGATCTTCACCGCCGGCCTCGTGGCCGAGCGGCGTTTGGCGCGCGGTGTGAAACTCAACTACCCGGAAGCCATGGCCTACATTTCCGCAGCGCTGCTCGAAGGCGCGCGTGACGGCCGGACCGTGGCCGAGCTGATGCACTTCGGCACTACCCTGCTCAGTCGCGAACAAGTGATGGAAGGCATCCCGGAAATGATCCCGGAGATTCAGGTCGAAGCCACCTTCCCCGACGGTACCAAGCTGGTCACCGTTCACCAACCCATCGCCTGAGGCCGCGCCATGACTTACCACATCCGCGATGCGGTGCACGCCGACCTGCCGGCGATCCGCGACATCTACAACGATGCCGTGCTCAACACCACGGCGATCTGGAACGAACAGGCCGTCGACCTGGGCAACCGTCAAGCCTGGTTCAGTGCCCGACAAGCCCAGGGCTATCCGATCCTGGTGATCGTCGACGGCGATAACAGCGTACTCGGCTACGCTTCATTTGGTGACTGGCGACCGTTCGATGGTTTCCGCCACACCGTCGAGCACTCGGTCTACGTGCGCAGCGACCAGCGCGGCAATGGTCTCGGCCCGCAATTGATGGACGTGCTGATCGAGCGCGCCAAAGGCTGCGACAAGCATGTGATGGTCGCTGCCATCGAAAGCGGCAATGCCGCTTCCATCCGCCTGCATGAACGCGTCGGTTTCGTGACCACCGGGCAAATGCCTCAGGTCGGCACCAAGTTCGGCCGCTGGCTGGACCTGACCTTCATGCAACTGACCCTCAACCCTGGCGCCGAACCGCCGCTCGCCAGCAAGGAGTAATGCCCGATGAACGCCGCCCAACTGCGCCGCGTCAATGTTGAAAGCTTTGCGCACTATCGTCAGGGTTTGATTGATCTGCTGCTCGACGCCGTTGGCTATGGCGCCAGTGTCGGTTTCATGGCCGATCTGGATGCCACTCAGGCACGTGCCTATTTCGATGAAGTTCAGGACAACCTCAACAAGGGCAACGTGCTGCTGTGGGTGGTGGTCAAGGACGAACAGGTGCAGGCCAGCGTGCAACTGACCCTGTGCCAGAAAGCCAATGGTCTGAACCGCGCCGAAGTGCAGAAACTGCTGGTGCGTGAACACGCGCGCCGCCGCGGGTTGGGCCAACAGTTGATGAGCGCCCTGGAACAGGCTGCGCTCCAGCACAAGCGCGGCATGCTCTACCTCGACACCGAAGCCGGCTCCCCCGCCGAGGATTTCTACAAGGCGCTGGGTTACAACCGCGCCGGCGAAATTCCCGACTACGCCTGCGATCCGAGCGGCCGGTACAAGCCAACTGCCCTCTACTACAAGATTCTCCAGGGAGCCCATTGATGATTCCCGGTGAATTCCAGATCCAGCCCGGCGACATCGAGCTCAACGCCGGCCGTCGCACCGTCAGCCTGAAAGTGGCCAATAGCGGCGACCGGCCGATCCAGGTCGGCTCGCACTACCACTTTTTCGAAACCAACGACGCCCTGACCTTCGACCGCGCCGCCAGCCGTGGCATGCGCCTGAACATCCCCGCCGGCACCGCCGTGCGCTTCGAACCGGGGCAGAGCCGCGAGGTCGAGCTGGTCGACCTGGCCGGACATCGCCGGGTGTTCGGGTTTGCCGGCAGGATCATGGGTGACCTTTAAGTCATTCAGCGCCGGTACCGGCCCCTTCGCGGGCAAGCCTCGCTCCTACAGGTGATCGCATACCCCTGTAGGAGCGAGGCTTGCCCGCGAATGCGATCTCCCATTCAATCAATTCCCAAGGCATGCGCATGAAAATCTCAAGACAAGCCTACGCCGACATGTTCGGCCCCACCGTCGGTGACAAGGTCCGCCTGGCCGACACCGAGCTGTGGATCGAGGTGGAAAAAGACTTCACCACCTACGGCGAAGAAGTGAAATTCGGCGGCGGCAAAGTTATCCGTGACGGCCAGGGTCAGAGCCAGCTATTGGCCGCCGAAGTCGTCGACACCGTGATCACCAATGCGCTGATCATCGACCACTGGGGCATCGTCAAGGCGGACGTCGGTCTCAAGGATGGACGCATCGCCGGCATCGGCAAGGCGGGCAATCCGGACGTGCAGCCCAACGTCACCATCGCCATCGGCGCCAGCACCGAAGTGATCGCCGGCGAAGGCATGATCCTCACCGCCGGCGGCATCGATACGCACATCCACTTCATCTGCCCGCAGCAGATCGAAGAAGCCTTGATGAGCGGCGTCACCACCATGATCGGCGGCGGCACCGGCCCTGCCACCGGCACCAACGCGACCACCTGCACCTCCGGGCCATGGCACCTCGCGCGAATGCTCCAGGCCGCCGATGCCTTCCCGATGAACATCGGCCTCACCGGCAAGGGCAACGCCAGCCTGCCGGAGCCATTGATCGAACAGGTCAAGGCCGGCGCCATCGGCCTCAAGCTGCACGAAGACTGGGGCACCACGCCGGCGAGCATCGACAACTGCCTGTCCGTCGCCGATCAATACGACGTGCAAGTGGCAATCCACACCGACACCCTCAACGAGTCCGGCTTCGTCGAAACCACCCTCGCCGCCTTCAAGGGCCGCACCATCCACACCTATCACACCGAAGGTGCCGGCGGCGGCCACGCGCCGGACATCATCAAGGCCTGCGGTTTTGCCAACGTGCTGCCGAGTTCGACCAACCCGACCCGGCCGTTCACCCGCAACACCATCGACGAACACCTCGACATGCTGATGGTCTGCCACCACCTCGACCCGAGCATTGCCGAAGACGTGGCCTTCGCCGAAAGCCGCATCCGCCGCGAAACCATCGCCGCCGAAGACATCCTCCACGACCTCGGCGCGTTCTCGATGATCAGCTCCGACAGCCAGGCCATGGGCCGCGTCGGCGAAGTCATCACGCGCACCTGGCAGACCGCCGACAAGATGAAAAAACAGCGCGGCCCGCTGCCACAGGATGGCGAGGGCAACGACAATTTCCGCGCGAAACGCTACATCGCCAAGTACACCATCAACCCGGCAATCACCCATGGCATCAGCCACGAAGTCGGTTCGGTGGAAGTGGGTAAATGGGCGGACCTGGTGCTTTGGCGCCCGGCATTCTTCGGGGTCAAACCGACGCTGATCCTCAAGGGCGGGGCCATCGCGGCCAGCCTGATGGGTGACGCCAACGCGTCGATCCCGACACCGCAACCGGTACATTACCGTCCGATGTTTGCCAGTTATGGCGGCTCGTTGCACGCCACCAGCCTGACCTTCATCAGCCAGGCGGCGCAGGAGGCAGGACTTCCCGAGGCCTTGGGCCTGAAGAAGAAAATCGCCGTGGTCAAAGGTTGTCGCGAGGTGCAGAAAACCGACCTGATTCACAACGATTACCTGCCGGACATTGATGTCGATCCGCAGACTTATCAGGTCAAGGCTGACGGCGTCTTGCTGTGGTGTGAGCCGGCGGATGTGCTGCCGATGGCCCAGCGTTATTTTCTGTTTTGACCGGCTGAGCAACTCGCTGGACCGGCACGAAGATCGTCAGTCTTCGTGCCGGTCTAACCGTTCAGGGATTTACGGTGAGAGGGATTTCGGTCCGTTGCAGCTTTGCCCGATCCATCGCTTGTTGGGTGAGCGTCTTGAGTAACGCCAGCTTCTGTTCATTGAGCAGATTCATTTCGGTTTCATACTCATCGGCGGTCATGACGCGGCCGGGGGCGAACTCGCTTTCCGGTTTGCCAAGCTCAGTCGCGAGAACCCTGATCTCTTCTTTCAGCTGCGCTTGTTCCTGCGCGGAAAGCGACTCGGTCGCCCGTTTTTCCAGCGCCATGTAAACTCCGTTGTCGCATCGAGCCGGCGCCTGATGGCCTTGAAAGGACCGTGATTGGAACCCTGAATGTAGGATTCCCGGAATGGCTGCTCGACCACTTTCGGAGAAACTCCCGACAGGGCTTTTTCTGGGACTACAGTCATTTTCGCAAGATCCCTATGCGATTATCAGAATCCCCAGCTTATTCAGCCTCCCCAAAAACAAAAGCTCAAAAATCTGCTGAAAAACACCGGAAAACTCAAAACAACACTTAACTTGAGCGCCTGAAAAATAACTAAATACCACCCTGCCCGCCGGATCGCTGATCCAGACCTTCAGCGGTAGTTTTTAACCCGGGACCAAAGGGACTAAGATTCCCTGACATTCCAAGCAGGAAACCGACCATGCGCCTTCCCGATTTCATCCGCCAACACGTGGACCGTATCGTCGATGAATGGGAACAGTTCGCCAAAACGATCATGCCGGCAGCCGAAAACATGGATCGAGTGGCCTTGCGCGATCACGCCAAGGCGATCCTGCTGGCCGCCGTACGCGACATGGTCACTGCGCAAACCCGCAACGAACAACTCGCAAAAGCCAGGGGTGAAGGCCCGGAGAAAACCCCGAGCCTGGACGAAGCCGGTGCCAGCCATGGTGAACTGCGTCATACCGTGGGTTTCGATCTGGTGCAGATGACCAGCGAGTTTCGTCATTTGCGCGCGTGTGTCATCCGCCTGTGGGTCGACAGCCTGGAGTCACCGGACCTGACCTATTTCCAGGACATGATCCGTTTCAATGAAGCCATCGACGAAGCCCTCGCCGAATCCACCGCGGCCTATGCCGAACAAGTGAATCGCTCGCGGGATATCTTTCTGGCGATTCTCGGCCATGATCTGCGTGCGCCATTGCAAGCGGTGAGCATGTCCACTGAACTGCTGTTGCGCAAAGTCACGCTCGAAGGTGATGCGCTGGCCTGTGCGAACAACATCAAGCATGGCTCGCGGCACATGGCGGCGATGGTCAGCGATTTGCTGGAGCTGGTCCGTAGCCGGTTGGGCAAGAGCCTGCCGATCGAACCAGCGCCCATGGACATGGCTGATGCAACGCATGCGGCAATCGCCGAAGCCTGCGCCGGTAATCCGGAGTGCGACCCGACGGTGAGGGTTGTGGGAGACACTCGCGGTGTCTGGGATGCCGGGCGGCTAGCCCAGCTGTTACAGAACCTGATCGGCAACGCGTTGCAGCACGGTGCAAACAAGCGCGACGTGACGGTGACCCTCAGTGGTGAGCCCGATACGGTTCGCCTCACGGTGCACAACTACGGGGTGCCGATTCCGGAGGAGGCCATCGGCACCATTTTCGATCCGCTGGTCCGCAGCGCCGACGAAGAACTCGGCCAGCCAAGCACCAGCCTTGGCCTGGGTTTGTTTATCGTCAAGGAAGTGGTCGACGCGCATAACGGAACGATTGAGGTCAGCTCGAACGAGACCGACGGCACGCTGTTTACGGTGGTGTTGCCCAGGAACATCTAGGGTTGTTGTGGGGAAAAGGCTTTTGTGGCGAGGGAGCGACCTCCCTTGCCACAGGTTCAGCGCTATTCAACCACCAACCGTCCCAACCGCTGCTTGAGCATGCGGTTCTCGGCCCGCAGTTGCTGAACCTCTTCGAGCAGGTCCAGCGCCAGGGCGACGCCTTCCCATTCCAGCTCCAGGTCGTGCCGAAGCTTGGCGGCACGCTTGGCCAGCGCCAGCTCATAATCGTTGAATCGCCAGTCCTTGGGCTGTTTGCCCTGAGGTTCGAGGATGCCGTGCTCGACGATTTCGATCACGTAGACGTCCGACAGGTCGGTCGCCTCACAGAATTCTGCCATGTCCAGTTGAACGATCAGGGGGTTGCTCATGATGGGCTACTCCGTCTCTTGGATCAGAAATTTTCTCTCGGGTTGAAAGCCGCTTTTTTCGCCAGTTCCTGCCACAACGCCTTGACCTCGTCGTCCGCGGCTTTAGGCATGACGGCTTTGAGTTGCACGAACAGATAACCCCGCTGGCCGGCCTTGTTCAGCAAACCATGGCCCTTGGCGCGCATGCGTTGGCCGTTCTGGCTGCCCGCCGGCACCTTGAGGTTGATCTTGCCTGTCAGGGTCGGCACCGCGACTTCGGCGCCCAACGCCAGCTCCCAAGGTGCCATCGGCAGGGTAATGATCAGGTTTTCGCCTTCCACGTCGAACTTCGGATGCGGCGCAAAACGAATGATCAGGTACAGGTCGCCATTGGCCCCGCCACCTACGCCCGGAGCACCCTGGCCCTTGAGGCGGATGCGCTCGCCGTCGGTGACACCGGCGGGGATTTTCACGTTCAGGCTTTTGCTGGTGTTGCTGACATGTTGGCCGGCAGCGTTGTACTGCGGCACCTGGAAGGTGACCTTCTTCGATTCGTTCGCGAGGGTTTCTTCCAGAAAGATCCCGAGTTCCATTTCCACGTCTTGCCCTCGACGTCCGGTTTCTCGACGCGATTGTCCACCACCAAAACCCGGCCCACGGTTGCCGAAGATCGAACTGAAGAAGTCCGAAAAATCGCCCGTGTCCTGGCCACCACCAAAACCGCCTGCGCCACGACCCTGCCAACCCGGCGGGCCCTGGAACGGTTGGCCGTGCTGGCCGTATTTGCGCAAGTCGTCGTACTCGGCGCGCTTGTCGGCGCTTTTCAGCGCTTCATAGGCTTCCGAGGCGTCCTTGAACTTGGACTCGGCGTCCTTTTCCTTGCTGACATCGGGGTGGTATTTGCGCGCCAGCTTGCGATAAGCCGCTTTGATCGTCTTATCGTCCGCAGTCGGTTCCACACCGAGAATCTTGTAATAGTCTTTGAAGTCCATCGTGGGAATCACCATCCGTTATCAAAATCGCGCCGTCACCGGCAGCATGCGCTCATTGCAAGCTGTCAGGTTGACCGATCTCAAGGTTGTGACCGGGGCGCGCATCAGAAGTTTATCGGCAGCAGTGGGCGGTTCTTGCGACCCTCAGATGGCTGCCAGGCTCAATGCAGACAAGTTTGGGGCATCCCGCCAGCTTATCAAGGCGCTATTGGCTGAGATTTAGCGGATAGTCGGCCTTCGAATCTGCGCCGCACTGACATACACTGCGCGGCCGTTTTTTAACCGGAACCTGATAGACATGAAAAACGCATCTCCAGCCCGTGCCTGTGGTATCGACTTCGGCACGTCCAACTCCACCGTCGGCTGGCTGCGCCCCGGCATGGAAACGCTGATCGCGCTGGAGGACGACAAGATCACCCTGCCCTCGGTGGTGTTCTTCAACATGGAAGAACGCCGCCCGGTGTACGGCCGGCTGGCGCTGCACGAGTACCTGGAAGGTTACGAAGGCCGGTTGATGCGCTCGCTCAAGAGCCTGCTGGGCTCCAAGCTGATCAAGCACGACACCAGCGTCCTCGGCACGGCGATGCCGTTCAAGGACCTGCTCGGGCTGTTTATCGGCCAATTGAAGAAGCGTGCCGAAACCGCCGCTGGTCGCGAATTCGAAGAAGTGGTGCTGGGTCGCCCGGTGTTTTTCGTCGATGACGATGAAATGGCCGACCAGGAAGCGGAAAACACCCTGGTGGACGTGGCCCGCGCCATCGGCTTCAAGGATGTGTCGTTCCAGTACGAACCGATTGCGGCGGCGTTCGACTATGAGTCGACAATCGAAAAGGAAGAGCTGGTGCTGATCGTCGACATCGGCGGCGGTACGTCCGACTTCTCGCTGGTACGCCTGTCGCCTGAACGCCGCAACCACGACAACCGTCACGATGACATCCTCGCGACCGGCGGCGTGCACATCGGCGGAACCGATTTCGACAAGCAGCTGAGCCTGCAAGGCCTGATGCCGCTGTTCGGCTACGGCAGCCGCATGAAGAGCGGTGCCTACATGCCGACCAGCCACCACATGAACCTGGCGACCTGGCACACCATCAACTCGGTGTACTCGCAGAAGTCGACCCTGGCCTTGGGCAGCATGCGTTACGACATCGAAGACACCGGCGGCATCGATCGCCTGTTCAAGCTGATCGAGCAACGCGCCGGGCACTGGCTGGCGATGGAAGTGGAAGAAACCAAGATCCAGCTGACCCACGCTGAAAGCCGTCATGTGCCGCTGGACCGTATCGAGCCGGGCCTGAGCGTCGAGCTCAGCCGGGCGCTGTTCGAGTCGGCCATCGACAACCTGCTGGAACGCGTGCGCAACAGCGTGACCCAGCTGCTCAACGACGCCAACGTGCGGGTCGATCAGGTCGATACGGTGTTCTTCACCGGCGGTTCGAGCGGGATTCCGGCGCTGCGCAACAGTGTGTCGGCGATGTTGCCGAAGGCGCGGCATGTGGAAGGGAACATCTTTGGCAGCATCGGCAGCGGGCTGGCGATCGAAGCGGCCAAGCGCTACGGCACGATGGACTGATCCAAGACCGAGGCGCGCCCTTCGCGGGCCAGCCTCGCTCCTACAGGATTGATGTGGTCCTTGTAGGAGCGAGGCTTGCCCGCGAAGGCGTCAGATCAGGCACTACATCTCGACCTGATCAAACCATCCCCACCTGCTTCAATTCACTCTTCAGATACGCGTAATAAATCGGCCCCGCCACCACCCCCGGCAGGCCGAACGCGGCCTCGAACACCAGCATTGCCAGCAGCAACTCCCACGACTTGGCACTGATCTGCCCGCCGACAATGCGCGCGTTGAGGAAGTATTCGAGCTTGTGGATAACAATCAGATAACCCAACGCCGCCACCGCGACCCAGATCGACAGCGACAAGCCGACGATGGTGATCAGCGTGTTCGACATCAGGTTGCCGATCACCGGCAGCAAGCCGAGCAGGAACGTCAGGACGATCAGGGTCTTGGTCAGCGGCAGCTTGATGCCGAACATCGGCAAGACCACCGCCAGGAAAATCCCGGTGAAGAAGGTGTTGAGCAGGGAAATCTTGATCTGCGCGAACACGATGTTGCGGAAGGCCTGCACCAGCAGGTGCAAACGATCGAACAATGCGGCGGCCAGCGGTTTGCGCTTGGTCAGGTCCGGTATACGTTGCAAGGCGATGATCGCCCCCAGCACCATGCCGATCAGCAACGTCACGAACATGTGCGCCGCGTCTTTGCCGACGAGCTGCAAGTCGCTGAGGTGTTTGCTCACCCACTCGCCGATGGCCACGCGGAACTCGGCCGCGCTGGCGGGCAGGTAAGCGTCGATGAACGGCGGCAATTGCCCGCGCGCCCGATCGACCACGCCCATGAATTTGTCGAGGGACGCGCCGGGGTTTTCTGCTTCATGCAGCAGAAAGCTGATGGCACCGGCAAAGATCAGCGCCAGCACACTCACCACCAGCGTCCCCAGCAACGCGACCGCCAGCCAGCGCGCACGCCGACCTTCGATCAGCCGCTGCAATTGCGGGGTGAGCATGTTGACCAGTTCGAACACCAGCAAACCGGCGAGCAGGCTCGGCAGCAAGCGCAGCGGGATCACCAGCAGCAAACCACCAAAGATGATGACCCAACTGATCAGCAGCAAAACTTGGCGTTGAGAAAACGTTGGCATACAGCCTCAAAACGAGCGGCGTAAAAGGATTGGCAGTCTGCCAGCGTTCGGGTGTCAGCACTAGGGATTGTGTGGGGCGACCTTGGTCGGGGGCTCGGGTGTTTTTTTGCAGTGACCTTACCGGCCCCTTCGCGAGCAAGCCCGCTCCCACATTCGATCGCATTTCATCTGGAGGAACTCGGCCGAATGTGGAGCGGGCTTGCTCGCAAAGAGGCCCTCACAACCGCCACATATCCCACCCCAAAGCTATTTTTTCTTAAGGCAATCACTCATGAACGCCTTGCGCTCATCACCCTTCAGAGCTTTGGTCGCCGCATCCGCATTACAGGTCTTCATCTTCTCTTGCTGCGGGGTCAACGCTTTCGCGTCATTGGCAGCAGGCTCGGCTTTAAGGCATGTACTCATGAAGGCTTTGCGCTCATCGCCCTTGAGACTCTTCGCAGTAGCGTCGGCATTGCACGTGGTCATCTTGTTCTGTTGGGCCGTGGCGGCGAATCCTTGGGAACAGAGCAGCAAACCGATCATCAACAAAGGGACACGCAACATCTTCATGGAGTTTTCTCCTTGTTGCCGCACCGAGGGGTACGGCCTCGTTCTGGAGTGTAGACAAAGCCTGTTACACCTTCCTGCTCTCGAGATGGCTGCGTCGATACTGTTCCGGCGTGCACCCGGCCTGACGTTGAAACATCGCGATGAACGCCGAACCGGTGCTGTAACCCATGTCGAAGGCGATCTCCTGAATGCTGCGCTGACTGTCCAGCGCTTCGATCGCCGCCAGAAAGCGCAAGCGCTGCCGCCACTCGCCGAAACTCATGCCCAGCTCGCGCACAAACTGCCGTGCCAGCGTTCGCTCGCTGACATGGATTTGCGCGGCCCACGCCGACAGCGGCCGGTTATCTCCGGGCTCTGCCTGCAAGGCTTCCAGAATGCCGAGCAGCCCGGGGCTGCTGGCGTAGGGCAAGTAGCACTCATGAACGGGCGCCTGTTGCAGCTGGTCCACCAGCACCTGCGCCAGGCGTTTGTCCGCAGCCTGTTCGGGAATCTTCACATCGCGGGCGGCGAAGTCCTTGAGGATCGCTTTGAGAATGTCGCTGATCGCCAGGGTGCAGGCCTGTTGCGGCAGCTCCTGGCAGAGCGCCGGCGCGAGGCAGACCGCGCGGTAGTTGATCGGTTGATTGCTGTAGAAACTGTGCTCGATCTGCGGCGGTACCCACACGGCATATTGCGGCGGCGACATGAACCGGCTGCTGCCGATTTCCATGTGCAGGACACCGTTGGCCGAATACTCCAGCGTGCCCCAGGGGTGGCGATGGGCCGAGGCATATTCGTGAGTATCGAAGTCGGCATACCGGAAATACACCGGAGAAGGCAGTTCGCTGAAATCCAGCAGGTCGATGTGTTTACTGCTCATGCTGTCCGTCATCCGGGGCCGGTTGTCTGGATCGAAGTATAGGCTTTCATCCAGACAGGCGATAATCACCCCTCATTAACGTTTCTGGTTTTTTCCAATGCAATACGCTTATCCCCTGCTGGCCATTTTCATTTGGGCCGGCAATACCGTGATCACCAAAATGTCGGCCGGGGCGATCTTCCCCGCCGAGATCGGTTTTTACCGCTGGTTGCTGGCCGGCTTGTTGTTCACGCCGTTCATGCTCAAACCCGTCATCGCCCATTGGTCGGCCATTCGTCCTAACCTGGGGAAGATTTTCATCCTCGGCGTGCTCGGTATGGCGGTTTATCAGAGCCTGGCGTATTTCGCGGCGACGCTGACCTCGGCCACCAACATGGGCATCATCCTGTCGCTGATGCCGTTGATGTCGCTGGCCATGGCGATCGTCAGCCTCGGCCAGCGCCTGACGGCAGGCGCGCTGGCCGGTGCCGTGTTGTCGTTTGCCGGGGTGGTTGTGGTGGTGTCGTCCGGCAGCCTCGCTGCCTTACTCGAACACGGAGTGAATCTGGGCGATGCGATGATGCTGATCGCCACGCTGGCCTACGCGATCTACAGCACGCTGCTGAAAAAGTGGCAGCTGCGTTTACCGCCGCTGGTGTTGTTGTACCTGCAGGTGTGGGTGGCGGTGGTGGTGCTGTTTCCGCTGTTCGCCGTGTCGCCGAAAATCGGCCCGACGCTGCAGAACATTCCGCTGGTGCTGTATGCCTGCCTGCTGGCTTCGATGGTTGCGCCACTGGCGTGGATGCAGGCCGTGGTGCGCCTGGGGCCGAGCAGGACCACGCAGTTTTTCAATCTGCTGCCGTTGCTGACGGCGCTGATTGCCGCGGTGGTGCTGCATGAGCAATTGGCGATGTATCACCTGGTGGGCGGTGTGCTGACGTTGGGTGGGGTGATTGTTTCGGAGCGTTGGACCACGGTGTTGGGCCGCAAGATTAGCGTCGCCTGATCTGTGGCGAGGGGATTTATCCCCGTTGAGCTGCGAAACGGCGCCAAAAAAAGGGACTGCTACGCAGTCCAACGGGGATAAATCCCCTCGCCACAACGCGGGTTAAACCCCCGCCGCTTTCAACCGCGCCGCATGCTCGACAAACAACCGGATCGGCTCGGCCCCCTTCCCCACCAGTCCCAGCGACTGATTGACGATATCGAAGTGATCCAGCGGATACTCATCGCCAATCACCGTCCCGAGATGCGAACTGTAGCGCCCGACCATCCCGTCACAATGCCCGACTTCACGCACGAAGGTTTTGGCAAACAGTCGACAACTGCGGTTGGTCCCGTCGAACAGATTGCGCCCGCGATCGGTCTTGCCCGGCTGCAAGGTGCCGGACCACGAGTAATAGCGCACGCCGTTGACCTCTTCCGGCCCGTGCCCGCCCCAGGTTTCCGGCAAGCCCTGTGGATAACGCTGATTGAACAGCGTCACCCCGGCTGTCGTCAGCGACTCATGGGAGGCGTGGATATCCACCGGCAGCTTCGGCCCGCGATAGCCGGTTTCCAGCAGGCTCATCACCGTACCGATGATCCGAAGAAAAAAGGCGAGTAACCGTCCCTTCGCGCTGTCCGCCGGGTAATGTTTGTGCAGGTAATCCGCCAGTTCCGAGCCGTGATTGGGGCCGGCCACCGACGTGACCGACGCCACACGATCCGGGCGTTTCGCGGCGGCATAACGGGCGGTCAGCGAGCCTTGGCTGTGGCCGATCAGGTTGACCTTCTCGGCGCCGGTTTCCCGCAGAATCTCGTCGATTCGCGTCAGTAATTGCTCGCCGCGCACCTCGGTCGAGTGGAGCGGCGAAACCTGCACCGCAAACACCGTCGCCCCGCCTTGGCGCAACGCCGCGACAATCCCGTACCAGTACGGATACAGCACCAGACGGATAAACCCGAGCATTCCCGGGACCAGCACCAACGGATAACGCGTGGCAGAACCTTGCGACATGGGCGGACGTCCTTGTGATCGATGAGGTGACGCAAGGCTGAATGCAAGACATCAGCCAAGCATCGTTATCAAAAATGACAACTCGACGACCAGTCTATGACATCCGTCTTACTTCAGCCCTGCCACCCCCGCCACGATCAATCCGACCGACACCAGTTTGACCGCCGTCAGGCTTTCCCCGAGCAGCGCAAACCCGAGAAACACCGTGCCCAGCGAACCGATGGCGGTCCAGATCGGATAAGCGATGCTCACCGGCAATTCGCGCATCGCCAGGGTCAGGAAGTAGATCCCGCCCACCGCCGCCACGACCGTGATCAGCGACGGCCAGAGCCGGGTGAAGCCTTCGGCGTACTTCATGCCCATCGCGAAGGTAACTTCGAACCCGGCGGCGATCAGCAAAAACACCCAGGCCATCTAGAACTCCCTGGCCAGCGCCAGCAAACGCTGCTCGGCCTCGGCGACGGAGACCTCGAAGGTGCGTTCGGCGGACTCTTCGCCCTCGGCGGCGACCACGGTGACGTCGGTAATGCCGATGAAACCCAATGCCGTGCGCAGCAGCGTATCGGCATGATTCAACGCTTCGAGTTCACCCCCGGGCCCGAAACCGAACCCGCCACGGCTGGTGACGATCAGCGCTTTCTTGCCCTGTACCAGCGGCTCGTATTGCGCAACGCCGTTGTCCAGCGTGTGATTGAAAGTCAGGCCGAGCCGCACCACCTGATCGATCCATGCCTTGAGGCCGCTGGGCACGCTGAAGTTGTGCATGGGCGTGGAGATCACCAGTAAATCGTGGCCCAGCAACTCACCCACCAATTCATCACTGAACGCCAGATCGGCCTGCATCGACAACGGCCGCGCCTCGGATTCCGGGTAGAACGCGGCGGCCACGAAGGCTTCGTTGACCGGTGGAATCAACGCCCGACCGACTTCCCGACGAGTCAGTTGCGATTGCGGATGGCGCGCCTGCCAGGCGCTGAGAAACACTTCGGTCATGCGACGGGAGTGGGAACGTTCGCCCCGTGGACTGGCGTGGATGGCAAGAACTCTGTTCATCTGAATCTCCTGAAGACTAAACTCAAACGGCTTGTGGCGTGCAGATTGAGCTCGCCGCTGTCTCGCCTCAAATGAGCAAAAATCAGTCTGGATGAATTCATTTCATCCATGGAGTGTTCAATGTTTGCCTCGCTGCCGCTGACCGCCCTGCGCGCCTTTGAATCAGCCTCTCGCCTGTTGAGCTTCAAGGCCGCCGCCGAAGAACTGTCCGTGACGCCAACGGCGGTTTCCCATCAGATTCGTTCGCTGGAGAGTTGGCTCGGCGTACCGCTGTTTGAGCGCCTGCCACGACAGGTTCGCCTGACCGAGTGCGGCGAGCGTCTGTTCCACAGCCTGCACGGGGCTTTTCTGGAAGTGGCCCAGAGCGTCGACACCTTGCGCCCGCAACGCAGCGGCACAAGCCTGACGATTTCCACCACGGCCGCGTTTGCCGCACTGTGGCTGGTGCCTCGGCTTGGGCGGTTTTACGCCCGGCATCCGACCATCAGCCTGCGCCTGGACACCCATTGCGAAGTGATCGATTTGCATCAGGATGCCAGCGTCGACCTAGTGGTGCGCTACAGCCTTGATGACTATCCGAACCTTTATGGTTTGTGTCTGTTCGATGAGTCGTTCGGCGTTTATGGCTCGCCGGAACAAGTCGCGCGGGCCCGAAGTGGTCAGGCCCCCACGTTGATCAGCGTGCGCTGGCACAACTCGAAGCTGTACGCCCATGGCTGGGAGGCGTGGTGCGCGCAATCCGGCGAAACCTGGCTGACGGGGCAACCGCCGGTCCGGGAATACGACGAAGAGCATTACGCCCTGCAAGCCGCCATTGCCGGGCAAGGCCTGGTGCTGGCGAGCAATATTCTGGTGTCCGAGAGTGTGGCCAGTGGTTTGCTGGTGGCTTACCGGAGTGACATCCAGGTGGAGGGCGCCGGCTACAGCGCGCTGTGCGTACCGGGTCGTGAACGCCATCCGCCCGTGCGTGTATTTTTTGCCTGGTTGCAGGAAGAAGCGCGATTGTCTGGCCTGCTGCCAAGATCGCAGGCCGCGCGAGAACGCATCCCGGTTTAGAAACCTGCGATGTTTTCGATTGGCAAATTACATCAAACTTTTCGCTGCGCTCATCACTCACACCTTAGGAGTGATCACTTCCCCAGAAAGTGACGCAAACCCGGATTAGCCTCCAAGGAGAACGAGATGAGTGACATGCATTTGTCTGATGTAACGACTCTTCGCGCACGTGCCCGCCAGAACGTCGAAAATGGTGCGGTAACCGAAAGCTACAGCGCCGACCTCGACGAAGTGCTGCGTCTGCTCAACGAGTCGCTGGCCACCGAACTGGTCTGTGTCTTGCGCTACAAACGCCACTATTTCATGGCCAATGGCTTGAAAGCCCATGTCGCCGCCGACGAGTTCCTTGAGCACGCGAACCAGGAAGCGGCGCATGCCGACCGATTGGCCGAGCGCATCGTGCAGCTGGGCGGTGAGCCTGAGTTCAACCCGGACCTGCTGTCGAAAAACTCCCACGCGCAGTATGTGGCCGGCAACTCACTCAAAGAAATGGTCTATGAAGACCTGGTCGCCGAACGCATCGCCATCGACAGCTACCGCGAGATCATTCAGTACATCGGCGAAAAAGACCCGACCACCCGGCGCATCTTCGAAGACATCCTGGCCCAGGAAGAAGAGCATGCGGATGATATGGCGGACATTCTGAAAGATTTGTAGCGCCTGACAGTCCACCTTCGCGGGCAAGCCTCGCTGCTACAGGATTCGAGTCGGTCACCAGTTATGGGGACGACGCTAAACCTGTAGGAGCGAGGCTCGCCCGCGAAGGCGTCTTCATAGACGCCGAAGATTTATTTGGTGGGCTTAACGGTCACCGGCGCCTTCCCCGCCTTCATCTGCTGCAACAACGGCGCACACTGATTCGGTTCACCACCACTCGGCGCCACCAACGCCAACAACCCCGCCGCCGGCGCCGCGATCACACCCAACGCCACCATCCCCGCGCCACGCAACATCAGAGGCACCGCTTTCACACCGGCATCCGGCTTGATGAACTTGCCCCGCACATACAGCGGCGAACGCAGCGAAATCAAACGCCAGCCCTTGGATTCCGGCGTCACCGTCAGGTCCAGTTGCTCGGTCGCCATGTTCGCCGTGCCATCGATGTAGATGATCGCGTTCTCGGTATCGAAGACGAACAGACGCGTGGTTGCCAGGCCTGTCTTGATGTCGAAGTCGGCGGCCGCGCAATTGATCTTCACTTCCTTGTCGCCAAAGATCTTGCCGACCACATAGTTGCCGACGTTGAGCCCGGCCAGCTCCATCAACTCGCGACTGATCGCCCCGTCGTTGATCAGCATCTTCAGATTGCCGTTGGCCGAGCCCAGCAGTTTTGCCACCGAGTTGCCGCGACCGTTGATATCGGCATCACCATTGAGTTCGCCGAAACTGGTCTTCATCGGTTCGAAGGTGGGGAACAGCTGCTTGAGCTTGAAACCGCGCGCGGTGAGTTTGGCACTGCCTTCCAACGGTTCGGTGCGCCCGTTCAGGCGAATCTGCGCATCCAGCTTGCCGCCGGCCACACCGAAGCGCAGGGGTTCGAGGCTGAGCACGCCATCGGTCAACACCAGGTGGGTATAAAGGTCATTGAACGGCAGTTTTTCACTGTGGACGATGCGTTTGCCGGTGAATTCGACATCGGCGTCCATGTCGCGCCAGCGCTCGGTCTTGAACTCCTCGACCGGCAGCACTTTGTCTGCCGGTTGCTTGCTTTCACCGCCCCGGGCCTTTTGCTTGGCGTTGGAGTCAGCGCCAATCAAGGGTGCGAGGTCAGCAAACAGCAGCTGATTGGAAAGCAGTGAACCGCTGAGTTTCGGCCGTGGCTGGCTGGCGACATAGGCCAGGCTGCCATGAATGTCGCTCTCGCCGATCTTGCCGTTGAACTCTTCATAACGGAACACCGCGCCGCCCGCCTCGTGCAGCTTGGCGATCAAGTGACCGTCGGTGGCGTAGGGCGGTGTATCCGGCAGGGTCACGCCGGTCAACGGATAGAGGTTGCCCAGGCTGCTGCCGGCCAGTTTCAGTCGCAGGTCCAACGCGCCGAGATTGAGTGGATCGGTCAGCGTGCCCGCGAGTTCGACGCTGGTGTCAGCGATCTTGACCTGGGCCTGGAGCGGAAACGGGCGGGCCGAATCCTGCAAGGCCAGCAAACCACCGACCTTGCCGTCGCCAGCGAGTTTCTGGCCGTGGTATTGGCCTTTGACCTTCAGCGCGAACGCGTAATCCTGAGGTGCGGCGCCCTTCTCCTGAGCGCTTTTCGCCGCTTTGTCGCCAACGATTTCGCTGAACGGAATCGGTTTGCCCAGTGGGTCGATGATCAGGTCGAGCTGAGTCTTCAGGCTCTGGTCGTCAAGGGTGACGTGACCCTTGTCGAAGCCGATTGCGCCGATGTCGACCACCCAGCTGGAAGGCTCGGCGTTCGGGTCTTTCGGGTCAAATTTGAATGTCCAGTTCGCGCGGCCATCGGCCAGGCGCTGCAGGTCTGCGTTCGGTTCGGTCAAGTCGATACGCGGGATCGCTACGCGTTGCGCCAGCAAGGCCAGTGGCGAAAGGCGCAGCTCGACGCGCTTGAGCGTGACCATCTGCGGCTGCTTCGACCAGTCCGGGTTGCCGAGGCTCAGGTCCTCCGCCACCACATGCGGCCAGGGCACCCACGCCCGCCAACCGCCCTCATCGGGCTCGCGCTGCCAGACCACCGCGAGGTTGCCATTGATGGCAAACGGTCGATGCAGTTCTTCGGAGACTTTGGTGTTGATGGTGGGTTTGATCCGGTTCCAATCGAAGAACACGATGATCAGAACCAGTATTGCCAGCAACACAACCAGGCTGGCAAAGGTCCAGGCAAAGATTTTCGGGGTGCGCGTCATTGCACAGGGCTCCTGAATACGACTGAGCGCCCTGACTGCGACGCACGTGTGAAACGTTAGGCCAGAACCGGCCTGCCATGAATCCTAGGACTGGGAAACGGCGCGCAGGTTTAACCAAAAATGGGCTTAACGTTCAAATAATCGGTCGGGGACACCCTGCTCTCGCAAACCCGGCGTTACCGACCCCGCACTTTTGCGCGGCACGAGTGGGTCGAAAATACCCACATCAGTGCGAAAACCCTCGCCGGAGAGGCCCGTTCTAGAGCCTTCGAATGGAACAATCAATTCTGTTGATTATTACCATTGCGTTTATGAACTTTTATATCGACTTATCGAGAGTAGCATTGCCCTCGTACCCACTTTATCGCCCTCCTACGGAGCACCCAATCATGAAACGCCAATTACTGCTTAGCCTTTCCCTCTCACTGCTGGCCAGCACCGCTTTCGCTCTGCCAGCTGCTGATCAGGCAACCCCACAAGTCAAATCGAGCCACTCGGTGTTCAGCCAGACCGTTGCCGAAGGTGGTAACGATCGCCTGAAAGAAAAAGGCCTGATCACTCAAGACGGTTCGGACCGTACCCCACAAGGCCAATCCCTTGCCGCTGATGGTTCCGATCGCACTCCACAAGGTCAAACCCTGGCCGCTGACGGTTCCGATCGCACTCCACAAGGTCAAACCCTGGCTGCTGACGGTTCCGATCGCACTCCACAAGGTCAAACCCTGGCTGCTGACGGTTCCGATCGCACCCCACAAGGTCAAACCCTGGCTGCTGACGGTTCCGATCGCACTCCACAAGGTCAAACCCTGGCTGCTGACGGTTCCGATCGCACCCCACAAGGTCAAACCCTGGCTGCTGACGGTTCCGATCGCACTCCACAAGGTCAAACCCTCGCTGAAGGTGGTGGTGACCGTGTAATCGAACGCAACAGCGCTTTGAGCTAAGCCCATGGCGGCCCTGAAAAAAAGCCCAATCCACGGATTGGGCTTTTGATTTTATAGAAGCACCCTTTCCCCGCCTGTCTCTCTTTCAGTTGCCCCCTCCGATAGTCGTTCGACGCCAGCAAAGCCGATTTGCTAGAGTGCGCCGCTGTCTTGTCCAGAAAACACCCTTGCGATGCTGCCCCGCGCCGAACAGAAACAACAAACCCGCAACGCCCTGATGGACGCTGCACGCCATTTGATGGAATGCGGCCGAGGATTCGGCAGCCTGAGCCTGCGCGAAGTGGCGAAAACCGCCGGCATCGTCCCCACCGGTTTCTACCGGCATTTTACCGATATGGATGAACTGGGCCTGGTGCTGGTGAGCGAAGTCGGTCAGACCTTCCGCGAAACCATCCGCCTGGTGCGCCACAACGAGTTCGTGATGGGCGGCATCATCGATGCCTCGGTGCGGATATTTCTCGACGTGGTGTCGGCCAATCGTTCGCAATTCCTGTTTCTCGCCCGCGAGCAGTACGGTGGATCGCTGCCGGTGCGTCTGGCCATCGGACGCTTGCGCGAAGACATCAGCTCGGACCTGGCGGCCGACTTGTCGTTGATGCCTAAGCTGCAACACCTGGACATCGCCGGCCTGAGCGTCATGGCCGATCTCATCGTTAAAAGCGTGTTCGCAACCTTGCCCGACATCATTGATCCACCGGCAGAAGCATTGCCCGAGCATCTGACGCCTCAGGCGAAAATCACTCAGCAATTGCGGTTCATCTTCATCGGCCTAAAACACTGGCAAGGCCTCGGCAGCACGGAATAACACCGTTTCCATGAACAACACACTTCCCTGTGGGAGCTGGCTTGCCAGCGATGGCGGTGGGTCAGGCCACATCATTGTCGCCTGAAAGGCCGCTATCGCTGGCAAGCCAGCTCCCACAGTAGATCTGCAGCGTGAGACCGATCTGGCGCACGATGCATGCCGTCATTTGGTGCGCCAATCAAAGCCGCGCACCAAATTGCCGCAACAACTGAATCGCCCGCCACGCTCCGACAGCCATTTCCTACGAATCCCCCGATTGGCAAGCCCCTTGCTCTAGCCACAGCAATGTCCATTGCTGGAAGCCTTCCGATGCTGGTGATTCATCGCAGAATCAACCCTCAACCCGTCTGGGCCGCTGAATTGCACCTGACCTTCGAAGCCCGGAGCAAAAGCCGTTTGCGCTGTTTCAGTGCCGAGGGTGAAGACGTCGGTTTGTTTTTGGAGCGCGGTCAGCCGCCGCTGTATGACGGCGAATGCCTGGAAGCCGAGGATGGTCGCATCGTTCGCGTCTGCGCCCGTCCCGAGCAACTGCTGCATGTCACCTGCGCCAACGCTTTCGAGCTGACCCGCGCGGCTTATCACCTCGGCAACCGCCACGTCGCCCTGCAAGTCGGCGATGGCTGGTTGCGCCTGCTCGATGATTACGTGCTCAAGGCGATGCTCGAACAACTTGATGCCAAGGTCGAAAACATCGAAGCACCGTTCCAGCCAGAACACGGTGCCTATGGCGGTGGCCATCACCATTCGCGGCATGGCGACGAGGATTTCAACTATCCGCCGAAACTGCACCAGTTCGGCGTACGCCTATGAACCCGGCCTGGGCGCTGCTGCGCCTGGCCAGTCCGCAATTGCCGATTGGCGGCTACAGCTATTCCCAGGGCCTGGAAATGGCGGTGGATAACGGCCGGGTGAACAATTCCGACAGCGCCCGGCGCTGGATCAGCGATCAATTGCTGCTGAACCTCGCGCGCTTCGAGGCGCCGCTGTTACTCGCCCATTGCACAGCCGCCGCCGAAGAAAACTGGGCTGAACTGCTGAAACGCTGCGAAGAACACCGCGCCAGCCGGGAAACCCGCGAGTTGCATCAGGAAAGCCGGCAGATGGGTTATTCCTTGCAGCAACTGCTCAACGGTTTACCGGAACTCGATGCACCGGCCCGCGCCTTTCTCGAGCAACGTCCCGAACCGCACCTGGCCCTCGGCTGGTCACTGGCCGCGCGCGCCTGGCGCATCAGTCCGCAGGACGCGTTGGCCGCCTGGTTGTGGAGCTGGCTGGAAAACCAGCTGGCCGTGCTGATGAAAACCCTGCCGTTGGGCCAGCAAGCCGCGCAACGCCTGACCAGCGAATTGCTGCCGCTGCTGCAAGAAGCCCAACAGAACGCCACCCGAATCAACCCCGAACACTATGGCAGCGCCGCTTTCGGCCTGTCCCTGATGTGCATGGCCCATGAGCGCCAGTACAGCCGTCTGTTCCGTTCCTAGGGCCTTTTTATTTTGGAGAAGCACATGAACACACAACCTCTGCGCGTCGGCATCGGCGGACCGGTCGGTTCCGGCAAAACCGCTCTGACGCTGGCCCTGTGCCTGGCGCTGCGCGACCGCTACAACCTGGCCGTCGTGACCAATGACATCTACACCCGCGAAGACGCTGACTTTCTGGTGCGCAACGAAGCCCTGGCGCCGGAGCGGATCATCGGCGTGGAAACCGGCGGTTGCCCGCACACGGCGATCCGCGAAGACGCCTCGATCAACCTCGAAGCCGTGGACCAGCTGAACCGCCGCTTTCCGGGGCTGGACCTGATTCTGGTGGAGTCCGGTGGCGACAATCTGTCAGCCACCTTCAGCCCGGAACTGTCGGACCTGACGATCTACGTGATCGACGTCTCGGCCGGCGACAAGCTGCCGCGCAAAGGCGGGCCGGGGATCTGTAAATCCGATTTGCTGGTGATCAACAAGATAGACCTCGCCCCTTTGGTGGGCGCATCGCTGGAGATGATGGACAGCGACACCCAGCGTATGCGCAACGGAAAACCGTTTGTCTTCAGCAATCAGAAAACCGGGCTGGGCCTGGAAGCAATCATCGCGTTCATCGAACGCCAGGGCCTGCTGAACGCAGCCTGATCCTGATCAAACTTATCAACAAGGAAGCTTATCCATGTCACTTAAACGCATTTTCGGCGCCATGGCCCTGCTGCTGACCCCGGCCATCGCCTTTGCCCATCCCGGTCACGGCGATAATGGCTTGGTTGCCGGTATCAGCCACCCGATTGGCGGCCTCGATCACCTGCTGGCGATGCTCGCCGTGGGACTGTGGGCCGCGCAGCAGAAAGGCGCGGCGCGCTGGGCGCTGCCGTGCACGTTTGTCGGCACCATGCTGTTGGGTGGAGTGTTGGGTTTTGAAGGGTTGAACCTGCCGGCGCTGGAAAGCGGGATCGCCGCGTCGGTGCTGGCGCTGGGTCTGGCGGTGGCACTGGCGGTGCGTCCGCCTTTGAGTGTGGCGGTGGGTGCGACGGCGTTGTTTGCGTTGTTCCATGGCGTGGCGCATGGGCTGGAATTGCCGGACATGTCGAGTCCGTGGGCGTATGCCGCAGGGTTTGTGGCGGCGACGGCGGCGTTGCACGCGGCGGGTTATGCGGTGGTTCGGGTGTTGCCGCAAGCGGCGGCGCCGTTGGTTCGTTTGGCGGGTGCAGCTTCGGCGGCGGCTGGGGTCTGGTTGTTGGCGGGTTGATTCTTTACCGTCAGTGATGGCCTCATCGCGGGCAAGCCCCCTCTCACAGTAGATGCGTGTACGCAGAACCAGTGTGGGAGCTGGCTTGCCAGCGATGGCGGCCTGACAGACACCACATCTCTCAGGCCTGATAACATGTCGCGCAATCGACCCTGCCGTGACGACGCCAGCCAATGCCTCATTCTCCCCGCTCCGCCTCCCAGCCTGAATTGATCGCGCTGTTCGCCTCAGTGCATCAGCATTTCCAGGACGTGATCGTGCCCCTCTGGCAAGGCCCCGGCTGGAATGCCGAGCTGGCGCTGCCCTACGAGGCGCTGGACGCCGGGCATCAACCCTTGCCGCCTCAACGCTACCGGGCCATGGCTTGCGCGCGGCAGCTGTATCTGTTTTCCAGCCTGATAGGCCAGGTGCCGGGTGCCGAAGAGCGTGCCGCGGCGTTGTTCCGCTCGTTGCAGCAACATTTCCATGACGCCGAACACGGTGGCTGGTTCTACAGCATCGATCCGCAAGGCGCGCCGCTGGATCAGCGCAAGGATCTCTACACCCACGCTTTCATTCTCTTCGCCTGCGCCCATTATTGGGACAAGGTTCGCGAGCCGCTGGTGGAATCGGTGCTCAACGCCGTGCTGGAAGTGGTTGCGCAGCGTTTCGCCACGGGCGACGGCCTGTACGAAGCCACCCTTGAACGTGACTGGTCGTCGCTGAATAGCGGACCGCTGCAAAACCCGCTGATGCACCTGGCCGAAGCGTTCCTCGCCACCCTGTCGGTGCGTGATGACGTCGCCGTGCAACGCGCGCTCGTCGAGTTATGCACAGCCATGCAGCAGCGCTTTATCGATCCGCAGCACGGTGTGCTGATGGAAAAGCCGCTGGGCGCTGTGGATAACTGGTTTGAACCGGGGCACCAGTTCGAGTGGTATTTTTTGCTGGAGTCTTCGCCGTTGTTGCGTGGTTCCAGGCTGCACGCCTCCCTGGAGCGCGCCTTTGCATACACCGAGCAGCTGGGGGTCGATCAATCGAGTGGGGCGGTGCGGGCAATGCTCACGCTGGACGGGCATTCGAAGGACGGCACTCAACGCATCTGGGCTCAGGCGGAATACTTGCGTGCGCTGACCTTGCGCCCGGACAGCGAGGCCTCGGTGTTGCGTCAATTGCAGGCGCTGCAACAGCGCTCTCTGCATGCGGGTGGCTGGCATGAATGTCGCGATGAGAACGGTGAAGTGAGCCGTCAGGACATGCCTTCGACCACGCCTTATCACTTGGCGACTTGCTACCGCGGTTTGGCCGAATATTTGCGCTGACTGACAGATCGCTATCGCGGGCAAGCCCGCTCCCACAGGGCTCGTGTCGTTCGCAAAGTGGCGATGCAACACAAAACCTGTGGGAGCGTGGCTTGCCCGCGAATGGCCGTCACACGGTCTCAAGCCTTCGCATTACGCTCAATCGCAAACCCGCTCCACGTCTGGCTCACCGGCATCAGCTCAAGGCTGTTGATGTTGATGTGTGCCGGCGCATTGAGCACCCAGAAAATGGTGTCGGCGATGTCTTGCGGCTGGATCGGCTCGGCACCGGCGTAGGTCGCGTTGTACCGCTCCTGATCACCGGCAAAGCGCACCAGCGAGAATTCGCTCTCGCACAGGCCCGGTTCAATGTTGCTGACACGCACGCCCGTGCCTTGCAGGTCACAGCGCAGGTTCAGGGAGAACTGTTTGACGAACGCCTTGCTCGCGCCATACACGTGGCTGCCCGGATACGGGTAGTTGCCGGCGATGGAACCGAGGTTGACGATGCTGGCGCCACGACCGTGGGCGATCAGGCGTGGCAGCAGCAGACGAGTGCTGTACATCAGGCCCTTGATGTTGGTGTCGACCATGGTGTCCCAATCATCAAGGTTGCACTTCGGCGCCGGGTCCACGCCGAGCGCCAGACCGGCGTTGTTGATCAGCCCGCGCAGCTTGGCGAAGGACGGCGGCAGGTTGGCAATCGCCTCCTCCATGGCCTTGCGGTCACGCACATCGAGCACCAGGCCATGGACCTCGGTCTGCTTCGACAACTCGGCACACAAGGCATTTAGGCGTTCTTCACGACGACCTGTCAGCACCAGTTTCCAGCCAGCCTCGGCAAAACGACGGGCACAGGCTTCACCAAAACCGGAAGTCGCGCCGGTAATAAACAGGGTGTTGGACATCGTGTTCTCCTTGCTTCGGCCGACGGGCAGCCATTGGAATAGAAAATCAGCTGGCAGCATGCCCGGCCTTGCCGACAGCGGCAACCACCACAAAAGCTGTACGAAAAACGATCAATGCCAGCGACACCATATCCCACGTGGCCTGCAGCCATGTACGCGCACGTTATCCACAGGCCGGTCCACAGTTTTCGGGGGCAAGTAAAAAAGCTGCAAGCCTCTGTGCACAAGGCTTTGCGAGCAGATTACAAAGTTTTTCGCTTGACCCTGGAGTCCTCACTGTGTAGCCCATGGCATTTTGCACGATTGATTCGATCAATTAGCGATGGCGCCAAGCCAGTAACTACGGCCCTCAGCCAAGTCTTTCCAGAGTTTAACCACAGACTTATCCACAGGACGCGCGCCTGCGTTTCCGACTGATTTTCCAGCCAATAAAAAGATTGACAAAGCCGAGCTTCGGCCACGTAAAAACCCCTGATCAAAAAACAACCACAACTCTGCAAGCCACGTATCCAAAGGCCTTCAGCCAGCTACTCCCACGTTATTCACAGCCAGCTCCACAGCAAACGGGGACAAGTCAAAACCGTGACAAAACAACTATTTGCAGCGGCTTTATGTCGCGCTTTAAGAGCTTGGTGAATTTGTTTTCCACAATTTCCAGAAAGCACACATCAGACACGTGTGGGAGCGGGCTTGCTCGCGAAAGCGGCGGCACAATCAGCATTGCTGCGACTGACACACCGCCATCGCGAGCAAGCTCGCTCCCACAGGGATTTGCGGTGGTTTGGAGATGTAAAAAAGCCCCGGCGATTGCTCGCCAGGGCTTGTTGATTACAACGGTGAACTCAGTGCCCGCCGAGATAGGCGTTACGCACCTCCTCGTTCACCAGCAACTCCTTGCCAGTGCCTGTGATGCGGATCTCGCCGTTGACCATGACATACGCCCGGTCCGACAGCTTGAGCGCGTGGTTGGCGTTCTGCTCGACCAGAAAGATGGTCATTCCGGTCTTGGCCAGTTCCCGCAGCGTGGCAAAGATCTGTTTCACCACGATCGGCGCCAGACCCAGACTCGGCTCGTCGAGCAGCAGCAGCTTGGGCCGACTCATCAGCGCACGGGCGATGGCGAGCATTTGCTGTTCACCACCGGACATGGTCATGGCGCGCTGGGTGCGCCGCTCTTCGAGCCGCGGAAACAGCTCGAACATGCGTTGCATGTCTTCCTTGGCGTATTTGTCGCCGATCGGAATGGTGCCCATCAGCAGGTTTTCCTCGACGGTCATGTCGGGGAACACCCGCCGACCTTCCGGCGATTGCGCGATGCCGTTGGACGCGATGTAGTGGGACGACTTGTGAGTAATGTCCACACCCTGATAGAGGATCTGCCCGTCTGCCGCCCGCGGCTGACCGAAGATCGACATCAGCAGGGTCGACTTGCCCGCGCCGTTGGAACCGATGAGGCTGACGGTTTCCCCTTCATTGATGTGCAACGAGACTTTCTTCAGGGCCTGGATCGGCCCGTAGAACACGTCGAGGTCTTTGAGTTCGAGGATGGCACCGTTAGTCATACGAGCTCCTCTTCATCGGCGCCCAGGTAGGCCGCAATCACTTTCGGGTCGTTGCGAATCGCCTCGGGGCCGCCCTCGGCGATGACGATGCCGTGGTCCAGCACCACGATGTGATCGGAAATGCTCATAACCATGCCCATGTCGTGTTCGATCAGCACCACGGTCAGATCGTGCTCGTCGCGCAGCAGCCGGATCATCGCGCTCAGCGCTTCGGTTTCCTGAGGGTTGAGGCCGGCGGCCGGTTCGTCGAGACAGATGATCTGCGGCCGGGTGCACATGGCCCGGGCGATTTCCAGACGGCGTTGCTGACCGTAGGACAGTTCACCGGCCAGACGGTTGGCGCAGTCCACCAGGTCCACCACTTCCAGCCAATAGAAAGCGTGGTCCAGCGCATCGCTTTCGGCCTTGCGGTAGCCCTTGGTGTTGAGGATGCCGGCGAGCATGCTGCGGTTGACCCACATGTGTTGGGCCACCAGGAGGTTTTCCAGTACCGACATTTCCTTGAACAGGCGAATGTTCTGGAAGGTCCGCGCCAGGCCGGCACGGTTCACCAGGTGGGTGCCGCCAAACATCTTGTAGTGGAGCCGGCTGAGGAAGCTTTTCGGCGACACGAAATCGGTCGCCTTGAACGGCTCACCCAGCATTTTGATGACATCGGTCCGCTCGCCACGCACGTTGAGTTCGATCTTGCCGCCCGAGGCCTTGTAGAACCCGGTCAGGCAGTTGAACACGGTGGTCTTGCCGGCGCCGTTGGGACCGATCAGGGCGAAGATCGAGTTGCGCTTGACCTGCAGGCTGACATCGTTCAACGCCTTGATGCCGCCGAAGTGCATCATCAGTTTCTCGACCGAGAGTACGACTTCGCTCATGGCGCTACTCCTTTACGCGGGGTCACACCGGTACGGCTGATCCGAATCAGGCCGCGCGGTCGCCAGATCATCATCAACACCATCAGGATGCCGAACAGCAGCACGCGGTATTCCGCGAAGCCACGCAGCAGTTCCGGGGCCACGGTCAGCACGAAGGCTGCGATGACCACGCCGATGGTCGAGCCCATGCCGCCGAGTACCACAATGGCGAGGATCAGGGCCGACTCAAAGAAGGTGAACGAGGTCGGGTTGACGAACCCTTGGTAAGTGGCGAAGAACACGCCGGCGAGACCGGCCGTCGACGCACCGATGGTGAACGCCGAAAGCTTGACCAGAACGTGGTTCAGCCCCATGGAACGACAGGCGATTTCATCTTCACGCAAGGCTTCCCAGGCGCGACCGACCGGCATGCGGGTCAGACGGTGCTTGATGTACAGCACGGCCAGCACCACGAGGAACAGCACCGCGTAGATAAAGTAGTACTTCACGTCCGGGTTGTAGGCGATACCGAAAAACTCGTGGAAAGGGACACCGCCCTCTTTCGCTCTTTTACCGAACTCCAGCCCGAAGAAGGTTGGCAGCGGCGCCGCCATGCCATTCGGGCCACCGGTCAGGGACAACCAGTTGTTGAGGACCAAGCGGATGATTTCACCGAAGCCCAGCGTCACGATCGCCAGGTAGTCACCGTGCAAGCGCAATACCGGGAACCCGAGGATGCAACCGGCAAGACCCGCAGTGATCGCCGCCAGCGGCAGCACCGTCCAGAACCCCAGGCCCAGGTATTGATAACCGAGCGCCAATCCATAGGCCCCGATGGCGTAGAACGCCACATAACCGAGGTCGAGCAGGCCGGCCAGGCCGACCACGATGTTCAAGCCAAGCCCCAGCAGCACGTAGATCAACCCGAGGATGACCACGCCCAGCAGGTAGGAGTTGGAGAAAAACGGGAACACCACGGCAACGACGATCACCACTGGAATGATCCAGCGCAACCGGGTTTTGTAGTCAGGCGCAAGAACATGAACGCCGGAGCCGGTGCTTTCAAAACCCTCAAGGACTTTCAGGCCCTTGGGAGTTTGCAGAAACAGGCCCAGGGCAAAGCGGCCGACCATGACGATGGCGACAATCCATGCCACCCGGGTCGCTTCCAGATTAAAGCCGTAACCGTCGAGGACTACGCCAACAATCGGGCCGAACACAATGAGGGCGACCAGACCGGCAAGAATCGCGTCAACCAGGCTTCTTTTGAGATCAATGGTTTTTTTAGTGGTTGAGGACATCGCTTACACCTTCGACACAAGAGGACGGCCGAGCAGGCCTTGGGGCCGAAAGACCAGAACGAGAACGAGCAGCGAGAAGCTGAAAACGTCTTTGTAGTCCGAGTTGACCAGACCTGAGAACAGCGATTCGGAGATCCCGAGGATGATCCCGCCGAGCATCGCACCCGGCAGCGAGCCGATGCCACCGAGAACCGCTGCGGTGAACGCCTTGATGCCGATGATGAAGCCGGCATAGAAGTCGAACGTACCGTAGTTCATGGTGATCAACACGCCGGCCAGGGCCGCCATTGCTGCACCGATGATGAACACGTAGGAAATCACGCGGTCGGTGTTGATCCCAAGGATCGACGCCATCTTGCGGTCTTGCTGGGTGGCGCGGCACATGCGGCCGAGCTTGGTGTACTTGATGACGTAGGTCAGCAGGGCCATGCCGGCGAATGCGGCAATCAGGATAAATACCTTGGTGTAGGTCAACTGCACGAAACCGGTGCCGATTTCGACGCGCCAGGCTCCCGTCAGCAAGGTTGGAACACCTTGTTGCTTGGCACCTTGAGCGATCTGGGCATAGTTCTGCAGGATGAGCGAAATTCCGATGGCGCTGATCAGCGGTGCCAGTCGGGTGGAGTTGCGCAGTGGCTTGTAGGCGACGCGCTCGATGACCCAGCCATACACCGCCGTAACCACGATGGTGAAAATCAGGGTGCCAAGCATCAGTAGCGGGAAGGATTCAATACCGAAGTATGCCAGCAGAGCCAGACTGATCGCCGCGAGGTAAGCGGAAATCATGTAAACCTCACCATGGGCGAAGTTGATCATGCCGATGATGCCATAGACCATTGTGTAGCCGATGGCGATCAGGCCATAGACCGACCCGAGGGTCAGGCCGTTGACCAGTTGCTGCAGGAAAATACCATCCATAACGCAATCTCACGCATTTGAGAGACTGCACAGAAGCCGGGTGCGACGGACCGGGGTTCAGCCACCCGCGCAACACGGTTGTGTGCAGCTCTACGAGAAAAGACAGATGTGCCATGACTGATTTCAGTCGCTGAAGGTGAACACCTTGTGGCGAGGGGATTCATCCCCGTTCGGCTGCGAAGCAGCTGCAAGCCTGGTGACCACGGAGCATCTGAAACACCGAGATCGCAGGTCTTGGGGCTGCTACGCAGCCCAACGGGGATAAATCCCCTCACCACAGGGCCGGTTACACGCTCATATCACTTCTGTTTTTCCAGTTGGTGGTATTTGCCATCCTTGTCCCACTGATAAACCACGTAGTCGGAGACTTTCAGGTCGCCCTTGGCGTCCCAGGTCTTCTCGCCCATCACGGTTTTAACCGGGTTTTTCTTCAGCCACTCGGCCGCTTTTTCGCCGCTGTTGGACTTGGCGCCGTTGAAAGCAGCCGCCAGGGTCTGAACCGAAGCGTAGGCGTACAGGGTGTAGCCTTCAGGCTCGGTGCCTTTCTTGCGGAACTCGTCCACCACAGTCTTGCTGTCTGGCAGCAGGCGTGGGTCGGCACCGAAAGTCATCAGCACGCCATCGACGAATTGCGGACCGCCAGCGGTGGTCACCAGTTCGTCGGTCACGATGCCATCATCGGACATGAACTTGACGTCTTTGAGGCCTTGCTCACGCAGTTGACGAACCAGAGGACCGGCTTCCGGGTGCAGACCACCGAAGTACACGACGTCGGCGCCAGCGCCACGGATCTTGGTCACGATGGTGCTGAAGTCTTTCTCGCCGCGGGTCAGACCTTCATACAACACGGGCTTCACGCCGCGTTTTTCCAGTTGAGCCTTGGTGGCATCTGCCAGGCCCTGGCCGTAGGTGTCCTTGTCGTGCAGCACTACAACCTTTTTGCCCTTGAGCACGTCGACGATGTAATCGCCGGCCACGATGCCTTGCTGGTCGTCACGCCCGCACATACGGAACATGGCGCTCAGACCACGTTCGGTAACCGCCGGGTTGGTAGAACCTGGAGTGATTGCGATGATGCCTGCTTCGTCATAGATCTCGGAGGCCGGGATGGTCGACGAGGAGCAGAAGTGGCCGACCACGCCCGCCACTTTCTGGTTGGTCAGGTCCTTGGCGACCGTCACAGCCTGTTTCGGTTCGCAGGCGTCATCGCCCTTGACCAGTACGATTTTTTCCCCGTTCACGCCGCCCGATGCGTTGATGGCATCGGCCGCTGCCTGTGCACCCTTCATGTACTGCTCGCCAAATGCCGCGTTGGCGCCAGTCATTGGACCTGCCACACCGATTTTCACATCAGCCTGTGCAAACGCAGAAACACCCAACGCAGTTGCCACTGCGAGGGCCAAAAAGCCTTTTTTGTAAAACGTCTGGGACATGAGGTGGTGCTCCAAGGTTTTTTTTAGTTGGCACTGCGACTTCCTGAATGCTCAGAGCAAGGGCCGTGCCATCGGTTTTTTATTCTGAAAAAAGTCGCTGCTTTATTGTTTTTTCGACTGTTTCGAGCCCATTTTCATTGGGCGTGCAACCGTCTAAACCGCGGAAGGTGAAACCATTTATTTTTAAAGGCGCAACCCGCATGCGCCATCATTGCAACCGCGGCGCCAAACGACGTGCAACCAGCCTGTAACAACGTTCGTCACCGAAGTGCACACTGCTGGTGCGGTACTGCTACAACCCGCACCTTTTACAGGCTAGTCGCTGCGCCGAAAAGCGCCGCTCCCCGCAACAAATTTCAACAATCAAATCACGATCCGCAAGCACTGGCCCGCGTGATACAGCGAAAACCCCGCTTCATAAAGACAGCTACGCAGCCCTGCCCCAGCCAGCGGCTGCATGGGTGCGAAGGGAATTGGCAGTGCCTGAGGATTTCCGTTACACAAATAATCGGCAAAGGCTTTGCCCACGACAGTGCCAGTCGTCACGCCCCGGCCGTTGTAGCCGGTGACTGCCACTAAACCGGGCGCCGGCTCGAACAGGCGCATCAAATGATCGGGGGTGAAGGCGATGCAACCGGTCCAGGTGCACTCCCACTCCACCGGTTTGAGGTACGGGAAATAGTGCTGCTGAACCCGATCGGCCCACGCCTTGAGGAACCAGGTCGGCTTCTGATTGCCATTGCCCAGACTGCCGAGCAACAGGCGACCGTCTTTATCGCGACGAATACTGCTGAGCACCTGGCGTGTGTCCCAGGAACCCTGGCCACCGGGCAGGATTTGCTGTGCGGCGTCTTCAGTCAGCGGCACCGAAGCCACCTGATAGTAATAACCGGGGAAGAAATTGCGTCGAAGCTCCGTCCAGTCGCCTTCGGTGTAGGCGTTGGAAGCGATGACCACTTGCTCGGCGAGCACCGAACCCTGTGCGGTCTGCACTGACCACTTCTGGCCCTGACGTTCGAGCCGGGTCACGGGAGAATGATCGAACAGCTGACCGCCGAGGCCGATGGCCGCGTTGGCCAGCCCCGTAGTGTAGGCCATCGGGTTGATCGTGCCAGCACGTCGATCAAGCAGTGCGGCGGCAATTTTTTTGGTGCCGGTGGCCTGTTCGCAGGCTTGACCGGTCAGGAGTTCGACGGGGGCGCCGCGACGTTTCCATTGTTCTTCACGACTGCGCAAGTCCGCTTCGCCACGGGCGTTATGCGCCATGTGCAGCGTGCCCTCGCGGCGCAACTGGCAATCGATGTTGTATTTGTCCACGAGGCTGAACACCAGGGACGGTGCTGCGCCGAGCATGCGGTTGAGCTGACTGCCCACCGCTTCGCCGAACCCCGCTTCGATGTCGTCCGGTGGAATCCACATCCCGGCGTTGACCAGCCCGACGTTGCGACCCGAACCGCCATGACCGGCACGATGGGCTTCCAGCACGCATACCGTCTTGCCTTGTTCCAGCAAATGTACCGCCGCCGACAGACCGGTGAACCCGGCGCCGATGACGCAGACATCGACCTTCACCTCGCCCTTGAGCAACCCGTTGTCGGGCCTTTGCGGCGTCAGTTTTTCCCACAGACACTCTTCGCGTAACGGCATTGCCAGACTCCAACAGAAACCTAACAAACAACAAAAGCAGAAGCTTCGCGGGCAAGCCTCGCTCCTACAGGATCACTTAAAACCTGTAGGAGCGAGGCTTGCCCGCGAAGGGGCCCATCAGTCGAACGTAATCCCTTGAGCCAACGGCAACTCCAGCGAATAGTTCACGGTGTTGGTCTGGCGGCGCATGTACCCGCGCCATGCATCGGAGCCCGACTCACGACCACCGCCCGTCTCTTTCTCGCCGCCAAACGCACCGCCGATTTCCGCACCGCTCGGGCCGATGTTGACGTTGGCGATGCCGCAGTCGCTGCCGACCGCCGACATGAACTGCTCGGCTTCACGCACGTCGGTGGTGAAGATGCACGAGGACAGGCCTTGTGGCACGGCGTTGTTCAGGCGCAGCGCTTCGTCGAAGTCCTTGTAACCGACCACGTACAGGATCGGTGCAAAGGTTTCGTGGCAGACCACGTCACTCTGCTCCGGCATTTCAACGATAGCCGGCGAGACGTAGTAAGCGTTCGGGTATTTGTCTTCCAGCTGACGCTTGCCGCCGAAGACCCGACCGCCTTCGCTCAACGCCTGCTCCAGCGCGTCTTGCATGTTGTCGAAGCTGTGTTTGTCGATCAGCGGGCCGATCAGGTTGCCTTCCAGCGGATTGCCGATGCGCACTTTCGAGTAAGCGGCCTTCAGGCGGGTAACGATTTCTTCCTTCACCGATTCGTGAGCGATCAGGCGACGCAGGGTGGTGCAACGCTGGCCGGCGGTGCCGACGGCGCTGAACAGGATCGCGCGAACGGCCATGTCCAGGTCGGCGCTTGGGCCGAGGATCATGGCGTTGTTACCGCCCAGTTCCAGAATGCTGCGCGCAAAACGTGCGGCGATTTTCGGCGCCACTTCGCGCCCCATGCGGGTGCTGCCGGTGGCGCTGATCAGCGCGACACGCGGGTCATCGACCAGCGCTTCGCCAGCATCGCGGCCACCAATAATGACTTGGCTCAAATGCGGAGGGGCGTCGCTGAAGTTTTTCAATACGCGATCGAACAGTGCCTGGCAGGCCAGTGCGGTCAGCGGGGTTTTCTCCGACGGCTTCCAGATCACCGGGTTGCCGCAGACCAGCGCCAGCGTGGTGTTCCAGGCCCAGACGGCCACCGGGAAGTTGAACGCGCTGATCACGCCAACGATGCCCAGTGGGTGCCAGGTCTCGCGCATGTGGTGGCCAGGGCGTTCGGAAGCGATGGTCAGACCGTACAACTGACGGGACAGGCCGACTGCGAAATCGCAGATGTCGATCATTTCCTGAACTTCGCCCAGGCCTTCCTGAGTGATCTTGCCGGCTTCCCAGGAAACCAGCTCGCCGAGGTCGGCCTTGTATTCGCGCAGGATGTCACCCAGTTGACGCACCAGTTCGCCACGGCGCGGAGCCGGGACCTTGCGCCACAATTCGAACGCATGATCTGCGCGACTGATGTGCTGCTCGACTTCAGCGGCGCCTTCCCAGTTCACAGAGGCGATCTTGCTGCCATCGATCGGCGAATGCACCGGCACTTTGCCGTTCTGGTACAGGGCCGGGTTCACACCTAGACGATCAAGCAATGCGGCAACCATGGGTCACTCCTCGAGCAAAAAACAGAAAACGTGCAGCCGGAAAATCACGACTGATCAGACCTGTAGTTTTAGCTCGCCGGAGGTTACCCAACAAACGACCTTTAAGAGAGATATCATTCCGTTTATTCATGCTGCGAATTGCTGGTCAGAAAGAAACAAGAAAAAGGACAACCCATGCTGAATAAACGTTACCTGCCGTCGATCACCGCGCTGCAGTGTTTCGAGGCCGTGACCCGGCATTTGAGCTTCACACGGGCCGCCGAAGAGCTGAACCTGACCCAGAGCGCGGTCAGCAAACAGGTCGCGCAACTGGAAGAATTGTTGCAACACCTGTTGTTCCGCCGGGTGCGTCGACGCCTGCAAATGACCCCGGCCGGTGATTTGTACCTGGTTGAGGTACGAAAAATCCTCACGCAAGTCGAGATGTCGACCCACTACCTGCGTTCCTACGGTGGGGAAACCGAAGTCTTGCGCGTTTCCACTCCTCCGACCTTTGGCGCCCGCTGGCTGGTGCCCCGTTTGAAAGGTTGGCGCCTGCGTCACCCATCGATCCATCTCGACCTGTGCAGCGAGCAGGAAGCCGACGACCTGCTGCAAGGTCGCAGCGATCTGGCGTTCTATTTCGGCCAGGGCTCACGGCCCCGCACCGAATGCCTGAAGCTGTTCGGCGAGGAGCTGGTTCCCGTGTGTGCACCGGGTAGCCTGCCGGCGACACCGTTTACTGATCCCACCCAGCTCACCGACCTGGTCCTGCTGCAAAACGCCTCCCGACCACAGGCCTGGCACGACTGGTTCGACAGTCAGGGTTACCACACCGAACACAGCTACCACGGCCCGCGTTTCGAAACCTTCTACATGTGCATCCGCGCCGCGCAGGTCGGCTGCGGCGTGGCATTGTTGCCGCGTTTTCTGGTGGAAGAGGAATTGGCCGACGGCAAACTGGTCATACCCTGGCAGCACGCGATGCCCAGTTCCGACGCGTATTACCTGGCGTACCCGGAACATTCTGCGGAAGTGCCCAAGGTGCGGGATTTTGTGAAGTGGATGCTGGAGCAGATTGATAGCCCGGAAATTCCGCAAATTTAAAGCTTCACACTCCCCCCTGTGGGAGCGGGCTTGCCCGCGAAGGCGTCATCACATCCAGCATCAATGTGACTGATAAACCGCTTTCGCGGGCAAGCCCGCCCCCACAGGGATCTCCAGCAACCTGAAAAATCACTGGCAATCACCACCACCCCTATGCGCCACTATGCGTATTCAATGTGGAGAACCCCGTTATGAGCGAGAGTGTGTTTGCCGATCGCATCGTGCAGAACCTGCTCGACACCGACTTCTACAAACTGACGATGATGCAGGCGGTGCTGCACAACTACCCGAACGTGGACGTCGAATGGGAGTTTCGTTGCCGCAACAGTGAAGACCTGCGCCCGTACCTGGCGGAGATCCGCTTCCAGATCGAGCGCCTGGCCGAATTGAGCCTGAGCGCCGACCAGTTGAGTTTCATGGAGCGCATCAGCTTCATGAAGCCGGATTTCCTGCGCTTTCTCGGGTTGTTCCGCTTCAACCTGCGCTACGTTCACACCGGAATCGAAAACGGCGAGCTGTTTATCCGCCTGCGCGGGCCATGGCTGCATGTGATTCTTTTTGAAGTCCCGCTGCTGTCCATCGTCAGCGAAGTGCGCAACCGCTATCGCTACCGGGACATCGTTCTGGAGCAGGCCCGCGAGCAGCTCTATCGCAAGTTCGACTGGCTGACCGCCAACGCCAGCAGCGACGAATTGTCCGAATTGCAGGTAGCCGATTTCGGCACCCGTCGTCGCTTTTCCTACCGCGTGCAGGAAGAAGTGGTGAACGTCCTCAAGCACGACTTCCCCGGACGTTTCGTCGGCACCAGCAACGTGCATTTGTCCCGGGAACTGGACATGAAACCGCTGGGCACCATGGCCCACGAATGGATCATGGCCCACCAGCAACTCGGCCCGCGACTGATCGACAGCCAGATTGCCGCCCTCGATTGCTGGGTCCGCGAGTACCGCGGCCTGCTGGGGATCGCGTTGACTGACTGCATCACCATGGATGCCTTCCTCAACGATTTCGACCTGTACTTTGCCAAGCTCTTCGACGGCCTGCGCCACGATTCCGGTGATCCGGTGATCTGGGCAGAAAAGGCGATCGCCCACTATCAAAAGCTGGGCATCGACCCGATGAGCAAGACGCTGACGTTCTCCGACAGTCTGACGCTGCCCAAGGCGCTGGAAATATTTCGCGCGTTACGCGGTCGGATCAATGTCAGCTTCGGCATCGGCACCAACCTGACGTGCGATATTCCAGGTGTTGAACCGATGAGCATCGTGCTTAAAATGGCGGCCTGCAATGGCCAACCGGTGGCAAAGATCTCCGACGAGCCTGGCAAGACTCACTGCAAAGACCCGAATTTCGTCGCCTATTTGCGACACGTTTTCAAAGTTCCTGCCGCCCTTTCCAGCACACCAAGCAAGGAGTGAATTCATGCAAGCCGTACAGCGTGAGATTGCTGAGCAGCTCAAGGTTCAACCCCCATTCGCCGACAAAGCCGCTCTCGAGGCGGAAATCGCCCGGCGCATTACCTTCATTCAGGATTGCCTGGTCAATTCCGGGCTCAAGACCCTCGTGCTCGGTATCAGCGGCGGAGTCGATTCCCTGACCGCAGGCCTGCTGGCCCAGCGCGCCATGCGCGAACTGCGCGCCCGCACCGGTGATGACAGCTACAAGTTCATCGCCGTGCGCCTGCCGTACGAAACCCAGTTCGACGAGCACGACGCACAGGCTTCGGTGGACTTCATCAAGCCAGACGAGCGTCATACCGTGAACATCGGCCCGGCGGTCAAATCCCTGGCCAATGAAGTGGCAGCCTTCGAAGGCAAGCACGCGGTTTCGGTGGATTTCGTCCTCGGCAACACCAAGGCGCGGATGCGCATGGTCGCCCAGTACACCATCGCCGGCGCGGCGCATGGCCTGGTGATCGGCACCGACCACGCGGCGGAAGCAGTGATGGGCTTCTTCACCAAGTTCGGTGACGGCGCGTGCGACCTGGCACCGTTGAGCGGCCTGGTGAAAAACCAGGTCCGGGCCATAGCCCGTAACTTCGGTGCGCCGGAATCGCTGGTGGAAAAAGTCCCGACCGCCGACCTGGAAGACCTGTCCCCGGGCAAACCGGACGAAGCGTCCCACGGCGTGACCTACGCCGAGATCGATGCATTCCTGCACGGTGAGCCGGTGCGTGAGGAAGCGTTCAAGATCATTTGCGATACGTATAAAAAGACCCATCACAAGCGGGTGATGCCGTTTGCACCCTAAGTAAGGCGGTGTCTGGACCGACGCCTTCGCGGGCAAGCCACGCTCCCACAGGTTTTGTGTCGTGCCCATTGCCGGCGTCCGACACAAAACCTGTGGGAGCGTGGCTTGCCCGCGATGAACGATGACTCGGTCAAACGTCAGGCACAAAAAAAGCGTCCCTCGCAGGACGCTTTTTTATGACCCGATTCGCTTACTTCAGCGTAACCGTACCTTTCATCATCGAGATGTGGCCGGGGAACGAGCAGAAGAAGCCGTATTTCTCGGCCGCATCAAGCTTCGACACATCGAAAGTCACCGAGTCGGTTTCCTTGGCGCCGATGATTTTGGTATGGGCGATAACGCGCGCATCACCTTCCTTCAGGTAGTTCTTGTCGATACCAGCGGCCAGGCCATCGGTGGCGATCGGCTGCATGTCAGCCTCTTTGCTCAGCACCCAGTTATGGCCCATCACGTTTTTCGGCAGGTTGCCGGAGTGGGTCAGTTCAACGGTGAAAGTCTTGCAGCTTTTGTCGATTTCAATGGCCTTGGTGTTGAAGGACATTTGATCGGTGGAGTCGATGGTCGTCTTGCACTCGGCAGCCATCAGTTGGCTGCTGGCCAGTGTCAGCAGGGATACCGCAACAAGTTTGGCAAACATGGTGAATCTCCAAGGCAGGGTTAACAAAAGTGCGAATGGACAGAAGACTGCCTGAAAACTTCGCAAGTTCCTATGACCTGAATCAAAAATTGTATACAACTTTAGCGCTATGACACCAATCGAAACAATCTACCAGCCAGACGTCTAGGGCGGCCCTATCATCAGGTCGTCATCACTTATCCGGAGCGTCTGTCATGTCCATCAACAGCTTTTTGTGCAGTTTGCTCGCCGCTTACGCCTGCGGCGCCAGTGGCACCTGTGAAACGTCCCAGCGCGAAGTTTAGACCTTGGAGCGTCGCGCCTCTGCCTTTACTCTGTGGCCATCCTGACCCTGGAGCAAGGCATGTCTTTAGCATCCGTTTGTGTATTTTGCGGTGCCAGCACCGGCACCAACCCGGCTTATCGTGAAGCCGCTGTCGCCCTCGGGCGGGCATTGGCCGAGCGCAAGCTGACCCTGGTCTACGGCGGCGGCGCCGTCGGGCTGATGGGAATCGTCGCCGATGCCGCGCTGGCAGCCGGCGGTGAAGTGATCGGGATCATCCCGCAAAGCCTCAAGGACAAGGAAATCGGCCACAGCGGCCTGACTCGCCTGGAAGTGGTCGACGGCATGCACGCGCGCAAAGCGCGGATGGCCGAACTCAGCGACGCGTTCATCGCCCTGCCCGGCGGCCTGGGCACCCTGGAAGAACTGTTCGAAGTCTGGACATGGGGCCAGCTCGGCTACCACGGCAAACCGCTGGGGTTGCTGGAAGTGAACGGTTTCTACAGCAAATTGACCGGTTTTCTTGATCATATCGTCGGCGAAGGCTTCGTTCGAGAAGCACACCGTGACATGCTGCAAGTGAGCGAATCGCCGCAAACCCTGATCGATGCGCTGGATGCCTGGCAGCCGACCGTGGTGCCAAAGTGGACAGAGCAAAAACCCAGCTAACGGCTCGGCACCGATACAGGGCAGAATATGCGCCGCTCAACCTCACCTTCGACCCCAGAGGATCGCCCATGGCTAAACCTAATTATTCCTTCGCCAAACGTCAGAGAGACTTGGCCAAGGAGCAGAAGAAAGAGGAAAAGCTTCAGCGCAAGAAAGCTACAGCTGAAGAAGAAGCCGCCGCACTGAACCCGGAAACAGACGGTGAAGTGGCCGCAGAAAGTGATGTTGAAGCACCGAAAGATCAGGCGCCCGACGCCTGAGACCCTCAGGGCCCGATGATCTGATCAGGCCCACCGGATCTGTGTCCAGGGTCAGCAGTTACGCTGCTGACCCTCACAGTCCAGTCTGAAACACCCCCCATTCGAAAGTCCTTACACATGTCCCCTGTGGGAGCGGGCTTGCTCGCGAAAGCGGCGGCACATCCAACACCGCTGTGGCTGACAGACCGCTTTCGCGAGCAAGCCCGCTCCCACATTAGATCTGCGCTACTCCAGTGGCATCACGGTGACACGCACTTCCGGATCGTGATTACCTCCCCCCAAAATCACCCCCCGCAACGGCGAGACATCCGAAAAATCCCGACCCCAGGCCAAGGTGATGTGTTCGAGCGCCGGCTGCACGTTGTTGGTCGGATCGAAATCCACCCAGCCCAGCGCCGGGCAAAACACCGAAACCCAGGCGTGAGAGGCGTCGGCGCCGATCAGTCGCGGTTGACCCGGCGGTGGTTGGGTCAGCAGGTAGCCACTGATGTAACGAGCCGCCAACCCACGGGAACGCACGCAAGCGAGCATCAAGTGAGCGAAGTCCTGGCAAACCCCGCGCCGGCGCTCCAGCACTTCCACCAGCGGTGTCGCCACTTGGGTCGCTTCGGCGTCGAAGGTGAACTCGCTGAAGATTTTCTCCATCAGCGCCTGAACGCCGAGCAACAGCGGGCGGCCCGCCGGGAAACAGCTTTCCGAGAACTCGACGAAGTTGCGCTTCAAATGCACATAGGGCGATTCGAATCGGTAACGGCAAGCTTCCAGCAATTCAGAAGAAAGTGGCTGACTGCTGTAGGTCAGCGCGTTGCGGGTTTCCTCCCAGGCCAGTGATTGATTGAAATCGAGCATTGGCCGGGACAGCACCTCGACGGTGAGCCGGGCGTTGACCAATAACTCATCGTGTGGCCGCTCAAACGCCAGCCGGGTCAGCGGATTGCCAAACACATCCAGCTCATCCCGGCGCGACGTCGGGTCGGGACTGATGTGCAATTGCTGCTCGGTACAGCGCTGCCAGGCACAGGCCCGCGGCCAAAGATGCGCCAATTGCTGGGCGAGGGACACCGGGCTGTCGTAGTGATAATGGGTGTCGTGGAAAATCTGGTAACGGGCGCTCATCAGACGGACACCGTGCGCTGGCTGACATCGTCGACATGGGCGAAATGGCGCAACGCCAGTCGATCCGACACTTGTCCGCTGGCGTCGGCGATCTCCTGGAGCAGATCGGCCAGCCCATCAATGGCGGCACGAACGCTGGCGTCGCCGAACAGCGAATTCTCCAGGCACCCCAGGTCGAAGCGCGCCAGCCGCTCGACCAATTGCGGCAGACCCGCTTCGCGCGGCACACCGAAATCATCGTTCAAACGTTTAAGGGTGCGGGTCACCAGCTTCAATTGGAACAGCACCGCGTGCGGGTTCTGCTCGTCGAGCAGCAACAGGTCCAGCACCGGGATCAATTGCGCCACCGCCAGATACCGCGAACGGTAGGTGATGCTGCTGTTGCCCAGCTCCAGCAGCCATTCCAGTCCGGCCTGATCGAAGGCGCCGCTGCCGCGCAGGAACGCCGCCAGGCTGCCGCTGAGAAACTGCAGGCGCTCGATCCGCCGGCCGATCATCAGGAAGCGCCAGCCTTCGTCCCGGGTCATGTCGTCGAGGGCAAAACCGGACAGCGCCGCCAGCGACATCAACAGACGGTTGAGAAAATCCAGCAATTCGCCGAAATCCGGCTCCCCGGTTTCCAGCTCCATGGCCTCGCGCTGCAACTCCACCAGCGCCTGCCAGTTTTCCCGCGAGAGCTTGCCGCGCACCTGCGAAGCCGCCCACTGCAAGCGCTGCAGGTTGGAACGCAGGCTGAACGGCCAGTCATCGCCGAGCAACGCCGCCAGTAACCGCTCAGGCAATTCACCTTCATCCGGCAACAACATCAGCCGCTCGCCGAGATCGACCGCCGCTTCCAGGGCTTGCGGGTCGTCGCCATCGACATAGCGCGCCAGCATGATCCGCAACAAACGCGCGCTGTCATCACAGCGTTCGCAGTAACGGCCGAACCAGAACAGGTTTTCCACCACCCGCGACGGCAAATACGGATCGCGCCGCACCAGGTCGTGCACGCCGATGCTGCGCTGGGCTTTCCACTGTTCACCGCTGGGCGGCCGATCGCCGAGCACCCAAGTGTCCTTGCTCGCGCCACCGCGTTGCATCGAGACCACTTCAGCGTCAGCCTCCGCGGCCACGCGGGTCAAGCCACCGGGCAGCACTCGATAGCCGTCGCGACTGGCCACCGCATACATGCGCATGCCGATGGCCCGAGGCTGTAACTGACCGTCCTCAGCCTGCCAGATCGGCGCCTGGGACAATTGCGCCAGTTCTTGCGCCACATAGGCGTACGGTCGCGCCTGCATGCGCTCAGCGAGGCTCTGGCGCTGCTTTTCACTCAAATCACGGCCAAATACCGGCGCGAAGCTCTGCGAAGGGAACGCCGGTTTGATCAGCAACTCCGGCAACTTTTCCAACGCCTGTGCCAGCACCGGCGCTTCGCCGCACCACCACGTCGCAATAGAGGGCAGGGTCAGCTCTTCGCCGAACAGGAATTGGTTGATCCTCGGCAGGAAACCCAGCAATCCCGGCGACTCGAGAACGCCGCTGCCGAGTGCATTGGCCACCAGCACTCGCCCCTGCCGCACGGCTTCGAGCAGGCCCGGCACGCCAAGCGCAGAGTCGGTGCGCAACTCCAACGGGTCGCAGAAGTCGTCGTCGAGCCGGCGCATGATCGCGTGGACCCGCCGCAGGCCGCTCAAGGTTTTCAGGTAGACCGTGGCATCGCGCACCGTAAGGTCGCCACCCTCCACCAGTGGATAACCGAGCTGCCGTGCCAGGTACAAATGTTCGAAATAGCTTTCGTTGAAACGCCCCGGTGTCAGTAATACCACCAACGGCGCTTCATCATCGCTCGGTGCCTGGCGGGCCAGGGTTTCCTGCAGCGTGCGGAAGAACCCGGCCAGATGCTGCACCTTCAAATCACGGTACAACTCGGGAAAGGCCCGGGACACGATCGTGCGGTTTTCCAGAGCGTAACCCGCGCCGGACGGTGCCTGGGTCCGATCCGCCGTGACCCACCAGCGCCCGTCGGGCGTGCGCGCCAGATCCACGGCATACAGATGCAGAAAAGCCCCGTCAGGCGGCGTGATGCCCTGACAGGGCCAGAGGAAATTGTTGTGACCGAACACCAACTCGGCGGGCAGCAAGCCTTCCGCAATCAGCCGCTGCGGCCCGTACAAATCCGCGAGCACAGCATTCAACAGGCGCGCCCGCTGAGCGATCCCGGCTGACAACAACGCCCACTCATCAGCGGAGATCACATGCGGCAGCAGGTCCAGTTCCCACGGCCGGTCCGCGCCCTTGGGGTCGGCGTAGACGTTGTAGGTCACGCCGTTTTCCTGAATCTGCCGGGCCAGCAACGCCTGACGCTGTACCAGTTGCGCGGGCGTGCTGCGTTGCAACTGGTCGAACAGCCGACGCCAGTGCGGGCGCACCGCGCCGCTGTCGTTGAGCAGTTCGTGATAAGTGCCCGCGGTCAGCGGGTAGCGGTCTAGCAGGTCAGGCATGGAAAGCTCGGCAGACAGCAAGGAACGGTCAGACTAACGCAGGCTCATGACGCCCGGATATACGAAAAATCCGAGCGTCGCGTACGGTTTAGAAACGTCGCAAATCGAGAGTCATCGGCAGCTCGTCGTTAATTTCCAGAATCGGTATAGGAAGTTTCCCAGGGCTGTGTCCGATGCGGAAGAAACGCGCCATCCTCCGACTCTCGGCTTCATTGGCGTTCACCGGCAAACTGTCGTAATTGCGCCCGCCGGGATGGGCGACGTGGTACTGGCAGCCACCCAGAGACCGCTGCATCCAGGTGTCGAGCAGGTCGAACACCAGCGGCGCGTGGACGGGAATGGTCGGTTGCAGGCAGTTGGCGGGCTGCCAGGCGCGGAAACGCACACCGGCGACGAACTCGCCAACCCGCCCGGTGGGCTGCAAGGGCACCGGAACGCCATTGCAGGTCAGCAAATAACGTTGCGGTGGCAGGCCGGTGAGCTTGACCTGCAGGCGTTCAAGGGACGAATCCACATAGCGCACCGTGCCGCCGACGGCGCCCTCCTCGCCCAGCACATGCCACGGTTCCAGCGCCTGACGCACTTCCAGTTCAATGCCGCTGACGGCGTAATCGCCGACCTTGGGAAAACGGAATTCCAGATGTGCGGCAAACCATTCGGCCCGCACCGGATAACCCGAGGCGTTGAGATCCACGATGACGTCCGCGAAATCCTGCTCGATAAAGTGCGGCAACAGGAACCGGTCGTGCAATTCAGTGCCCCAGCGCGCCAGTTTCGGCGGCGCATATGGCTCGCGCCAGAATCGTGCGACCAGCGCTCGCAGCAACAACTGTTGCGCCAGACTCATGCGCGCATGCGGCGGCATTTCAAAGGCACGCAACTCCAGCAAGCCGAGGCGCCCCGTCGCGCCGTCCGGTGAATACAGCTTGTCGATGCAGAACTCGGCGCGGTGGGTGTTGCCGGTCACGTCGATCAGCAGGTTGCGCAACAACCGGTCCACCAGCCAAGGCGCGCATTCCTCACCGGGTTGGGGCATTTGGGCGAAGGCGATTTCCAGCTCGTACAACGCATCGTTGCGGGCTTCATCGACGCGCGGCGCCTGGGACGTCGGGCCGATGAACAATCCGGAAAACAGGTAGGACAAGGACGGATGGTTGTGCCAATAGCTGATCAGACTGCGCAACAGATCCGGACGGCGCAGAAAGGGTGAGTCAGCCGGTGTCGCGCCACCCAGTACGAAATGGTTACCGCCGCCAGTGCCCGTGTGTCGGCCATCAATCATGAATTTCTCGGTGGTCAGCCGGGTCTGGCGCGCTTCTTCGTAGAGAAACTCGGTGCGCTCGACCAGTTCGTCCCACGTGGCGGACGGCTGCACGTTGACCTCGATCACGCCCGGGTCTGGAGTGATACGGAAGTTGCTCAGGCGTGGATCGCTCGGCGGCTCATAGCCTTCCAGCAACACCGGGCAGCGCAACTCCTGCGCCGTGGCCTCGATTGCGGTGACCAGCTCCAGATAATCCTCGACCCGCTCCAGCGGCGGCATGAACAGGTACAACCGCCCTTCCCGCGCCTCGGCGCAGAACGCGGTACGGGTCAGCCAGTCGGCGGATTCGTCGACCTCCAGATCCCGCTCGACCGCGTCGGCAGGTGCTCCCGGGCTGTTTAATTGCTGCGTATCCGGCAGCGCAGGGAATTCCTGGTTGGGGTCATTGGGATAGATGAACGGAAACTCGGCGGCTTTCACCCACGGCTGCGAACCCAGTGGCAAGCGATAGCCCAGCGGCGAGTCCCCGGGCACCAGGCGGCAATGCTCGTCGCGCAGATACCAGCGACCGCTTTGCCACTGATCGCCCTTGGCGGTGCGCGCCAGCGGCAGGACCTGGCCAATCACTTTATCCAGGCCCTGACTGAAGACTTTCCGCAGACGGGCTCGTTCGAGCGGCTCTTCGAGACGTGAGTCTTCGGCGCTGACGTTCTGCGGCAACGTACCTTCGCGCCAGAGGTAATAGAAATTGTCTTCGTAGGCAGGGAACACAAAACGCGTCGGAATTTTCAAACGTTCGGCGACACTCGCCAGAAAGCGCCCGGCCAATTCACCATCGGCGCCGTAGTCTTCCTGCTCATCGGCAATCAGCGCGCTGTTGTGCCAGATCGGCACGCCGTCGCGGCGCCAGTAGCAGTTGAGCGACCAACGCGGCAGTTGCTCGCCGGGGTACCACTTGCCTTGACCGAAATGCACCAGGCCCTTGGGCGCGTAACGCTTGCGCATACGCTGGAACAGTTCGGCGGACAGGCGACGCTTGTCCGGCCCGAGCGCGGCGGTGTTCCATTCGTCGCCGTCCGGATCGTCGATGGAGACGAAGGTCGGCTCGCCGCCCATGGTCAGGCGTACGTCGCCTTCCAGCAGATCGGCATCGATCTGCCGGCCCAGTGCCTGGATCGCCAGCCATTGATCTTCGGTGTAGGGCTTGGTGACCCGCGGCGCCTCCCAAATCCGCTCCACGGACATTTCGTGGGTGAATTCGCACTCGCACGGTTCCACCAGGCCACTGATCGGTGCCGCAGAGCCCGGATCGGGACTACACGCCAACGGAATGTGTCCTTCGCCGGCAAACAGCCCTGACGTCGCGTCCAGGCCGATCCAGCCGGCACCCGGCAAATACACTTCGCACCAGGCGTGCAAATCGGTGAAGTCCACCTCGGTGCCAGAAGGGCCATCCAGACTTTTGACATCGGCGGTGAGTTGAATGAGATAGCCGGAGACGAAACGCGCCGCCAGTCCAAGGTTGCGCAGCAATTGCACCAGCAGCCATGCCGAGTCGCGGCAGGAACCGGAGGCGTGTTCGAGGGTGTGTTCAGGCATCTGCACGCCCGGTTCCATGCGGATCAGGTAGCCGATGTCTTCGCTCAGACGCTGGTTCAGCGCGACGAGGAAATCCACGCTCGGCAGCAGCGTGCGGTCGATGCCGTCCAGGTAGGCCTGGAACTTCGGCGTCAGGGGCAAGGTTTCCAGGTACGGCGCCAGCTCCTTGCGCTCGTCCGCGGCATAGGCGAACGGAATTTGTTCCGCGTAGGGCTCAAGGAAGAAGTCGAACGGATTGAACACCGCCATTTCGGCCAGCAGATCGACTTCGATCCGTAGTTCCTCGGTTTTCTCCGGGAACACCAACCGCGCCAGGTAATTGCCCTGGGGGTCTTGCTGCCAGTTGATGAAATGCTGCTCGGGCGAGACTTTCAGCGCGTACGACAATATCCGCGTGCGACTGTGGGCGGCCGGACGCAGACGAACGATCTGCGGCCCGAGCTCGACGGCGCGGTCGTAGCGGTAATGCGTGACGTGGTGCAATGCGACATGAATCGACACGGCGTGCCTCCTGCGAGCCATAAGCGTATTCGAAAGCGCGCAAGACTTATGCCATGCAGCAGCGCTGGCGCTTTCTCCGAGTGCTTGAGGCAGTACAGCACCAAAATCGGGCGATGCGGGGAATTGGTTTGGGGGAGTTGCACGTTAATGTGGCGGCGAGTGCTGTCAGGAAAGTTTTAGAGTGACGGTACTGGCCCCTTCGCGGGTAAGCCTCGCTCCTACAGGTTTTTCTGTGGACGCAGGATTTTGTGAACGACAGGGATCCCTGTAGGAGCGAGGCTTACCCGCGAAGGGGCCAGTCGCCCGGGCAAAACTTTCAAGCCTTAAACGCAAAACGCCAACCCGAAGGTTGGCGTTCTGTTATCAGCGGTCAACGTTTAGCGCGGTACAACCGGCTTGCGCGCAGGCTTCGGCCCTTTGCCCTTGGCCGCATCCTTGCGCTCCTTCGCCGCTTGCTGGTTTCGGGCGAATGCCGCTGCCTTGGCCTGTTCGCGCTTGTCCCACGGGTTCCCGCCATCGCTGGCGCGCGGTGGCAGTCCGGTGTGCTGGGTCAGGATCTTGGTGGTCTTTTCCCCTGCAACCTTGTGGCTGCCGGCCGGCGTCGAGTTCTTGCGACGGGCGCTCTGGTAACTGTCGGTCGCCGGTTGATGCAACGGGATCAACTGGTTCTTGCCCGGCCCGATCAGGTCGGCGCGGCCCATGCGGGTCAGCGCTTCACGCAATATCGGCCAGCCTTTCGGGTCGTGATAACGCAAGAACGCTTTGTGCAGACGACGCTGCTCTTCGCTCTTGACGATGGTCACGGCATCGCTCTTGTAAGTGACCTTGCGCAGCGGGTTCTTGCCCGAGTGGTACATCGCGGTGGCGGTGGCCATCGGCGACGGGTAGAACGCCTGCACCTGGTCGGCACGGAAACCGTTGCCCTTGAGCCACAGGGCCAGGTTCATCATGTCTTCGTCGGTGGTGCCCGGGTGGGCGGCGATGAAGTACGGAATCAGGTACTGCTCTTTCCCGGCTTCCTTGGAGTACTTCTCGAACATGCGCTTGAATTTGTCATAGCTGCCGATGCCCGGCTTCATCATCTGGTTGAGCGGACCTTCCTCGGTGTGTTCCGGGGCGATCTTCAGGTAGCCACCGACGTGGTGGGTCACCAGCTCCTTGACGTATTCCGGCGACTCGACCGCGAGGTCGTAACGCAGGCCGGAAGCGATCAAAATCTTCTTCACACCCGGCAAGGCACGGGCGCTGCGATACAGCTGAATCAGCGACGAGTGGTCGGTGTTCAGGTTCGGACAAATGCCAGGGAATACGCACGACGGTTTGCGGCACGCGGATTCGATTTCCGGGCTCTTGCAGGCGATGCGGTACATGTTCGCGGTCGGGCCGCCGAGGTCGGAAATGACGCCGGTGAAACCCGGAACCTTGTCGCGGATCTCTTCGATTTCGCGAATGATCGACTCTTCGGAACGGTTCTGGATGATCCGGCCTTCGTGCTCGGTGATCGAGCAGAACGTGCAGCCGCCGAAGCAGCCACGCATGATGTTCACCGAGAAGCGGATCATGTCGTAGGCCGGGATTTTTTCCTTGCCGTACGCCGGGTGCGGAATGCGCGCATAAGGCATGCCGAACACGTAGTCCATTTCTTCGGTGGTCATCGGAATCGGTGGCGGGTTGAACCAGACGTCGACTTCGCCGTGCTTCTGCACCAGCGCACGGGCGTTGCCCGGGTTGGTTTCGAGGTGAAGCACGCGGTTGGCGTGAGCGTAGAGAACGGCATCACCACGGACTTTCTCGACCGATGGCAGACGGATCACGGTCTTGTCGCGGGTCATTTTCGGGCTGGCCAGGATCTGCACGACCTTGGCTTCAGTCGGGTCTTCAACCGGCCCCTTTTCCTGCTCGATGGCGCAGGCCTGGGTGTCCTGGGTGTTGACGTACGGGTTGATGATCTTGTCGATCTTGCCCGGACGGTCGATACGCGTGGAATCGACTTCGTACCAGTCTTTCGGCGTGTCGCGACGGATGAACGCGGTGCCGCGCACGTCGGTGATGTCTTCGATCTTGTGACCGTAGGACAGACGCTGGGCGACTTCGACGATCGCACGCTCGGCGTTGCCGTAAAGCAGGATGTCGGCGCAGGCATCGATCAGGATCGAGTTGCGAACCCGGTCCTGCCAGTAATCGTAGTGGGCGATGCGGCGCAGGGACGCTTCGATGCCGCCAAGAACGATCGGCACGTTCTTGTAGGCTTCCTTGCAGCGCTGGCTGTAAACCAGGCTCGCGCGATCCGGACGTTTGCCCGCCAGGCCACCGGGGGTGTAGGCGTCATCGGAACGGATTTTCTTGTCGGCGGTGTAGCGGTTGATCATCGAGTCCATGTTGCCGGCCGCGACGCCGAAGAACAGGTTCGGCTCGCCGAGCTTCATGAAGTCGTCTTTTGACTGCCAGTTCGGCTGGGCAATGATCCCGACGCGGAAGCCTTGCGACTCCAACAGCCGGCCAATGATCGCCATGCCGAACGACGGATGGTCAACGTACGCATCACCGGTGACGATGATGATGTCGCATGAATCCCAGCCAAGCTGATCCATCTCCTCCCTGCTCATTGGCAGGAATGGCGCTGGACCGAAACATTCGGCCCAGTACTTGGGATAGTCAAATAACGGCTTGGCTGTTTGCATGACGATGACCGGTGTTGAGATGAAAAATCGCGGGCGCGGAATATAGCACAAAAAATAACCAATTCCGACGGCTATGGTCGGAAATAACGCGTAACCCATGTGAGAGCGGGCTTGCTCGCGAAAGCGGTGTGTCATTCAGCAATCAGGCTGAATGTACTACCGCATTCGCGAGCAAGCCCGCTCCCACAAGGTTACTCGTCGTCGAAGTTGTAGCTACCCGGCGCCAGGTTTTCGAAGCGGGTGTACTTGCCGATGAACGCCAGTCGCGACGTACCGATCGGGCCGTTCCGCTGTTTGCCGATGATGATCTCGGCGATGCCTTTGTGCTCGGTTTCCGGGTGATACACCTCGTCCCGGTACACGAACATGATGACGTCGGCATCCTGCTCGATCGCTCCGGATTCCCGGAGGTCGGAGTTGATTGGCCGTTTGTTCGGTCGTTGCTCCAGGGAGCGGTTGAGCTGTGACAGCGCCACCACCGGGCAGTTGAATTCCTTGGCCAGGGCCTTCAAGGAACGGGAGATTTCGGAAATCTCGTTGGTCCGGTTATCACCACCGGAACCCGGAATCTGCATCAATTGCAGGTAGTCGATCATGATCAGGGCGACGTCGCCGTGTTCACGCACCAGACGCCGGGTCCGCGCGCGCATTTCCGACGGGCTGATACCCGCCGTATCGTCGATGAACAACTTGCGATCGTTCAGCAGGTTGACGGCCGACGTCAGGCGCGGCCAGTCGTCGTCATCCAGGCGACCGGCACGAACCTTGGTCTGGTCGATACGGCCGAGGGACGACAACATACGCATGATCAGCGATTCACCTGGCATCTCGAGCGAGTACACCAGCACGCACTTGTCGCTGCGCAGCACGGCGTTTTCCACCAGGTTCATCGCAAAGGTGGTCTTACCCATGGATGGACGGCCGGCGACGATGATCAGGTCGGACGGCTGCAGGCCGCTGGTCTTCTCGTCGAGGTCGGTGTAACCGGTGGACAGGCCAGTGATGGCGTTGTCGGTGTTGAACAGGGTGTCGATGCGGTCGATGGCCTTGGTCAGCAGGTCATTCACGCTCACCGGGCCGCCGGTTTTAGGCCGGGCCTCGGCGATCTGGAAGATCTGACGTTCGGCTTCGTCGAGAATCTCTTCAGCGGTGCGGCCTTCCGGGTTGAAGGCGCTGTCGGCAATCTCGGTAGCGATGCCGATCAGCTGCCGCAGCGTCGCCCGTGCGCGGACGATCTGCGCATAGGCCTTGATGTTGGCGACGGACGGCGTGTTTTTCGCCAACTCGCCGAGGTAACCCAGGCCACCAACCTGTGAGGTCTGACCTTCCTTGTCCAATTGCTCGGCAAGGGTCACGACGTCGATCGGGGAGTTCTGGTCGGCGAGCTTGGCGATCGCGCGGAAGATCAGGCGGTGGTCATGCCGGTAGAAATCGCCGTCGGAGACTTGATCAAGCACGCGTTCCCAGGCGTTATTGTCCAGCATCAGACCACCGAGCACGGCCTGTTCGGCCTCGATGGAATGCGGTGGCACCTTCAGGGAAGCGGTTTGCAGATCGTATTGCTCGGGTGCGGAGATATCGTTCATGGCCACTTGGTTATTTTATGAAAAGCGGGGAGATCAGAAAGACAAAGGGCACGACCTGTAAACAGGATCGTGCCCGATGTTACCGGCAAGCACCCAAGGGTGCCAGCCGACAAGTGCTACTTAAGCTGCTACCACGACAACGCGTACGGTGGCTTCAACTTCGGCGTGCAGGTGCACGGCTACGTCGAATTCGCCTACGTTGCGGATGGTGCCGTTCGGCAGACGAACTTCGCTTTTTGCAACTTCAACGCCAGAGGCGGTCAGTGCATCAGCGATGTCGTGAGTACCGATCGAACCGAACAGCTTGCCTTCGTCACCAGCGGTGGCAGTGATAGTCACTTCCAGCTCAGCCAGTTGGGCGGCACGGCTTTCAGCCGAAGTTTTACGGTCTGCTGCGGCTTTTTCCAGCTCAGCGCGACGCTCTTCGAACGCAGCCAGGTTGGCAGCGGTCGCAGCGGTAGCTTTGCCGTAAGGCAGCAGGTAGTTACGACCGTAACCAGCCTTAACGTTCACTTTGTCACCCAGGTTGCCCAGGTTGGTGACTTTTTCCAGAAGGATCAGTTGCATGTGAAAATCCTCTTAACTTTTAACCTTCACCGTTCGCGCTATCGACGTCTTTCGGCGCCGAACGACCGCGAAAATCAATCAGGCTGTCGACGATGGCCAAGACCACCAGCAACGGATAGATCAGCTGCATGAACAGCAACAGCGTCACGTACAACCCCACCAGCCAGAATCGGCCCAGTCGCTTTTGCGCCACCAGACCGTGAATCAGGGCCAGCCCGGCGAACACCAGCGGTACGCTGCACAACGGCGTCAACATGGCCATCTGTGGACCGATGTTCGGCCCCAGAAGCATGCACGCCAGCAGCAACATCGCTGGTAAAAGCGGGAATCGGATGGCGCGAAACTCGCGACCAAAACCACCCGGGTTGTACAACAACGCCTGCCAGTAGCGCCCGACAATCAGGCTCAGCACACTGACGATTTGCAACAAGGCCGCAATCAGGCCGGTCAGGACCGGTGCAATCAGGGACGCAAAATGCGCTTGCTCATCTACCGACAACTTCTGGTAGACATCACCGAGTAGCGACGGCATGACCTTTATCAAGGCCTGCGCCAGCATCTCGATTTGGGGAGCAAAAGCTGTCCCCAGCACCACTGCAAACACCACTCCCATCGCTATGCTGACCAGCAGCACGCGGTTCCAGGACTCGCTTGCGCGCAAAACCAACGCAAGGCTCGAAGACCCCAGCAGCACCAGAAGTGCCCGTGGGTCGTCGGAGTAAAGCCACCAGATCAACGCCGGCAGCAGTCCCAGAGCAAGTACGCCAAGGGCGTCCTTCAATCCGCGCCGCAGGAGCACAAGGCATCCGGCGGCAGCACCCAACCAATACAACAACGGCAATGTTGCGCATCCAGCCACTACGAGAGTGGCCTGCATACGGCCGCGCATGATGAACTCAGCTAAGGCACGCATGCTTTCAATCCTTTGCTACGTGTCGACTGCCCGGTCTCAGCGGCCGTGGCTGTCGGTGTAGGCCAGCAGGGCCAGGAAGCGGGCGCGCTTGATAGCGGTGGCCAGCTGACGCTGATAACGTGCTTTGGTACCGGTGATACGGCTTGGAACGATTTTGCCGGTCTCGGATACGTAGGCTTTCAGAGTGTTGAGATCTTTGTAATCGATCTCTTTCACGTCTTCAGCGGTGAAGCGGCAGAATTTACGACGACGGAAGAAACGTGCCATTTGATAGGCTCCTTAAAAGGTCCGTGGATTACTCGTCAGCGTTATCGCTGTTGTCGCTGTCATCACTATCAGCGCTTTCAGCGCCTTCGTGCTCAGGACGGTCGCGACGCTCACGGCGCTCACTGCGGTTTTCTTCAGCCTTGAGCATCTCGGATTGGCCGGTAACGGCTTCTTCGCGACGGATGACCAGGTTACGGATCACTGCATCGTTGTAGCGGAAGTTGTCTTCCAGCTCGGCCAGGGCCTTGCCAGTGCACTCAACGTTCAGCATCACGTAGTGAGCCTTGTGAACATTGTTGATTGCGTAGGCCAGTTGACGACGGCCCCAATCTTCCAGACGGTGGATTTTGCCGCCGTCTTCTTCGATCAGCTTGGTGTAACGCTCAACCATGCCGCCGACTTGCTCGCTTTGATCCGGGTGGACCAAAAAGATGATTTCGTAATGACGCATGAATGCTCCTTACGGGTTGTAGCCTGCCGCTCAAAAGCGGTCAGACAAGGAGTGAATGACACTTATGGACTTGCCTGCGATAGACACATGCGTGCCTGCCGTCACAGCAAGGGGCGCAATTGTAGAGAAGGGACAGAAGAGGTGCAAGGCAATTGGTGATTATTTGAACAGTTCGTTCACGCCACCGATCTTGGCATTGGCACAGAACCAATGTGGGAGCGGGCTTGCTCGCGAAAGCCGGTATGTCATTCAGCAAAAATGTTGAATGCCAGACCGATTCGCGAGCAAGCCCGCTCGCACATTTGGATCGCGTACGGCTTAAGACTTTTTGCCGCCCGCAGCAGCCTTGACGCTGCGCTGACGCTGGGCTTCGAACAGACAAACGCCAGTCGCCACAGACACGTTGAGACTGCTGACGCTGCCGGTCATCGGCAGGTGCACCAGGTAGTCGCAAAGATCGCGAGTCAGGCGACGCATGCCGCTGCCTTCCGCGCCCATGATCAGGATGGTCGGGCCGGTCATGTCTTGCTGATACAGGCTCTGCTCAGCCTCGCCCGCCGTACCGACGACCCACAACCCGCGCTGCTTTAGCTTTTCCAAGGTGCGCGCCAGGTTGGTCACGGCGACCAGCGGAATCACTTCCGCCGCGCCACAGGCGACTTTTCGTACCGTCGGGGTCAGCGTGGCTGACTTGTCTTTCGGAACGATCACCGCCAACGCGCCGGCCGCATCGGCCGAACGCAGGCAAGCGCCAAGGTTGTGCGGATCGGTCACGCCGTCGAGCACCAGCAGCAACGGTGCGCCTTCGGTGCGATCGAGCAGTTCGTCGAGCATTGCCTCGCCCCAGACCTGGCTCGGGCTCACGTCTGCCACCACGCCCTGATGCACGCCTTCAACCCAAGCATCCAGCTCACGACGCTCGGCATTGCCAACGGCCACGCGATTTTCCGCAGCGAGCTGGATCAGCGTCTGAACCCGCGGATCACTGCGGCCTTCAGCCAGCCAGATCTGCTTGACGCGTTTCGGGTGGTGACGCAGCAATGCTTCTACCGCATGCACGCCGTAGATTTTTTCCAACTGACTCATGACTTGGCCTTAGGTTTACGCGCCCCGCCACTTTTGGCTGGAGCCGAGCCCGCTTTCGGCGGACCTTTACGGTGTTTGCTTGGCTTGCTGCTGCCGGGAGCCTTGTCAGGCGCCGACCGTCCGGTCTTTCCCCCAGACGCCGCTTTACCACCGCTTTTCGCTTCAGACAGCAACGCCTGTTTCAGTTCACGGCTTTTGCGCAGCTCAGCGTTTTTCGCCGCGGCATCGCTCGGGCGATAGGCTTCGACAACCTTTTCCTTGGCAGGACGACGACCGGTTTTCGCCGGTGCCGGCTCTGCTGCGGTTTTCGCCGTAGTTTTAGCGGCGGGCTCCGTCTTTTCAGTCCCGCGCTTCTTGCGGCCGATCGGCGCGCTGATGGTTTTTTCAGCCATCTCGAAGTCGATCTTGCGCTCGTCGAGGTCGACGCGCATCACGCGCACTTCCACGGTGTCGCCAAGGCGGAAGCTGCGACCGGTACGCTCACCGGCGAGGCGGTGATGCACAGGGTCGAAGTGGTAGTAATCACCCGGCAGCGCGGTGACGTGCACCAGGCCCTCGACGTAGATGTCGGTCAGTTCGACGAACAGACCAAAACCGGTCACGGCAGTGATCACACCCGGGAACGACTCGCCCACGCGGTCTTTCATGAACTCGCACTTGAGCCAGTTCACCACGTCGCGGGTCGCTTCGTCGGCACGGCGTTCGCTCATCGAGCATTGCTCGCCGAGCTGTTCCAGGGTCGCTTCGTCGTACGGATAGATGCGCGCTTTCGGAATGGTCATCGCACCGGCACGGCGAACGTGCGGCGTATCCTGCTTGGAATGGATGACGCTGCGGATCGCCCGGTGCGTGAGCAAGTCCGGGTAGCGGCGAATCGGCGAGGTGAAGTGGGTGTACGCCTCGTAATTCAGGCCGAAGTGGCCCTGGTTATCAGCGCTGTACACCGCCTGGCTCAACGAACGCAGCATGACGGTCTGGATCAGATGGAAATCCGGACGGTCCTTGATGCTGGCCAGCAAGGCCTGGTAATCCTTCGGCGACGGGCCGTCCTTGCCTTTGTGCAGGGACAGGCCGAGCTCACCGAGGAAGGCGCGCAGTTTTTCCAGGCGCTCCGGCGGCGGACCATCGTGGACGCGATACAGCGCAGGAATTTCGTGCTTTTTCAGGAATTCGGCGGTGGCCACGTTGGCCGCCAGCATGCATTCCTCGATCAGCTTGTGCGCATCATTGCGTACGGTCGGACGGATTTCGGCAATCTTGCGCTCGGAACCGAAGATGATCCGGGTTTCCTGCGTTTCGAAATCGATCGCGCCACGCACGTGGCGGGCCGCCAGCAGCACTTTGTACAGTGCGTAAAGCTGCTTCAGATGCGGCAGAACGTCGGTGTATTCGCCACGAAGCTGACGCGCTTCGGTGACTTTCGGCGTCTCCAGCATGGTGCTGACCTTGTTATAGGTCAGACGGGCATGGGAGTGAATCACCGCTTCATAGAAGCAGTAATCGGTCATCTCGCCGGATTTGGAGATGGTCATTTCGCAGACCATGGCCAGGCGATCAACGTGCGGGTTCAGCGAGCACAGGCCGTTGGACAGCTGCTCGGGCAGCATCGGCACTACGCGTTCCGGGAAGTAAACGGAGTTGCCGCGAACCTGGGATTCGTTGTCCAGCGCGGAACCGATCTTCACGTAACTGGAAACGTCGGCAATCGCCACGTACAACTTCCAGCCACCGGAGAACAGGCGCAGTTTGCCCGGCTTGGCTTCGCAGTAGACCGCGTCATCGAAGTCGCGCGCATCTTCACCGTCGATGGTCACGAACGGCAGATGACGCAGGTCGATGCGCTTCTCTTTGTCTTTCTCTTCGACTTCAGGTTTGAGCTTCGCGGCTTCTTTCAACACCGCTTCAGGCCAGACGTGCGGAATATCGTAGGTGCGCAGGGCAACATCGATTTCCATGCCCGGCGCCATGTAGTTGCCCACGACTTCAACCACGTCGCCTTGCGGCTGGAAGCGTGGCGTCGGCCAGTGAGTGATCTTCACTTCGACGAACTGACCGACCTTGGCGTTGGCATTGCGACCCGGCGTGACCAGCACTTCCTGCTGGATCTTCGGATTGTCCGCCACCACGAAGCCGATACCGCCTTCTTCGAAGTAACGGCCGACGATGGTTTCGTGAGCACGCGACACCACTTCGACGATCATGCCTTCACGGCGACCGCGACGGTCCAGGCCGGAAACACGCGCCAGCGCACGGTCGCCATCGAACACCAGACGCATTTGCGCCGGGCTCATGAACAGATCGTCACTGCCGTCGTCCGGGACCAGGAAGCCGAAGCCGTCACGGTGACCGCTGATGCGGCCCAGGATCAGGTCGAGCTTGTCCACCGGCGCATAGGTGCCGCGACGCGTGTAAATAAGCTGAGCATCGCGCTCCATGGCGCGCAGGCGGCGGCGCAGGGCTTCGATCTGGTCTTCTGTGGTCAGACCAAACTCTTCGACCAGCTGCTCGCGGTTAGCAGGCGAACCCCGATCAGCAAGGTGCTGAAGGATCAGTTCGCGGCTAGGAATAGGGTTATCGTATTTTTCCGCTTCACGAGCGGCCTCGGGATCGAGGGACTGCCAATCGGCCATTAGAGAGTTTTCACCTTGTCTATATGCGGGTTAGTTTGGCATAGGCGTAATGAAACGGGAAATTTCAGGCTGTGACAGCCCATCTAAAGCCCTTTATCGACACCGAAAAGCTTACTTGAATGCCACTGGTAATATTTTTCAGGTTTTTTTGATGCCGGGGGTTTACAGTTAAAAAGACGCTCCGTATAGTGCGCGCCATCGACGACGCACTAGCGCTGCCGATACTGCCCAGATGGTGAAATTGGTAGACACGCCAGCTTCAGGTGCTGGTGACCGCAAGGTCGTGGAAGTTCGAGTCTTCTTCTGGGCACCAATTTCGAGCTTGAGATTAGATCAATTTCAAGGCTCACACAAAAACCCGCGAAAGCGGGTTTTTTGCATTCTAAGCTTCAGATTTATTAAAACCAAATCAGGGGTTTACAGATCAAAACGCTCTCCGTATAGTGCGCCACATCAACAGCGGCAACGCTGAAGATTATGCCCAGATGGTGAAATTGGTAGACACGCCAGCTTCAGGTGCTGGTGACCGCAAGGTCGTGGAAGTTCGAGTCTTCTTCTGGGCACCAATTCAAATTTCAGAGCTCACTCTGAAATTTCACAGAAACCCGCGAAAGCGGGTTTTTGCGTTTCTGGCATCCTGAAAAACTCAAGAACAACATTGCACCTGCGGCGAGGGGGCTCGCCCCCATTCGGCTGCGAAGCAGTCGTCAAACCTGAAAATACGGTTTAGCAGAAAAAATGATGGGGCCGCTTCGCGACCCAGCGAGGGCAAGCCCCTCGCCACAAAAGCTCTTTACCCCACAAGAGCGGCGCAGGCCAGCCGCTCTAGCAAAGACATCCGCGCCCCGCAAGGCGCACATGAGAAACAATATCGTTTATCATTGTTGCAAGTTTTTGCAATGCGACAGTGAGGAACCCTGCGAATGATGTTTCGAAATACCCTGCGCCGCGGCCTGACCTTCACCCTGCTCGGCCTGGCACTCGCTACTCCCCTCACCCAGGCTGCTGATCCAGTTTCCCTGACACTCTACAACGGCCAACACAAGGAAGTCGGCGACGCGGTCGCCAAGGCCTTTGAGGCCAAGACCGGCATCCACGTCAATGTGCGCAAAGGCAGCAGCAACCAGCTCGCCAGCCAGGTCGTCGAAGAAGGCGATCGCTCCCCCGCCGACGTGATCTACACCGAAGAATCGCCACCGCTGAACAAACTTGGCGAACAAGGCCTGCTGGCACAAACCGATGCCGCGACCCTCGCCGTCCTGCCGAAAGACTACGTCGCCGGCAACGGCACCTGGATCGGCATCACTGCGCGGGTCCGCGTGGTGGCGTTCAATCCCAAGCTGATCGATGAAAAAGACCTGCCGAAATCGGTGATGGAATTCTCCGACCCGAAATGGCAAGGCAAGGTTGGCTTTGTGCCCACCAGCGGTGCGTTTCAGGAACAAGCCGTGGCGATCATCAAAGTGCATGGCATGGACGCAGCGGAAGAATGGCTGACCGGCCTGCGCGCATTCGGCAAGACCTACAGCAACAACATGGTTGCGCTGAAAGCCGTGGAAAACGGCGAAGTCGCTACCGTGCTGGTCAACAACTACTACTGGTTCGCCTTGCAGCGTGAAAAAGGCCAGCTCGATTCGAAACTGCATTACTTCACCGGCGGTGACGTCGGTGGGTTGATCACTGTTTCCAGTGCCGCCGTGCTGAAATCCAGCAAACACCCAAAGGAAGCCCAGCAATTCCTCGCCTACATGGCCAGCGAAGAAGGCCAGCGCGTGATCACCCAGACCACCGCCGAGTACCCGCTGCACAAAGGCATGCAATCGGATCGCGGCCTCAAGCCGTTCAGCGAGCTTGAAGCACCGAACGTCACGCCAGCCGACCTCGGCAACGCCGAAGAAGCCCTGGACCTGGAACGTGACGTTGGCCTGAACTGATGAGCGCATCGTTATCTGCCCCCGTCTTGCGCGGGGGTTATGTGCCACGGCGCAAGCGGCCATCGATCTGGCTGCTGCTGCCGGTCTTGCTGCTGGTGGTGCTCAGTCTTTTGCCGCTGGCGTACGTCGGACTCAAGACCTGGCAGGCGGGCTGGGCCGAAGCACTGCATCTGTTGTGGCGGCCTTACGTGTTCGGCCTGCTGCGCAACACCCTGGCGCTCATGGTCGGCGTGACGGTTGCCTGCGGAGTGATCGGCTTGTCGCTGGCCTGGCTGCTCGAGCGCAGCAACCTGCGGGGGCGGCGCTTGTGGGGCGTGATTCTGTGTTTGCCGTTCGCGGTCCCGGCCTTCGTCAGCAGCTTCACCTGGGTCTCGCTGAGTGCGCACTTCGAAGGTTTGGGCGGGGCGATTCTGGTGATGACCCTGTCCAAGTATCCGCTGATTTTTTTGCCGGTCGCGGCGACGCTACGCAATCTTGACCCTTCTCTCGAAGAGTCCGCACGGACACTTGGGCACAACCGCTGGGGCGTGTTTTTCAGAATTACGCTGCCGCTGCTTTGGCCGTCGTTGCTCGCCGGCTCGTTGCTGATTGCGTTGCACATGCTCGTGGAATTCGGGGCGCTGTCGATCATTGGCTTGCAGACGTTCACCACGGCGATCTATCAGCAATTCGAACTGGAATTCAGCAACGCCAACGCGGCGATGCTTTCGGCCGTGCTTCTGGCGCTTTGTCTGATGCTGCTGTGGCTGGAGCTGCGAGTGCGCGGCAAAGGTCGACATGTGCGCACCGGCCAGGGCGCCGCGCGCCACGCGGAACAGGTTCGATTAGGGCCCTGGGCTGTCGCCGGACAAGCCTACTGCCTGGCGCTGGCGATCATCGGTAGCGGGATTCCACTGGGAATGCTGGCGTACTGGCTGGCGGTCGGTTCGTCGGCGGCGTTTCCGGTGGCGGCGATCAGCGAGGCATTGTTTTCATCCTTGGCGTTGTCGCTGGGCGGTGCTGCGCTGTGTCTGATCCTGGCCGTGCCGGTAGGGTTGTTGGTCGTTCGCTACAAAGGTCAACTGGCGATCTGGGCCGAGCGATTGCCGTATCTGCTGCATGCGCTGCCAGGCTTGGTGATTGCACTGACGCTGGTGTATTTCGCGCTGCATTATGTGCCGATGCTGTACCAGACGTCGGCGTTGTTGCTGATCGCTTATGCACTGCTGTTTCTGCCACTGGCTCAGGCGCCGATTCGTACGGCGTTGAACAAGGCCGCGCCGCAGCTGGAGGAGGCGGCTCGAACACTGGGGGCGTCATCCTTCAGTGCGTTTTGCCGGGTGACGCTGCCGATCATTTTCCCTGCGCTGGGCGCGGCGTTTGCGTTGGTGTTTCTGGACGCCATGAAGGAACTGACAGCGACGCTGCTGCTGAGTCCGACCGGGCTGAATACGCTGGCGACAGAGGTCTGGGCGCATACCGCGAACGTGGAGTTCGCGGCGGCGGCGCCTTATGCGGCGTTGTTGATATTGGTGTCGGGGTTGCCTGTTTACCTGTTAACAACCCGGATGTATTTGAGCCGCTGAGAATGCCTTCGCGAGCAAGCCCGCTCCCACACTGGATCTGCTGTGGACTCACAATTGGTGAGCACCAGAGATCAAATGTGGGAGCGGGCTTGCTCGCGAAGGGGCCAGCACAGACACCGCATTTCAGGCCCTGAACTGCCCCAGGCTCGCCTTCAACTGCGCCGCCAAGCCATCCAGCACTTTGCCGCTGGCCGTGGTCTCCACCACCGCCTGAGCCGCTTTCTCAGCCTGTGCATGAATGGTTTCAACCCGACCCCGCACCGCCTGCGCGCCCTGCGCCTGATGCGCCGCAGCCTGCGTCGCCAGACCAATCGCCGCATGCACCTGCTCGACCGACACCTGCACCGACTGCTGCAACCGCGCACTGTCGCGCAACACCAGCAAACCTTCGCTGGCCTGACGCCCGGCCTGACCGATCGCGGCAACCGCCTCACGCGCACCTTGCTGCAACGCCACGATGTGCGCCTGAATGTCGCCCGTGGAGCTTTGAGTCTTGCTCGCCAGCGCTCGCACCTCGTCCGCCACCACGGCAAAGCCGCGACCAGTCTCGCCGGCACGCGCCGCTTCAATGGCCGCGTTCAGCGCCAGCAGGTTGGTTTGCTCGGCGATCCCGTGAATCACGGTCAACACCACTTCAATCTGCTCACTCTGCTGCGCCAGTCGCTCGATGACTTTCGCACCGGTATCGACCTGCCCGGCCAACGCTTCGATCAGGCTGCCGACTTTCGCCGAGGTCCGGGTGTTTTCATCGGTGGCCGAACGGATGTCCACCACCTGCTGCAAGGCCGCCTGCATCGCATGGCTTTCAGATTGCGCTTCATCAGCCATTTGCGACAACGCGCGCAGGCTCTCGGCAACCTCGTCACGCTGCATGCCCGCCGCCGCATCGGCACCGGCGTTACGCAGGGTCATGGCGCCAATTTCAACGCCCGTGCGCTGGGCCACATCGCCCGCTTCACGCACGATGGGCTGCAACTTATCCACAAAGCGATTGACCGCCGAGGCCATGTCGCCGATTTCATCCTTGCTGTTGATCTGCACGCGCTTGGTCAGATCACCCTCGCCTGCCGCCAGGTCGTCCATCGCGGCAATCAGCATCTTCAAGCGGTTAACCACTCGACGACCCAAGACCACCGCCAGCAACAGCAACACGCCGCAACCCACCAGCGCCAGGCCCATGCCGATACGCCAGCGCAAGGTCGCCGCGGCTTCCTGCACTGTGCTGGTGGTGTTGGCTTTCATTTCAGAGGCGGTGGACTGAGCAGAGGTCAGGCGCGCCCGCATCGCCGTGGCGCTGTCAGCGGCTGCGCCCTTGAGGCTGTCGCCGACCAGTTGATCACTGCTGGCGATCAGCGCCGAGAAGCGCTTGTCCAGCGCTGCCAGATCGGTTTCTACCGAGGCGGTGGAAACGCCCATCAGAACCTTGCCGATTTCCACGCCATTAGGGTTGATCGAGGCTTCGAGGTAGTAGACCGAAGGATCGTTCTTCGCTGCATCCAGCACTTTGTCCAGCGCGCGCTCGCCCTGGCCTTTCTCCAGAAGGGCCTTGTTGATCGGGTTTTCGCGATTGAGGTAGCGCGTCAGGTGCTGCCCCGTTGCGTCGTCATAGACGACGAACAGCACGCTGGGATTGCGCTGGGCCCGGCGGGCGAATTCGGAGAGGGTCGGGACGTCGCTGTCCCACATGGCGCGGGGCGCGACCGAGGCCAGAAGCTGCGCCATATCATTGGCGGAGTCCTTCAGGTCCTTCTCCAGCGTGGCACGCAGCTGTGCCTGTTCGTCCTTCAGTCGCGAGGTCAAACCGGCCGTGAGGCGCTGACGTGTGCTGGTGGAGAGGTTGTCGAGGCTCGACGAGACTTCACGCCCCGCCTGCTCAAGTTCACCAGAAAGTTTTTGGCTGTCCGCTCCCAGACGCACACCCAGATCGGCTTCCAATGCAGTCACTGTGCTCCGAGTCAGAGCGACAGCCACCAGCACCTGCACCAAAAGGGCGATACCAAGGGTAACGAACACGGGCCGTAATAGACGGCTTTGTAACAATGAGAGAACCGCCGACACTTGATATCCCTCTGCTTTAACGCCATTAAATTGATGGCACGCCAGAAGACATGCTCTTAATGAAGATCACAGCAAAGGTCATGCCGTCCAACAGGCATAAACGACAAAGGACCCGATTAAGGGCCCTTTGCTTTTTACATCAACGACTTATTAAGCGAACGGATGACGCAGAACGATGGTTTCGTTGCGGTCCGGACCCGTCGAAATAATGTCGATCGGCGCACCGATCAGCGCTTCGACGCGTTTGATGTAGGCACGAGCGTTGGCTGGCAGCTCTTCCAGGGTTTTGGCACCCACGGTCGACTCGGTCCAGCCCGGCACTTCTTCGTACACTGGCTGCAGACCCACGTAGCTGTCAGCGTCAGTCGGGGCAACATCGTTACCTTCTGCATCTTTGTAGCCGACGCAGATGTTGATGGTTTCCAGACCGTCGAGTACGTCCAGCTTGGTCAGGCAGATGCCCGAGATGCTGTTCACATCGATAGCGCGACGCAGGATGACAGCGTCGAACCAGCCACAGCGACGGGCACGGCCAGTCGTCGCGCCGAACTCGTGACCTTGTTTGGCCAGGTGCGCACCGACTTCGTCGAACAGTTCAGTCGGGAATGGACCCGAACCTACACGCGTGGTGTAAGCCTTGGTGATGCCCAGGATGTAGTCCAGGAACATCGGGCCAACACCCGAACCGGTAGCAACGCCGCCAGCGGTGGTGTTGGAGCTGGTCACGTACGGATAGGTACCGTGGTCGATGTCCAGCAACGAGCCTTGGGCGCCTTCGAACATGATGTCTTTGCCGGCGCGACGCAGGTCGTGCAACTCGGCCGTCACGTCCAGCATCAGCGGCTTGAGCAGCTCAGCGTATTCTTTGCATTCGGCCAGGGTCTTTTCGAACTCGATGGCAGGCTCTTTGTAGTAACCAACCAGCATGAAGTTGTGGTAATCCACCAGTTCACGCAGCTTGTCTTCAAAGCGCGGCATGTTGAGCAGGTCGCCAACACGCAGGCCACGACGCGCAACCTTGTCTTCGTAGGCCGGGCCGATGCCGCGACCGGTGGTACCGATCTTCAGCTCGCCACGGGCTTTTTCACGGGCCTGGTCCAGTGCAACGTGGAAGGACAGGATCAGCGGGCAGGACGGGCTGATACGCAGGCGCTCACGCACCGGTACGCCTTTCTCTTCCAGCTTGACGATCTCGCGCAGCAAGGCGTCCGGTGCAACCACCACGCCGTTGCCGATCAGGCACCGCACGCCTTCGCGCAGCACGCCCGACGGAATCAGGTGCAAGACGGTTTTTTCGCCATCGATCACCAGGGTGTGACCAGCGTTGTGGCCACCCTGGTAGCGCACTACGGCGGCAGCATGTTCGGTCAGCAGATCAACGATCTTGCCTTTGCCCTCATCACCCCATTGGGTGCCCAGGACTACGACATTCTTACCCATAACACTTGTCCTCATTCGCGCAAACTTGGTGCCGGCCACGGGCCGGCAGGAAAACTCAAGAAGCCAGTGGCGAGACTTGCCACAGCCCGTTCTGCTGAATCAATTGCCGGTCGCAGTCCGCTTCACGGGCGGCGGCCAAAGGTTGCCCAGGCAATGCCTGAACGACACGCTGACCCTCACTGCGCAACTGGCAAACCTGCTGCCAGAGTGCCGCATCCGTACTGTCAGGCATCCAGATACCGCCAGACGGTAGCTCGACTTCAGCACGCCCCAGGGTCACCAGGGTTTTCAAATCGGTAGAGAAACCGGTTGCCGGACGCGCGCGACCGAAGTCGGCGCCGATGTCGTCGTAACGACCGCCCTGGGCAATCGACTGGCCAACGCCCGGTACGAACACTGCGAACACCACACCCGTGTGGTAGTGGTAGCCGCGCAACTCGCCCAGGTCGAAATACAGCGGTAATTCCGGGAAACGCGTGGACAGACGCTCGGCAATCGCCAGCAAATCGTCCAGTGCCGCCAACACTGGCGCCGGCGCATTGGCCAGACGTACGCGCGCAGCCTCAAGGACTTCACGACCGCCACACAGGTCAACCAGCGCTCGCAGCATGCCCGACAGCTCGGCAGGCAAACCTTCGGTCAAGGTAATGACCTCGTCGATGGCTTTGCGTTGCAATGCGTCGAACAACTGTTGTTCAACTTCACCGGACAAACCGGCCGCACGGGCCAGGCCGCGGTAGATGCCGACATGACCGAGATCCATGTGCACATCCGGCACATCGGCGAGTTGCAGCATGGCCAGCATCAGGCTGATGACTTCCACGTCGCTGCTCGGGCTGGCATCGCCGTACAACTCGGCGCCCAGTTGAATCGGGCTGCGCGAGGACGACAAGGCACGCGGCTGAGCGTGCAGCACGCTGCCGGCATAGCACAGGCGGCTCGGACCTTCACGGCGCAGGGTGTGCGCATCGATGCGCGCCACTTGCGGCGTGATGTCGGCACGGAAACCCATTTGCCGGCCCGATTGCGGATCGATGACCTTGAAGGTACGCAGATCGAGGTCCTGGCCCGCGCCGGTCAGCAGGGATTCCAGGTACTCGATATGGGGAGTCACGACAAACTCGTAACCCCAGCTCTGGAACAGATCCAACACCTGACGACGCGCGACTTCAATGCGCGCCGCTTCCGGTGGCAGTACTTCTTCGATGCCATCTGGCAGCAGCCAGCGGTCTACCGTTGCCATTACGCCATTCCCCTATGGTCCGGGCGGCAAGCCTATGGGCGAGCCTTGAGTGAAGCAGAAAATGATCGGCTTTGTTACAAGCCACGCATAAACAACGCGGCGAGGAGCCTGAAAACAAGCTTCGCCAATCACTTTCCTCGAAAAACTGTCGAGTCATTCAACTCGGGCGCCTGCATAAACAACAGCAATCAAACGTGCAGACGCAAAAAAGCCGGGAATTTCCCGGCTGCCGCATCATACACACGTTTTCCCAAAGGATCACCCCGCCCGAGGCTTTAGCCGCCAGGCGGGGGATGATTCAGGTCAACGTCGTATCAAGGCTTGGCTTTTTCCAGGTAACGGAAGAAGTCGCTGCTTGGGTCGAGGACCATGACGTCGGATTTGTTCGCGAAGCTTTCACGGTAGGCGCGCAGGCTACGGTAGAAACCGTAGAACTCCTGATCCTGGCCGTAGGCCTTGGAGTAGATCGCAGCGGCCTGGGCGTCACCATCACCGCGAACCTCTTCGGATTCACGATAGGCTTCAGCCAGCAACACGCGGCGTTGACGATCGGCGTCGGCACGAATGCCTTCCGCCAGCTCGTTACCCTTGGCGCGGTGCTCGCGAGCTTCACGCTCACGCTCGGAACTCATGCGTTCGAAAACGCTGCGGTTCACTTCTTTCGGCAGATCGATGGCCTTGACCCGAACATCGACGACTTCGATGCCCAGCTCTTTTTCCGCCATCTTGTTCAGTGACGCCGTGATATCGGTCATCAGCGCATCGCGCTCACCGGACACCACTTCGTGCAGCGTGCGCTTACCAAACTGGTCACGCAGGCCCGACTCCAGACGACGGGAAAGACGCTCGTCAGCAATCTGCTTGAGGCCGGAGGTTGCGGTGTAGAAGCGCTCGGCATCTTTCACGCGCCACTTGGCGTAGGCATCGACCATGACGGCTTTCTTTTCCAGCGTCAGGAAGCGTTGTGTCGGTGCATCCAGCGTCATCAGGCGTGCGTCGAATTTGCGCACCTGGTTAACGTAAGGCACTTTCACATGCAGGCCCGGCTGAACATCGGCCTGAACCACGCGACCGAACTGCAGCAGCACCGCACGCTCGGTCTGAGCCACGATGTAGAAGCAGTTCCAGGCTGCGATCGCCACGACGACGCCGACAATAAGGGCGATCAGCGATTTATTGCTCATCAGCGACTCTCCCTGGTACGTGCTTGCTGTTGCTGCAGATCGGCTGCACGCACATTCGCTTCATTGCCGGTGGCTGTCGCGCCAGTCACTGTCGTGCTGGTGTTGCGACCACTTTCGACCATCTTGTCCAGCGGCAAGTACAGCAGATTGCTCTGGCCATTCTTGTTGCCGGTCACGAGAACCTTGCTGGTATTGCTGAAGACTTCCTGCATGGTGTCCAGGTACAGACGCTCACGGGTGACTTCAGGGGCCTTGCGGTACTCGCTGACCAATTTGGTGAAACGATCGGCCTCACCCTTGGCGCGCGAGACGGTTTCGTCACGGTAACCATTGGCATCTTCGATGATGCGCTGGGCCTGACCACGGGCTTCCGGCACGACGCCGTTGGCATAGGTTTCAGCCTGGTTGCGCGAACGCTGCTCGTCTTCACGGGCGCGGATCACGTCATCGAAGGCTTCCTGCACTTCACGCGGTGCGGCTGCGCTCTGAACGTTGACCTGGGTGACCGTGATACCGGTGCGATAGGTGTCCATGAAGCGTTGCAGACGCTCCTTGATCTCGCTGGCCATCAATTCACGACCTTCGGTCAGCACCTGATCCATCGCGGTGGAACCCACCACATGGCGCAAGGCACTTTCGGTCGCGTGCTGCAGGCTGATTTCCGGCTGATCAACGCTCAGCACGAAGTCCTGCAGGTTGCTGATCTTGTACTGCACGGTCAGCGGCACTTCGACGATGTTTTCGTCTTCAGTCAGCATTTGACCCTGCTTGGTGTAGGCACGCTCACGCGTGACGTTTTCCAGGTACTTGCGATCGAGCGGCGGGAAATAGATGTTCAGACCCGGGCCAACGGTTTCGTAGTACTTGCCGAAGCGCAGCACCACGGCTTGCTCCTGCTCGTCGACGACGTAGACCGCGCTGTACAGCCAAACGGCCGCCAGCACGACAAGGCCGATGCCGAGCAAGCCGCCGAAGCCGCCACTCCTGCCCGAACCACCGCCGTCATCACCGCGTTTCTTACCACCACCGAACAACCCGTTCAGGCTTTCCTGCAGCTTTCGGAAGGCCTCGTCGAGATCCGGTGGTCCCTTGCGGTCGCCGTTATTGCGGCGCTTGCCACCCCAAGGATCCTGATTATTCGAGTTGCCACCCGGCTCATTCCAAGCCATAGCGCTCTCCATCTGATAAAGCAAAGACGCACCCACGGCGCGCCGACCAATGCTACAGAATGCCTGTCACCACGGCACAACCGCTTTCTCAGGCTTTTATTGCAAAGTGTGTTGCTCGATGAACTCTGTCGGCACAACGCCTTCACGGCTGACCAGCCGATTGAGCTCCGAGCGCGGCAATCGAACGGCCAGCAAGCTGACACCTTCTTCGTCGTGTTCTTCTTTCTGCACCGCTCCGAGTTCGAAGAACTGCGCACGCAGTCGAGCGAATCGTTGCGGCAAGCGCAAGGTACCGATAAACAACTCACTGCCCAACAACTCGGCAATGGCTTGCTCAAGCAACTCCAGACCACTGCCATCACGCGCCGACAGCCAGACCCGTTGGGGCTTGCCGTCTGCGTCGCGCTGGATTTGCGGCTCAACACCTTCAAGCAAATCGAGTTTGTTATAGACCTCGAGGATCGGCAAGTCCTGGGCACCAATCTCGCCCAGCACCACCATCACCTGCTCGATCTGCAACATGCGATCCGGTTCGGCCGCATCGATCACGTGCAACAGCAGGTCGGAGTTGCTCGATTCTTCGAGGGTAGACCGGAATGCCTCGACCAGCTTGTGGGGCAAGTGGCGAATGAAACCCACCGTGTCAGCCAGGACAATCGGCCCCAGGTCGTCCAGTTCCAGACGGCGCAAGGTCGGGTCCAGCGTGGCAAACAACTGGTCAGCCGCGTACACGTCGGATTTCGTCACGTTATTGAAGAGTGTGGATTTACCGGCGTTGGTATACCCCACCAAAGACACGGTAGGGATATCCGCACGCGTACGACCACGTCGCGACTGTTCGCGCTGGCTGCGCACTTTTTCCAGCCGGCCCTTGATCTGTCGCAGGCGAACCCGCAGCAAGCGGCGGTCGGTTTCCAGCTGGGTTTCACCCGGGCCACGCATGCCGATACCGCCACCTTGACGCTCAAGGTGAGTCCAGCCACGAACCAGCCGGGTGCTCATGTGGTCAAGCTGGGCCAGTTCTACCTGGAGCTTGCCTTCATGGGTACGGGCGCGCTGGGCGAAAATATCGAGAATCAGACCGGTGCGGTCGATCACGCGACACTCGAAAACACGTTCGAGGTTACGTTCCTGACTGGGCGTGAGGATGTGATTGAAAATCACCAGATCTGCCTTTTCGGCATGGACCAGGTCGCGTAGCTCCTCGACCTTGCCGCTACCGATCAGGAATTTGGCGGTTGGCCGATGACGCGGCACGTTAAAAAACGCAACGGTCTCGGCGCCGGCCGAATTAGCCAATTCCTGAAACTCCTGCGGATCTTCGCGCGCCTCAGGGTCCTGTCCATCCAAGTGAACGAGGATCACTCGCTCACCACCACCGTGGCGCTCAAAGAACAAAGGAGACTCCTATCAGGCGTTACCTGGCTCAGCGTCGCCTGCCTCGGATTCGGTTGCGCTAGGCAGACGAATTGGACGAACCGGCACCACTGTAGAGATAGCGTGTTTGTAAACCATCTGGCTGACGGTGTTCTTCAGCAGGATAACGAACTGGTCGAAAGACTCGATCGTGCCTTGCAGCTTGATACCGTTGACCAGGTAGATGGAAACCCCCACTTTCTCTTTACGTAAAGTATTCAAGTAAGGGTCTTGTAGCGAATGCCCTTTTGACATGTGCCGCACTCCTTTAAGGATTCAATATAAAAAATAGGTAAACAGATGGCTTGTGGCCGTCACACCCCCAAGGATAGACGGCAATTGCAAGGACTCAGCTCAATATGGAGATGGTCCCCAGGTATTTCAAGGCGCGCGGCAGATTGTCGCAATCCAGGCTGTCCAACCAGTGTAAATCAGCCCAGCTGCGCAGCCAGGTGAACTGACGCTTTGCCAATTGGCGCGTGGCAATGATTCCACGCTCCTGCATCTCGGCTTGCGTCAGCTTGCCATCCAGGTAGTCCCAGACTTGTCGGTAGCCTACCGCACGTATAGACGGCAACCCTGAATGCAGGTCACTTCGCTCACGCAGGGCTACGACCTCGTCAATGAATCCCTGTTCCAACATTAAAGTGAATCTTTGTTTAATTCGCTCGTGCAGTACCTGGCGATTCGCCGGAGCAATGGCCAAGTTCGCGACAGTATAGGGCAATTGTTGCAGTCCCGAAGCGGCTGCTTCAGTACTTTGCGCACTTTGTCGCTGTCGCAGCTCGGTCATGCTCTGACCGCTGACGCGATAAACTTCCAGCGCTCGACTGAGGCGCTGGGGATCGTTCGGGTGAATACGCGCGGCAGATTGTGGGTCGATAATCGCCAGTTGGTCATGCAGGGCTTGCCAGCCAAGGCGTGCGGCCTCTTCTTCGATCTGCGCGCGGACTTCAGGATCGGCGGCCGGCATGTCCGCCAGACCTTCAACCAAAGCCTTGTAATAGAGCATTGTGCCGCCCACCAGCAGCGGAATTTTGCCGCGCGCGGTGATGTCGGCCATGGCCTCGAGGGCGTCACGGCGGAAATCCGCAGCGGAATAGCTCTCTGCCGGGTCGAGAATGTCGATCAGACGGTGGGGGAATTCGGCCAGAATCTCTTTCGAAGGCTTGGCGGTGCCGATGTCCATGCCGCGATAGACCAGCGCCGAATCGACACTGATCAACTCGCAAGGCAGGACTTTGGTGAGCTCGATGGCCAGGTCGGTCTTGCCCGCTGCGGTCGGGCCCATCAGGAAAATCGCAGGAGGGAGCTGGCTCATCAACGACCGCGCAGGAACAGTTTGTCCAGATCGTCCAGGCCCAATTGGGTCCAGGTCGGTCGGCCATGGTTGCATTGACCGCTGCGTTCGGTGTTTTCCATATCACGCAGCAGACCGTTCATTTCCGGCAGGGCCAGACGCCGATTCGCCCGAATCGCGCCGTGACAGGCCATGGTGCCGAGCAATTCGTTCAGGTGGGCCTGGATTCGGTCGCTGGTGCCGTATTCCATCAGATCGGCCAGCACATCGCTGACCAGCCGGTTGGCTTCCGCCTGCTTGAGCAAGGCTGGAATCTGCCGAATGGCCAGTGTTTCCGGGCCCAGACGCTGCAACTCAAAGCCCAGACGCTGGAACCATGCGACGTTTTCTTCGGCGCAATCGCCTTCGCGCTCGCTCACGGCCAAGGATTCCGGCACCAACAGCGGCTGGCCGCTCAGGCCTTCGCTGGCCATGGCGATTTTCAGGCGTTCGTACATGATCCGCTCGTGCGCCGCGTGCATGTCCACCAGCACCAGGCCCTGAGCGTTTTCCGAAAGAATGTAGATGCCTTTGAGCTGCGCCAGCGCATAACCCAGCGGGGGAATATCGTCCTGCCCGGCCGGAAGCGCGACCGCATTGGCTTCTGGCAACGGCGCAAAGAACTCACGATACGCGGCCTGGGCTTCAGCCGCAGGCACACCCGACTGAGGGCGCGGCGTGTACTGATACTGATAACCGGCGCCAGCGCCGGAACCCGCAGCGGTGTTGAACGACGGTTGTGCCTGAGGCTGCTCCAGCAGCGCATTGGCCGCCAGGCGCATTTCGCCTTGCGGACCGAACTCACCCGCATCAAGGCCGGTCGGTCGAACAATGGCCGTTGCCACCGGCGCCGCCAGATGATCATCCGGCCGCACATCGCCCAAGGCGCGGTGCAGGGTGCCGTAGAGGAAATCGTGGACCATGCGTCCGTCACGGAAGCGCACTTCGTGTTTGGTCGGGTGCACGTTGACGTCGACGCCTGCCGGGTCGACTTCGAAAAACAGCACGAACGTCGGATGCCGGCCGTTGAACAGCACGTCGCGATACGCCTGGCGTACCGCGTGGGCCACCAGTTTGTCGCGCACGGCACGGCCGTTCACGAAGAAATACTGCAAGTCCGCCTGACTGCGGTTGAACGTCGGCAAGCCAACCCAACCCCATAAATGCAGACCATTGCGTTCGATCTCGATCGGCAGCGCCTGCTCGAGAAAACCCGAACCGCAAATCGCCGCCACACGCCGGGCGCGGGCCGCATCATCGTGGGCTTCGTGCAGGCTGAGGATGGTTTTGCCGTTGTGGCGCAAATGGAACGCCACATCGAAGCGCGCCAACGCCAGACGCTTGATCACTTCTTGCAGGTGATCGAATTCGGTTTTTTCAGTCTTGAGGAATTTGCGTCGCGCCGGGGTGTTGAAGAACAGGTCGCGCACTTCCACCGATGTACCCACCGGATGCGCGGCTGGCTGCACGCGAGGCGCCATGTCCCGGCCTTCGGTTTCAACCTGCCACGCCTGATCGGCATCGCGGGTGCGGGACGTCAAGGTCAGGCGCGCCACCGAGCTGATCGAGGCGAGTGCTTCACCGCGAAACCCGAGGCTCATGACCTGTTCAAGATCTTCCAGGTTGCGGATCTTGCTGGTGGCGTGGCGCGCCAGGGCCAGCGGCAGGTCATCGGCAGAAATGCCGCTGCCGTCGTCGCGGACCCGCAGCAACTTGACGCCGCCCTGCTCGACATCGACATCGATACGTTTGGCACCGGAGTCGAGACTGTTTTCCAGCAGCTCCTTGATTACCGAAGCCGGGCGCTCAACCACCTCGCCGGCGGCAATCTGGTTCGCCAGTCGTGGGCTGAGCAGCTCGATGCGAGCGCTATTGATCACGGCCTGATTCATTCTTTGGACGCCAGTTCAGTGCCGGGAATGGTCAGGGTCTGACCGATCTTCAGTTCGTCACTCTTCAGGTTGTTGGCACTGCGCAAGGTGGCCGGGGACACCTGATAACGCACGGCAATCATCGCCAGGGTCTCGCCCGGGCTGACCCGGTGATCCCGTGGTCCCTGGGCGATCTTGCCGGAATCACGCAACCAGGCGATGTAAGTGCCCGGCGGAGGATTCTGCTGGAAGAACTGACGCACGCCGCTGCTGATCGAGCGTGCCAGCGCTTGCTGGTGGCTGGCCGCCGCGAGCTTCGACGCTTCGTTGGCGTTGGAGATGAACCCGGTTTCCACCAGGATCGACGGGATGTCCGGCGACTTCAACACCATGAACCCGGCTTGCTCCACCCGTTGTTTGTGCAGTGGCGTCACGCGACCAATGTTGCTCAGTACTTTTTGCCCAACGTTCAGGCTGGAGGTCAGGGACGCGGTCATCGACAGGTCGAGCAGAACGCCTGCGAGCATGCGGTCCTTGTCGTCGAGGCTGACGTTGCCGGCACCGCCGATCAAGTCGGAGCGGTTTTCACTGTCGGCCAGCCAACGGGCCGTTTCCGACGTGGCGCCGCGATCAGACAAGGCGAACACCGACGCACCGAACGCAGCCGCCGAAGGCGCGGCGTCGGCGTGGATCGAGACGAAGAGGTCGGCGCCCTTCTTGCGGGCGATTTCTGTACGGCCGCGCAACGGGATGAAGTAGTCACCGGTGCGGGTCAGTTCGGCACGGAAGCCTTTCATGCCGTTGACCTGACGCTGCAATTCTCGAGCGATGGCCAGCACCACGTCTTTTTCACGCTGGCCGCGCGAGCCGGAGGCGCCCGGGTCTTCACCGCCGTGGCCGGCATCGATGACCACGATGATGTCGCGCTTGCCGGCCGGAGCGGGCGGCAGCTTGACCGGTGGGTCTACCGGGGTGACCGGAACCGGGGCGACCGTCGCTACGTTGGTCGGTGGCGGGATCGGCGCGGCGTCGGCCGCGTTATCGAACAGATCGACCACCAGGCGATTGCCGTACTGGGCGTTTGGCGCCAGGGTAAAGCTTTTGGGCGTGACGGCTTTTTTCAGGTCGATGACCACGCGCAAGTCGGTCGGCGTGCGTTGGGCCGAGCGCATGGCGGTGATTGGCGTATTCGAAGCATTGACGTTCAAGGGTGCGCCGAGGGTCGCACCATTGATGTCGATCACCAGCCGGTCCGGGGATGTCAGGGTGAAAACGCTGTGTTGCACCGGCCCGGTCAGGTCGAACACCAACCGTGTGTTGTCCGGCGCCCGCCACAGGCGAACGCTGTTGACCTTTGTTTCAGCCACAGCGTCGACGGTCACCGCCAAAAACAACATCCCTACGGCAGCTACCATCGCGCGAAAGCGCATACCTGACCCCATCATCTAATTGGATTCCAATGCCAAAGCGGCACACCACGACTCGCCACGCGAGCCCTGGGACAAAATTTTCAGCGAACGCCCGCTGTCTTGCGGGCTAATGGTAATGGTCAGGTCGGGCTTTGGCAAAAAGCCTGCACCCTTTTCGGGCCACTCGATGAGGCATAACGCGTCATCTTCGAAGTAGTCGCGGATACCGAGGTACTCCAGCTCTTCCGGGTCGACCAAGCGATAGAGATCGAAATGGAAGGCGCGGATGTCGCCGATCTCGTAGGGTTCGACCAGTGTGAAGGTCGGACTTTTCACCGCGCCGACATGCCCCAGTCCGCGAATGATGCCCCGCGACAACGTGGTTTTCCCCGCCCCCAGATCCCCTTCCAGAAAAATCAGACCGTGCCCTTGAGTGGTTTTTGCGATGCGCTCGCCAAAGGCGGTCATCGCCTCTTCATCAGCCAGGTACAGGGTTACTTCAGACACGGCGCTTGCTCCTCCAACAACTGACGAATGGCTGGAATCAGATCACTGGCCGCCAGCCCACGGCCCGATTTACCTTGTTGCGCACCGGCATTGGCGTGTAGCCAGACCGCCAGGCAAGCGGCGTCGAAGGCATTCATGCCTTGCGCCAGCAATGCGCCAACCAGTCCCGCCAGCACATCGCCCAAACCGGCGGTGGCCATGGCCGGATGGCCTTGATGACACACCGCCAGGCGCCCGTCCGGACTGGCGATCAGGCTGCCGGCGCCTTTTAGAATCACTACGGCGGTGTATTTTTTGCTCAATGCGTGAGCGGCGGACGGACGGTCGGCCTGAACCTCAGCGGTACTTATCCCGAGCAGCCGCGCCGCCTCCCCCGGATGCGGGGTGATCACGCAGTCGCTGGGCAAGCTCACACGTTCTTCGGCCAGCATGTTCAGCGCGTCGGCATCCCAAACCTGCGGCAACGGTGCATTGGCCGCCGCCGACAACAGGCTGCGCCCCCACGAAGCCTGCCCGAGGCCCGGCCCCACTACCAGCACGGAAACCTTTTGCAGCAATCCCATCAACTGATTGGCTGACGAAGTGCCGAGTACCATGGCTTCGGGGATTCGCGCCAGTGCAGCCGGCACATGCTCGCTGCGGGTGGCGACCGACACCATGCCGGCGCCACTGCGCAGGGCACTTTGCGCGCTCAACAAAATGGCACCGCCGAAACCGCGATCCCCCCCGATCAGCAAGACATGGCCGAATTTGCCTTTATGGGCAGTCGGCGCGCGACCCGCCAGACGCGGCAAATTGACGGCCGTCAGGCGACGTGCACTGATGGCAACCCCGCTGAACGACTCGGGGGATGCCTGCAGATCATTGAAAACCAACTCACCCACCACGTCCGCCGCTTCGCCCGTGAACAGACCCAACTTCAAACCAATGAAAGTCACGGTCATATCCGCCCGAACGGCCACGCCCAGCACGCGTCCTGTATCGGCACACAGCCCCGAAGGAATATCCACGGCGGCAACCGGCAGGTCGCTGGCATTGATCGCGGCGATGACACTGGCGTAAGGCTCTCGCACCTCGCCTGTCAGACCGGTGCCCAGCAAGGCGTCCAGCACGACACCGCGCAACCCGGATTGCGCGCTCCAGGCTTGAATGGCGACGCCTTCGGACAGCGCCTCGGCGTGGGCCAGCCCGGCATCGCCCTGCAAACGCTGGGGATCCCCGGCCGCCAACACGCGCACATGCCAGCCGGCACGTCGGGCCAGAACCGCCACCAGATAGCCATCGCCGGCATTGTTACCGTGACCGGCGACCACCGTCAGTTCGTTGGCCGTCGGCCACTGCCGGACCAACGCACGCCAGGTCGCCCGCGCCGCACGCTGCATCAATTCGAAGCCCTGTGTACCCGCCGCAATCAGGCTCGCATCGAGGGCTCGCACTTGCGCGGCGCTGTACAGCGCGTCGGGTAAATCATCTTTAGTGTGCGGCATGCGTCTTCGGGCTCCGATGTCTGGCAGAATTATACGCACCTCAGCTCCGGTTTCTCTCGCCTCATGCCCGCAATTACCACAGACCTGCCCGCCCTCGCCCAATCCATCAAGGACTGGGGCCGCGAGCTGGGCTTTCAGCAAGTCGGCATCAGCGGCCTGGATCTGGCCGAGCATGAGCAGCACCTGGAGCGCTGGCTTGCGGCCGGCTACCACGGCGAAATGGACTACATGGGCGCGCATGGCAGCAAACGCTCGCACCCGGAAGAACTCGTCCCCGGCACCTTGCGCGTGGTTTCCCTGCGCATGGATTACCTGCCGGGCGACACTGAAATGGCCAAGCTCCTGGCTCAACCTGAAAAAGCCTACGTCTCGCGTTATGCCTTGGGCCGCGATTACCACAAATTGATCCGTAAACGCGTGCAACAACTCGCCGATAAAATTCAGGCCGAGATCGGGCCGTTCGGCTTTCGTGCGTTCGTCGACAGTGCGCCGGTGCTGGAAAAAGCCATCGCTGAACAGGCAGGCCTTGGATGGATCGGCAAAAACACGCTGGTCTTGAATCGCAAGGCCGGCAGTTACTTCTTCCTCAGCGAACTGTTTGTCGACCTGCCGCTGCCGGTTGACCCGCCACACAGCACCGAACATTGCGGGCGCTGCACCGCGTGCCTCGACATCTGTCCGACCAACGCCTTTGTCGGTCCTTATGTGCTGGATGCCCGGCGCTGCATTTCCTACCTGACCATCGAACTGAAAAGCGCGATTCCCGAAGACTTGCGTCCATTGATCGGCAATCGGGTCTTCGGCTGCGATGACTGCCAGATCGTCTGCCCATGGAACCGCTTCGCCCGCCCGTCCGGCGAAAGCGACTTCAAGCCACGACACAACCTGGACAACGCCGAACTGGCCGAATTGTTCATGTGGGATGAGGACAAATTCCTCAGCAGCACCGAGGGCTCGCCATTACGCCGCGCCGGTTACGAGCGCTGGTTGCGCAATCTGGCGGTGGGCCTGGGGAATGCGCCGTCGAGCATTCCGGTGCTGGAAGCGTTGAAGGCGCGACGCGAGTATCCGTCGGAGCTGGTTCGCGAGCATGTGGAATGGGCGTTGAAGCAACACGCCGAACGTCAGGCTTCGTCGTTATAAACGAACTTCGGCATTTCCCAGTGGAAACGGATCGCCAGCAACCGCAGCAGGAAGCCGCCGAACAGGGTGATCAGAATTGCCTGTTCTCCCGGCACGTTCAGGTACAGACACAGCATGTAACACCACGCCGCCGCGAACGACACACTGGCGTAGAGCTCGCGGCGGAAGATCAGCGGGATGTCGTTGCAGAAGATGTCACGCAGGATGCCGCCGAATACTCCGGTGATCACGCCGCTGACCGAGGCCACCAGCATGCCGTGGCCCATTTCCAGGGCAGTCATGCAGCCGATCAGGGTGAACGCCACCAGACCTACGGCGTCGAGCACCAGAAACAGTGAGCGCAAGTGACGCATCCAGCGCGCAGCGAAGACCGTGAACATGGCGGCAATCGATGTCAGCACCAGGTATTCCGGGTGTTTGACCCACGTCAGCGGGTAGTGACCGAGCAGTACGTCACGCACCGAACCACCGCCCAACGCCGTGATGCAGGCGATCAGCACCACACCGAACCAGTCCATGCCACGACGGCCGGCGGACAGTGCGCCGGTCATGGCTTCGGCGGTAATGGCGATCAGGTAAAGCATCAGCAACATGGTGGCGGTCCTTGCAGGAAGGCGCGCAGTCTAGCCATTTAGTTCCGGCACCAAAAGAGGGCAAGAGAAAGCACTGATACCCTGTGGCGAGGGGATTTATCCCCCTTCGGCTGCGCAGCAGTCGTAAAACCATGGCCTGCGGTACGCCTGACACACCGCGGCCACCGGTTTTGGGACCGCTATGCGATCCAACGGGGATAAATCCCCTCGCCACAAAGGCCCGGCAACATCAGAACTTGATGAAATGCTTGCGGTAATGCTGCAGCTCGGCGATCGATTCGCGGATGTCGTCCAGGGCCAGGTGGGTGCTGCCTTTTTTGAAGCTGTCGCGCACGTCCGGCGCCCAGCGAGCGGCCAGTTCTTTCAGGGTCGAGACGTCGAGGTTGCGGTAGTGGAAGAAGCTTTCCAGGGATTTCATGTGCGTATAAAGGAAGCGACGGTCCTGGCAGATGCTGTTGCCACAGATCGGCGACTTGCCCTTCGGCACCCACTTCTCCAGGAAGGCAATGGTCTCGGCTTCCGCTTCGGCCATGCTGATGCGGCTGTCGCGAACGCGCTGGGTCAGGCCCGAGCCGCCGTGTTGACGGGTGTTCCACTCGTCCATGCCGGCGAGGATTTCATCGCTGTGATGGATCGCGATCACCGGCCCTTCGGCCAAAGTGTTCAGATCACTGTCGGTGACGATAGTGGCCATTTCGATGATGACGTCGGTATCAGGGTTCAGACCGGTCATTTCCAGGTCGATCCAGATCAGATTCTGCGGGTTTTGCATGTGTCGGCTCCTAGGCAATGCTGCGCAGTTTAGCCTAGGCAAGTGGCGGGGCGTGCTAAACTCGCGGCCGTTTTACCTAATCGCTGCATTCTTGATACGGAACACCCATGGCCAAACGCCAACTCAATCGTCGTCAAAACTGGCGCATCGAAAAGATTCAGGGCGAACGCGCTGCCCGCGCCGCCAAACGCGAGTCCTCGGCTGTCGAGGCACTTGAGGGTGGCGACCTGGGCCCGGAACAGACCGGCCTGGTGATCGCGCACTTCGGTGTGCAGGTCGAAGTCGAAGCGCTCGATGGCGATTTGGCCGGCCAGGTGTTCCGCTGCCACTTGCGCGCCAACCTGCCAGCGCTGGTGACCGGCGATCAGGTGGTCTGGCGTGCCGGCAACCAGGGCATCGGTGTGATCGTGGCGCAACTGCCGCGCAAGACCGAACTCTGCCGTCCGGACAGCCGTGGCCAGCTCAAGCCCGTAGCCGCCAACGTCGACATGATCGTCATCGTCTTCGCGCCGCTGCCCGAGCCTCACGCCAACCTGATCGACCGCTACCTGGTCGCGGCGGAGCACGCCGGCATTCGGCCGCTGCTGCTGCTGAACAAATTCGACCTGATCGACGAACAAAACGCCCCGGCACTGAATGCCCTGCTCGCGGTTTACCGCACGCTGGGTTATCCGGTTCTGGAAGTGTCGGCGCACCATGGCAATGGCATGGAGCAACTGCAGGAACAACTGGACGGTCGCATCAGCGTGTTCGTCGGCCAGTCCGGCGTCGGCAAGTCGTCGCTGGTCAACAGCCTGCTGCCGGAAGTCGAAACCCGCGTCGGCCCGCTGTCCGAGCTGTCCGGCCAGGGCACTCACACCACCACGACCGCGCGGTTGTTCCACTTCCCCGGTGGCGGTGAGCTGATCGACTCCCCGGGTATCCGTGAATTCGGCCTGGGCCACGTCAGCCGCGCCGACGTCGAAGCCGGCTTCATCGAGTTCAACGACCTGATCGGCACCTGCCGTTTCCGCGACTGCAAGCACGACCGCGAACCCGGTTGCGCATTGCTCAAGGCATTGGAAGAAGGCCGCGTGCAGCAGCAACGGATGAACAGCTACCGCTCGATCATCGCGAGTCTGCCGGAGAGCAGTTACTAGACCGGCACGAAACCTGTGGGAGCGGGCTTGCTCGCGAAAGCGGCATGTCAGTCAACATTGATGTTGAAGCTGATGGCCCCTTCGCGAGCAAGCTCGCTCCCACAGGGTTTAAGTGATGTCACAAAAAAGCCGCGAGATGATCGCGGCTTTTTTGTGGATCACTGCTTCGCGGGTCCGCCCGGTTTCGGCGCCGGGTCATCAAACAGATTCAAACGCTCGCGAAGCTCATGCGCCGGCAGTGGTTCTTTATCGGCCGGCAATGCGTTCGGGTCGGCTGGCGTGGCCGGCACTTCACCCGGGCCGCCCTGCCCTTGCGTCGGTTCTGGTGCCGGTTCCGCACCTTGCGAACCTTCGATGGCACGCTGGGCTCGCTTGGTCAGCACGACAATGTCGATTCGACGGTTGACCGGGTTGAGCGGGTTCTCGCGATCGAACAAGGCCGACGAGGCATAACCGACGACGCGAGCGACTTGCTGATCCGGATAACTACCCGCCACCAGCGCACGGCGTGCGGCGTTGGCACGGTTGGCCGAAAGCTCCCAGTTACCGAAATCGCCGGTGCCCGAGTACGGCTTGGCATCGGTGTGACCACTGATGCTGATCTTGTTCGGCACCGCTTTGATGGTGTCGGCCATGGCCAGCAGGATGTCTTCGAAGTACGGCTTCAGACGCGCACTGCCGGAGTCGAACATCGGGCGGTTTTCGGCGTCCACGATCTGGATGCGCAAACCGTCCGTAGTGATCTCGAACAGAATCTGGTCCTTGAACTTCTGCAGCTGCGGGTTCTCTTCGACCTTGTTCTGCAGTTCTTGCAGCAACAGCTCGAGGCGTTCCTTCTCGACCATCTCGGCCATGCCTTCGACCTGTTCGGCGTCGACAGTCACCTTGTCCGGTTGCGGCTGGGATTTCACTTCGGGGTTGAGGGTGTTTTCCGGCGCCAGGGTCGGCGTGCCGCCCAAGTCGATGATGTACGGCGTGCCGCTTTCGGAAAAGCCGACCGGGTCCTTGAAGTAACCGGCGATGGCGATCTTCTGTTCTGGCGTTGCGGTGGACAGCAGCCACAACACCAGGAAGAACGCCATCATCGCCGTCGCGAAGTCCGCGAAGGCGATTTTCCAGGAGCCCCCGTGATGCCCGCCCGCGTACTTTTTTACGCGCTTGATGATTATCGGCTGGTTGTTTTCCATGACTTAACGACCGCGAACCGCTTGTTCCAGCTCAGCGAAGCTAGGACGGTGCGCCGGGTACAGAACCTTGCGCCCGAACTCTACCGCCAGCGATGGCGGCATGCCGGAGGCCGAAGCGACCAGCGAAGCCTTGATGGCTTCGTAGACGTTCAGTTCTTCCTTGGCATCGTGACCCAGTGCGTGCGCCAGCGGACCAAAGAAACCGTAGGCCGCGAGAATACCGAAGAAGGTACCGACCAGTGCCGCACCTACGTGCAGACCGATCATTTTCTGGTCGCTTTCACCCAGCGAAGCCATGGTCACCACAATACCCAGTACCGCCGCGACGATACCGAAACCCGGCATGGCATCGGCAATGCCGTTGACCGCGTGGGAAGGGTGATCCAGGTCTTCCTTGAGGCTGGTCAGCTCCATGTCGAACAAGCCTTCAAGCTCATGGGGAGCCATGTTGCCGGAGGACATGATGCGCAAGTAATCGCAAATGTACGCGGTCATGCGCTCATCTTTCAGGACCGCCGGGTACTTGGCGAAGATCGGGCTCGCGGCGGCATCTTCGATGTCGCCTTCAATCGCCATCATGCCTTCGCGACGACTCTTGTTGAGGATCTCGTAGATCAGGCCCAGCACTTCCAGATAGAACGTGTGATTGAAGCGCGAGCTGAACATTCCCAAGGACTTCTTGAGAACGTGCATCGTCATGTAACCGGGGTTGGCCTGCAGGAATGCACCGAGGGCCGCACCACCGATGATCATCACCTCGAAGGGTTGAATCAGGGCGGCAATCTTGCCGTGGGAGAGCACGTATCCGCCGAGCACGCTCGCGAATACGACGATGATGCCGATTATTTTAGCCATAGGTAGGAGAGCACTTACTGAGTCGGGTTCAAGGTCATATTCGGAAGTTAAAAAATCTCTTCTTCTACTTATCGGCAAAACTGCGCCAGACTATAGCCAGTTCAGGCGAAAAGCCAATTTGGCCCGCTCCGGGCATAGGTAATGCAGACGGTGATCGCGTCCAACCATGGCTAACGAAACGAACGTTCCAACTCCAAAACCGACCACACTCGAAGGCTGGGTCAAGCTTCTCGATGGCGTGCGCCTGCCGGTTCCACAGGCCAGTCATGACCGGGTCTGCCACGCCATCGCCGACAATCGCAGCTCGCTGCGCGATATCGCCGAACTGATGCAGGACAGCCCCGCCCTGGCCTTGAGCGTGATTCGCGAGGCCAACCGGCACACCCACGGCAGCATGACGGAGCCTGCGGAAAACCTTGAGGTGGCGATCAATCGCCTCGGTTTGAAGCGCACCGAAGAACTGCTCGCCCGCCTGCCTGCGCAAGCGCAATCGGACATTCCCGTGGCCCTGCGCCAGTTGCAGATGATCAGCCAGCACGCGACGCAACAGGCCAACGGTTTTTTCGCCGCTCGCCTGGCGCGCCTGTGGCAGGACATCCACTGGGGCAGCCTGTTGTTTCTTTCGCCGCTGTGGCCCATGGCGTTGACCCATCCGCAGTTACTCGAAGAATGGGAGCTGCGGGTCATCCATAAAGGCGAGCCGGCGCGCAACGTCGAGAAACAATTGTTCGGCGTCCGTCTGCTCGACATCTGCCAGACACTGGTGGAGATCTGGCACCTGCCGAACTGGGTGCAGCAAGGTTACAAGCTGTTGCTCAACGAGCAGCGGGAACTGGTGAAAGTCCTGCGTATTGCCCGCGACAGCGATCATCCATTGCGCCAGCAGAACCGTCTTGATGACGATCCAACGCTGCGCCGCTGGCTCAATCAACCGGCCAATACCGTGTTGCTGGCCAACGGTCTGGCGCTGTCGGCGCAACAGGCCTGGGACAGTCCACACAGCGAGCGCTGGCAGTACCTGACCAGCCTTTACCTGCAAATGCCGATGGACGAGGTGCAGCAGCAATTGCACCAGCAGGCCGCCAACAGTGCGCGCCAACACGCCATGCCGGACCTCTGGCACCCCGCCGTTGCGCTGCTCTGGCCGTGGGGCATGAACCGCGTTCACGCTGGTTTGCTGCCCGCCCCGGCGCCGACCGCCGAAGACCTGGCCAAGTGGCGCAAACAATGCGCCGAGCTGCTGGTAGAGCCGAGTCGTTTCACCAATGCCATGCACTTGACCAACTCCGCCCGCGATGCGCTGGTCGCGTGTGGCATGCGCCGGGTGATGATCCTGATGGCCGACCGCACGCACGCCAATCTGCGCGTGCATCAGATTGCCGGGTTGCCGAAGGAAACGGCTGGGCTGAATTTTCTGACGAGCCAGAGCACGGTGCTGCAACGCCTGCTGTCGCAACAGGCCCAGGTGCGCCTGACACCGGCCAACAACGCGCAATTTTCGGCGCTGCTGCCGGCCGGCCTGCGTTCGCAGTTCGGTGGCGAACACCTGCTGTTGCGCTCGCTGGTCAACAACGGCCGCGTAATCATGATCGTGGTGGCGGATCAGGGCGGCGGGCCATTCTCTGAAATCACCGTGCAGGCCTTTGGCAAAACCGCGCAGTGCATCGAGAAAGCCCTGCACAGCTTTAGCCATCGCGGCCAATGACCCGCTACAATCCCCCCCTTTGTGCTCTGGAGACCTCACATGTCTGACTTCTCTGGCTTGCCGCTGGTGATCGAGCCGAGCGACTTGCTCCCTCGCCTCGACGCCCGCGATCTGATTCTGGTGGACCTGACCCGCAGTGCCCGCTATGCCGAAGGGCATATTCCCGGTGCGCGTTTTGTCGATCCGAAACGTACGCAACTCGGCCAACCGCCGGCGCCAGGCCTGATGCCGCCGCACGCGGCACTCGAAACGTTGTTCGGCGAACTGGGCCACAACCCCGATGCGGTCTACGTCGTGTATGACGACGAAGGCGGCGGTTGGGCCGGGCGCTTTATCTGGCTGCTGGACGTCATCGGCCACAGCAAATACCACTATGTCGACGGTGGCCTGACGGCGTGGCTGGCAGAAGGCTCGCCCATGTCGATCCAGATCCCGCCCGCGGCCGGCGGCCCGGTTGCACTGACCCTGCACGACGAACCCACCGCCACCCGCGAGTACCTGCAAAGCCGTCTCGGCGCCGCCGACCTGGCGATCTGGGACGCGCGCGGGCCGCTGGAATACTCCGGCGAGAAAGTCCTCGCAGCCAAGGGCGGACACATTCCCGGCGCGGTCAATTTCGAATGGACCGCGGGCATGGACCGCACGCGCAACCTGCGCATCCGCACGGACATGCCGCAGATCCTCGAACAACTCGGGATCAGCAAAGACAAAGAAGTGATTACCCACTGCCAGACTCACCACCGTTCTGGCTTCACCTATCTGGTGGCCAAGTCCCTCGGTTATCCGCGGGTCAAAGGCTACGCCGGCTCCTGGGGCGAATGGGGCAACCATCCCGATACGCCTGTAGAGATTTAAGGTTTTTAAGGACAGTTAATGAATAAGCGTTTGTTTATCCTCAGCCAATACCTGCTGCCCCACCACTTGCTCTCGCGACTGGCCGGCTGCATCGCCGAATGCCGTGTGCGCTGGTTCAAGAATGCGTTCACCGCGTGGTTCGCCAAGCGTTATCAGGTGGACATGTCCCAGGCCCTGGTCGAAGACCTGACCGCCTACGAGCACTTCAACGCGTTTTTCACGCGTGCATTGAAAGACGGCGCTCGTCCGCTGGACGAAACCCCTGGCGCGATCCTCAGCCCGGCCGACGGCGCCGTCAGCCAGCTCGGCCCGATCGAGCACGGTCGCGTTTTCCAGGCCAAGGGCCACAGTTTCAGCGTACTGGAGTTGCTCGGCGGTGACGCGGCCAACGCAGCGCCGTTCATGGGCGGTGATTTCGCGACGATTTACCTGTCGCCGAAGGACTACCACCGCGTGCACATGCCGCTGGCCGGCACATTGCGCGAGATGGTCTACATTCCGGGGCGAATTTTCTCGGTCAACCAGACCACCGCAGAAAACGTTCCGGAACTGTTCGCCCGCAACGAGCGTGTGGCGTGCATTTTCGACACCGAGCGCGGGCCGATGGCCGTGGTGCTGGTGGGCGCGATGATCGTCGCATCGATCGAAACCGTTTGGGCCGGTTTGGTGACACCACCGAAGCGCGAACTGAAAACCTTCCGCTACGACGAAGCGGCTCGTGCGCCGATCCATTTGGAGAAAGGTGCAGAACTGGGTCGCTTCAAGCTGGGTTCGACGGCTGTCGTGCTGTTCGGGCCTGATCAAGTGAAGTGGGCTGAAGAACTGGCGGCCGGTTCGCCGGTGCAGATGGGCCAGGGTATGGGCCTGCCAAAAGCCTGATCCCCTGATCCGAACCCCACGAACGTCTTCGTGGGGTCGGACATTTCGGTGGTGCCGTTACTCTATCTGTCCACGGAAGCCGATCGGCCCTTCGTTGGCGTAGGTATTGGTGCCACTGAGGTTTTTCCCTCCATCACTGGAGGTCACGCTCAACGCGACAACGTTCTGATTGTCCCGGCCTCCGATGACCCATTTGCCACCCGGATGCCATGGAGCGTCATTGCCGCCCCACTGGTTTTCAACGTTGTACTGGTTCTGGCCCGTGCGCTGAGCCTTGAAGCCAATGGGACCTTCACCCGCGTACGTCATGGTGCCGGTGAAACTCTTGCCGCCATCGCTCGACTTGATCTCGATCGCGACAACCTTCTGGTTGTCCCGCGCGCCTAGCGTCCAGTCTCCGCCCGGATGCCAGGGTGCAGAACTACCGCCCCATTGATTTGCCACTACGTATCTAGACATAAACTTCATCTCCTTGAAGTTAAGAGAGACCTGCCCGGCATAGGCAGCAGGCCGTACGACCGTGCGTATCCAGTCGCACGTCTGTCAGATTAGTAGCACGCCCGAACCTCACTCGACTGACAGACAAACGGTCGCCGACAAGAACTGCTACAGTCAGGTCATTCACTGCCCATTTTCCCGGTTGGAGTTTGTTCACGGCATGAATGAGACCAGTCCTCACCTTCTGCTACGCGCCCCGATTCCTGCGCAGTTGCGCCTGTCGTTCTGCGAAGCCACCCCGCGCGACCTCAAGCGCTGGATCGCCGATCTGCCCAAGGCCAACATCGGCGAAACCGCTCGCCAGCTCTATCAAGGCTTGAGCGAACTGAACCAACTGCTGACACCCAGCGACAATCGCCTGCAATTACTCGAGTTACTGCGGCCCGAGGTGTATTACGTCTGCAAGCACCTGGAGCGGCATTTCCTGTACCAGTCGATTGTCCTCGACGAGCGTTCGCGCAAGATCGCCAACCTCTGCCAGGCGCTGCAAAGTCATTTGGCGATTGGCTATAAACAGATCGTCATGCGCGTCTCGCCGCGCTTCAGCAAGGACCGCGCACCGCTGCTGGCCCAGGCATTGCAGCGAGCGATCCATGGCCTCAACGGACCACTGATCCGCGCGACCGAGCTCTATTGCCCGGTGCCGGAAGGCGTGTGGCTGGAACTGCATCAGCTGTATCGGATTGCCTGTTCCCATCGGCTCCAGCACCTGAGCCTGCGCGACGAACTGGCCAGCCAGACGCAAACCCTGAGCATCGAACAGACGTACGTGGTCGCCCTGCTGCTGGGCGCCGCACGCTGCAATCAACTGCGCCAGAACCAGATCGCGCGACTCGCCGAAGTGCTGGAACCGTGGAGCAAACTGATCAAGCTGCAACCGGAACACCCGGCTGACGGACTGTTCGCCGTCGCGCCGGAGCTCGACATCGGGCCGCGTTACCGATCGAAATTCCGGCCCGAGCAGCAGGAGCGTTTGCTGGGGTTCGATGCGCAACCACTGGTCGCCGCCATTGAAGCCCATCTGCAAAAAACCGACAGTCCGGTGCCACTGCCCGTGCCGGCAGGACTCAATCTGGACACGCTGCAACACCTGAATGCCGCCTGGGGCCAAGCGGTCGAGCGCAGTTTCCAGCGCACGGCCAGCCAAGGCACCTTGACCTTGTGCGTAGGCATGAGCGCGCTGCACTTCTATCTGGGTGGCCAACGCCCGTTCAGCGAGATCCTGAAACATCCCGGGGCCGGCCGCGCCCAGTTCGCGGCGACTTCACCCTCCGCCCGGGAAAAAGATCAATGGCACCATGCCTTCGACGCGGCACCACAGGGCACCGCCGACACGCTGCTGCCCTACGAAGAAATCGAATACCCGCAACTTCAGAACGACGACAGTCACGAAGCCTCCGACCGCAACCGTCACTTTCCGACCTACGCCTTGCCGGTGATCAATCACAGTCCGGGCGGTTATTGCCTGGCCTGGCCCGGCGAGGTGCCGGCCGAGCTACAGGCGGGCGAGATGGTCGGCATCGAAGATACGGCGGGGTCGGGCTGGAGCATCGCGGTAGTGCGCTGGATCCGCCAGGTTCGCGGCGGCGGCACGCAAATGGGCATTGAGCAGGTCGCGCCCTACGCCGAGCCTTGCGGCCTGCAACTGGTGCGCACCCGTGACGACCACAGCCACTATTTGCGAGGCTTGCTTTTGCCTGCCATCAGCGCGATAGACCTGCCGGCCACCCTGCTCGCCCCGCGATTGCCCTTTGAGGAAGGCAACAAGGTGATGATCAACACCAACGGCGAGGAACGCCGGGCCGGACTGGATCGACGGGTGGCGAGTACCAACAGTTTTAATCAGTTTGCCTATCGTTCGCTGGAGGTCGCCAGAAACGAAAACGCCGCAGGGAGCGGCGTGGTCGGAAACGAGGAGGAGTTTGATTCGTTGTGGAAGACGCTTTGAGTGCCTGACGTTAAATCGGTGGTGACGCCTTCGCGGGCAAGCCTCGCTCCTACAGAGGTTCGCGATCACCTGTGGGAGCGAGGCTTGCCCGCGAAGAGGCCCGATCAGGCAGCCGAGATTTCAGAGCTGCCCGTCACGATCCCGAAAGCCCAACAGGTACAGCACGCCATCCAGCCCCAGCGTTGAAATTGCCTGCTTCGCCGACTGCTTGACCAGCGGCTTGGCACGGAATGCCACACCCAGCCCGGCAATCGCCAGCATCGGCAAGTCGTTGGCGCCGTCGCCGACCGCAATGGTCTGCTCCAGACGCAAACCTTCCTTGTGCGCCAGCTCCTTCAGCAGATCCGCCTTGCGCTGCGCATCGACGATCGGCTCGACCGCTACGCCGGTGACCTTGCCATCAACCACTTCCAGCTCGTTGGCGAACACGTAGTCGATGCCCAGCTTGGCCTGCAATTGCTTGGCGAAGTAAGTGAAGCCACCCGACAGAATCGCGGTCTTGTAGCCCAGACGCTTGAGTTCGGCGAACAGGGTTTCAGCGCCTTCGGTCAGGCGCAGGGAGGCGCCGATCGAATCCAGCACGCTGACGTCCAGACCTTTGAGCAAAGCCAGACGCTCCTTGAAGCTGGCGCGGAAGTCGAGCTCACCGGCCATCGCCCGCTCGGTGATTTCCGAAACCTGGTCGCCGACGCCCGCGGCCTTGGCCAATTCGTCGATGACTTCGGCTTCGATCAGTGTCGAGTCCATGTCGAACACCGCGAGACGACGGTTGCGGCGGAACAGCGAATCTTCCTGGAAGGCGATGTCGACGTTCAATTCCTGGGCGACGCTGAGGAATTCGGCCCGCAGCGCTTGCGGATCCGCCGCTTCGCCACGCACCGAAAACTCGATGCAGCCCTTGCCCTTGTCAGCCGGCGTGTCCAGCGGCATGCGCCCGGACAGACGATCGATGTGGTCGATGTTCAGGCCATATTTGGCGGTGATCGAGCTCACGGCCTGCAATTGCCCGGCGGTCACTTTGCGGGTCAACAGCGTCACGATGTGGCGCTTTTTGCCCTGATTGCCGACCCATTGCTGGTAATCCTCTTCGGACACCGGCGTGAAACGCACCTGCTGGTCGAGCTTGTAGGCCGTGAACAGAATGTCCTTGAGCACCGACTTGCCTTGCTCGGTGTCAGGAATTTCAACCAGGATGCCGAACGACAGGGTGTCGTGAATCACCGCCTGACCGATGTCGAGAATGTTCACACCACCCTGGGCCAGAACGCCGGTAATGGCCGCAGTCAGACCCGGTCGGTCGACTCCCGTGATGTTTATCAGGACGATTTCGCGCAAGGCGCACCCCCGCAGGTGGAAAAAAACCGCATTCTACCCACTTTCAGTGACCATCGGGCACCGTGAGCGCTTTGCCGGTCTAGGGCCTGTCGCTATACTGCGCGTCAACTTCACGGACAAAAGAGCCGAGCTCAAGTGAACCGGCCCACGCCAGTAAAAACCGACAACTTCTTTCTGCTGATCTTCCGTGCACTGCGCCACCGCCGTGTACCGATTGCATTGCGCATCGCCAGCCATAACGTGATCCTGGTCGCTCTGGCCCTGGTGATCTACGCCTGCGTGATGGGTTTGCAGTTCAAGCAGGCCATGCACGAGCAGGCGGATGCGCTGGGCGAAAGCCTGACCACGCAGACCGCTACGTCCGCCACGGAGCTGCTGGTGTCCAACGACATCCTCAGCCTCAACGTGCTGCTCAACAACCTGACCAAGAACAAGCTGGTGGCCCACGCCGCCATCTACAGCGTGGATAACCGCATCCTCGCCGAAGCCGGTCAGCGCCCCAAGCACAGCCTGTTGGGCGAAGCCGAGGGCATGTATCAGAGCAAGATCACCTTCCAGGACGTGACTGCCGGGCAACTGCGCATCAGCCTGGACATGGATCAGTTCCAGCAGCCGATGACCATCAGCCTGCAAAGCATGGGCATTCTGAGTGCGATTCTGCTGGCCCTGTCCCTGGCCTTGAGCCTGCGCCTGGGTCGGCACATCTCCACGCCGCTGCTGCAATTGCGGGTGTGGCTGCGCAATATCGACGAATACACCCCGGGCACTGATCGTCAGGACGAAATCGGCGACCTGGCTCGCCAGCTGCACGCCAACTTCGCGCCGGAACCGGCCGAACCCGAGCCTGAGCCGGAACCCGAATACGACGAAAGCGATTACGAAGACGCCGACGACAGCGAGCCGTCCTTCGAGGTACGCAATCTGCGCGACCCGAGCTTCGATGAAACCAAGCCTGTTGCAGGCCTCAAACCTGCGCCACGGCACATCGTCAGCACCGTTGAAGATGACGACGACGATGATGCGTTTGCCGATCTGCGTGACGAGTCGGTAGCGAGCGCACCGAAGCCGGTGGTCAAACCGCAGGTATCGAACGTGCCGCAGCACAGCGCGGTGCTGGCCGTGCAACTGGGGGCCCAGGATCAGCTGCGTCGCCTGCCGCGCGCGCGCCTGGAAGAATTGTTGAAACGCTATCGCGACTGCCTCGACCAGGCCGCATCGCTCTATGAGGGCGAACTGCATAGCCTGAACGATGGCAGCACGCTGATGGTGTTCCACACCGAAGACAGCGGCGACGACTACCTGACCAACGCCATTTGCTGCGGCGAGTTGCTGCGGGCGCTGGGCCATCAGTTGCAGATCGAAGTCGCGGACAGCGGCATTACCCTGCAATTGCAGCTGGGCCTGACTTTGGGCGACGAGTTGTTTGGCTTGAGCCAGATTGACCTGCTGCTGACCGAAACCGCCCAGGACGCCCTGGCCCTGTCGCAACACAGCCGCAACCTGCTGCTGGTGGAGCGCAAGATCAGCGACGACGCGCTGATTCGCCAGCGTGCGCGGATCCGTCCGATTGCCAGTCCTGAAGGCGCGTGCTGTGTAGAGCGGTTGATGGAGCCTTATCCGTCGATGCTGGAGCGGCAACTGGCGCGGATGCATGAGCGCCGGGCGTAAGCCTTAGGTCCTGATGTGAAGAAGCCCGCAGACGAGTGATCGTCTGCGGGCTTTTTTGTTGCCTGTGCTGACGCCTTCGCGGGCAAGCCTCGCTCCTACGGGTATTATCGCGCGAACCACTCGCCCCCCCCTGTAGGAGCGAGGCTTGCCCGCGAAGAGGCCGGAACAGCCAATGGAGATCCTACCCGCAAAAACAACAAAGCCCGCACATGGCGGGCTTTGCTTTGGATCAATCCAGGCTTAGAACCTGAACACTTCCATATCAGTGCGGATCGGCGAAGCCATCGGAATCTTCGGCTGCTTTTCCTGTTCCGCCGCCGGTGCCGCAGGCTTGGCAGCCGGCTTTTTCGGCGCTTCGGCAATCGGTGGCTGGTTAGCCAATGGCTTCAGCGCGGTCGACAGCTGTTCGGCGAGTTTCTGCAACAACACACCTTGTGCCTGAACCTGCGCGGCCGTGCCGCCAGCGTGTTGTTCCTGCAAATGAATGATGCGGTTATCGCGAACCTGACCGCGACGGTCGATCAAACGCCATTGCGCATCAAGGATCGCCGGTTGCGACTTACCCGAGTCCAGACGCGTGATGGTCAGCAGCACCTGGACGTCCGGCGTGAAGCCTAGGGTCGCAGGCGCCAGCACCACGCGCTGACTGTCCAGATGCCCCGCTACCTGACGCAGCAACAGCTGATCGATATCGGAAGACAGGCTACCCGCCCAACGACCATCGGTCGAAGCCTGCAGGCTGCCATCCGGCTGACGCTGCAGCAATGTTTCACGTTGCAGGTAGTCGGCAACCGTTACGGGGCCGAGCAATACCGCCATGCCCGCGCTTTGCGCAGGCTGAGCCGGACTTCCGCTGTCCAGCTGATACAGCGACACCGGTTGGTGAGTGCTGCAGCCCGCCAGGCCAAGAACGCCGGCGAGCATCAAAATAAAAGGAAGGCGCAGAGCAGTCATCGTCCCATCCAGGTGGTTGCCACAAGGCTCACCACAGTGAAAATACTCAATAAATATGAAGAACGCTCGGCCACGCCGGCGCTTGGAAAGGCCATATCATCCGTGAATATGCGTTCCGACTCCAGCGGCAAAGCGTCGATCTACGCGTTAAATCGTAGATCGAGCGCTCTAGGACGCTTAATTGAGGTTTTCGACGAGCAGTGCATCTACCCTCTGGAAGCCCCGTGGAAGTTTGTTACCACGACGCCCACGCTCACCTTTGTAGTGTTCGAGGTCGTCCGCTTTCAGTGACAAGGTACGTTTTCCGGCCTGTAGCACCAGGGTGGCACCTTCCGGCAACACAGCGATGTCCGTGACATATTCTTCGCGACTGGCCACGCGTTCACCGGAAATCCCGATGATCTTGTTGCCTTTGCCCTTACCTAATTGTGGCAGATCGCTGATTTTGAAGATCAGCAGGCGACCTTCGGTGGTCACCGAGGCCAGCCAGTTGTTCTCACGATCAGCTACCGGGCGCGGCAGAATGACCTTCGAGTTGTTCGGCAAGCTCAGCAGCGCTTTACCCGCCTTGTTCTTGGCCTGGAAGTCCTCACCCTTGACCACGAAACCGTAACCGGCGTCGGAAGCGATCACGTACAGCGAATCGTCTTCCGGCATCAGCACGCATTCAAACGTCGCGCCGGGCGGCGGTGTCAGACGACCGGTCAACGGTTCGCCCTGGCCACGGGCCGATGGCAATGTGTGCGAGGCCACCGAATAGCTGCGACCGGTGGAGTCGATAAACACTGCAAACTGGTTGGAGCGGCCGGGCGCCAGGGCCTTGAAACCGTCCCCGGCCTTGTACGAAAGCCCGGTCGCGTCGATTTCATGCCCCTTGGCGGAGCGAACCCAGCCTTTTTCCGACAGCACGACCGTTACTTTTTCGTTCGGCAGCAGATCGTGTTCGGTCAGGGCCTTGGCTTCGGTGCGCTCGACGATCGGCGAACGACGGTCGTCGCCGTAGGTTTCGGCGTCTTTGATCAGCTCGGTGCGCACCAGTTTTTTCAACTTGGCTTCGCTGCCCAGCAGGGCTTGCAGCTTGGCTTGTTCCTTGAGCAGTTCATCCTGCTCGGAGCGCAGCTTCATTTCTTCCAGTCGCGCCAACTGACGCAAACGGGTGTCGAGAATGTACTCGGCCTGGATTTCGCTCAGGGCGAAACGCGCAATCAGGGCGGCTTTCGGGTGCTCCTCGGTGCGGATGATGTGGATCACTTCATCCAGGTTGAGGTAGGCAATCAACAAACCGTCCAACAGGTGCAGGCGACGCTCGACCTTGTCGAGGCGGAATTGCAGGCGACGACGCACGGTCTGTACGCGGAACTCCAGCCACTCGACCAGCAGCGCACGCAGGTTTTTCAGCTGCGGCTTGCCGTCCAGGCCGATGATGTTGATGTTGACGCGGTAGCTCGACTCCAGCTCGGTGCTGGCGAACAGGTGCTGCATCAGCGCGTCGTGGTCAAAATTCTTGCGTGCACCCGGAATGATCACGATCCGGCACGGGTTTTCGTGATCGGATTCGTCGCGCAGGTCAGCGATCTGTGGAGCCTTGGACGGCTTGGCCTGCATCATGGCCGCGATCTGTTCCAGCACCTTGGCACCGGACACCTGATGTGGCAGCGCGGTGACGATGATGTCGCCGTCTTCGATGTGGTACACGGCGCGCATGCGCACCGAGCCCTTGCCGGTTTCGTACATCTTCAGCAGGTCGGCGCGCGGAGTGATGATTTCCGCTTCGGTCGGGTAATCCGGGCCCTGGATGTGTTCGCAGAGCTGTTCGACCGTGGCTTTCGGCTCATCGAGCAAACGCACGCACGCCGTCGCGACTTCCCGCAGGTTGTGCGGCGGTACGTCGGTGGCCATGCCCACGGCGATGCCGGTGGTGCCGTTGAGCAGGATGTTCGGCAAACGTGCCGGCAACACCAGCGGTTCGTCGAGGGTGCCGTCGAAGTTCGGGCCCCAGTCCGCCGTGCCCTGGCCCAGTTCGCTGAGCAGCACTTCGGAATAACGCGACAGCCGCGCTTCGGTGTAACGCATGGCGGCGAAGGACTTGGGATCATCCGGCGCACCCCAGTTACCCTGACCGTCGACCAGCGTGTAGCGGTAGCTGAACGGCTGGGCCATCAGGACCATGGCTTCGTAGCACGCTGAATCGCCGTGCGGGTGGAACTTGCCGAGCACGTCACCGACGGTACGCGCCGATTTCTTGTGCTTGGAATCGGCGTCCAGCCCCAACTCGCTCATCGCATAGATGATGCGCCGCTGTACCGGTTTCAGGCCGTCGCCGATATGCGGCAAGGCACGGTCCATGATCACGTACATGGAGTAGTTGAGGTAGGCATTTTCGGTGAAGTCAGCCAGTGACCGGCGTTCTACACCGTCCAGGCTGAGATCAAGGGAGTCGCTCATGCGGGCCTCATCGGTTCGTTGTCTGGCGCAGCAGCATGGTGCCACCGCGCTGGGTAAATTCAAGTTTGTTCAGCGCGCTCATACCGAGCAGCACTTGCTTGCCATCCAGGCCTGGCACGACGATGGCGCGCACATCACGCAGCACGATGTCGCCCAGTTGCAGCCGGTCGACACGGGTTCGATAACCCTCGGTACGACCGTTGGCGGTGCTCAGGGTCACCCCAAAGCCTTCTTCAAGTTTCAGCCGTTCGGCCATTTCTGCCGGGATCGCCACATCGGTTGCCCCGGTATCCAGCATGAAATCCACCGGCTGGCCGTTGATCTGGCCGCTGGCGACGAAGTGCCCCTGGGTGTTGCTGGCCAGTTTCACTTCGATAAAACCTTCGCCCTGTTCCGAGCTGACGACCACATTGGGATTTTGCTGACGCGCCTCCCATTGGCCGAAAAACCGCGTCGCCAGAAACAGCGCCGCGCACCAGGCCAGCACCATGAACACGCGACCGGCGCGTTTGCCTGGCGTCTGCGGGGTCATGGCTTGGCGCTCCAGCCACCTTCAGGCGCGGCGAAGCGCCAGACGATCGGGCGGTACTCGCCATCGGCACGGGCACCGTCGTTGTTGTCGATGCCGACCCAGGCGCCCTCGGCGTCGACGATCAGCGCTTCCGTCAGGCCATATCCCTGTGGATAACGGCGGTTCTTCTGCAACGCCTCGTCGGCAAACGACCAGCAACGCTCGACCTTGGCCGTCACTGCGTCACGGCGGCAAATCTCGAACGCATTGCGCTCAAGGGTAAACAGCTTGCCGTTGAACAAGGACAGATCGGCAAAATCCCGCGACACCGCTCTGGCCTTGGGAAATTTCGCCGGCTGCATTTCCATCCCGGCTTCGCTCAGTAACACGCAGCCGCCGTCGCAATCCCAGACCGTCTGCTGGCGCTTGATCAACAGCAGGCCACGGCGTTCACGCTCGGCGGCCAGCCACAACTGATCGCCGGCCGGGTTGATCGCCAGGCCTTCGAACAGCGCATTGAAATGCAGCAGCATGCCACTGGCCCTGGCCTCGCGAACCAGCATCGGCGAGATCTTCAGCCAGGCCGTCGGCCCAACGAGCGGCACTTGCAGCACCGCAGCGTGGGACTCGCTGACGATGTAGCGATTGCCGGCGCTGTCGCAGGTGATGCCTTCGAAGTCCAGGTCTCCGCCGCGCACGAAAGAGGCTGCCCAGGCCCGCGAACGCAGGCCCCAGGGCAAACCGCTGTCCGGCACAGGCGGCACACCGATGCGCACGGTTTCAGCCTGCCAGACCGTGTCGCGGGTCTCGAGTCGGTAGATCTGATCGTCGTCGCGATCAGAAATCGTCCACAAGCCCTTGCCACACTGGGCCAACCCCGACAGGTTGCCGCCGCGCATGCCCTCGACGGGATGCTCGGACAACAGGCGCAACTCCGGTGCCGGTTCGGCAAACGCCGAAACGGAAGTCAGGAGTAACGCACACGCCAGGGCAAAGCCAACCCGCATCAGCCAAGAACCTCGGCCAGGTTGCCTTTGGATTCGAGCCAGGATTTACGATCGCCGGCGCGTTTCTTCGCCAGCAACATGTCCATCATTTCCGAAGTCGCTTCGAAATCGTCCAGGGTCAGCTGCACCAGGCGCCGGGTGTTCGGGTCCATGGTGGTTTCACGCAGTTGCGGCGGGTTCATTTCACCCAGACCTTTGAATCGGGTGACCTGCGGCTTGCCGCGTTTTTTCTCGGCCACCAGACGGTCGAGAATGCCGTCACGTTCAGCCTCGTCCAACGCGTAGTAAATCTCTTTGCCGAGGTCGATACGGTACAGCGGCGGCATGGCGACGTAGACGTGACCGGCATCCACCAACGGGCGGAAATGCTGGACGAACAGCGCACACAGCAGCGTGGCGATGTGCAGACCGTCGGAGTCGGCGTCGGCGAGGATGCAGATCTTGCCGTAACGCAGCTGGCTCATGTCCGCCGCACCCGGATCGACACCGATCGCCACGGCAATGTTGTGCACTTCCTGGCTGGCCAGCACTTCGCTGCCGTCGACTTCCCAGGTGTTCAGGATCTTGCCGCGCAACGGCAGGATGGCTTGAAACTCTTTGTCCCGCGCTTGTTTGGCGGAACCACCGGCGGAGTCACCTTCCACCAGGAACAGCTCGGAACGCATCGGATCCTGCCCGGCACAGTCGGCGAGTTTGCCTGGCAGTGCCGGCCCCGCCGTAATGCGCTTGCGCTCGACCTTCTTGCTGGCCTTCAGGCGACGGCCGGCGTTGTTGATCGCCAGTTCCGCCAGGAGCATGCCGGTTTCCGGGTGCGCGTTGAGCCACAGGCTGAACGCGTCCTTGACCACGCCCGACACGAATGCCGCGGCTTCGCGGGACGACAGGCGTTCCTTGGTCTGGCCAGAGAATTGCGGCTCCTGCATCTTCATCGACAGGACGAAGGCGATGCGTTCCCAGACGTCTTCCGGCGCCAGCTTTACGCCGCGCGGCAGCAGGCTGCGGAATTCACAGAACTCGCGCATGGCATCGAGCAGGCCCTGACGCAAACCGTTGACGTGGGTACCGCCCTGGGCCGTCGGGATCAGGTTGACGTAGCTTTCCTGCACGCTGTCGCCACCTTCCGGCAACCACAGCAGCGCCCAGTCGACCGCTTCCTTGTTACCGGCCAGGCTGCCGCAGAACGGCTCGTCCGGAAGGCGTTCGAATTCGCTGACCGCGTCTACCAGGTAGGAGCGCAGACCGTCTTCATAATGCCATTCGACTTTCTCGCCGGTGGCCTTGTCTTCAAAACTGACCAGCAGCCCCGGGCACAGAACGGCCTTGGCCTTGAGCACATGCTTGAGGCGGCTGATGGAGAATTTCGGTGAATCGAAGTACTTCGGGTCCGGCGCAAAGAACACGCTGGTGCCGGTGTTGCGCTTGCCGACGGTGCCGACCACTTCCAGCTCGGTTTTCTTGTAACCGTCGCCGAACGTCATCTGGTATTCGTTGCCGTCGCGCTTCACGCGCACCCGGACTTCGGTCGACAAGGCGTTGACCACGGAAATACCCACCCCGTGCAGACCGCCGGAGAACTGGTAGTTCTTGTTGGAAAACTTGCCGCCCGCGTGGAGTTTGGTGAGGATCAGCTCGACGCCGGACACACCCTCTTCCGGGTGGATATCCACCGGCATGCCTCGGCCGTCATCGCTGACTTCCAGGGAGTGGTCGGCGTGCAGGATGACCTGCACCGACGTCGCGTGCCCGGCCAAGGCTTCGTCGACGCTGTTGTCGATGACTTCCTGGGCGAGGTGGTTCGGCCGACTGGTGTCGGTGTACATGCCGGGGCGTTTACGCACCGGGTCGAGGCCCGAGAGGACTTCGATGGCGTCTGCGTTATAAGAGCTAGCGCTGGGAGTGGCCATGGGGTCTCGTCGTCCGCCTGTAAAAAGAGTGTTCGGTGAAATAGAGGTGAAGGATCACAGTGCTGTGAAATCGATCGCCTGATACAAATCTGCGCCGATGCCGGCAAAACTCAGCATTGCCGGCAATCGCCCGGCAAAACCCTGGAAACTATGGTCGCCGCCGGCCTGGATGCGCAAGGCACAGGCCCGGTAATACTGCTGGGCGAGGCGATAATCCAGCGTTTCGTCGCCGGTCTGCAACCACACCTGATACCGCTGCGGATCCCGGGGCGCCGGCACTTCCAGCTCGGCCAGGGCCGTCACGTGGTCGTGGGTCAATTCCCAGGCCTCATCGGTATACAGGTTTTTCTGCGTCCCCAGGAACCCGTCGAACATCCGGTGCGGACTGACGGCCGGGTTGATCAACAGGGCCTTGAGGCCATGGCGCTCGGCCAGGTGAGTCGCATAGTAGCCGCCGAGTGAGCTGCCGACCAGCAGTGGCCGCCCAAGCTCGGCAATCGCCTGTTCGAGCTGACCGATGGCCTCGCGCGGATGGTGATGCAAGGCCGGAACGCGCAGGTGATCGCTCAAGCCCAGACGCTCCATCACCTGCATCAACTGAGTGGCCTTTTTAGATGCAGGCGCGCTGTTGAAACCGTGGATATAAAGGATCGAACCGGACATTTGAACTCCCTGTGCGTCGGGTAAAGAAGGCGGAGTTTACAGGGAGTTGGGGTGTCTGTGCGGACGCCTTCGCGAGCAAGCCCGCTCCCACATTCGAATGAGTTCCTTCAGGGAGAATGCATTTGAATGCGGGAGCGGGCTTGCTCGCGAAAGTCGCGCCTCGGTCTTACTGAGTAACAATAAAGTCAGTAGCCGTTGGAACCGTAGTCGACTTTGAAGTCGAATCCAGTGACGCGCTCCACGCCGGTTTCAATCTGACCATCAGGCAACAGCCGCAACCACCGATACCCCGGCGCCTGCTCCCCCACCTTGAAATCCTCGCTCCCCGGTTCGAACTGAATGCAGGTCGATGGCGAGGCCATCAGGCGCACACCGTTGCGATGCTGATCAATTTCCTGATGCACGTGCCCCCACAAGACAGCGCGCACCTGCGGAAACCGATCCAGCACGGCAAACAGCGCGTCTGGATTGCGCAATCCGATCGGCTCCATCCACGCACACCCGATCGACACTGGATGATGGTGGAAACACACCAGATGATGCCGCTCCGGCGCTTCACTCAATGAGCGAGCCAGCAGCTGCAACTGCTCATCCAGCAAAAACCCCGGCACCGACCCCGGCACAGCCGAGTCGAGCAAGGTAATGCGCCAGTTCCCGACGTCCACCACTGGTTCCAGCAGCGCGCTCTGTACCGCGGCTTCGGCCATGACCTGTGGTTCATCGTGATTACCCGGAATCCAGCGCGCCGGTGCATCGAGCTGTCGCGTCAGGTCACGAAACTGCTGATACGACTCCAGCGTCCCGTCCTGGGAAAGATCGCCACTGGCAATGATCAGATCGATCTGCGGCTGTTGCAGCCTGACCAGCTCGATGACCTTTTGCAGGCTGTCGCGGGTATTCATGCCCAGCAAAGTACCGTCCGCTTCGGCAAACAGATGGCTGTCGGACAGTTGCACCAGCAACACCGGATCGGCGGCGGTCAATGTGGATACGCTCGGCAAGGCGTTCTCCCAAGGCTGAATCACGGGATGAGTGGAGTGCCACAATTATGCTGGGGGATGATCAAAAGAGGAAACGCGCGAACCTGACGCAGTTCACAACTGTGCCCTGTCTTCCCAATATGCTCTTTTTTTGGTGAGTGGTCGTTGTTGTCAGGCAAGGCGCCGCGACGACTCATAGCTCGCTATGGGGAGGAGCGGCAACGCAGCATGACGACAATGAACACCGCCAAAAATGAGCATATTGGGAAGACAGGGCACTCAGCGCACGACTTCGTACTCATGCCCCAACGCCAGGCAATGACTCAGCCACTCCCCCAGAAACATGTTCAGCTGGGCCTTTTCGTCCGGCTGATGCATCGCGGCATTCGGGTAAGGATAGATGCCGCGAAAGCGTCGCGCATGTTCGGCGCTGACCACTTCGGCCATGCAGGCGTCGTGATAGACCTGAACTTCCAGTTGCGGCACTGGCAGCCACGGCAGGCTGTGTTCCTGGCGCACTTGCAGGGTGGTGGTGTACGGACAGACCTGCAGCACTTCAAGGGCCAGCACGCCGAGCATCTGTTCACCGTGGGTCACGGCAATGCGCCGTGCCGCCGGTTCGTTGCGCATGTCCGGCAACAGTCGCATCAGGCGCGCGTAGTTGGCCTCGCAAGAGGCTTGCAGCCCTACGAGGTCGACCCTGTAACGATCGCGCAACTTGTTTACGACCATAACCCCCTCACTTCAACGCGGTTCAATGCCAGCCATTGCAAGGCAATGATACTGGCCGCGTTGGCAATTCGTCCGTCGCGTACGGCTTGCAGCGCGTCTTCGAACGCCCAGACCGTAACGCGGATATCTTCTGCTTCTTCCTCCAGCCCATGCAGGCCGCCGACCCCGGTTGTCTCGCAACGCCCCAGGTACAAATGCACGAATTCATTGCTGCCGCCCGGCGATGGAAAATATTTGGTCATCGGCCACAGCGCCCCGAATACAAGCCCAGCTTCCTCCTGCGCTTCGCGGTGAGCAACCTCTTCCGGCACTTCATCCTTGTCGATCAGACCGGCGACCAGTTCGATCAGCCACGGGTTATCGGTCTTGCCCATGGCGCCGACGCGAAACTGCTCGATCAGCACCACTTCGTCGCGCTGCGGATCGTAAGGCAGTACGCAGACGGCATCGTGGCGAACAAACACTTCACGATTGATTTCGCGGCTCATGCCACCGGCGAACAATTCGTGGCGCAAGTGCACACGATCAAGCTTGTAAAAGCCCTCGTAGCACTTTTCGCGCCGCACGATATCGACGGCGGTCGGAATGGCGTTGGCAAAATCAGTCATGACTATCCTCGTATGTGCAGCGAGGCTCCTGCCTCGACTTCGCGCCATCCTAACGCGCCCGTGACGTTTGATGCAGCCCCTTTCCGGTCAGCGGGATGGACGGTGAGGGCTAAACCAACTCTAATTAGCTTAGTGGCGAACTGACTGCTTCGTTGAGAGTCGAAGCGGTTAACTTTTCGCCTTTCCCTGTTTTATGAAGGACGCCCATGTCGCTTTTTAAAATCGCCTCCGTGACCGCAATCGCCCTGACCCTGGGCGCTTGCCAGAGTCTGTTCCAGCCCAACTACCGGGCGCCGCTGGAAACTACCCGCGACGCGACCGAAACGCTGAAACCAGGCTGCACCACACCCGAGTGCCCGCTGGTGAACATCGATACGCTGCGTTTTCCCGCCGAACCCCAGCTTGACGGCATCGTCGAAAAACGCCTGCTGCAAATGACCCGCACCTCGCCTGAGGCTCCTGCCGCGCCTACGCTGGCGGCGTATCGCGATGAATTCTTGCGCACCGCCGGCCCGCGCTACAGCAGTTACCTGCAAGCGAAAGTACGCGAGCAGCATGACGGCTTGGTGATCGTTGAATTTTCCAGCTACCTGGACACCGGCGGCGCGCATGGCACGCCGGGCCGCAGCTTCATCAACTATTCGCGCCAGCAGCATAAAGTGCTGACCTTGTCGGACATGTTGGTGCCGGGGCAGGAAGAGGCGTTCTGGAAAGCGGCGCAGGTTGCACACAACAGCTGGCTGATCAGCACCAAGCTCGATCAGGAACCGGAATTCGTGAAGCAGTGGCCGTTCCAGAAAACCCAGAACGTGGCGCTGACCTACGGCGGGGTGATCCTCAAGTACGAAGTGAGCACCATCGCGCCTTACGCGCTGGGCCACGTCGAACTGAAGATCCCCTACCCACGCCTGAACGGCATTCTCAAGCCCGAGCTGTTTCCCGGCCGTAACTGAAGGCCCGACCCAGCACCAGCTGAAGCAGCCCTGCCAGAATCAACGACGGCAGGGTTGCGCCGATGTCCGGATACAGATTGGCCAGCAAGTGATACGTGCTCACCCCGCCCAACCAGGCGAGCAACGCCGGCCAGCGCAATGCGGCTGACGCCACTTGAGCCGAGCGCTTGCGCAAGATGAAGTGATCCACCAGCACCACGCCGAACAGCGGCGCAAACACCGAGCCGATCAATAACAGGAAGTTCTGGTACTGAGCCAATGGTGCCAGCAAGGCGATCAGGGTGCAGACCACGCCGATGGCCAACGCCAGGTGCTCGACTTTCAAGCGCAACAGAATCCCGCTGGAAACGGCCGCCGAGTGAATGTCGGCAAAGGCATTTTCCGACTCATCGAGCAGAATCAGCAGCAGCGGAATCCCCAGGCCCGCGCCCGCCAAGGCCAGCAGCAAGGCATTCACTTCACCGCTCGGCGCGAACGCCAGGGTGTAGGCCACGCCCAGGCTCATCAGCCAGAAATTACCGATAAAGAAACCAATCGCCGTGCCGCCGAAGACATTCTTCGCACGCTTGCCGAAACGCGAGTAGTCGGCAATCAGCGGCAGCCACGACAACGGCATCGCGATAGCAATGTCGAAGCCCACGGCGAACGGCATCGAACCGTCACCGGCCTGCGCCCACAACACAGCCAGATCGGCTTTGGCGAACAGGTTCCAGGTCAGCCAGATGCACGCCGCCAGCAACAGCCAGATGCCCCACTTGCGCAGGATCTGCCGTACGAACGTCAGCGGACCGCTGACGGCCAGCAAGGTTGCCAATGCACCGAAGAACAGGGTCCAGAGCAGCGGACTGGAGAACAGACTGCCTTCGCTGAACGCACGGGCGCCGAGCAGGCTGGCCGCGTCGCGCATGACGATGATTTCGAACGAGCCCCACCCGATCAGTTGCAGCAGGTTCAGCACCGCCGGAAGGCTCGCGCCTTTCGCACCGAGGCTGAGCTTGAGTGCGGCCATCGATGACAGGCCGGTGTCGCTGCCAATCACGCCGACCGCGGCCAGCAGCAGAACGCCGACCAGCGTGCCGAGGAAGATCGCCAGCAAGGAGCCGGACAGGCCCAGGCCCGGTGCGAGCAATGCGCCGGTCTGCAAAACCATCAGGCCGATGCCGAGGGAGAACCACAGGGAAAACAGATCGCGGCCGCCGAAGACGCGTTTGTCGGTCGGCACCGCGATATCGGGGGAATAAGTGCTGGGTTGAATGCTCAAGGGTGTTATCTCAGAGGGATAAGTGTGTCATTGAGATTTTCGGTGCCTGGCCTGGCGTCTTCGCGAGCAAGCCCGCTCCCACAGTTGACCGAGTTGTCCGGGCGGACGCGGTCTAATGTGGGAGCGGGCTTGCTCGCGAAGACGCCAGCACAGGCGCCGTCAATCGCAGGTCAGATCAAACCTTCTTGTACAGCTGACTGCCTTCCTGCTTGAACCGCTCCGCCTGTTCCGCCAGTCCCTTGGCGACTTCGGCGTCGATCGTTTCGATCCGCTGGTTGGCCGCGTATTCACGCACTTCCTGGGTGATTTTCATCGAGCAGAATTTCGGCCCGCACATGGAGCAGAAATGCGCGACCTTGGCCGAATCCTTCGGCAGGGTTTCATCGTGATACGAACGCGCGGTGTCCGGATCAAGGCCGAGGTTGAACTGGTCTTCCCAACGGAATTCGAACCGCGCCTTGCTCAAGGCATTGTCGCGGATCTGTGCACCCGGATGCCCCTTCGCCAGATCGGCGGCATGCGCGGCGATCTTGTAGGTGATGATCCCGGTCTTCACGTCATCCTTGTTCGGCAGGCCCAAGTGTTCCTTCGGCGTCACGTAGCAAAGCATCGCGCAGCCGAACCAGCCGATCATCGCCGCCCCGATACCGGAGGTGATGTGGTCGTAGCCCGGCGCGATGTCGGTAGTCAGCGGGCCGAGGGTGTAGAACGGTGCCTCGTCGCAGCACTCGAGCTGCTTGTCCATGTTCTCTTTGATCAGCTGCATCGGCACGTGGCCAGGGCCTTCGATCATGGTTTGCACGTCGTGTTTCCAGGCGATCTTGGTCAGCTCGCCAAGCGTTTCCAGCTCACCGAACTGCGCGGCATCGTTGGCGTCGGCAATCGAACCCGGACGCAAGCCATCGCCCAGCGAGAAGCTGACGTCGTAGGCCTTCATGATTTCGCAGATCTCTTCGAAATGCGTGTAGGCGAAGTTTTCCTTGTGGTGCGCCAGGCACCACTTGGCCATGATCGAACCGCCACGGGAAACGATGCCGGTCACGCGCTTGGCGGTCAGCGGCACATAGCGCAGCAATACGCCGGCGTGGATGGTGAAGTAGTCGACGCCCTGCTCGGCCTGTTCGATCAGCGTGTCGCGGAACAGCTCCCAGGTCAGGTCTTCGGCGGCACCGCCGACTTTCTCCAGCGCCTGGTAAATCGGCACGGTACCGATCGGCACCGGCGAGTTGCGGATGATCCACTCGCGGGTTTCGTGAATGTGCTTGCCGGTGGACAAGTCCATGATGTTGTCCGCGCCCCAGCGAATGCCCCAGGTCAGTTTCGCCACTTCTTCTTCGATGGACGAACCCAAAGCGCTGTTGCCGATGTTGCCGTTGATCTTCACCAGGAAGTTACGGCCGATGATCATCGGTTCCAGTTCGGTGTGGTTGATGTTGGCCGGAATGATCGCGCGACCGCGGGCGATCTCTTCACGGACAAATTCAGGGGTGATGATTTTCGGCACGCTGGCGCCGAAGCTGTGCCCGGCGTGCTGCTGATCCAGCAGGCCGGCGGCGCGAGCCACTTCGAGCTTCATGTTTTCGCGGATGGCAACGAATTCCATCTCGGGCGTAATGATGCCCTGGCGCGCGTAGTGCATCTGGGTGACATTGCCGCCGGCCTTGGCGCGACGCGGGTTGTTCACATGGGCGAAGCGCAGCTTGGTCAGCTCCGGATCGGCAAGGCGCTCCTTGCCGAAGTTCGAGCTCAAGCCTGGCAGGCGCTCGGTGTCGCCACGGGCTTCGATCCACGGCGAACGCACATCAGCGAGGCCTTTGCGTACGTCAATGATGACGTTGGGATCGGTGTACGGGCCCGAGGTGTCGTACACGACGACCGGAGCGTTGATCTCGCCGCCAAAGTCGGTCGGCGTCACATCGAGGCTGATTTCGCGCATCGGCACGAGGATGTCCGGACGAGAGCCCTGGACATAGATTTTTTGCGAACGGGTAAACGGCTGAACCGATTGTTGATCGACTTGGGCCGAATCACTCAGGTTCGTAGTGTTTTTTAGTTTTATCGTCATCACGGGCTCTCCAGACAGCATCCAGGCAGTGGAATTTTGTCGGAGCGAACCTGTAACGAATGGACGCGACCAATCAGCCATGACAACGCTGTTGGTGCTGTGCTCAGTGCTCGAGGGGTGTTCGATTGTCGAACAACATCCCGGACGAAGCACAAGAGGACTCGCCGGGTGACGAGAAATCTTGTTCCCTACGCAGGCGCTAACCTGATCAGGTTCAACGGGATCCGAAATTATTCGATCTCAGCCTCATAGCAAGGCACCCCGACAAGAACCCGGCCAGTCTAGACACAACTGGCAAAGAACGCCAACACCGCGGTAAACACCATGATGAATGGCGCAATTACAGGATTGTTGCGGATCGAGCGTGCAACTACACTCGCATCGGCCATGCTGCACATTGACGCTACATGGCCTGCGCCGTACCTTTGGCGCTCAAATTATCAGCGTAATTTTTAGGGATGGCCGCATGCTGCGCAAACTTTCACTGGCCCTTGCCGTGTCTTGTGCTTCCAATGGAATGGCCTGGGCAGCAGAAGCGCCCTTATCGACCAAGACCGATCTGGTCAGCGTCTACCAGGAAGCGGTGGACAACAACGCCGACCTGGCCGCTGCCCGCGCCCAGTACGGCGCGCAGAAAGAAGTCGTGCCCCAGGCCCGCGCCGGCCTGCTGCCGAATATCTCGGGCGGCGCCCAGGTGGCCAATGTGCGCACCGACATCGATCAACCGGCGGCCATTGCCAACCGCAGCGCCAATTCCTATCAGGCAACATTGGCTCAGCCGCTGTTTCGCGCTGATCGCTGGTTCCAGTACCAGGCCGCCAAGGACGTCAATGAACAGGCCGCGCTGCAACTCTCCGCGACCGAGCAAAACCTGATTCTGCAAACCGCTGAAAACTACTTCAACGTTCTGCGCAGCCAGGACAACCTGGCCTCGACCAAGGCTGAGGAAGCGGCGTTCAAACGCCAACTCGATCAATCCAATGAACGCTTCGACGTCGGCCTGTCGGACAAGACCGACGTGCTGCAATCCCAGGCCAGTTACGACACGGCACGGGCCAACCGGATCGTTGCCCAGCGCCAGGTCGATGATGCGTTTGAAGCGTTGATCACCCTGACCAACCGTCAGTACAACTCGATTCAGGGCATCGTCCACACCTTGCCGATCCTGCCGCCGGCCCCCAACGATGCCAAGGCCTGGGTCGACACCGCCGCCAAACAGAACCTGAATCTGCTGGCCAGCAACTACGCGGTCAGCGCCGCCGAAGAAACGCTCAAGCAGCGCAAGGCCGGTCACGCGCCGACGGTGGATGCGGTGGCCAAGTATGAGAAAGGCGACAACGACGCTTTTGGTTTCAGTAACCCGAATGCCTTCGGTCAGTCTTATGGTGGCCCTGTCGAGCAAACGACGCTGGCCTTGCAGTTGAACATCCCGATCTACAGCGGTGGGCTGACCAGTTCGCAGGTCCGCCAGTCGTACTCGCAACTCGACCAGACCGAACAACAGCGTGAGAGCCTTCGTCGGCAAGTGGTGGAAAACACCCGCAACCTGCACCGCGCGGTGAACACCGATGTGGAACAGGTGCAGGCCCGCAAGCAGTCGATCATCTCCAACCAGAGCGCGGTGGAAGCCACCGAAATCGGTTATCAGGTCGGCACGCGCAACATCGTCGATGTGCTGGATGCCCAACGTCAGCTGTACACCTCGGTGCGCAACTACAACAACACCCGCTACGACTACATCCTCGACAACCTGCGCCTGAAGCAGGCCGCCGGCACGTTGAACCCGGGGGACTTGCAGGATCTGAAGCGCTACCTCAAGGCCGACTACAACCCGGACAAGGACTTCCTGCCGCCGGATCTGGCCAAGGCTGCGGCAGAGCAGCTCAAAGCCCGGCCTTGACGCAAAACCTGTAGGAGCACGGCTTGCCGGCGAAGGCGATCTCACTGACGCCTCCGCCGGCAAGCCTGGCTCCTACGGATTACAGGGACGTTCGAAATCAAAGGTCCCCACTGGTTACCGGTCGATCAACCGCCCCAACCCATCCAGCAACCGCTGCAACGCCCCCTGATTGCTGCGCATCACCTTCAACCCCGCCTCCGCCATCCGCTGTGCATCGCGCGGTAATTCGAACAGTCGCTGTACCGCCAGCGCCAGACCTTCGGCGTCCTCCACTTCCTGCAACGCTCCGGCACTGCGCAATTGCGCGGCGATTTCCAGAAAGTTGAACAGGTGCGGCCCACTCAGCACCGGTTTTGCCAGCGCTGCAGGTTCCAGCAGGTTATGGCCACCGTTCGGCACCAGGCTGCCGCCGACAAAAGCGCTGTCGGCCAGGGCGTACAGAAACAGCAGCTCGCCCATGGTGTCGCCGAACAACACCGAAGTCCCGGCGGTCACCGGCTCGCCGGTGGAACGACGGACCGTGGCGAAGCCCTGTTGCTTGCACAGGTCGAACACCGAATTGAAACGCTCCGGATGACGCGGCACCAGAATCAGCAACGCATCGGGATGACCGGCGAGCAACTGACGGTGCGCCGCCAACACCACTTCATCTTCACCGTCGTGCGTACTGGCGGCGATCCACACCGGACGCTCCTGAGCCTGCCATTGCCCGCGCAACTCGGCGGCACGCTGGAGCAGTTGCGGGTCGATGGTCAGGTCGAACTTGATCGAACCGGTCACCTCAACGGTTTCTGCACGGGCGCCCAAATCACGGAAGCGCTGGGCCTCGGCTTCGGTCTGCACCGCGAACAGACTCATCTCGGCGAGCATCGGCTGGGTCAGCTTGCCGAAACGGCCATAGCCTTTGGCCGAACGTTCGGACAGTCGCGCGTTGGCCAGTGCCACGGGAATCCCGCGTTTGGCGCATTGGTGGATATGGTTGGGCCAGAGTTCGGTTTCCATGATCACCGCCAGTGTCGGCTGGACCCGATCAAGAAACCGCGCTGCTGCGCACGGCAAGTCATAAGGCAGATAACAGTGCTGGATGCGCGGCTCGTTGGCGAACAAGGCCTGGATGCGTTCGGACCCGGTCGGGGTCATGCAAGTCACGGTGATCGGCAGCGCCGGATAGCGTTGCAGCAACGCGCGAATCATCGGCGCTGCCGCAATGCTTTCGCCCACGGACACCGCGTGCACCCAGATGCCGCCCGGCTTCATCACCGGCAGCCCGAAGGAGAAACGCTCGCCGATGCGTTTGGCATACGCCGGCGCCTTGCGCGAGCGCAGCCATAGCCTGATCGCTACCAGTGGCAGTCCGAGGTAAAACAGTGCGGTGTAGAGAGTTCTATTCATGGCGGCGGAGTTTATCGGCTTTTCTCGCCGATCGCCTGCAAGTGCACGGCAAAACGTTCCGCGAGCCAACGGGCGGCCGGGCCAAGGGGCTCGTCGCGGCGCCACACCAATTCCACTACTAGCGCCGGTGGCGTCCATTCGCTGACCAGTTCGATCATCTGCCCCTGATACGCCGGGTACTGCACCACGTGCCGTGGCAGCCAGGCCCAGCCGAGACCGCGGATTAGCCATTCGGCCATCACATAGAAACTGTCGGCCCGCCAGACCTGCGGGCTGGCCGGCTCGCTGCCAGGGTAGACGCTGGACTGCGTGGACATCAGCAGCTGTCGATGCTGCGCCAGTTCCTGACAGTTCACCGCCGCCTTCGTCGCCAACGGATGCCCGACGCCACAGACAGTGACCATTTCAACGCTGCCCAGCACGCGCCGCTCAAGCGCTTCGGGAATCTGATCGTGATAAAACAGCAAACCCAGATCGGCCCGACGCTCCACCAGTTTGCGCGCCACATCACCCTGGGCCGCGCTGGTCAATTGCACTTCGAGGCTGGGGAATTGCTCGGCAAGCGCTTCGAAACTTTCGATGATCGGCTGGTAGGGCATCGCCTCATCCTGAGCCACACGCAGTCGAGCCTCTTGCCCGCGCATCATCGCCAGCGCCCGGCCGTTGAGGCGCTCGCACTGGCGCAGCACCTCCCGCGCCTCCTCCAGCAAGGCGTTACCCGCCTCGGTGAGTTTCGGCTGACGGCCGCTGCTGCGGTCGAACAGGCTCACACCCAAGTCCTCCTCCAGCAACGCAATCGAGCTGCTGACCGCCGACTGCGCCTTGCGCTGATCCCGTGCGACGGCGGAAAACGAGCGCTGCTCCGCGACACTGACAAACAAGCGCAGCTGTTCCAGATTCCATTGCATGTTCATGGGCAAACCCATCTTCAGGACAGATAGGTAATGACTTTACCGCATCTGAGGAATCACTAGAATGCCGACCTCAGAAAGCAGCACTTCACACGAGGATGCAACCATGACCGCTTACTACTACCTGGCCATTGCCATCTGCGCCGAAGTGATCGCGACTGTTTCGATGAAAGCGGTCAAAGGCTTCAGCACGCCGCTGCCGCTGATTCTGGTGATCGTCGGCTACGGCATCGCCTTCTGGATGCTCACACTGGTAGTGCGCAGCGTGCCGGTGGGTGTGGCTTACGCGGTGTGGGCTGGCATGGGGATCGTAATGGTCAGCGTTGCCGCGCTGTTTATTTACGGGCAGAAGCTGGATGTGCCGGCGATGCTGGGGATGGCGCTGATTGTGCTGGGGGTTGTAGTGATCCAGCTTTTCTCGAAAACCGCCGGGCACTGAAGCCGAAACACGATTCATTGTGGGAGCGGGCTTGCTCGCGAAGAGGCCGTGTCAGTCGACATCTTTGTGGCCTGACACACCGCTTTCGCGAGCAAGCCCGCTCCCACAGGTTTTGCGTACACCCTGATTGATCCAACAAATCCCCTCTTCTTCGAGTCTGTATACTGCGCCCTCGTCTTGAACACTGAGGTCGCCGAATGCCATCCGTTATTTCCACCGACGTTCTGATTGTCGGCGCTGGTGTCGCCGGCCTCTGGCTGAATGCGCGCCTGCGCCGCCAGGGTTTTTCGACCGTGCTGGTGGAAAGCGCCACGCTCGGTGGCGGGCAGAGTGTGAAATCCCAGGGGATCATCCATGGCGGCGCCAAGTACGCGCTGCATGGCGCCCTGACCGGCGCTTCGGAAGCCATCGCCGACATGCCGCGGCGCTGGCGTGAAGCCCTGGCCGGCGACGGCGAGCTGGACCTGTCCGGCGTGCGCCTGTTGTCCGAAGCCCACTACCTCTGGTCGCCCGGCACGATCGCCGGCAACCTCACCAGTTTCTTCGCCAGCAAAGCCGTGCGTGGCCGCGTCGACCAGGTCAAGGGCGATCAATTACCGCCGGCCCTGCAAGACAAGCGCTTCAAGGGCAAGGTCTATCGCCTGGCGGAACTGGTGATCGACGTGCCGAGCCTGATCCAGCGCCTGGCCGATCTGGCGGGTGATGGCCTGCTCGCCGGTCAGAACATCGAACCGCTGCTCGACGGTGGCATTCTGGTGGGCCTGAAGGTCGACGGGCGCGAGATCCGCGCCCAGCGCATCGTCTTGAGCGCCGGCGGCGGCACGGCGGCGCTGCTTGAAGCGCTGGGCCTGAGCCAGCCTGCGATGCAACGCCGACCGCTGCACATGATCATCGCCAAGGGCCCGAGCCTCAAACCGCTGTACGCCCACTGCCTGGGCGGCGGCACCAAACCGCGCATCACCGTCACCACGCACCCGGCCGCCGATGGCCAATGGGTCTGGTACCTGGGTGGCGACATCGCCGAAGCCGAAGGGGTTGCCCGCGAACCCGCCGAGCAGATTGCCACCGCGCAGAAAGAACTCGGTCAGTTGCTGCCATGGATCGACCTGAGCACCGTGCAATGGGCGACTTTGCGCGTGGACCGCGCAGAGCCGCTGCAATCGGGCCTGACTCGTCCGGATAATGCCTTCCTTGCCGAAGAAGGCCGTTTGCTGGTCGGCTGGCCCACCAAACTGGCGCTGGCGCCGGACTTTGCCGACCGCGTGATCAATGCCCTGCAACGTGACGGCATCCAGCCGGGCCACCCGGCGCCATTGCCCGAATTGCCAAAACCGCCCATGGGCGTCCCGGCCTGGGAGCAACTGCTGCCATGAGCCAACCCACCCTGCACGATTTGCATCGCCCATTGGGCAGCACTGGCCTGATGGTTTCGCCGCTGGGCCTGGGCACGGTCAAGCTCGGCCGCGATCAAGGGGTGAAGTACCCCAATGGCTTCCAGATTCCCGGCGATGACGAAGCGCGCATGCTGCTCAAACTCGCGCGCGACCTGGGCATCAACCTGATCGACACCGCCCCGGCCTATGGCCGCAGTGAAGAACGCCTCGGCCCGTTGCTGAGGGGGCAGCGCCAGGATTGGGTGATCGTCAGCAAGGTCGGCGAAGAGTTTGCCGACGGGTTGTCTCGCCATGATTTCAGTGCCGCGCATACTCGCCTGTCAGTGGAACGCAGTCTGCAGCGTCTGGAAACGGATTTTATCGATCTGGTGCTGGTGCATTCCGACGGCAACGACCTGGCGATCCTCAACGACAGCGAGGTCTACGCGACCCTCGCCGCGCTCAAGGCCGAAGGCAAGATTCGCGGCTATGGTTTCTCCGGTAAAACCGTCGAAGGTGGCTTGAGGGCTCTGGAGCAAGGTGATTGCGCGATGGTCACCTACAATCTGAACGAGCAGAACGAGAAGCCGGTCATTGACTATGCTGCTGCTCACGGCAAAGCCATCCTGGTCAAGAAAGCCCTGGCCAGCGGTCATGTCTGCCTGAGCCCGGGTGTGGACCCGGTGCGCGCCAGCTTCGAGTTGTTGTTTGAACACCCGGGTGTGGCCAGTGCTATTGTCGGGACCATTAATCCGCTGCACCTCGCCCACAACGTCGCGACCGTTGCCCAGGTCCTACGTAGCAACTGATGCCGCCCCACGCGGCCTTAAGCAGGAGCCGACATGCCGCGTACGCTCATTAGAAAGAACCCGAGCAACTTCAAGACCCTGCCGTTATTCGTCGAAGCGACTCCCGAAGGCTTGAGTTATCAGAGCGTCGGGATGCCGCTCAATTTTTCCCAGACCCTGCAACGTCGCCGCCCGGTGGCGGTGGCTGACAACGAGCGGTTCGCGCTGGAGCTGGCCAACCTCGGGGTTTCGGTGCGCCTGACCCTGCATTGGCAGAATCGCGATTACTGGGTGCTGGTACGCCAGCGTCGCCAGGACCGTGGCGACGTGGTGCTCAAACTGATCTCCGGTTACGTGCCCGCCCACGAGCTCAACCTGCCGCTGCACACGGCGATTCAGGAGATAGCCGAAGAGTGCCTGCTGGAAACCCCTGAAGGCTGGCTCGGTGGACGTTTCAACGAGACCTGGCTGCCAGCGCCCTACTCGTCAGCGCTGCACTATCGCGAGGCCTTGCCGTTTCGCCTCTCCCCGCTTTCCGGTTCGGCGCGCCCGGTGCGTTGCGCCAACATGCAACTGATCGAGCGTCCGCGGGCGTACGTGCACCTGCCGACCGCGTCGCTGCAATTGATCTATGACTTGCGCCTGGACGTGCCCAAGGAAGCCAAGTCCCTGAGCCTGTTTCATGTCGACGAACGACTGGAAGGCGATCAACTGGTAGCCCGCCTAGATCGAAAACGCCCGGACCTGTACTTGATGCCTCTGCAAGACGGCGTCCCGCTCCCCGAGTTGTACACGCTCAAGCGCGACAAACTTCTACCCGCCAGCACCCGCGGCCTGTATCTGGCGGAGAGCTTTGCTATCCAGGAAGGCTGGACAGTGCGCGAGGAGCGTATTCGCTGGAAGGACTGGGTGGCACAACAAGGGCTGGAAGCGCCAAAAGCCCCGCGACGGGGACTGAAGAAACTGAGCGTCAAGGCCCTGCGGCTGGTCCGGTTGGTCAGTGGAAGTTTGCGCAAATAGGTCAGGGTCGACCTAACCTCCTCGCTGCTTGTCCATCAAGGTGCGTAGCCGCGCAAAAAAATGGAAATAGCGATTCTCGCGCTTGCCCATGCCGCGTTTGGGGGAGAACGACTCTTCGGCAAAGGCTCCGTTGATACGCACACGCGACGCCTGGGTTTCCAGGGTGCAGACCTTCGCCCCTGCCTGTTGCAGTGCAAACTTGAGCAGCCGCTCGGAGTGCAACTTCCTTCCCGTCACTTTACTGAAATCGAATATGCGCTCGATCCTTTTGCCGTACGCGACGTAGGTGTCGCGACCACAAATGGCAAAACGATCATTCAGCCCGCCCCACCACTGCCAGTCGGGAACGTAAGTATTACGTCGCCGGGCTTCGGCATGCTTGAACACATAAGTGGGTAGCGGTGTGTGAAAGAAAATGTCCGGCCGCACATAGATGACGAAATCGGGATTGAAAGACTCCATCATGGTCGTGACGGTGTGCAGCGAATTGAGTTGATAGATCAGGTTTCTGAGTGAGGCGTAATCATCAGCCCAGGTATCACCCAGCGCTTTCACTTGTTCAAAGTTCCACCGATCCAGCACACCCTCGGTCGAGGTCAGTTGCCCGGTCATGGTTTCGAAGGGCTCGTAGTTGTCAGCCTTCAACTCACCTTGTTCACCCGAGCGCGAATTCTGCACTTCGTCGATTTTATACAGATGGTAAAAGCACTTTACGTTGCTGTCGGAAGGAAGCCGCGCCAGGATGTTTTCTTCAATGGAAGGAAAGCAGATTTGCGAATTTCTCGGGATACCAAAAAAAGCCACCGCAATATTCAACACTACAGCACCCCTTAAAAATAATCGGGCTCATCAGGCGGCGCCCCGCTGGCAACCGCCGATAAGTCATTCGCGACGAAACAGCTTCTGCCACCAACGGCGACCACGCAGAGGTATCACGATGACGTCTGATTTTTGCAACCAGTCCCGCTCGTAATCCCAGGCATGCCCGCCCCAGCGTTTACCCGCCTCGTTGGAAAAGCCTAACGTCATGAGCTGATAGTCATACCCTGCCTGTCCGCGCAGCCAGTCGAACAGCACCAGCGCATTGAAACCGGTGGAGGGTCCGACATAGCGCTTGCCACCCGGGCGATCGACCGGGTAGTTCCACAATGCCGGCAACGGAATACGCTCCCAATAGAGCGCCATCTGCGGCAAGGGGCACATGGCCCCGGTGCATCCCACTAACATCGTGAAACACCGCGCGTCAGCCTGCCTGAAAAGCCGTTGCACTTCAGGTCCATGGGGAAGGCCAAAAAAGTAGGCATCCGGCGAATTGAAACCATGCACGAAGAGATTAACGCTTTGTGGGGAAAGCAGCGGCGCCAGGACACAGTTGTTGAAGCTGACGACGACATCGTCGGCGCCGATGTTCAGCGCCTGGAAATCGTCCCGGCTAATGGCCGGATTGTTGGCAACCAGTAGAACCCGGGCTGCTTTGCGCAGGCACTCCTTCAGCGCTGGCGGCAGCCCGCCCGGAACAGACTGATGACCACCTGGCAGCGCATCCAGTGCCATTGACTCATCGGCTAGAGGCGGTTGATTTTCCATGGCTACCCTGGAACCTGCATACCGTAACGCAACTTTACCCACAGGCGAGTCAACACTGAAGGCGGCTGCCAGGGACGCATTTCACGTTGAATCTCGGCAGCGAGTGTGCGGCCCACACGAGCAAAGGAATACTGGCTCTCGGCGAATGCCTGCCCGTTACTGGCGATACGAGCCGTCAGCACCGGGTCACTTTGCAGCAGCCGGAGTTTTTCCACGGCCTCATCTTCAGAGTGATAGAAAACCGTATTGTGCATATCCCGGAAGCCCAGCAACTGGTCTTCTTCGCCCTGACTCCAGGCCAGTAATACACAGCCACACGCCATCGCTTCAAAGTTCTTGATCATGAACTCATTCATGCCGATATCGGCACTCACGAAAATCTTGATGCGATTGAGCATTTCCAGATACTCAGTGCCCGACTTGGTGCGGCCCACCAACATCCCGGTACGCAGGGACAGGGATTCAAGAAGCGCCCTGCGCTGCGCGTACTCGGTACTTTTCAGACTGCCCAGAAAAGCCACCGGGATGTCCCGAACACTGTTGGTGTTGTGCAGCATTTGTTCGTCATATCCTTTCGAAACGAACACTGCATCAATGTTTTCAGCTCGCATCCGCCGCGCTACGAGAGCGCCGGAAACCAGAACGCGAGAACTTGGCAGACGACTGTATAGACGCGAGTAAACCCGCCGGTATTTACTCTCGGGCATGTAGTTCTGATAAGCGTCATGCTCAAGAAACACCAGGCCCGGAATACACTTCAGGACCCGTAGTTGAGGGACCAGGCGCTTGACCCTGGAGAAGATCACTACCCGATCGAAGTCCTGGTAATTGACGGAGGCGAGAAACGGACCCAGCTTCATTTGCTGCTTTTTGCTCAGGCGATAAACGACACACTCGTCGCAGTTCAGCTGCACGATTTCATACAGCCGATCCAGGATCACGCGTTGCTCGTCCATCACCAGGAGCATGACTTTCATAGATCATTTACCACGAGACAAAGCAGGCAAACGCACCGGGTCATACCCGCCAAAATCCTCGGGGACGCTGATATCCTCACAAAAAAAACCGTTCATACTCCGTATGAAACGGGAATCACTAATGCTCATCAATGGTTTCGAATCTTCTCGACTATTGCTGTTGTCGAGCTGTTTTCCACCAAACCCAGCACTTTCACGGTACCGCCGTACGCCGTCACGATGTCTGCACCGACCACTTGATCGATCCCGTAATCGCCGCCCTTGACCAGCACATCCGGCTTGACCTCGCGCAGCAGGTTTTCAGGAGTGCCTTCAGGGAAGCTGATCACCCAATCCACCGCACCCAGCCCCGCCAGCACGGCCATGCGACGGTCGACGCTGTTGATCGGACGTCCCGGCCCTTTCAGGCGGCTTACCGATGCATCGTCATTGACCGCGACGATCAAACGATCCCCTTGGGCCCGTGCCTGCTCGAGGTAGGTCACATGACCGGCGTGCAGGATGTCGAAACAACCGTTGGTGAAGACGATCTTCTCTTTGTGCGCACGCGCATCGTCGACGGCCAGCAGCAGTTGCTCCAGCCCGAGCACGCCCCGCTCCGAACCTTCTTCACGCTGAATGGCACGCCGCAGCTCCGGAGCGCTGATGGCCGCCGTACCGAGCTTGCCGACCACGATGCCGGCCGCCAGGTTGGCCAGTGCCACCGCGTGGGGCAACTCTTCGCCAGCCGCTATAGCGGCCGCCAGGGTGGAAATCACCGTGTCGCCGGCACCGGTCACGTCGAACACTTCGCGCGCGCGCGCGGGCAGGTGCAGCGCAGGATGATCCGGGCGCAACAGGGTCATGCCATGCTCGCCACGGGTCACCAGCAAAGCGCCCAGGTCCAGGTCGTGCATCAGTTGCGCGCCCTTGCTCACCAGTTCGTGCTCATCGGCGCAACCGCCGACGATGGTTTCGAATTCGCTGAGATTCGGGGTAATCAGGCTCGCGCCCCGGTAGATCGAGAAATCCTTGCCCTTGGGATCGGCCAGCACCGGAATACCACGGGCACGGGCAGCCTGGATCAGTACCTGATGATTTTTCAGCGCGCCTTTGCCGTAGTCGGACAGCACCAGCACTTTGATGCCTTCAAGCAACTCGTCAACTTGCTCGCCCAGCGCCAGGGCGTCGGTGGCGAAGGGTTCTTCAAAATCGATACGCAGCAACTGCTGGTGACGACTCATGACCCGCAACTTGACGATGGTCGGCTGGTGCGCAATACGCTGGAACAATGCGCGCACACCAGCACCCTTGAGGCTGTTGGCCAGGCTGTCGGCCGCTTCGTCGTCGCCGGTCACGCCCACCAGCGAGGCCGGTGCGCCGAGCGCGGCAATGTTCAGGGCAACGTTAGCGGCACCGCCTGGGCGGTCCTCGATTTGCTCGACCTTGACCACCGGCACCGGCGCCTCAGGGGAAATCCGTGAGGTACCACCATGCCAGTAACGGTCGAGCATGACATCGCCAACCACCAAGACAGGGGCTTGATCGAATCGCGGCATGGACAACTTCATGGAGCATCCCACATACAAAATGAACAAGGGCGGGATATTAGCACAGGGTTGGCGCAGGGCTTGCGCATGGCATTAATGAGGGCGCCAAAAGCAAAAAAAAACGCAGCCTGTACACGTTCGAAAACGACAGACTGCGATTTTTTTCAATCGTTCATGACAAATGAACGTCGACAGGAATCAGGCGATGTCTTCAGCCGGGGCATCGAGCCCCATGGCGTTCAGGCGGGCGTAATAGCCGTTTTGCGCCAGAAGCTCGGCATGCGTGCCGCGTTCGACGATCCGCCCCTGATCCATGACCAAAATCAGGTCGGCCTTCTCGATGGTCGACAGACGGTGAGCGATCACCAGGGTCGTCCGGCCCTTCATTACCTGGTCCAGAGCCGCCTGGATGTGCCGTTCCGATTCGGTGTCGAGGGCCGAGGTGGCTTCGTCGAGAATCAGCAAAGGTGCATTCTTCAACAGGGCCCGGGCTATCGCCAGACGCTGACGCTGTCCACCGGACAGCAATACGCCGTTCTCGCCGACCTGAGTGTCCAGGCCTTCGGGCAACTGGGCGATGAAGTCCATTGCATAGGCGTCTTTCGCCGCTTTCTCGATGTCTTCACGGGGTGCACCCGCCAGATCGCCATACGCAATGTTGTTGGCCACGGTATCGCTGAACAACGTCACGTGCTGGGTGACCTGGGCGATGTGCTTGCGCAGGTTCAGCAGTTTGTACTGTTCCACCTCGACGCCATCGATCAGGATTTCGCCCTTGTCGTGGTGATAGAAACGCGGAATCAGGTTGGCCAGTGTCGACTTGCCACTGCCCGAACGCCCTACCAGCGCCACCATTTGCCCGGGTTCGACCGAGAAACTGATGTCGTCGAGTACCTGACGCTCGGTGCCAGGGTAGGTGAAGCTCAGATGCCGCACGTCCAGGCGCCCGGTCACGGCATCGCGTTCGACGGTGCCGGTATCGACTTCAGGTTCAACGTCCAGTTGCTCGAAGATACTTTCGGCACCGGCCACGCCTTTTTGAATGGTCGAGCTGACTTCGGACAATTGACGGATCGGCTTGGGCAGCAGGCCTGCCAGGGTGATGTAGGCCACCATGTCACCGGCGGACGCGTCGCCACGCAGGAAAAGGACCAGGAACATCAGCACGGCCATGGCGCTGTAGATCACCAACTGCAGCAGCGGCGTGTAGATAGCGCCGGTACGGGTCATGCGCAATTGCTTGTCGGTGTTGCCCTGGCTGGCATTGAAGAAACGCTTCTCTTCGTAGACTTCGCCGCCGAAGCTGCGCACCACGCGATAACCCTGAATGGTTTCCGACGCCACGTGCGTCACGTCGCCCATGGCCGCCTGGATCTTCTTGCTCTGCTTGCGGAATTTCTTGCTCGCGGTACGGACCATCAACGCGATCAGCGGCAGGATCGCGACCATGACCAGGGTCAGGCGCCAGTTCATGAACAACAGCGAGGCAAACAGGAAGATCACCGTCATGCCTTCACGGATTACGACCTTGATCGCATCTGTGGCCGCCCCCGTGACCATGGTCACGTTAAAGGTGATACGGGAAATCAGGTGACCGGAGTTATGCTTGTCGAAATACCGGTTGGGCAGGACCAGCAGGTTATTGAACAACTGTACCCGCAGGTCGTGGACCAGCCCGAGAGAAACCTTGGCCAGGAAGTAGTTGCCCAGATAAGATCCCAATCCCTGCCAGGCCGCGATCAGGATGATCAGCAACGGTACGGCTTGCAGCAGTTGCAGGTCGCGCAAGTAGGGGACGTTGGGAAACAGCACCGCTTCGGGATTGGACAGGCCATCGACGAAGTACTTGAGGATGTAGCCGAGCATTGGCTGCGTCGAAGCGAAAATCAGAAAACCGACGATGCTGATCAGGAACAGGCCGATGTACGGCCGGACATAACCGAGCAGACGGAAGTAGATTTTCAAGCTCGAGGGGCTTGCGGAGAGACTGGAGTCGGTCATATCACGCGAATGTCGATAAAAAGGACGCTGACTTTAGCACAGCTTCCTCAGGGTTCTGGCAATCGCATAAAGGCTGTTATTGTTAGACGGCGCAAACGGTATCATATAGCCATCACCGGAATGGCCGATCAACTTTCAGGATTGAATTTCTCAGCATGCAACTCAGCGGTTTCAACAGTACGTCCAATCGAGTCTTCGATTTCATTTGCCTGTGGATGCTTCCACTTGGCTATCTATTGCTTCTGTGCTCGCTGTTTTTCCTGCCGGACCGCAGCCTGCTCCACAAGCTCTACTATGGTTTGTTCAGCATTCCAGCGCTGATAGCGCTATGCCTGCGACCGCGGGAGCTCAAAGAGTTGCTGCGCGAGCCCATCGTCATTGCTGTGCTGCTGTTCGCCGGTTGGGCGCTGTTGAGTCTGAGCTGGAGCCCGGGCGATGAAGGATTTTCCGGCAAATTCAAGCCACCGCTCCACACGCTGATGCTGTTCGTCGGTTGCTACCTGCTGGTGCGCTACCGCAGCGATATTGTCCAGCCCCTGCTGTTCAGTGCCGCGATAGTCGGACTGATTGCGTCGATCTACAACCTGTACGTGTTTGCCCACATCTATGAGCCCGGCCGGCGCCTGGTCGGTGGCGGCGCGTTCGACAATCCTTTGTTGAGCTCGCACTTGTTCGGTTTCTTCTGCGCCTATTGGCTGAGCCTGAGCATGACCTGCAAGCGCCCGCAGATACTCTGGTTGAGTATTCCGGCAATGGCGGTCATGTTCGTCGCGGTGATCGCCACGGGCTCCCGGACACCGCTGGTTGCGCTGACAATGGCCGCGTTATGGCTGGGCTTCATCTGCTGGAACCGCCGGTCCATCGTATTGCTGGGCATCCTGCTTGTCGGCGGGGCATCGGTGATTGCGCTGTTCTCCAACATGATTTTCGGACGAGGCGATTCCTATCGTTTCGAAATCTGGCAGATGGTCCTGCAAAAAATCGCCGAACGCCCCTGGATCGGTCATGGCTACGACGCCAGTCTGAACGTCGATCCGGGCGTGGGCTACATGCTGGCAGAACCCCACAGTTTCGCCTTGGGCGTTCTCTACTATGTCGGTATTTTCGGTTTTATCCCGTGGCTGTTTTTCCAGGCCTGGAGCCTGCTGAGCAGCTGGCGCCATCGCGTGCAACCGCTGTTCATCATCGCTTCGACCTGGCTGGTGTTCGGTATCGGTGCGGGCCTGACCGAAGGCGGCGGAATCATTTCACGCCCCAAGGAACACTGGTTCCTGCTGTGGATTCCACTGGCACTGATCGCCGCGCTGAGCATCAACCAGCGCGCCGGTCGCCTGCTGGCCATGCCGATCAAGCAACTGGCGCAGGCAGCCCTGGAAAAACTGACGGCCAACGCCCAGGTGATCGAGGAAGATGGTCTGGGTCCCAAGGTCCTGCGCCTGGTCGATGGCAGTTTCCTCAAGCTGTTCCGCCGTCGCCGCTGGTACACCTCGGGCAGCTTCGATCCGTATTCCGAACGCTTTGCCATCAACAGCGAGCGACTGCGCCGCATGGGCATCCCGACGCCGCCGATTCTGGATCTGTACCGCCTCAAGGACGGCAGCAGCGCCGTGCATTACACGCCTCTGCCAGGCAACACCCTGCGCCAGGTCCTGCAAGCGATCACGGCGCCGGACGTGCGAGAGGCGCTGGTCGAGCGATTCGGCAAATTCATGGCGCAACTGCACGAGCAGGGAGTGTATTTCCGGTCTCTGCATCTGGGTAACGTGCTGGTGCTGGAGGACGGCGAGTTCGGCCTGATCGACGTGGCAGACCTGCGCATCTACCCTTCGTCATTGAGCCTGTCACTGCGTCAGCGCAACCTGCGCCATATGCAGCGCTACACCGTCGATCATCGCTGGTTGTTCGAAGATCATTTCCAGGCACTGCTTCAGGGCTACGCCGTGACGGCATCGAAATCCGCGGTGGATAACCTGCACAGGCAAGTACTGGCGGCCAGCCAGCCCGAGCGGGCTCACGTATGACCGAAATCCTCGCCCGTACGGCTCGTCAACTTTGAGCGATCAGGCGGGCGAACGCTGACGGACATAGGCAAGGAAGCCTTCGATATCATCGCTGCAGAGTTTGTCAGCCAGACTGTGCAACTCGGCTTCCGGCCAGTTCCACCAGGCACTCTGAAGGAGCAGCAAGCGCTGCTCCTCGGGGAAACGCCAACGCAGGAAACGCGCCGGATTGCCACCAACTACCGCGTAGGGCTCGACATCACGAGTCACCAGCGAGCCCGCGGCAACGATTGCGCCATCCCCCACCGTCACACCCGAAAGTATCGTGCTGTTTGAACACAGCCACACATCGTTGCCGATGTTCACATCGCCGTGGGTGCCGCTGTAACCGCTGATATGTGCAGCCTGCGCAACCATGACCGGCAATGGAAATGTCGTGACCCAATCGGCACGATGGTGGCCGCCGAGGAAAATCTGCACGCCTTCAGCAATCGAGCAATACGCACCAATGCTCAGCGTCGAGCCTTCCTTCCAGTCATGGATCTGTGGCAAGCCATAGCTGCCACGGCCAAAGGCGTAGTCCGGATATTGCGCCTTGAAACGCGCCATGCCTCGCTCGAACTTCGGCAGTTTTCTGATCGCTCGTTTCGCGCGTTTTTCCCGAAAGCGTTGAATCCAGCCCATGGTTCAATCTTTCTCCAACGGCAAGAACAAGCGCCCCAGGCCACGCCAGGTCTTCTTGTTCCACGCCTTGAACGGAATCTGCGCCAGCAGCTCACGCGCCAATTTGCGGTCTCGATTGGCGGTCTTCAGGAACATTGAACTGAGAAACTTGTAGCGCACGTGCTCGTACAACGGGTGATCACTGAACAGCGCATAGGTACGCAGGATGTTATCGATCATGAAGCGGTGATTCTTGTAGGAGTTGGTGGCGTGCTTGCGATAGCGCGCCATCAGTACGTTCAGGCCATCGATGAAGTAACCGGCATGGGTCACTTTCAGCTCGATCAGCAGATCTTCCAGCCGAATGTTCGGATCGAACCCGCCGACCTTGTCCAGCGCTTCGCGGCGGATCATCAGCGTCGGTGCCGGCGGATAAGGCTTGCGCTCCAGGAACATGTCATCGAAGTCCAGGCGGCGGAACGGCACATCGCGGCGCTGACGCGACTCCGGGTACGGGTTGCCGTCGGCGTCGATCAGCTCGATGTTGCCGGCGCAGATGCCGACCTCGGGCTTGCCATCCAGGTACGCCACCTGCGTGGCGATGCGCTCGGGAAGCATGATGTCATCGGAACCGAAAGGCACGATCAGACTGCCCTTTGCGCGGGCAATGGCACCGTTGAGGGTATTGGTCAGCCCCTGGTTCTGCTGAACACGGAAGTCAAAGCCGTGTTGCGCCTGCAACGCGTTGATCCGCTCGACGCTGTCATCGCTGGAGCCATCATCGACCACCAGCAACTCGATGTTCGAATAAGTCTGGTTGAGGACGCTGAGAATGCTCTCCTCAATGTAACGACCGTGGTTATACGACGCGATGATGACCGTGACGATGGGTTGTGCGTCGCTCATGATTGTTCCTTGCGGGCCTTGCTCAAGCCGGAGTCGATCAGGTTCAGGTACTCCTGACGGAACACCTCGATGTCGTGTTGTTCCTGGAGATAACGGTAGGCCTGTTCGCCCTTGGCCTTGAGCGCGTCATCCGACAGTCCGAGGTAAGTGTCCAGTGCCGCGACCAGGCTCGGCACATCCTTTGGCGTGATCGCCAGACCGCGAGCACCCTCGATCAGCGGCAGCATCGCCGGCACGTTGGAGGCGATCACCGGAAGATGACCGCTCATGCCTTCGAGCAATGCCAGCCCGAGACCTTCGGCCAGCGAGGGCATGGTCCAGATGTCAAAAGCGCGAACGTACTGCAAGGCGTTTTCCTTGAAACCCAGCAGGTGCGCCCGCCCTTCCAGGCCCAGACGCTCGATCTCGGCGGCCAGGCGCGACTCTTCGCGGCCGGCACCGATGATCGCCAACTGGGTGTTCGGGTATTTGTCCTTGAGTGCCGCAAACGCCTGCAACAGGTAGGTATGCCCCTTGACCGGCACCAACCGGCCCAACGCGCCAATCAACCGCACCGACGGATCAATGCCGAGCAGTTCACGGGCGCGTTCGCGGCTGTGTTGCAAGCCTTCGGCCTGTTCGATGTCGATCGCATTGGTAATGGCATAGGTGTTTTGGTCGGTGAAACCGCAGTCACAGTCCAGCAGGTACTGTTTGACCGCCGGCGACACGCCGACGAAACGCCAGTGACTATCGATCAGGCGCTGGGTCTGGCGACGTCGGTAAAACCGGTCGTATTCACCAAAGCCGTGGGAGATACCGATGCACAATGGCACTTTCAACCAACGGTTGAGCGTCAGCATCATGTTGACCGGCTTGAAGCGGTTGCAGATCACCACGTCGAATTTTTCTTTGCGGCAAAACTGATACAGCCGCCACATGGCGCGCAGACGCATGCCCTTGAGCGACTTGTCGGAAAACTCGAAATAAACGGAACGCGCGGCACGGCTCACGGCCTCGCCCGGCCCGGGCTTGCCGCGCAGAAACGCCGCGGTCACCTCATAGCGATCGCCCGGCAAAGCCTTGACGATCTGCTCCGCCAGGTCGGCGAAATCGTGGGCTTTGACGTTGTAGTCAGGCTGCAATTGCAGAACCTTTGACCGTTGACTCATAACTCTCCCCGGTGAAAACCAGTCGCATCGATGACCCAGGCGGGTTCAGCGGCGAGGCGCAGGACCTCCGCCGGATCGGGTTGAGGCAGCTGTGGCCATTCGTTGCGCTTCCAGCAAACGAAATGAAAATACGGAAACCGGCGATCGCCATCGCGATCATTGGTCAGGTGGCCGTCGCGCCAATACCATTGGTGCGGGAAATTCTCGGTCCCGTCATGCCACTTGATGCAACCACCCGGCGTGCTGAATGCCTCGGTGAATTCGCTGCGGCGGCGCCACGGGTTGAACTTGCCCACCAGCTTGAACAAGGGCTCGGGAAAATTCTTGCGCCAGAGAAAGATGCGACTGAATGCACCTTCGTCGATCGCATGATGCTTCTGATCGGTGAAACGCGCTTCCCAATCCTTGATCTGCCTGAACAACTCACGCTTGCGGGCGGTGTTTCTGATCAGGCAAAGATGGCCTGCCACTCGCCGTTCGTGGGTGGAGTACAGGTCGTAGGAGGCGAGCCGATCCGCAGTGAAGTAGCTGCGCAGGTCGCCGTACACCAGATCGATATCGCCGAAGGCCCAGAAATCATAGCCCTCCAGGCGATCGGCATGAATCAGTCCGAACGCGGGCCTGATGTCGCACAGTTTGTAAGCCTGGGTCGGTGCAAAGTCGATACCCAGCCGCTGGGACACCAGTCCACAGTAATCGCTGAACATCATGCATTCGACGGTCACGTTGGGCGGCAGATTCTCGGGCACGCCGCAGTCGGTGAAGAACAACCAGTCGATGTCCGGATTACGACGGCAGCTCTCCAGAAAAAACGGCATCCAGAAAGGCCAGCGGCCGAAATAAGGCATCAGAAACAAAATACGCGGGCATGGATTAATCACGGATAACTCGCTGTCAATGCTGGGAACGCCGCCATGCTAGGCAGAGTTGTACGTCAGTTCTGCTTCACAGATGTTTCGTCATGCTTCAGAAGCCAGAACAGTTCCTGGCGTCTGACCGCCTTGCGAAAGAATTCATTCTCCCCATAGAGGGGCGGCACTCTACTGGCCAAGAGCCACTGTATCAACCGCCGCAGTCGCCGCTTGAACGGCATCCGAGGTTGCAGATCGTGCATCATTCCCAGCGCCATGGCTTTATCTCGCTGAAGTGCCACGGGAACCGGAAGGCAGTAAGGCTGCATTGGCACCGACGCATCGAAAGCGGGCGGCAGTGCGATGCCATGCCCGGCATCCCCCATGGGCCAGCGATCGTTGTCGTGCAAATGGTTGGCGTAACCGAGCAACGTGGTCGGCTGCCATTCCAGGCCTCGCAGTGCTTCAAAAATCGCTTGTTGGGCGCATATGTGATCCGGGTGCGGATCGAGCGTCGGGTGCGGCAACACGATGACTTCAGGCCGGGCCCGCAGCAGCAACTCGCGCAGATCGGCCAACAGGTTGTTCCAGGTCGGTGCACCATCGGCGTCGCCCGGCAGTGCAAAGGGATTCAACTGGCGGAACACGCGGGTGTCGTCCATCTCCGCTTCCCGCGAACCCACTGGCCGGGACGGTGCTGCCTGCATCGCCGCCAGCTGCAGGCAGAAATAACCCAACTGCACGCAATGGGCTTCGGGCACCCCGGCCCAGCGCGGCACCGCAATACTGTCCCAGGCCCGCAGCCGCCCTTTGAGGCGCGCGGCTTCGACCTTGTTCAGGCCGATCTGCTGATAATGTTCCGCTTCGATTTCGCCGGCGGTGAGGGTGACGATCCAGGCTGCTTCGGCCTGACTGTACAGACTGTAGGCCGCCAGTTCGGCATCGTCGGCATGAGGGGCGATGACCATCACCCGCTGACGGCGGTAATCCGGTTGTTCGAACGCCCAGAGCACGGGTTCGCCCAGCACTCGGCAAAAACGTCCGCGCAGACGCAACTCGCCTCGCGACAGCACTTGCGCCTGACCACTGAGATTGAGGTAGCGCAGCCCGTTGGCGCCACGCTCGAAGGTTTGCCGATCGGGATTATCGCCACCGATCAACTCGACAGCCGGGTCGATAAAGCGTCCCAGCCAGGTGCTTTTGATCCGCAGGGCCAACACCAGCGTAGCGTCGTCCACCAGCATGACGCCGTCATCCAGGCGCAAACGCTCACCGTCCAGGTGAATCTTGGGTTGCGGGGTGTAAGGCGGGAAGCTGTACGCGTAATCGTCCTTGGGCGAATAAAACAAATGGTCGGCGAACCAGGCTTCGTGAGCGATCCAGCCCAGCACCGCCAGCACCAGCGGTAGCCACCAGGCCACCAGCACGCCGATGACGATCAACAGCACCAGGGCGATCAACAGACTGATGCGTTTGTTGCGCCGGTGGCGCTTGAGCAATTGCTGTTTACGACTCATGGGTTCGCTCATACGGTGAAGACCGGCACAGGATTACACCAGCGGTCCTTGTATTCACGGTCGGCGCGACCGAAGGAGAAGCGCAGCGGCTTGTCCAGCGCACGTGCATGCTCCCACGCGCTTTGGGTATTGAGAAAACTCAAGACGCTGCCGGGGCTGAATTCGCGGGTTTCGGGATCGACACCGCCGTTGATGTATTCGACGCTGATCCATTGCGGCGCTTCGACGCGGTACACCAGTTGAATCGCGATCGGCGCATCGTTGAGAAAAATCACCGAGCCGATCAGCAGATCACGCAACAACTCGATGACCTCGGCCATGCGCTCGGCACCGGTCGCCGGAAAACCCCAGCGACGCTGGAACAAGTCGCAATAGATCGCCGCGAGCTCGCCGCTGGAAAACTCGCTGACCGGCCGCACCACGCCGCCCGCCTCTTCCAGCAAACGCAATTCGCGACGCTGGTTATAGCGGAACTTCTTCGACAGCTCTTCGGGGGTGCGGGCCATGGCCAGTTGTTCCGCTTGCAGCCGGATACCGCTGAAGCGGCCTTCATTCAGCGCGGACAAGTAACGGGCACGGTGGCGCAGGGGGGCTTGTGCATCAGCGGCGGCAGGCAGGATGAACTCAGCATTGCCGAGGTCGAACAGGCCTTTTTTGCCGTTGCGCTTGAGCACGTCCTTGGACAAGGCCAGGTCGCGGCCCCAGGTCGGAATCGCAGCCTGGACTTCGCCATTCGGCGCCCAGCCCAGGTAACGCACCGGGATGCCCGCCAACTGTGCCAGTCGCTCGACCACCATCGGATGAGTAGCAACGCTGCCGCCATAACGGTGCCAGGCCTCGGCGTAAGTCGAGGCGTCGATCACCGTCCAGCCACGCTCGCGCCATCCTTGGAATCGGTTGAGCATCAACCCCTCGCCGCCAGTTCGGTGACGCTGGGCAAATGCCAGAAAGCATCGCGCACCGCGCGGTCGGAGAAGCGCTCACGCAAACGCTCGAGCATCAGTTCGGCGCACTGGCGGCGTTGCTGATCATCCATCGCCGCCAGATGTTGCAGCCCTTGAGCCAAGTGTTCGGCATCGCCCAGCGGGAACAGAATGCCTACACCCTCGACCACTTCCTTCGCACCGCCGCACGCCGTCGCGAGCAAAGGCACGCCGGCGGCCATGGCCTCCAGCAGCACCATGCCGAACGGTTCGTGATCGGAGCTCAAGGCAAACACGTCGAAGGCCCGGAAATAACGACGGGCTTCGGGCACCTGACCGAGGAACAGCACGCGGTCGCCGATCCCCAGCTCACGGGCCATGGCCTTGAGATCCTGTTCCAACCGACCGATACCGAGAATCACCAACTGACTGTTAGCCGGCAACCCCGGTAACGCCGCCGCAAAACCGTGCAGCAAGGTGGTCTGGTCCTTGTCCGGATGCAGCCTGCCGACGTTGCCGATAATCCACGCATCCATGGACAAACCCAGGGTTTCGCGAGCTTCGCGAACCGACACGTGACTGTCCTGCAAGGCCTGCACATTGATGCGGTTATAGAGCGTCTGAATCCGCGCCGCCGGCCATCCCGGCAGGCAGCTGCGCATGTCGTCGCGCACGGCATCGGAGACCCCGAGCAGACTTAAACGCTTGCGGAAGAAATTCACGAAGAATTTGCGAGTGCCGCGCTTGTAGTCGTCAAACGCGTGATGCACGCCGATCACTGGCAACGAAGTCCCCAGCAAGGCGATGTAGATCGGCTTGAAGCGGTGAGCAATGCAGAAACTGAAATTGCGCGAGGCGGCGATCTTGCGCAGATCGCCGATGGCGCCCAGCTTCAGGCCACGAATAGCCTTGGAGCTGTATTCCATGAACAGCACTTCATCGGAGGCACAGGCCTCGGCGACTCGGGCATCGGCAACCCCGGTCAGAAAAACCGTGGTCACTCGATAACCGGTCCCCGCGAACAGGCTGGCGTACTGCCGGGCGCAGTCCAGAAACGGACCGTCATAGCCGTGGCAGAACTGCAGCACATGGCGTTCAGCCGAGCGTGTCATATGCGTCCGCGCCCTCTTTGACCACCAGAATGTCTTCCATGATCAGATACTGTAGGTCGGAACCGAAGAACATGTTCAGGGCATCCGTCGGCGAGCAGATCATCGGTTCACCGCGACGGTTGAGCGAGGTGTTGAGCGACACGCCGTTGCCGGTCAGGACTTCCAGCGCCTTCATCATGTCGTAGTAGCGCGGGTTGTATTCACGCTTGAGCACCTGGGCCCGGGACGTACCGTCTTCATGGACGACTTCCGGCACGCGGGTCTTCCACTCTTCCGCCACTTCGAAAGTGAACGTCATGAATGGCGCAGGGTGATCGATCTTGATCATCTGCGGTGCGACGGTGTCGAGCATCGACGGGCAGAAAGGCCTCCAGCGCTCGCGGAACTTGATCTGGTGGTTGATGCGGTCAGCCACGCCGGTCGCGCTCGGGCAACCGATGATCGAACGACCGCCCAAGGCACGCGGACCAAACTCCATACGCCCCTGGAACCAGGCGACCGGGTTGCCATCGACCATGATCTTGGCGATGTTTTCCGGCATGTTCTCAAGTTTTCGCCACACCGGTTTGCTCGGGTGACGGGCGCACGCGGCCAGAACGTCTTCGTTGCTGTACGACGGGCCGAGGTAGACATGTTCCATCTTCTCGACCGGCACGCCACGGGCGTGAGACACATAGGCCGCCGCGCCGACCGCGGTGCCGGCATCGCCGGACGCAGGCTGCACGAACAGCTCCTTGACGTCGTCGCGGGCGATGATTTTCTGGTTCAACTTGACGTTCAACGCACAGCCGCCGGCGAAAGCCAGCTTGCCGGTTTCCTTGAGCACGTCGCCCAGGTAGTGGTCGATCATCTGCAACGAGATCTTTTCGAACAGCGCTTGCATGCTCGCGGCGTAATGGATGTACGGCTCGTCGGCGATGTCGCCTTCGCGCTTCGGACCCAGCCACTCGATCAGCTTCGGCGAGAAGTAGAAACCCTTGCCCTTCTCTTTATAGCGACGCAGGCCGATGACGTTGGCGTAGTCGGTGTTGATTACCAGCTCACCGTTTTCGAACGAGGCCAGACGCGAGAAATCGTACTTGCTGGCATCGCCGTACGGCGCCATGCCCATGACCTTGAACTCGCCGTCGAGCATCTCGAAACCGAGGAACTCGGTGATTGCGCCGTACAGGCCGCCGAGGGAGTCCGGATCGAAGAATTCCTTGATCTTGTGAATCTTGCCGTTTTCGCCGTAGCCGAAGAAGGTCGTGGCGTACTCACCCTTGCCGTCGATCCCGAGGATCGCGGTTTTCTCTTTGAAACCCGAGCAGTGGTAAGCGCTGGAAGCGTGGGCCAGGTGGTGTTCGACCGGCTCGATCTTGATCTTCTTCGGATCGAAGCCCAGTTGCTCCAGGCACCAGACGATCTTGTTGCGGTAGCGCTTGTAGCGGCGATTACCCATCAGGATCGCGTCAAGTGCGCGGTCCGGGGCGTACCAGTAACGCTTGGCGTAGTGCCAGCGCGCCTTGCCGAACAGGCTGATCGGCGCGAACGGAATGGCGACTACGTCAACGTCGGAAGGCTTGATGCCCGCCTGCTCGAGGCAGAACTTCGCCGATTCGTAAGGCATGCGGTTCTTTGCATGTTTATCGCGCACAAAGCGCTCTTCTTCAGCCGCCGCGACCAGCTTGCCGTCGATGTACAAAGCTGCGGAAGGATCATGGCTAAGGGCGCCGGACAGGCCAAGAATCGTCAATGCCACAGGGGTCTAGCCTCTTTAGTCTGCATGCAGGCGCAATGCGCCTCAAAATGAATGTGCCCTCGCAAGAGGGCGAGAGACAGCTAAAGGGCGGGATTATAGCGTAAACATGGCAGGAATGACCCTACGGTTATCAGCGGCGCAATGATGGCCCGCGCGACGATGAAACCGCGGGCTATCCGCGGCTTGCCCGCCAGTAGATCCTGATATTGCCATCCACGCCCTGTCGGTAAATCGTATAGGGCAGGGAAACGGTATCCAGCGCACCGGACAACGCCAGGTCCAGCAGGACCAGCGGGACGAGCACGCCCGTGGGGTCCGGCGGGGCGTTCAACACACAGAAATCGTAAGCCAGACCGCTGTAGATACGCGGGATGGACTGGCAGTAGGTCTTTTGCTTGCGCAGGCCGCGCGCCGCGTCTTCGTCATTTTGCAGGACTGTGACAGCGGTGCCGCAACCGGACAGTGCCAATGAGCATGCGACGAACATGACAGCCGTTTTTATAGTCAAGATCTGCCCTCCGAGGAACGTCAGGCAAACTAGCATCGTGGCTATTCAGGGCCCAGTTCATGGGGTCTGGAGATCATGTAGGACATTTCATAAGAACTTGTCCCTTAATCTCGAGTGGCTGTTCTGACCCCTTCGCGAGCACGCCCGCTCCCACATTAGACCGAGTTGCTGGATAGGAATGCGATCATATGTGGGAGCGGGCTTGCTCGCGAAGGCGATTCAGGCAGCGCTGATGATGTCTTTGGGCAAACGCTGATCGATGACCTGATAAAGCGCACTGCTCTCAGGCCAGTTACGCATGAACCTGGCGCGGTCTCTTGCGTAGGCAGGAGCAAAGCTGCCCGACGAACCATGCTGGCACATCGCATCGAGATCGATCAGCGCCCAGCGATCCTCTTGCCAGAACAGATTGTGACCCTTGAAGTCGCCGTGGCTGATCCGCTCGCGAATCAGCTCCGCAAACAGGTGATCCAGCGCCACCAGCTCGGCTTCGGGCGCTGCGCCGCTGTCAACGTACGGCGCGAACCGTTCGATGATGTCCGGCCCCGGCAAGTGCTCGGTCACCAGATAAGCCCGACTGCGCAACCAGAGAAAACGCTTCTCCAGCACAGCCAACGGTTTCGGCGTGGCGATACCGAGGAATGCCAGTCGATTGCCTTCGCGCCAGGAATGCCAGGCACGGCTCGGGCGCCAGAAGCGTTTGAGCCAGTGGGCGAACCCCTTGATGTTATAGCGCTTGATCACCAGGGTACGACCGGCCACCTCGACCTTGCCGACGCTCGCCGCGCCACCGGTCTTGTACAGATGCCCTTGATCGAGCAAGGCATCAGCCTGCTCCAGCACCGGCAACATCGCGGCCTCTTCTTCGCGGCGAATCGCCCGCAAACCGAAGGCCCCGCGCTGCACACTGAACAGCGTGCATTCGCGGCCGACCTTGATCAGATAGTCCTTGAGGCGCCAACTGCGCACCTTGTCGATCTGCTTCTGCAACGCTTCCATCGGCAAGGCATGTTCGCCATTGCTCAGGAGGTAATACACCAGCAATTCTTCAGTAAACGGCTCCAGCGACTTGGGCAACTGGGCGAAAAACACCCCGAGGTTTTCCAGGACTTTCTGCCGCGATAGCGGTTGGCCAGGGGTTTCACTGCAGATCCCGGCACCATCGATCAAATACAGCCGGCCGCGCTGGCGCAGCAGGTTGTCCAGGTGCAGGTCTTCCTGCCACAGCCCTTTGCGGTGCATCTGGCCGATCGCGCCCAGCGCCTCGGCCAACACGGCCCCTTGCCCATCCGAGAGCACCGGTAAATGCTCGACCTGTTTCCAGGTATCCCCCAGGCTTTCGGCGCCCTCGAGAAAATCGAACAGCAGCCAGCCGCCCTCGCCGTCCTTCAACCCATCAGCCAGCAACTGCGGCGTGGTCAGCCCTTGGGCGGCGAGCAAGCGCACGCCGTCCAGTTCACGCTGGAAATGCCGCGCCGCTTTACTGCCGACCAGCAACTTGGCCAACACCGGCCGGCCACGCCAGACACCGGCGCCGACATAGCGCTGGCCCGGCAATACCCGCAACAGGCTCAACAGCTGCAACTCGGCAGGCCCGGCCGCATCGGCCAGTGAAAGGCTCAGTGGCAAGTCCGGATGACGCCCCGCCTGTTTCAGTTCGGACAACTGCATCAGTTCGACCTCTTGTAACTGCGCCGCGCGGTCAATCGCGCCAGCCAGCTGTCGATCAGCGAACTGTCCTGCGGTTGATCCAGATAGACGGCCAACAACTCGCGCAGTTGCGCATCGCTCCACTGGGGCGACCGCCGCGTCAACGGCTCCAGATCCTTGATCCGGTCACGCTGACCGAACAGCAGCGGCCGGGTCTTTTCCAGGTCAATCAGCTGGGCCATGTAACCGTCGCCGGTAGCCTGGAGAAAAATGTGTTTGGGGTAGAAGCAGCCATGAACCTGACGCGCACCGTGCAGGCGCCGAGCCAACTGCCCACACGCCTGCAAAATGGCCGAGTGCTGCGCCGGGCTCAGATCCGACCAGCGCTGCAACAGCGAATCCAGGTCATCCCAGCCGTCGAGTGCGCGGGTCAGCAACACCGCGCGGACTTCGCCGTCGACCTTGCGCTCACCGAAGAACGCCGCTTTCAGCGCCGGAATGCCGAGCTTTTCATAGCGGCTGATGTTGCGATATTCCCGGGCAAAACTCGGTTCGCCGAAGGGCGCATGCAGGGTGCGCATCTGATAGTTGCTTTGGCGCTTGAGGTAGAAGCCGTGACCTTCAAGATCCAGCCGAAACACGCTGCTCCAGCCACCGCGCGCGGTGTTGGGCTCATCCACAGCCTCAAGCTGCCGGGCCCACAGTGCATCGAAGGTGCCGAGGCCATGACGCTCCAGTAGCGCACGGTCTTCAGCGGCCAGAAAATCAGTCATTCGCGTCCCTCGAAAAATCTCACCACGTGCCGGATCCGTTTTTTATCGGCCGCATTCAGCCGCGTCCGTTGGCGATATTGCAGGTAAAAGCGCAGGCGCTGGGTGGCCGACAGGTGATACTTGGCAACCTTGTCGAGACACGCCAGATCCTTGGTGATGCGGTACTTGAGCCAGAAGCCGCTCCAGAAATCACCGTTGGGGCAGTCGATCAGAAACAGTCGCGCCTCATCGTCGACCAGCAGGTTGCGCCACTTCAAATCGTTATGGGTGAAGCGATTGTCGTGCATGGTCCGGGTGTAAGCGGCCAGTTGGCGACTGATGTGATCGACCCAGGCGCGATCCTTCAGTTTCGGGTCACGCCGCTCGGCCAGGGCATTGAGGTCTTCGGTATTGGGCAGTTCACGGGTGATCATCGCCCCCCGAGCGTAGGCTGCACCGCGCCGCTCCAGACCCCACGCCACCACTTCTGCCGTGGGAATGCCCCACTTGGCGAAGCGCTTGAGGTTTTGCCATTCCATTTTCACCCGCGGCTTGCCGAGGTAGCGGCGCAAGCCCTTTCCTGCACCCGAGTAGCGCTTGACGTAATAGTTGACGCCATTGCGCTGGACGCGGACAACCTCGGACAACGGATCGCGAGTCAACTGCTCACCCTGAAGGGCAAACACCGCCTCAAGGCTGCCGAAATCGTTGGCCAGGTCGCTGTAAGCAGGTTCCAGTCTCCAGCCCGACATCAGAGCGCATCCCCGTATCGCTGTTTACGGTCGTAGAGTTTGCTGGCCTTGCCTTCGAGCCAGGTGAGCAGCCCGGCTTCTTCACCGAGGATCTTACGCAGGGGCTGCTGAAAGTAACCCTTGAGGAAACGCAGCTTGTCGCGCTGAGTCAGGCCGATGTCCAGGGCCGAAAAGTACAGCGCCGCCAGATCCTTGTTGCGCCAGCGCTGGGTGATCGTCGGGCGGGTCTGGGCGCGGTGCAGGTCGATCACCGAGAGCTTGAAATCATCAGCTGTCACCGGTTTGTCGGTATGCAGCAGAAAGTGGCAGATGTAGCAGTCGCGGTGGTTCACCCCGGCGCGGTGCATCATGCCGGTCATGCGTGCGACTTCGGCGATCAGCGCGCGCTTGAGCCTTGGCTCCGGCGGGTTCTTGATCCAGTCGATGCTGAAGTCTTCGAGGCTGACGGTCGGCGCCAGTTCTTCAGTGACGATGAAGGAATGCTGATCCGCCGGGTTACTGCCCTTCTCGCCATACGCCACGGCGGTCATGGTCGGCACGCCGACTTCCTGGAGGCGTTGAATGGCTTTCCACTCCTGGCCCGCGCCGAGTACCGGCAGCTTGGCTGTCAGCAGGTTCTTGAAGATCTCGCCCCAGCCAATGCCACGGTGGATCTTCACGAAAAACCCGTTGCCGTCCACCTCGGTGCGCAACGTGCGGCGGGCTTCCAGCTCGCGGTACACCTCGCCCTGAAGCCCTTCGACCTCGGCGAATGGATCACGTCCAGCCCAAAGGCTCTTGAACGGTTCAGCCAGCATCAACTTCATTAAGCGTGCTCCGCCAGAATCACATCGGCCGCGTGTTGCGGCATGCTGTAGAGGTCGGCCGTCTCGGCGAAGGCCAGGCCGTTGCGGCTCCAGGCCGCCCGTGCATTGGCGTCGTTCAACATGCCGGTCAGGTATTGCGTGAGCTGCGCCTGATCGAAGGGTTCATCCAGCACCAGGCCCGCGTCGGCCTCGGCGATGTAATGGGCATAACCGCAGACCGCGCTCACCAGCACCGGCAACCCGGCCACCAGGGCTTCAAGCAACACAGTCCCGGTGTTTTCGTTGTACGCCGGGTGGATCAACAGATCGGCCCCGAGCAGGAAACGCGGAATATCGCTGCGGCCCTTGAGGAACGTCACGTTGTCGCCGAGCCCCAATGTGGCGCTCTGCATCTGGAACAATTTGGGGTCATCCTGGCCAATTACAAATAGCCGGGTGCGTTTCTTCAGATCAGCGGGCAACGCGGCCAGCGCCTTGAGGCTGCGATCCACGCCTTTGGTCTTGAACCCGGAGCCGATCTGCACCAACAGCAGCTCATCGTCTTCCAGGTTGAACTCTCGGCGGAATTCGGCACGGATCTCGGCGGCATTCGCCGGCGCCCGGCGGTCCTGAGAGATGCCCGGTGGCAGCAAATGGAAGCGTTCCAGCGGCGTGTCGTAATGCTTGATGAATAGCGGCTGCTGGACTTCGGAGATCATCAACACTTCAGTCTTGGCATCCTTGGCGAACACCGCGCGCTCGTACTCGGCGAAGTGCCGATAGCGGCCCCAACGACGGTACAGCGAGTTGCGCAGGTTTTGCGCCTTGTCTTCGAAGCAACCGTCGGCAGCGTAATAGACGTCCAGGCCCGGCATCTTGTTGAAACCGATCAGACGGTCCACCGGACGCTTGGCCAGATCGGCTTCCATCCACTCGCTGAGCTTCTCGTTGCGACGATGATTGAAGAACGCCTTGACCGGCGCCACCAGCACTTCGAAACCCGGCGGAATATCGCCCTCCCAGATCAGCGTGTAGACACGAATCTGATGGCCGCGCTGCTGACATTCCAGGGCAATGCGCATGAAATCGCGCTGCAAGCCCCCGAATGGAAAGTACTTGTACAAGACGAATGCCAATTGCATCAGCGCAGCTCCTCAGCCAGTAACAACGTGCTCAGTCGGGTCGCGACACGCTCGGGATTCAGACGCGTGAAGCACAGCGGCCACTCGCGTTTCAGGTCGAACCGGCGGGCATCTTCGGCCGTCGGTTGATAGGTGCATTTCTTTTGCAGGCATGGGGCGCAGGGGAAATCGCTGGCGATGTGAATCTGCGCCTTGCCGTAGGCGCCGGTCAGGCCCGGGTTGGTCGGGCCGAACAGCGACAGCGTCGGCACGTCCAGTGCAGCGGCCAGGTGACCGAGACCGGTGTCCACCGCCACGCACGCCTGCGCGCCGGCCAGCACTTTGCCGATGCCCGCCAGATTCAGCTTGGGCAGCACTTCGACGTGCCGCATGTCCTTGGCGATGCGCTCGGCCCGGGCTTTCTCCGCCGGATTGCCCCACGCCAGCTTCACGCCGACGCCCAGGTAGCCGACGCGCTCGGCCAGCTCGCGCCAGTAGGCTTCAGGCCAGTGCTTGGTGTCCCAGGTGGTGCCGTGCAGGAACAGCACGTAAGGATTCTTGCGCGGCAATTCCACCAGGCGCTCGACGTTCAGGCCGTAGTCACCCAGGCCTTTGGGCAGGTCGTAGCCCAGGGCGATGGCGAACAACTGACGCACTCGCTCCACCGCGTGCTGGCCACGGGCAACCGCCAGTTTGCGATCATAGAAACGCGCGGCAATCGGCTCCCGGGCCGAGGCTTTATCGAGGCCCGCCACCGGCGCCTTGACGTAGCGGGTCAGCAAGGCGCTTTTCAACAGGCCCTGGGCGTCAATCACCAGATCATATTTCGTGGCACGAAGGCTTTGCTTGAAGCGCTTCCACTCGCCACTCTTGATGGTCTGCCAGATGTTCTTGCGCCAGCGACGGATCGCCACCGGAATCACCTTGCCCACGGCGGGGTGCCAGGTCGGGATCTCGGCGAAACCTTCTTCCACCACCCAGTCGAACGTGATGCCGGGGATTGCCCGGGCCGCGTCGGTCAGCGCTGGCAACGCATGAATCACGTCGCCCAGCGAAGAAGTCTTGATCAGCAGAACCCGCAAACTATTTGACCTCGACCACAGTGCCCTGCAACCGCTGCAAGGCTTCGTTCACCGCTTGCGGCATCAGCTGTCGCAGGCAGTTGTAATGACCGAAACGACACGTGCGATCGAAGCACGGGCTGCATTCGATGCCCAGGCGCACGATCTCGACGTGCTCGGCCAGCGGCGGCGTGAAGCCCGGCGACGTCGAGCCGTACACCGCCACCAACGGGCGATTCAGCGCTGCGGCGACGTGCATCAGGCCGGAGTCGTTGGACACCACCGAATCTGCGCAGGACAGCAAGTCGATGGCCTCGGCCAGGGACGTGCCGCCGCTGAGGTTCACCGACTCTTCACGCAGGCCGGGAATCAAGCGCGCGCGGATGTCTTCGCCCACGGCATGATCGTTTTTCGAACCGAACAGCCAGACCTGCCAGCCTTCGCGAATCTTCGCTTCGGCGACCTTGGCGTAGTGCTCGGACGGCCAGCGCTTGGACTCGCCGAACTCGGCACCGGGGCACAGCGCCAACACCGGACGGTCGAGGGCCAGACCGAATTTGGCCAGCGCCGCTTCGCGGGTCACCGGATCGATCTGCAAGGTCGGGCGCGGATACGGTTTCGGCAGTTCAAGGCCCGGTTCGTAAGCCAGGGCCATGAAGCGCTCGATCATCAGCGGGTAACGTTCTTTGTCCAGCGTGCGCACGTCGTTGAGCAGACCGTAGCGGAATTCTCCACGCCAGCCGGTGCGTTTCGGGATGCCGGCGAAGAACGGCACCAATGCCGACTTCAGGGAATTGGGCAAAAGGATCGCCTGGTCGTACTGGCCGGCCAGGGATTTGCCGATGCGCCGACGCGTCGCCAGCTCCAGGGCGCCGTGGCCGAGCGGAAAGCTCAAGGCCTGGCGAACTTCGGGCATGCGCTCAAGAATCGGCCGGCTCCACTCGGGGGCCAGGACGTCGATTTCGCACTGCGGGTGGCGTTGCTTGAGACACTGAAACAGTGTCTGCGCCATCACCATGTCACCGACCCAACTGGGCCCAACGATCAGAATTTTCATGTGGTTTCCAAAAACGAACCGGGGAGGCATACGCCTCCCCGCCTCGAGAATCACTGCGGGAGCGGAGCTGCTTGCGATGGGTCATCACCTTCAACATTACTGTCGACTGTCACTCCGCTATCGCGGGCAAGCCCGCTCCCACATTGGGATTTGGTGTACATCAATCTGCGAAACTATGCAGATCTACTGTGGGAGCGGGCTTGCTCGCGAAGGGGCAATCACATCCAACATCAACGTCGACTGGCACTACGCCTTCGCGAGCAAGCCCGCTCCCACATTGGGATTTGGTGTACATCGATCTGCGAAACTATGCAGATCTACTGTGGGAGCGGGCTTGCTCGCGAAGGGGCAATCACATCCAACATCAACGTCGACTGGCACTACGCCTTCGCGAGCAAGCCCGCTCCCACATTTGAATCTTGTCGCTTCGACTACCGGGTTTCACCTCAGCCCCAACTCTTTCCAGATCCGCAATACTTGCCGTCGCTCGTCCACGAACTGGTCGCCCGGTATCACCCCGGGGTCCTTCTGCAAGGCCTGCCGGTGCGCAGCGGAGCGGTAGGCTTTATAGGCCTCGCGCAACAGGCTGGCGTCTTCGGCGGGCATCAGCCCTTCGTGTTCCAGCTCTTCCAGAATGCGGATATTGTCGGTCCAGCGCAGCAATGGCGGGTGTGTTTCGGACCACGCCAAGGCCGCGTATTGCACCATAAATTCAATATCGACGATACCTCCGGCGTCCTGCTTGAGATCGAACGGCGCCGTGGCCTCGAAGGCATTCGCCCCGGTGCCGGCTGCGGTGCTCTTGCTGCCGAGGTTGTCGCGCATCTTGGCGCGCATCTCGCTGACCTCCTGACGCAAGGTCGGCAAATCCCGGGGCTTGCCCAATATCGCTGCGCGAACCTTCTCGAACGCCTGGCCGACGTCCTGACTGCCCACCAATACCCGCGCCCGTACCAGCGCCTGATGTTCCCAGGTCCAGGCCTCGTTTTCCTGATAACGCGCAAACGCGCCGAGCGAACTCACCAGCAGACCGGACGCACCGGACGGTCGCAGGCGCATGTCCACTTCATACAGCTGACCGGAGTTGGTCTGGGCCGTGAGTAAATGAATGATCCGCTGCCCGAGCCGGGTGAAGAATTGCGCGCCATCAATCGGTTTCGTGCCATCGGTTTCCGCCTGCGGATCGCCGTCGTGAATGAACACCAGGTCCAGGTCCGAACCATGCCCCAATTCCAGGCCGCCGACTTTCCCGTAACCGACAATGATAAAGCCCGGATCGCACAACGTACCGTCACTGCGCAGCGGCGTGCCGTATTTGGCCACGGTCTGGCGCCAGGCCAGGGCCAGCACTTGCTCGAGAATCGCTTCGGCAAGCCACGTCAGGTAGTCGCTGACTTTCATCAACGGCAGGCTGCCGGCGATTTCCGACGCGGCGACGCGAAGGCGGTGCGCCAGTTTGAAATGGCGCAGGGCTTCCATTTGTTGTTCGAGGTCGTCCTCGGGGATTCGCGTCAGACGCTCGCGCAACTCGGCGGCCAGTTCCGGCGCCAACGGCGGCTTGAACAACCGGCCTTCGTTGAGCAATTCGTCGAGCAGCAACGGGAAGCGGGTGATCTGTTCGGCGATCCACGGGCTCGCGGCGCACAAGGTCAGCAAGCGGCGCAGCGCGCCGGGGTTTTCGGTCAGCAGCACCAGGTAGGCGGAACGCCGGGCCACCGCTTCAACCAGCGGCAGCACGCGTTCCAGCACCAGATCCGGATTGGCGTGTTCGACCGCCTGTGCCAGTAAGCGTGGAATAAAGGCATCAAGGCGTTCGCGCCCCAAACGCTGCATTGCGCGCAATTGCGGGCTGCTGCGCAGGCTGGCCAAGGCTTTCAGGGCTTTGGTGGCATCGACGAAACCGCCCTCTTCCAACTGGCGACACGCGGCCTCTTCGTCCTGCGCCTCTTCCCACAACGGCAACCATTCACCGCCGACCACCACTTCGCTTTCAGTCCCCTCTTCTTCGTCGGGATCGGCAATCACCTGGCCGAAGTGCCACGCAATACGACCGCGCCAATACATCAGCTGCTCATGAAAGGCCGCCCAATCGGCGAAGCCCAACATAAAGGCAATGCGCGCCTGGTCCTGTGCGCCATCCGGCAACATCTGGGTCTGGCGGTCGGCAATCGCCTGAATGGCGTGCTCCGTGTACCGCAGGAATTCGTAGCCTTCGCGCAGCTCGCTGATCACCGCTGGCGGCAGGTAACCCTGACCTTCCAGGGTGCTCAGTACTTTTAACAGCGGACGTTGCTGCAGGCTCAGATCGCGACCGCCGTGAATCAGCTGGAACGCCTGGGCGATAAACTCGACTTCGCGGATGCCGCCGGAGCCGAGCTTGATGTTATCGGCCATGCCCTTGCGCCGGACTTCCTGCTGGATCAGCTGCTTCATCGTGCGCAGCGCTTCGATGGCGGAGAAGTCCAGGTAACGCCGGTAGACGAACGGCCGCAGCATCTCTTGCAGTTGCGCGCCCGCCACTTGATCGCCAGCGACCACCCGCGACTTGATCATCGCGTAGCGTTCCCAGTCACGACCCTGGTCCTGGTAATACTGTTCCAGTGCGTTGAAGCTCAGCACCAACGCACCGGCCGAACCGTATGGCCGAAGGCGCATGTCGACGCGGAATACGAAGCCGTCGACGGTCATCGGGTCCAGCGCCTTGATCAGCCGCTGGCCGAGACGGATGAAAAATTCCTGATTATCCAGCGAGCGTTTCATGCCGACGGTTTCGCCGCCTTCGGGGTAGGCGAAGATCAGGTCGATGTCCGACGACAGGTTCAGCTCGACGGCGCCGAGCTTGCCCATGCCAAGGATGACCATCTGCTGCGGCTCGCCGCTGCGCCGACCGGTCGGCACACCGAACTGCTGGCAATGGCGCGAGTACAACCACTGATAGGCTTGATCGATGCTGGCATCGGCCATGTCCGAGAGGTCGCGGCAGGTCTGGACCAGATCGGCCTGGCGGGTCAGGTCACGCCAGATGATTCGCACTTGATGGCGGGTGCGCTGGCGACGCAGGACGCGGCCGAGTTCGTCTTCGGTTTCCGCCGCATTCACCGCCACCGCAATCTGCGCACACAACTCGCCGGGGGCAAACCCGCGATCCAGTTCGCCGGACTGCACCAGCGCGAGCAACATCAAAGGGTCACGAACGCTCTGTTCAATCACGAAGTCGCTGGCGGCGGTGACGCGGGCGAATTGCGCCCAGCGCTCAGGCGTCCAGCCGGACAGGCCATGATCATCATCGAGCGCCTCGACGGCCGTACGGAACGACTGCTCGGCACGGGTGACAAACGGCAGGAGAATGCCGGGCAGTTCGGCAAGCGAAGGAAGGCTCATGGTCTATCCTTGATCGGCGTGTAGAGGGCTGCATGTAGTGAATTTTCAAATCGCACTACGTGATCGACTGTCGAACAAAGGTTAGAAATAGCTGAAATTTCTTTATATTTGGCAGACAGCATCAAGCTTTCACCTTTTTCGGTTGGCAAAAGACCAACCTTAACGATTATTCTCACAACGCAGCTGGAGGCCACAAGCCGCTCATCTGTAGTTTTACTACTCGTATATACATTCGGATAGCTGAAATGCCCGATGATTTGTAGTAAAACTACACGCCGCCGGAACCTACCTCTCGGCAATCCAAGAATTTATATCGTCTGCCCACAAGGCCAGTCGCAAACTCAGGCAACCGATTCTGGAAGCCTTTCCGCCCTGGAGCAAGCCATGCAAGACCTCGATCCCGTCGAAACCCAGGAATGGCTGGACGCCCTGGAATCGGTTCTCGACAAAGAAGGCGAAGACCGCGCTCACTATCTGATGACCCGTATGGGCGAACTCGCAACCCGCAGCGGTTCGCAATTGCCTTACGCCATCACCACGCCATACCGCAACACCATTCCCGTTACCCACGAAGCACGCATGCCTGGCGACCTGTTCATGGAACGCCGCATTCGCTCGCTGGTACGCTGGAACGCGATGGCCATGGTGATGCGTACGAACCTGAAAGATTCTGACCTGGGCGGTCACATCTCCAGCTTCGCCTCCAGCGCAACCCTGTACGACATCGGCTTCAACTATTTCTTCCAGGCCCCGACCGACGAACACGGCGGCGACCTGATCTACTTCCAGGGCCACACCTCGCCAGGCGTTTACGCCCGTGCGTTCATGGAAGGCCGCATCACCGAAGACCAGATGAACAACTTCCGCCAGGAAGTGGACGGTCAGGGCCTGTCGTCCTACCCGCACCCTTGGCTGATGCCTGATTTCTGGCAGTTCCCGACTGTTTCCATGGGTCTGGGCCCGATCCAGGCGATCTACCAGGCACGCTTCATGAAGTACCTGGAAGCCCGTGGCTTCATTCCGGAAGGCAAGCAGAAAGTCTGGTGCTTCCTGGGCGACGGCGAGTGCGACGAGCCGGAATCCCTGGGCGCGATCTCGCTGGCTGGCCGCGAGAAGCTCGACAACCTGATCTTCGTCATCAACTGCAACCTGCAGCGCCTCGACGGCCCGGTTCGCGGCAACGGCAAGATCATCCAGGAACTCGAAGGCGTGTTCCGCGGTGCTCAGTGGAACGTGACCAAAGTCATCTGGGGCCGTTTCTGGGACCCGCTGCTGGCCAAAGACGTCGACGGCATCCTGCAACGTCGCATGGACGAAGTCATCGACGGCGAGTACCAGAACTACAAAGCCAAAGACGGCGCGTTCGTACGTGAACACTTCTTCAACACGCCTGAACTCAAGGCGATGGTTGAAGACTTGTCCGACGACGAGATCTGGAAACTCAACCGTGGCGGCCACGACCCGTACAAGGTCTACGCGGCGTACCACGAAGCGGTCAACCACAAAGAACAACCGACCGTCATCCTGGCCAAGACCATCAAGGGTTATGGCACCGGTGCCGGCGAAGCGAAAAACACCGCGCACAACACCAAGAAGGTTGATGTTGAAAGCCTGAAGCTGTTCCGCGATCGTTTCGACATCCCGGTGCGCGACGAAGAGCTGGAAAACCTGCCGTTCTTCAAGCCTGAACCAAACAGCGCCGAAGCCCGCTACCTGAGCGAGCGCCGCACTGCACTGGGCGGTTTCGTGCCACAGCGCCGCGCGCAGAGCTTCAGCGTGCCGACTCCGTCCCTCGATACCCTCAAGGCCATTCTTGATGGTTCGGGCGACCGTGAAATTTCCACCACCATGGCCTTCGTGCGGATCCTCGCGCAGCTGGTCAAGGACAAGGAAATCGGCCCGCGCATCGTTCCGATCATCCCGGACGAAGCCCGTACCTTCGGTATGGAAGGCATGTTCCGTCAGTTGGGCATCTACTCGTCCGTCGGCCAGCTCTACGAGCCAGTCGATAAAGACCAGGTGATGTTCTACAAGGAAGACAAGAAGGGCCAGATCCTCGAAGAAGGCATCAACGAAGCGGGCGCCATGAGCTCCTTCATCGCTGCCGGTACTTCGTACTCCAGCCACAACCAGCCAATGCTGCCGTTCTACATCTTCTACTCGATGTTCGGTTTCCAGCGTATCGGCGACCTGGCCTGGGCTGCCGGCGACAGCCGTACCCGTGGCTTCCTGATCGGCGGCACCGCCGGCCGGACCACGCTGAACGGCGAAGGCCTGCAACACGAAGACGGTCACAGCCACATCCTGGCGGCCACCATCCCGAACTGCCGCACCTTTGATCCAACCTACGGCTACGAGCTGGCGGTGATCATTCAGGACGGCATGAAGAAGATGACCGAAGAGCAACAGGACGTTTTCTACTACATCACCGTGATGAACGAGTCCTACCAGCAGCCAGCCATGCCGGCCGGTGTCGAGGAAGGCATCATCAAGGGCATGTACCTGCTCGAGGAAGACACCCGCGAAGCGGCGCACCACGTTCAGCTGATGGGCTCCGGCACCATCCTGCGTGAAGTCCGTGAAGCGGCGAAGATCCTGCGTGAACAGTTCAACGTCGGCGCCGACGTGTGGAGCGTTACCAGCTTCAACGAACTGCGTCGCGATGGCCTGGCCGTCGAGCGCACCAACCGTCTGCACCCTGGCCAGAAGCCTAAGCTGAGCTACGTCGAAGAGTGCCTGAACGGCCGTAAAGGTCCGGTCATCGCGTCTACCGACTACATGAAACTGTTCGCAGAGCAAATTCGTCAGTGGGTACCGTCCAAGGAATTCAAAGTCCTGGGCACCGACGGTTTCGGCCGCAGTGACAGCCGCAAGAAGCTGCGTCACTTCTTCGAAGTCGATCGTCATTTCGTGGTGTTGGCAGCCCTGGAAGCATTGGCTGACCGTGGCGACATCGAACCTAAAGTGGTGGCTGAAGCCATCGCCAAGTTCGGTATCGACCCGGAAAAACGCAACCCACTGGACTGCTGAGGAGACACTCTGTGAGCGAACTCATTCGCGTACCTGACATCGGCAGCGGTGAAGGTGAAGTAATTGAACTGTTTGTGAAGGTCGGCGACCGTATCGAAGCCGACCAGAGCATCCTGACGCTGGAATCGGACAAGGCGAGCATGGAAGTGCCTGCGCCGAAGGCCGGTATCATCAAGAGCCTGAAAGTGAAGCTGGGCGATCGCCTGAAAGAAGGCGACGAGTTGCTGGAGTTGGAAGTCGAAGGTGCCGCTGCTGCGGCCCCTGCGCCTGCCGCTGCGGCACCGGCCGCCAAGGCTGAAGCGAAACCGGCTGCTGCACCTGCCGCCGCTCCTGCTCCGGCTGCCGCGCCTGCTGCCGCTTCGGTTCAGCAAGTGCACGTGCCGGACATCGGTTCGGCAGGCAAGGCCCAGATCATCGAGATCCAGGTCAAGGTCGGTGACACCGTCGAGGCCGATCAGTCGCTGATCACCCTGGAATCCGACAAGGCGAGCATGGAAATTCCATCGCCAGCCGCTGGCGTGGTCAAGAGCATCAGCGTCAAGCTCAACGACGAAGTCGGCACTGGCGACCTGATCCTGGACCTGGAAGTGGCGGGTGCTGCGGCACCGGCTGCTGCCGCGCCAGCTCAGGCGGCTGCACCTGCTGCCGCTGCTCCGGCACCGGCCGCTGCGGCACCGGCTGCACCGGTTGCCGACAGCGTTCAGGACATTCACGTCCCGGACATCGGTTCGTCGGGCAAGGCCAAGATCATCGAAGTGCTGGTCAAGGCCGGCGACACCGTCACCGCCGACCAGTCGCTGATCACCCTGGAATCCGACAAGGCGAGCATGGAAATTCCATCGCCGGCCGCTGGCGTGGTGGAAAGCGTTTCCATCAAGCTGGATGACGAAGTCGGTACCGGCGACCTGATCCTGAAGCTGAAAGTCAAAGGCGCTGCGCCTGCTGCGGCCCCGGCGACCGCCGCTGCTGCACCGAGCGCTGCTGCCCCTGCTCCGGCCGCCGCGGCACCCGCTGCTCCGGCACCGGCCGCACCGGCTGCTGCACCGGCCAAGTCTGGCGCCAAGGTTCACGCTGGCCCGGCCGTACGGCAACTGGCACGCGAGTTCGGTGTCGAGCTGAGCGCGGTCAGCCCAAGCGGTCCGCACGGTCGTGTGCTGAAAGAAGACGTTCAGGTTTACGTCAAAGCCATGATGCAGAAGGCCAAGGAAGCACCGGCCGCTGGCGGCGCAACCGGTGGCGCGGGCATCCCGCCGATTCCGGTCGTGGACTTCAGCCGCTTCGGTGAAACCGAAGAAGTGCCGATGACTCGCCTGATGCAGATCGGCGCGTCGAGCCTGCACCGCAGTTGGCTGAACATTCCGCACGTGACTCAGTTCGATTCGGCTGATATCACCGAGCTGGAAGCGTTCCGTATCGCTCAGAAAGCCGTTGCAGAGAAGGCCGGCGTCAAGCTGACCATCCTGCCGCTGCTGCTCAAGTCCTGCGCGCACCTGCTCAAAGAACTGCCGGACTTCAACAGTTCGCTGGCCCCAAGCGGCAAGGCAATCATCCGCAAGAAGTACGTGAACATCGGCTTCGCGGTCGACACCCCTGAAGGCCTGCTGGTACCGGTCATCAAGAACGTCGATCAGAAGAGCCTGTTGCAACTGGCAGCCGAAGCCGCTGCGCTGGCCGCCAAGGCCCGCGACAAGAAGCTCACCGCTGACGACATGCAAGGCGCCTGCTTCACCATTTCCAGCCTCGGCCACATTGGCGGCACCGGCTTCACGCCGATCGTCAACGCGCCGGAAGTGGCGATCCTCGGTGTTTCCAAGGCAACCATCCAGCCAGTCTGGGACGGCAAAGCCTTCCAGCCGAAACTGATGCTGCCACTGTCGCTGTCCTACGATCACCGTGTGATCAACGGCGCCGCTGCTGCACGCTTCACCAAGCGTCTGAGCGACCTGCTGGCAGACATCCGCACCATCTTGCTGTAACACCGGCCGGCCCTCCTTCACCGGAGGGCCTGTCGCGTTCCACGTTTTCCGAGCGCCACGCTCGTACCTCAACCCCGCCAATTTGGCGGGGCTTTTTTTGCCTTGAAGAAAGTCTCTTTCCTACATTCGTGGCTGAGTTCGCCCACAACTCAAATCCACTTCGGCACGATATTTTTTGCCGGCTGCCCACTAGGCTTAGTTGCACAGATGACGGACGCAAAGTTTAGTCAATTTACTTGCTTAGTTAGTTACTTCGAATGGATTCGAACATGTTCAAACCTACAGTCGGCCCGATTATTGGCCACACGACAACTCATCACGCCCGTATCTTTTTCCGTGGCGAATTACAAAAAGACGCGTTGGTATTTGGTGGCGTTCGTCATCGACGCAGCGGTGACACGCCCTGGTCCAAAGGCACTTTCATACAACTGACAAGCGCGCGTGACATGAGCGACGTCTTTGCCCTCAATGACCTCGCCGCCGATACGGAGTATGAATACCAGGCAGGCTGGTTCAGCCCCATGAGCCCGGTCCACACCGTGGAGACGATTCAGGAACTGCCGCTGCAATGGCCTCGGGATGTCTACTCTTTCAGCACCCAGTCCAGTACTCCCTCGGCGCCACGGGCTTACATCGTCGGCTCGTGCCGTTACCTGCGGATGACGTTCGGTGAGCCTTCGCTCCCGCAACTGGGCGACCGGATCTTCGCCTCCATCACACACCTGGCGCAGCGCGCCGAAACGCCCATCAGCGCTCTGTTGATGACCGGCGACCAAGTCTATATCGACGATTTGAACATCATCGCGCCGGATCGGGAATACAAGGAAATACTCCGCAAGTACCGCATGGCTTTTTCCCAGCCTCATATTAAAAAGTTAATGTCCAGCACGCCGACCTACATGATCCTCGACGACCATGAAATCGAAGATAACTGGCCTGCCAATAAAAACAAAAAAGATGACCTTCTCTATAACAACGCCATCGCCGCTTATGAGTTATATCAAGCCAGCCACAGCCCGACCCATCAGTTACTTGAAGATGGAAGCATCGATCGGAACCTGGAGCGTTATTGGTATCAATCCACCCACGGTGATATCGAGTGGTTTGTCACCGACAGCCGGACCCGGCGCAATCTGTCGGCCGGCGACCGGCGCATCCTCGACGAACAGCAGGAAACCGCCTTGTGCAATTGGCTGATCCACAGTCCGGCGCGGGTCAAATTCGTCGTCACCAGCGTCATGTTCTACCCCGACCGCAAACGCTTGGGCGACGACGCCTGGAAAGCCTTTCCGGAGCAACGTCTACGGCTGCTGGAGACAATTCGCACACATCGCCTCAAGAACGTCTTCTTCGTGTCCGGCGACGTGCACGGCTCCCTCACCAGCCGGCTGAGACACAGCGAAGACCCGGACTTCGAGGTTCACACCATCGTCTCCTCGCCGCTGTGCAACAGCAAACTGCTGCCCTACGCCAAGGCCTCCACCTTCATCCTCGATCAGCCACTGGCGCGGACTGCGGCGGGAGATTATCGGCATGAACTGACCAGCGAGGTGATCAGCCAGGACAACTTTGCCCATCTGGTTGTCGGGCCAGAGCAGATTCGTGTCAGTTATCACGACAGGGAAGGCCAGCCGCTGCAAACGGTGGACATAACGTTGCGTTAAGCGCGGGAAGGTCAAATGCATTGATTTTGAGCGCTGACTGAAGAAATCTTCGCCTCTGCCGACATATTCTTATAGCACTTGGCCTTCATGTCTCTTGTCAGTCGGTGTCGCAATGATGCAACCTTGCCGCAGGCAACAGTAAAGAGGGCGAGAGCCCGGCGCGATCAGCACATTCGAAGCGAGTTTCCCTCCATGAAAAGCCAACCCGATGCCGCCAGCCGTATGGTGGCCGAGGTAGTGACGCAGTTGCCTGTGCCCTCGCGGCTCGGCATGCTGCGTTTCGAACGGCTGAATGAACCAAGCTGGGCGCTGCTGTTTCTCGATCCCAATTGCGAGCGACAGTTCGGCCTGCCGGCGGTGGAGCTCTGTGCCCTGGTCGGCTCGCCCTATGCCAGTCTGATGGAGCCCGAAGCGCGCTATCAGCTGCATGACGCCGTGCAGCAGCAACTCACCGAAAGCCCGCATTACCTGATCCGCTACACGTTGCACACCGCCGCAGGCACCTTGAGCCTGCTGGAAGTCGGCGAAGCCTACAAACAACACAATCGACACCTGCTGCGCGGCTACCTGCTGGTGGTCGACGGTCTGTTCGAGGGCGAACCGCTGCTCCCGGCGCTGGACCTGGAAACCCAGAACTCGCGCCTGCAGATCGCTCTCGAACTCAATCAGCGCGCCCAACAGGAACAGCTTCTGCACCTGGACCGCGTGCGCGCCCAGCAAGACCTGATCCTGCTGCTGACCCGCCAACGCTACAGCACCGGCAATTCCCTGCAGGAAGCCGCTGAACTGATCACCCGCAGTGCCTGTGACATCTACGAAATCGACTGCGCCAGCCTGTGGAACCTCGACGGTTCGACGCTGGTGCCGATCTCGGCGTATCACCGCGCGACCCAGGAATACGCGCTGCCGGAGCCGATCGACGTCAGCGGTTTCCCCGATTACATGGATGCGCTGCACGGCAGTCGTGCGATCGATGCCCACAATGCGATTCGTGATCCGCGCACCCGGGAAATGGCCGAGAGCCTGCGCCCGCGCGACGTGAACGCGATGCTCGACGCCAGCATTCGTGTCGATGGCCAGGTGGTCGGCGTGCTGTGCCTCGAACAAACGGGCGCGACCCGCGCCTGGCAATCCGATGAAATCGCCTTCGCCGGCGAGCTGGCCGACCAATTCGCCCAGGTCATCAACAACCACAACCGCCGCACCGCCACCAGCGCCCTACACCTGTTCCAGCGTGCGGTCGAGCAAAGTGCCAACGCCTTTTTGCTGGTCAATTGCGACGGCGTGGTGGAATACGTCAACCCGAGCTTCACCGCGATCACCCAGTACAGCACCGAAGAAGTCCACGGCCAGCGGCTGTCGGAACTGCCGGCCCTGGAAAACCTCAGCGAACTGCTGTTCGACGCGCCCTCGGCGCTGGCCAAGAGCAACAGCTGGCAGGGCGAATTCAAAAGCCGGCGCAAAAACCTCGAACCCTACTGGGGCCAGTTGTCGATCTCCAAGGTTTACGGCGACAACCGCGAGTTGACGCATTACATCGGCATCTACGAAGACATCACCCAGACCAAGCTCGCGCAGCAGCGCATCGAGCGTCTGGCTTACACCGACAACCTGACCAACCTCGGCAATCGACCGGCGTTCATTCGCAACCTCGATGAACGCTTCGCCCGAGACAGCGATACCCCGATCAGCCTGCTGCTGGTGGACATCGACAACTTCAAGCGGATCAACGACAGCCTTGGCCACCAGACCGGTGACAAACTGCTGATCAGCCTCGCTCGGCGCCTGCGCAACAGCCTGATCCCGAGCGGCAGCCTGGCGCGTTTCGCCAGTAACGAATTCGCCGTGCTGCTGGACGACACCGACCTCGCGGTGGGCCAGCAAGTCGCCAACCAACTGCTGGCGACCCTCGACAAACCGATGTTCGTCGACAACCAGCTGATCAGCGTCACCGGCTCCGTCGGCCTGGCTTGCGCGCCACTGCACGGCCGCGATCCGCAAACCCTGATGCGTAACGCCGGGCTCGCGCTGCACAAGGCCAAGGCCAACGGCAAGCACCAGGTCCAGGTGTTCACCGAAGCGCTGAATGCCGAAGCCAGCTACAAACTGTTCGTCGAGAACAACCTGCGCCGCGCCTTGACCCAGAACGAACTGGACGTGTTCTACCAGCCCAAGCTCTGTCTGCGCAGCGGTCGCCTGCTTGGCATGGAAGCGCTGCTGCGCTGGAATCATCCGGAAAAAGGCATGATCCGCCCGGACCAGTTCATCAGCGTCGCCGAAGAAACCGGCCTGATCATTCCGATCGGCAAATGGATCGCCCGCCAGGCGTGCCGCATGAGCAAAGACCTGACGGCCGCCGGCCTGGGCAATCTGCAGGTGGCGATCAACCTGTCACCCAAGCAGTTTTCCGACCCGGACCTAGTGTCGTCGATCGCCAACATCCTCAAGGAAGAAGCGCTGCCGGCCAACCTGCTGGAGCTGGAGCTGACCGAAGGCCTGCTGCTGGAAGCCACCGAAGACACCCACTTGCAGCTCGACCAGCTCAAACGCCTGGGCCTGACCCTGGCCATGGATGACTTCGGTACCGGTTACTCGTCGCTCAGTTACTTGAAAAAATTCCCGATCGACATCATTAAGATCGATCGAAGCTTCATTCACGAAATCCCGGACAACCAGGACGACATGGAAATCACCTCCGCGGTGATCGCCATGGCCCACAACCTGAAAATCAAGGTCGTGGCTGAAGGCATCGAGACGGCCGAGCAGTTGACTTTCCTGCGCCGCCACCGCTGCGACGTCGGCCAGGGCTACCTGTTCGACCGACCGATCCCGGGCTCCGAGCTGATCGAAAAGCTCAAGCGCTACCCGCGTGGCCCGCTCGCCTGACAGCACACCTGTGGGAGCGGGCTTGCTCGCGAATGCGGTGTATCAGTCACCAACAGTGCCATCTGACACACCGCATTCGCGAGCAAGCCCGCTCCCACATTGGGTAGTGCGTATCTGGGCGGCATTGGGCAAACTGCATGTCTGACAATTTACATTCAACCTGACTGAGAGGACTGATGATGGTCTTGCGCTCGGAAATCCTGGTGAACAAAAACGTGCTCCCTACTAAAGAACAAGCTCTGCCTGGCCGCGAAACCCCGATGACCGTGCCGGAAAAACACTTCGTCCACGACGCCCCGCTGCTGGGCCCGTTTGCCATGGACGTGGATTTCGCGATCTTCGGCCTGGGTTGCTTCTGGGGTGCGGAGCGCAAGTTCTGGCAGCGCGAGGGTGTGGTCAGCACGGCGGTGGGTTACGCCGGCGGCTTCACGCCGAACCCGACGTATGAAGAAGTCTGCTCGGGCCTGACCGGCCACAGCGAAGTCGTGCTCGTGGTCTACGAGCCGGCAAAAGTCAGCTACGAAGAGCTGCTGAAGATGTTCTGGGAACTGCACAACCCGACTCAGGGCATGCGTCAGGGCAATGACATCGGCACTCAGTACCGCTCGGTAATCTACGCCACTAATCCGACCCAACTGGATGCAGCCAAGCACAGCGAGCAAGTATTCCAGGCCGAACTGACCAAGGCCGGCAAAGGCACGATCACGACTGAAATCGAAGAAGCGCCGACGTTCTACTTCGCCGAAACCTATCACCAGCAGTACCTGGCGAAGAACCCTGAAGGGTATTGCGGGATTGGCGGTACGGGCGTGACCTGCCCGATCTGATTTTCAGGCCCTGAAAGCATCGCGGGCAAGCCCGCTCCCACAAGGTTATTTGTCTAACCACTCTATCGTGATCGACATAAATCCCTGTGGGAGCGGGCTTGCCCGCGATGGCGTCCGATCAGACGCCACCAATGCAACAGATCAACTCTCGGCTATCAACCAATCCATCTGCCACCCACCCTGGGTCTGCCCAAGCTTCTTGGACAACCACGGCAGCAACTCACGCAATTCCTCTTCCAGCCCCCACGGCGGATTCGCAATCGCCAACCCGGAACCGTTCAAACTGTTCGGCGTGTCCAGTGGATGCACAAGCAACTCCACCCGCAACAACTTCGGCGCGCCCGACCCCGCCAGATCCTGATAGAAACGCCGCAACATGCGCTGGTCCTTCACCGGGTACCAGATCGCCGCCACCGTCTGGCGCATCCGGCCCACCGCCTCTTTCAGCGCCGCCGCACAGCGCTGCATTTCATCCAGCTGTTCAAACGGCGGATCGATCAACATCACCGCCCGCTTCTCCTGCACCGGCAACATCGCCCGCGGCACATGCCAGCCCTCGCCCAGGTGAACCTTCACCCGACGGTCGCCGGCCATATTGTCCTTGAGCAACACACCGTCTTCCGGATGCTTCTCGTTGAGCATCACCCGGTCCTGCGGCCGCGTCAGACGCCGCGCCAACTCCGGTGAACCCGGGTAATAGCGCAACTGGCCATCCGGGTTCATGTCATGCAGCACCTTCATGTAATCGGCGGTCAACGCCGGCAGGTCCGGCTGATCCCACAACCGCGCGATGCCTTCCAGGTACTCCCCGGTGCGGCTCGCCTGATCACCTTGCAGGTCATACAGACCGATGCCGGCGTGAGTGTCGAGATAGGCAAACGGCTGCTCCTTGCGCGACATCAGGGCGATGAGGCGGGTCAAGGTCAGGTGTTTGAACACATCGGCGTGATTGCCGGCATGGAAGGCGTGACGATAATTCATGATTGCTCCTGCGAAGGCCGGGAAGTTTACCTTGTACCGAGGCGAACGTCAGGGCTTCGCAGCCGAGCGGACAACGACACCACACAACCCCCTCGCCACAACAACGTCCGCCGCTACTCCGAACGCTGTACTTTCAACTGCCGCCCCAGCACATCCAGCACATCCAGCACATCACACCCATCGCGCAACGGAATGGCGCAGAGCAATGCAAAGTCGCTGAGGATGAAAGACTGACATTCGATCGAGCCACGCATCGACAGGTTTTCCATCACTTGGGTGACGGCGCGGATTCGAAAACTGGCCGCGTCGTATAAAACGTCGAGTGGTGCGAGGGTATCGACGAACAAGGTGGGCATGTCGTCGCAGTTGCTGGTCAGTGCCATGAAACGGCTTTTGGGTGGAGGGGCTGGTTTTTCGTAGGGGGGATCGGGGTGAAGATTTGTCATCAGTCTGATTCCTAACGTATGAATTGGAACCGCCAACAATCACTTCCACATAATGGGTGGCGGCTGTACGCAGGTGTGGAAGACCGAGACGTTAGGCACTCGGCGCACTCGAAAGCGCCCCGCGCACAGCCACCATAAAACACAGACGATAAAAAACGCCGAACTGGTGGCGCTTGACGCGCCTAACGATAGAAGGGCTTCCACACCCTGTCACTGAATTTGCAGTGACCACCCAAGACTATCGATGCGGCTCGATGCGCACCAGTTCATGAAAACCGATAGAAATTGAAGGAAACTTCCGACGACTTTGCCCAGAAATTTCGTTGCCTGTAAGACCGCCTTCGCGGGCAAGCCTCGCTCCCACAGGACCGAGTCAGACCACCAAAACCGGGAACGCCTTCAATCCTGTGGGAGCGTGGCTTGCCCGCGAATTGAGCGCGAAGCGCTCATAAAATCTATCTGAGTCAGAGATCGCAAGCCTTACCAAGTTGATTGATCTTCGAGGCTGGCCTTATGGAGGTCTTCCTCCCACTCAATTGTCGCCAAGCGAAAGATGTCTTCGAAAAAGGACCGTGGACAACTCATCTCGTCCCAACCATCGGGGAGAGACGAATACTCTTCAGGATCATGCTCAAGCAATGCCTGAAAGTCATAATCCCTATCCTGAAGACTTTCCTCCAAACACTTATAAAGAAGAAACCTGTGACGATACGATCTATTCCGAGACAAGCAATATTTGAGTATTAACTCTTCGCGATCAGCGGGATTGTTAGGGTCGTATTTCTCCAGCTCCTCTCCGAGCGTTTCTTCACGATCATAAATATCGAAACAACCCAAAAAGTATGCAGGTGTTGGAATGTATGGTTGTTCAGTTCCAGGATCAATAAGCATCGCATTTCCTACTTTATTGGATACAGTGTGAAAGGGACGCCGAACTCGTCAAATTTCATTTCGAAGCCATTTAGCTCAACATGCTTGGGGTTTTGTTTGGACTTTTTATTTGGCTTATACCCTTCGCCCGCACCGGGTAGCTCCATCCGAACAATGTCATTATCTCGGCTGTCCTTGCCTGTAAAACGAGGCAATCCATGCTCTGTTCTAGTGGTTCCTAGGATATAAGCCTTATGCATCAACTCCCAGCTGTAAAAGCGGGAGCTTGGATTGCCTACTTTATTCTTGGGCGTTCGACCAGTTATGGGATCCGCTCCATCAATTGCCCGTCGTTTGAAAGCAGCATCATTCAGTTCTGGATCATGTTTTCCAACCATATGCATACCTTGATCATCATTCAGCTTTTTAACCTTTTCCTTGAAAACCTCTTCAGCACTTAATTTGGGCTTCGGTAATGACGGCTCACCCTCATCAACCTTCGCGCCAGTCGTATCATCCGGCGCCTTACACCCAGGCATATCCGACTGCGGACAATTCCCGCTCAACCCCAACGGATCAACCCACCCCGTCGGATTCAGCGCGTAGCGGTACTGATTCAGTCCACCCGCCAGCTTCACCGGATCCGGCGTCAGATACCGCCCTACCCCCGGATCATAGTACCGATGCCGGTTGTAATGCAGGCCGCTCTCGGCGTCGAAGTACTGCCCCTGAAACCGTAACGGTTGCTCGAGTTGCTCTCCCTCGCCAAACGCCAAATGCGTGACTTTTCCGTAGGCGTTGTACTTCGCCGACCAGACAATCTCGCCACCAAAATCCGTAAGCTCCTGCGGCGTACCAAGGTGATCGAGCTGGTAGTAAAACGGACAAGCCTTACGCGGGCCTTTGCCGTCGAGCATGGCCAATGGGCGGAATGTGCCCGGTTCGTAGACGTAACTGCGGTAATGCTCGTGACTGCTTTCCGCGACGAGGTTGTCGCCCTGCCAGAAGAATTCAATGGTGTGGCCGTCGATGGTTTTGGCGATGCGGCGGCCGAAGGCGTCGTAGCGGTAGCTCGCGCAACGTCCATCCGGTGTGGTGACACCAATCAACCGATGCTGGCAGTCATAACGGTATTCGGTGACGAGTTTTTGCCCAGTACCGCGCCGCTCGCGGATGAGGTTGCCGAAAGCGTCGTAGTCGTAATGCCGGTCACCCTGCATCAGCAGGCGATTACCTTTAACGGTCACCACGCCTGGCCGATCCTGCATCAGCAGATTTCCAGCCGGGTCGTGGGCGAAGGTTTCCGGTGGGTCGTCGCGGGTATGGCGGACGCGGGTCAGACGGTTGAGCGCGTCGTAGTAATAGCTGCGCTGGCCGTGGCGGCTGTCGGCGATGTTCGCCAGGTTGCCGTTGACCGCGTAGCTGTAGTGGCGCAGGTACAGCGGTCGGGTTGGCTGGTTGATCGCGTGAGCTTGCAACCGGCCCTGTTCGTCGTAGTGATAGTGGCTGGTGAGTTGACCTTGTTGGCGTTGCTGCTCGCGGCCGAAGGCGAATTGGTGGGTGGTAAGCCGCGCGCCGTTGAGGTCGATGGCGGTCAGCGCGCCGCCCTTTTCGTGGTGGTAGTCGAGTTTGCTGCCGTCCGGCAGGCGCATGCGGTTGAGCTGGCCGCAGGCGTTGTAGCCATAGCGCAGCGTGCCCCAGCCCTGGTGTTCGGTGATCAGCCGATCCTGTTGGTCATACTCGAATTCCAGCGGGCGATCGTGGCCGTCATCGACGCCGATCAGTCGGCCGAGGCTGTCGTAGCGGTACTCGACCTTGACGCCATCGGGCAGCGTCTTGACCAGCAACCGCCCTGCTGAATCCCGTTCATAAGCGGTGACGAGTTGCGAACCGTCATCGCCGAACTCGGTTTTCTCCAGCAGATGGCCATTGAGGTCGTAGGCATACGCCGTACGTTGGCCGTCGAATCCGGTTTCCTGTCGGATCAATCCGCCGGGCGTGTAGTCCAGCCGATATTGTTCACCGGATTCGTTTTCGATTTCCGTGAGCAACAGCTGCGCGTTGTCGTAGCGATACTTCAGCTGCGAACCGTCGGCATTGATCCGGCGGCTGACCAGGTGCAAATCGTCGAGGTATTCGTAGCGCGTGACACGACCCAGTTCGTCGCGCTCGGCGGTGATTTTTCCGTAGGCGTTGTAGCTGAAGGCGCGAGTGGCACCTGTGGGAAGCGTGGTCTGGAGCAGTCGTCCGACGGCATCCCACTCGTAACGGGTGACGGCGCCGTGTTCATCCTGACCGGTAATCCGCCGCCCAAACGCATCAAAGGAAAACCGCCGCTGACCACCGTCCGGCAAGGTCTCTTCAACCAGTTGGCCCAAACCGTTCCAGCCGAATACATGGCGGCTGGTATCCGGGTAACGGATCGACAGCAACTGACCTTTATCGTCGTAGTGATAATGGGTGACATGGCCGTCAGGATCGGTCGCCTCGGTGACATCGCCCTGGGCGTTGCGCCGATACGTCCACACGGCTTTGCCGCGGTACTGCGCATGCAGGAAACCGTCGCGATACTCGTAGGAGGTGGGTTCGTCTCCCGGTGGAATCAGCGCGACCAGCCGTCCGACTTCGTCGTAGTGAAATTCGGTGACGGCGCCGAGCGGGTCCTGCTCGGCAATCAACCTACCGTTGTCGTCGTACGCCTTGAGGTGTTCTCCGCCATCGAGACCGACCTTGCGTACCAGCCGCGCCCGATCATCGTGCTGGTAAACCTCTTCGCTGCCGTCAATGTTTTGGACCGTGACGCTGCCCTCGTCATCCCAGACATACCGCGCCTCCATCTGCGCAAACGACGCCCAATGTCGGACGCATCGTGCAGCCTTGCCGGACCGTTCCCACTCCCAAAAGAAACTCGCCCCACCGGCCAGTTGCCGCTGCAGGATGACGTGCTGATCGTCGTAGTCGTAACGCTCGCTTTCGCCGACAGCGTTGGTCGCTTCGATCAATTGCCGGCGTTCGTTGTAGCGGTAACTGATCAGCGTCTGTTCCGTGTGCCAACCCTCATCGAGGGTCTGGGCCGGAACAAAAACCTGATAATCAACGGCGACCAGATGGTGGCGTTCATAGCGCAACAGCAAGGCTCGTCCGGCGCCGTTATCGAGGCGTTTGATGCGTTCCTGGCGATCGCGTGTGATGCGCAGTCGGTTGTCGTAACCGTCGCTTATCGTTGTCAGTAAACCGTTGATGAAGTGATAGAAACGCACGTCATCACCGGCCTGGGCGAGGATCAATTCTTCGGGTTCGTCACCCAGAAAAATCGCAGCACGAGAGAGGCTGTTGTGGATGGCCGGGCGTTCGATAGTCGGTAGTGGAAAGGTGGTGCGGCGGTTTTCGTGGTCGGTCCAGATGACCTTGTCGCCCTCGATTTCCAGTCGATGCGCGAGGCTGTGACTCCAGCCGAAACCGAGTCCGACATCGATCTCGACCGCGCTGGTGCGATAGAGGCGGGTGAAGTCGAACGGCAGGATGCCGTCCAGCGAACCGTCAGCGAGGGTCAGCAGCTCTTCGCCGGTGACCATCGACACCGGGCATTTGTTGGTGGCTGTTTTGTCTGCGGAATCGGCGCTGTCGCCGTTGGGGTTGGTGGCTTGTTTCGAGGCGTCGTCGTAGTGTTCGTTTTGCTTGATCGTGGTGTTGCCTTTGGCATCCCAGCGCAGTTGCATCTGTCCCTTTTTCATACCGCCCGCAACACCACGCGCGGCGACCTTTTTGTAACGGTCGACGTAGTTCATGAAGTTATCGATGAGGGTGAAGATCGCTTTGACGAACCCCTGCATCGCGCTGACAAAGCGGGCGCCGTAGTGGGCAAAACGCATCCCTAGATAAGCAATGCCCGCCCCCGCACCAGCGAAGGTCAGGACAATCCCGATCAGAATGTCGATGAGCAACTGCACGACGATGGTTGATACAGCTTCGGCAGTTTTGCCGGCGATCTCGCTGGGCGGCAGCATCTCCAACCAGAGGCTGGCGGTGCGCAGCAACAAACAAAGTGCCGCTTCATCACTCGCCAGCAGTTGGACTTTTGCCATCGTTGCTGGAAACTTTTCCGCCAGTTCGGCCAGTTTCCTGGCACCACTACCCAGTCGTTCAACGAACTCGCCGGGATCCTTGAGAATGTCCGAGAGCAAGTTGAGGCTGTCCCACACACCAATGATTGCGGCCCAACTCCCCGCAAGCATCCCGTTACCCGCCGCGGCAAAAGCCGACTGCGACCATTGCGGTTTGAACTCTTTCCACTCGTTGCGCAGCCAATCTTCCAGCTGTTTCGCCAAGGCGTCATAAGAAGAGAAAAGCTCATCAACTTGCTCGGGGGTAACCTTGCTCTGGACATGAACCCGGTAGAACTTTCCGGGCTTGCCTCTGAAACGCCCCTTACCGTTTTCATCGAGCATGACCGACGTCGTTTCACCGCCATCAGCAGCAATGACATCAACCTGAATATTCCCCAACGGAATGTCATAAACCGACTCGAACTTGCTTTCGATCTCCAGAATCCCGCTCGCCGGGCACTGCGCAACACTGGAGAAAAAATCATCATCGCCACTGCTCACCGCCGTAGTGGTATCGCCTAGTTTGACGACCCGATCCATGCCCACCAGCGAGGGCATGTCCGTGGCGCGACTGACCTTGTCAGCCGCTTGGTTGAACCATCGACCAAGCTGATCCCGATACAGGGAAAGGCTGTCCTTGAAACCGTCGAGTTCCTGCTCGATGCGTACGATCTGATCCATCAGTCCAGCTCCGCCATCAGGTAATCCACCAGGGCAGATTTCGGTGCGGGCGGCAGACTTGGGTCCGCTAGAAAGATCGCCACCTTGTGCCGCAAAACACTCTCGGAAAACGCCTCGAAAAGATCCGGGCGGTCCTCGCTCAGCCACTTGAGCAAGTTGTTCACCCGAGTGGTGTTTGACTGTTCAGCGAGATGTTCCAGCAGCGTTGCGGAGACTTCCCACCATGGAAAAACCCTGGTGGTTTTCAGAGCAGTGCCACCGATATCGAGCGGTTGGCCATTGATCAGGCAGCGCCCCATCACGGGCAGCAATTGAGCGACGTCGACCTCGACAGATTGCAAAATCGGCAACACATGACGCCCATCCCAGAAGCGGAAAAACACCGCATTGCCATTGGGTAAAAGAACCTGCGTAAGACTGCGCAAATGCTCGACCAGCACGTCTTGAGGCGAAGAAGAAACCGCCAGCCAACCCCAATCGCGAGACTCGGTCGTCGAGACCCACTCCAGAAACTCACTGCCCGCCGCGACGATTCCGACATAGGGCATGACCGGTTCCCACTCGGCGTAAACGGTGTCTGCCCAGACAGGGCTCGGGGCATGCAACGGGCTAGCGCATTGCCAGGCTTTAAGCGGCTCAGCGGAACTGGCATTGCCGAAGATCGCGAACAACTGCTCGGAAGAATCGAGCGGTTGACGCGTCAGCCAATCGAGGGGAGACATGCGCTCAGGCTGCACAGATGCCCTCCTTGCAACGCTCGCATTCTTCGCAGAACGGCGCGTCGCTTTTCAGGGTCAGAATCTGTGCCGCGCTGAGTGCCATAAGCGTTCGTTGAGCGGTCGCGGCGCCCATTGCGGGCATCGGTGCACCACCGAGCTCAATCGGGACGCTGCTGAAGATTCCCTCGGGGCCAATGTTGATCCAGTGCCCACCCGCCTGAATCGTGGCACTGGCACCGCCGTCGATGACGACCTGCTGGCCGGCGCTGACGTGGAATTGCCCGCTGGCCTTGAGGGTCTGGCTGTTGACGCGGATGGATCGATCACCGTGAACGTGCAGGTTGTCGTTTGCACTGATGACCGCACTGCGCCGGTTTCCGACCTGGAGGTGCAGGTCGTTCAACACATGCTGCGTCCAGTTTCGCTGGGCCCGCAGAGAAATTTCCTCGGCGCCTTGGCGATCCTCGATGCGCAATTCGTTGTATCCGCCGCCACCGGGACTGCTTTGGCTGCGGAAAATGCTGCGGGTCTTGTCCGCTGGCAGGTCGAGTGGTAGCGGGGTCGCGGCGTTCGGCAGGCAAGCCATCACCAGTGGCTTATCTGCATCCGCATCGATGAACCCCACCAGCACTTCCATGCCGACCCGCGGAATCAGTACGCTACCGTAACGGTCATGCGCCCAACCGGTGGCGACGCGCAACCAGCAACTGGAATGCTCGTTGGGCTGACTCTCGCGATCCCACAACAGCCGAACCTTGACCCGCCCGAACGCGTCGCAGTGGATTTCGCTGTCAGTTGGGCCAGTGACGACGGCAGGCTGATAACCGGGGACGTGGGGCTTTTCAATCAACGGTGGGCGAAACGAAACATCCCACGGCGTTGCCAGAAAGGTATTGCGATAACCCTGGAAATCATCGCCAGCATCGCTGCCAGCCATCTCTTCCAGCACTTGCGGCTGACGACCACGGTGTTCGATCTCGGTGATCAGCCACAGGTCATTCCATTCCTGACGCGGATGCTCATCGAGCTGTAGGAAATGCCCGCTCATTAACGCGGATTGATCACTGTTGCCTTCGGCCTGACGATAATCGGCGCCGTGACGCTCCAAGGCCCGTTGCGCGAGATGCCTGCCAGTCTCGCGATCGGCAAATTGGCCGGGAAACCGGTAATCCTCCAGCGCCGGCTGTTGCTCGCTGTCGCTACGGCTTTCAAGTAACAGGTGCGGTTTGTGGAAGTCGTAATCGCGACGGGTTACGGCAGTGGTACGGGTTTCCAAACGTACGTTGAAGCGCTTGATCGCCGGCGCATCCGCCGCCATGCCGCTGCCAGGCTGATAGGGCGTCAGCTCGGACAAAAGAGGAAAAATTGTCTGATCATCACCAAACACCAGCAAATGCCCGTCAATGCTGTGCTGGAAGTGGTAGTGAATGCCAATTTCGGCACACAGCCGCTGGATGAACGCCAGATCGCTTTCCGCGTATTGCACGCAGTACTCGCGCTCGGGGTAGTCACTGCCAAGCCGAAACTCGAAGGCATCGCGCTGGATGCCATGATCCTTGAGCACCTGCGCAATGATCGTCGGCACACTTTTGTGCTGGAAGATCCGCTGATTGATGCGCTGGCCGAGGTAGGCCAGACGCGGCACCAGGCTGATCTGATAGCGCGTCAGACGCTCACCGGAATCACCTTGGCCCACGCGATAAATCTGACCGTGGATGCCGCAACCTTGTGCATCGAAATACAGAAAAGCCTGACGGTGCAGGAGGCTTTCAAGATCGAGGTCCGGCCGTTCGCTGACCAGCTCCAGGTCAAAACGGTAGGACTGGCTGATGGCTTCCTTGCCGGTGAACTCAAGCACCTTGAGCTCATTCTGGTTACCGTCGACGGTCAGCGTGAAGCGCGGTTGATTGGCGAGAGCGAACATCCGATGTGTCTCTGCAGAATGAAGGCGTGCGATTCTGCATGAGCGACAAGGGGTGTTGATGAAGGGACAGGAAACTCAGATTTGTCGTGTTTTCTTAAAGATTTTTCCTTCGTAAATCGGGACATCTGACTACAGACATCTCTCTCAAACCATCACCGGCCAATGTGGGAGCGGGCTTGCTCGCGAATGGGGAGTGTCAGTCAACATTCATGCCGAATGACCCACCGCATTCGCGAGCAAGCCCGCTCCCACATTGGAACTTCGATGCCACAAGATCCGCCATAAAAAAACGGCCCGCCTCCAAAGGAAGCGGGCCGTTTTCATGTTCGGCGAAAGGTCAGAGCCTCAGCTCATCCCGATCACTTGTTCAGGCGGAAATCTGCCTCGGCAGCCGCGAAGCGCTGCAGCATGCCGTGAGTCGGCGTGCCCAGTTTGCTGACGATGTAGATCGCCAGGCTGGCGAAGATGAAACCAGGGATGATTTCGTACAGACCCAGCAGCTCGAAGTGTTTCCACACGATCACAGTGATCGCGCCAACCAGAATGCCGGCCAGTGCGCCGTTGCGAGTCATGTCTTTCCAGATCACGGAGATCAGGACGACCGGACCGAACGCAGCACCGAAGCCAGCCCAGGCGTAGCTGACCAGACCCAGTACGCGGTTTTCCGGGTTAGCCGCCAGAGCGATAGCGATCAGGGCAACCAGCAGCACCATGGCGCGACCGACCCAGACCAGTTCAACCTGGGAAGCGGTTTTGCGCAGGAAGGTTTTGTAGAAGTCTTCGGTCAGGGCGCTCGAGCACACCAGCAGTTGGCAGCTCAGGGTGCTCATTACGGCAGCCAGAATGGCCGACAGCAGTACACCGGCGATCCATGGGTTGAAGAGGATTTTGGCCAGTTCGATGAACACGCGCTCGTGGTTTTCGGTCACAGGACCGGCCACCTCAGGGTGCGCCGAGAAGTAAGCGATACCGAAGAAACCAACAGCCACGGTGCCGCCCAGGCACAGGATCATCCAGGTCATGGAGATGCGGCGAGCGTTGGCGATCGACTTGACCGAATCCGCGGCCATGAAACGCGCCAGGATGTGCGGTTGGCCGAAGTAACCCAGGCCCCAGCCCATCAGCGAGATGATGCCGATGAAGGTGGTGTTTTTCAGCATGTCGAAGTTGCTTGGATCTTGCGCTTCGATGGCCAGGAACGTGGTGTCGACGCCGCCGGTGGCCAGCAGCACGATGATCGGCGTCAGCAACAGGGCGAAGATCATCAGCGTGGCTTGTACGGTGTCTGTCCAGCTTACTGCCAGGAAACCGCCGACGAATGTGTAGGCAATCGTCGCCGCAGCACCGGCCCACAGCGCTGTCTCGTAGGACATGCCGAAGGTGCTTTCGAACAGACGGGCGCCGGCCACGATGCCGGATGCGCAGTAGATGGTGAAGAACACCAGAATCACGACAGCGGAGATGATCCGCAGCAGGCCGCTTTTGTCTTCGAAACGGCTGGAGAAGTAGTCCGGCAGGGTCAGCGCATCGCCGTTGTGCTCGGTCTGCACGCGCAGACGGCCAGCGACGAACAACCAGTTCAGGTAAGCACCGATGATCAGGCCGATGGCGATCCAGCTTTCGGAAAGACCGGACATGTAGATGGCGCCCGGCAGGCCCATCAACAACCAGCCGCTCATGTCGGAGGCGCCGGCGGACAATGCAGTCACGACGCTGCCCAGGCTGCGACCGCCCAGAATGTAGTCAGAAAGGTTGTTGGTGGAGCGATAGGCCATGAAGCCGATCAGCACCATTGCTGCGATGTAGATCACGAACGTGATCAGGGTTGGATTGCTTACGCTCATTAAGTTACGCCCTGGCTTTGTTTTTATGTAGCGGCGGTTTTTGTAAACCGCTCGCAAACGACGACGTTTGACAGACGATTGTGGATCCCGCGCATTTATGACTGATGTTTCCCCAGGAAAGCCATCAGCCGGATGCACCTGTCTTCTGACCGGTTGCACCTTGGCCGCGAATGCTATTCAACAAAGCAAATAAGGTGCAACCCATTTCTTGAGAATAAGTTGCACCTAGTCGGATTTACTCGAAAAAAGGCGGTTTTTGCTCCCTTTTAGCGCAGTAAACGAGTTTCCCTAGAATTAAAAGCACCAAGCAGGAGCGGTACGTTCGTACCGGAATTTAATTCCTGACGAGCTGCTTATTATTCCGACAAAAAAAGGGTTGCACCCGGTTGCACCTCGAACAGCGCACAGCTAATCTTGCGGCCAGCTGATGCCACGCGGTCGTGGCAAACATGAGGATAAAAATATGGCTACCACCACCCTTGGGGTCAAACTTGATGACCCGACCCGCGAGCGCCTCAAGGCCGCCGCGACCTCGATTGATCGCACGCCGCACTGGCTGATCAAGCAGGCAATTTTCAATTACCTGGAAAAACTCGAGGGTGGTGCAACCCTGACCGAGCTGAACGGCCTGACCGCCAAAGAGGCTGACGACAGTGGCGAGGTCCATGTCGACCACGCGCACCAGTGCTTCCTCGAGTTCGCCGAAAGCATCCTGCCGCAATCGGTGCTGCGCGCTTCGATCACCGCCGCTTACCGTCGCCCAGAGCCGGAAGTGGTGCCGATGCTGATCGAACAGGCTCGCCTGCCGGTCGCCATGGCGGAAGCCACCAACAAGCTGGCTGCCTCGATTGCCGAGAAACTGCGCAATCAGAAGAGCGCCGGCGGCCGTGCCGGGATTGTTCAGGGCCTGTTGCAGGAATTTTCCCTGTCGTCCCAGGAAGGCGTGGCACTGATGTGCCTGGCCGAAGCGCTGCTGCGCATCCCGGACAAAGGCACTCGCGACGCACTGATTCGCGACAAGATCAGCACCGGCAACTGGCACCCGCATTTGGGCAACAGCCCGTCGCTGTTCGTCAACGCCGCCACCTGGGGTCTGCTGCTGACCGGCAAACTGGTCGCCACCCACAACGAAGCCGGCCTGACCTCTTCGCTGAGCCGCATCATCGGCAAGAGCGGTGAGCCGATGATCCGCAAGGGCGTCGACATGGCCATGCGCCTGATGGGCGAGCAGTTCGTCACCGGCGAAACCATCGCCGAAGCCCTGGCCAACGCCAGCAAGTTCGAAGCCAAGGGCTTCCGTTATTCCTACGACATGCTGGGTGAAGCCGCGCTCACCGAGCACGACGCCCAGAAGTACCTGGCGTCGTACGAACAAGCCATCCACTCGATCGGCAAAGCGTCCCACGGTCGTGGGATTTATGAAGGCCCAGGCATTTCCATCAAGCTCTCGGCACTGCACCCGCGTTACAGCCGTGCGCAGTACGAGCGTGTGATGGATGAGTTGTACCCGCGCCTGTTGTCGCTGACCCTGCTGGCCAAGCAATACGACATCGGCCTGAACATCGACGCCGAAGAAGCTGACCGTCTGGAGCTGTCGCTGGATCTGCTGGAGCGTCTGTGCTTCGAGCCGCAACTGACTGGCTGGAACGGCATCGGTTTCGTGATCCAGGCTTACCAGAAGCGTTGCCCGTACGTGATCGACTACGTGATCGACCTGGCTCGCCGCAGCCGTCATCGCCTGATGATCCGCCTGGTAAAAGGTGCGTACTGGGACAGCGAAATCAAGCGCGCCCAGGTCGAAGGCCTGGAAGGCTATCCGGTCTACACCCGCAAGGTGTACACCGACGTTTCCTACATCGCCTGCGCCCGCAAACTGCTGTCGGTGCCGGAAGTCATTTACCCGCAGTTCGCCACGCACAACGCCCACACCCTGTCGGCCATTTACCACATCGCGGGTCAGAACTATTACCCGGGTCAGTACGAGTTCCAGTGCCTGCACGGCATGGGTGAACCGCTGTACGAACAGGTTGTAGGCAAAGTTTCCGAAGGCAAGCTGAACCGTCCGTGCCGCGTGTACGCTCCGGTCGGCACTCACGAAACCCTGCTGGCGTACCTGGTACGTCGCCTGCTGGAAAACGGCGCGAACACCTCGTTCGTCAACCGTATCGCCGACCAGTCCATTTCGATTCAGGAGCTGGTGGCCGATCCAGTGGCCAGCATCGAGCAGATGGCGACGCTGGAAGGCGGCTTCGGCCTGCCGCACCCGCGTATCCCGCTGCCGCGTGATCTTTATGGTGCCGAGCGCGCCAACTCCAGCGGCATCGACATGGCCAACGAACATCGTCTGGCTTCCCTGTCCTGCGCCCTGCTGGCCACCGCTCACAACAGCTGGAAAGCCGCGCCGATGCTCGGTTGCGTCTCCAGCACTGAAACGCCTGCACCGGTATTGAACCCGTCGGATCTGCGCGATGTGGTCGGTCACGTGCAGGAAGCGACCGTCGAAGACGTCGACAACGCGATCCAGTGCGCCCTGAACGCTGCACCGATCTGGCAGGCCACTCCGCCCGCCGAACGCGCCGCGATTCTGGAACGTGCCGCCGATTTGATGGAAGGCGAGATCCAGCCGCTGATGGGCCTGCTGGCTCGCGAAGCCGGCAAGACCTTTGCCAACGCCATCGCCGAAGTGCGTGAAGCCGTGGACTTCCTGCGCTACTACGCGGTGCAGGCACGCAACGATTTCACCAACGACGCCCACCGTCCGCTGGGTCCGGTGGTGTGCATCAGCCCGTGGAACTTCCCGCTGGCCATCTTCAGTGGCCAGGTCGCTGCGGCCTTGGCCGCCGGCAACCCGGTACTGGCCAAGCCTGCGGAACAAACCCCGCTGGTCGCCGCCCAGGCCGTGCGACTGTTGCTCGAAGCCGGGATTCCGGAAGGCGTGCTGCAACTGCTGCCGGGCCGTGGCGAAACCGTCGGCGCCCGTCTGGTCGGTGACGATCGGGTCAAAGGCGTGATGTTCACCGGCTCCACCGAAGTCGCTCGTTTGCTGCAACGCAACGTTGCCGGTCGCCTGGATGCACAAGGCCGTCCGATTCCGCTGATCGCCGAAACCGGTGGCCAGAACGCGATGATCGTCGACTCCTCGGCACTGACCGAACAGGTTGTGATCGACGTGGTGTCGTCGGCCTTCGACAGCGCCGGTCAACGTTGCTCGGCCCTGCGTGTACTTTGCTTGCAGGAAGATTCCGCTGACCGTGTCATCGAAATGCTCAAGGGCGCCATGGCTGAATGCCGTCTCGGCAACCCGGAGCGGCTGTCCGTGGACATCGGCCCGGTGATCGACGCCGAAGCCAAGGCAGGCATCGAGAAACACATCCAGGCCATGCGCGACAAAGGTCGCAGTGTGTACCAGGTGGCTATTGCCGATGCTGAAGAAGTCAAACGCGGCACCTTCGTGATGCCGACGCTGATCGAACTGGAGAGCTTCGACGAACTGCAACGCGAGATCTTCGGTCCGGTGCTGCACGTGGTTCGCTACAAGCGCAAGGACATCGACCAGTTGATCGGCCAGATCAACGCTTCCGGCTACGGCCTGACGCTGGGCGTGCACACCCGCATCGACGAGACCATCGCCAAGGTGATCGACAACGTCAATGCCGGTAACGTCTACGTGAACCGCAACATCGTCGGCGCGGTGGTCGGCGTGCAACCGTTCGGTGGCGAAGGCCTGTCGGGTACTGGCCCGAAAGCCGGCGGTCCGTTGTACCTGTACCGTCTGCTGTCGACCCGTCCTACCGATGCAATCGAACAATCCTTCGCTCGCGGCGACGCTGTCACCGCACCGGACGTTCGTCTGCGTGATGCCATGAGCAAACCGCTGACCGCGCTGCAAGCCTGGGCCGACAGCAACAAGTTTGCCGACCTGAGCACCCTGTGCACGCAGTTCGCGGCGCAATCGCAAAGCGGGATCACCCGTGTTCTGGCGGGCCCGACCGGCGAGCGCAACAGCTATGCCATCCTGCCGCGCGAACACGTGCTGAACCTGGCGGAAGTCGAAGGCGATCTGCTGACTCAACTGGCGGCGGTGTTGGCTGTCGGTGGTTCGGCGGTGTGGCCGGAAGCTGACTTGACCAAGGCATTGTTCGCACGTCTGCCGAAGGAAGTTCAGGCGCGCATCAAGTTGGTTTCCGACTGGAACAAGGACGAAGTGGTGTTTGATGCGGTTCTGCATCACGGCCATTCCGATCAGTTGCGTGCGGTTTGCCAGCAAGTGGCCAAGCGTGCCGGTGCGATTGTCGGGGTTCACGGCTTGTCCCAGGGCGAGACCAACATTGCGCTGGAGCGCCTGGTGATTGAGCGGGCGTTGAGTGTTAACACCGCTGCGGCGGGTGGTAATGCCAGCCTGATGACCATCGGTTAACCCCGACGATCCGGGCACCTGCAACAGGTGCCTGGCTTGGCGATATTCCCTGTGGGAGCGGGCTTGCCCGCGATAGCGATGTGTCAGTCACTATCAATGTGACTGGTCTGTCGCTATCGCGGGCAAGCCCGCTCCCACAGTGGTTTGTGGTGTTTGCTAAGTTTCTGCGCGGCTCCACCATCACGCTTATCAATCATCCTGTTCAGCCTCTATTCCCACGCCTAGACTCGGTCCATTCCAAAAAAAGGTAGGCCGCCATGTCCGAGACGTTGCTCAGTTCCCGCAATCTGGCTTTCGAGCTGTATGAAGTCCTCGATGCCGAAGGCCTGACCCAGCGTGAGCGTTTCGCCGAGCACAACCGCGAAACCTTCGATGCCGCCATCGGCACCGCCCGCAGCATTGCCGAGAAGTTCTTCGCCCCGCACAACCGCAAGGGCGACGAGAACGAACCGCGTTATGAGGACGGTCAGGCGATTCTGATTCCGGAAGTGAAACCCGCGGTGGATGCTTTCCTCGAAGCCGGTTTCCTCAACGCCGCGCGCAGTTTCGACGCCGGTGGCATGCAACTGCCTACGCTGTTGTCCCAGGCCTGTTTCGCGCACTTTCAGTCGGCCAACGCGGCATCGACGTCATACCCGTTCCTGACCATGGGCGCGGCGAACCTGATCGAAAGCTTCGGCACCGACGAGCAAAAGCAGCGTTTCCTGCAACCGATGATCGACGGTCGCTTTTTCGGCACCATGGCCCTGACCGAGCCGCATGCCGGTTCGTCGCTGTCGGATATTCGTACCCGCGCCGAGCCTGCGTCTGACGGCACCTATCGACTCAAGGGCAACAAGATTTTTATCTCCGGCGGCGATCACCCGCTGTCGGAAAACATCGTGCACATGGTGCTGGCCAAACTGCCGGATGCACCGGCCGGGGTGAAGGGAATTTCGCTGTTTATCGTGCCCAAGTTTCTTGTCAACGATGACGGCAGCCTGGGCAAGCGCAATGACGTGCTACTCGCCGGCCTGTTCCACAAGATGGGCTGGCGCGGCACCACGTCCACGGCGCTGAACTTCGGCGACAACGGTGAGTGCGTCGGTTATCTGGTGGGCAAGCCGCACCACGGTTTGAGCTACATGTTCCAGATGATGAACGAAGCCCGGATCGGCGTCGGCATGGGCGCGGTGATGCTCGGCTACGCCGGCTATCTGTACTCGCTGGAATACGCTCGGGAACGTCCGCAAGGTCGTGTGCCGGACAGCAAAGACCCGAACACCGCGCCAGTGGCGATCATTCAACATGCTGACGTCAAACGCATGTTGCTGACGCAAAAAGCCTACGTCGAAGGCTCGTTCGACCTCGGGTTGTATGCGGCGCGATTGTTCGATGACACCACGACGCTTGAGACCGAAGCCGAGCGCAAACAGGCGCACGAGCTGCTGGATTTGCTGACGCCGATCGTCAAATCCTGGCCGTCGGAGTTTTGCCTGAAGGCCAACGAACTGGCGATCCAGATTCTCGGTGGCCACGGTTACACCCGTGAATACCCGGTCGAGCAGTATTACCGCGACAACCGTTTGAACCCGATTCATGAAGGCACCCACGGCATTCAGTCGCTGGACTTGCTGGGGCGCAAACTGGCGCAGAACGGTGGTGCGGGGCTCAAGCAATTGATCCGTCTGATCGCCAACACTGCCGAGCGCGCTCATGCATACGAATCGTTGACCCCGTTGCGTGACCCCCTGGAGAAACTGGTGGCGCGCCTGCAAACAGTGACTATTGGCCTGCTGACGGATCTGGCTCAGGGCAAGGTCAACAGCAGTCTGGCGAATTCGGCGCTGTACCTGAAAGTGTTCGGGCACACGGTGATTGGCTGGCGCTGGCTGGAACAGGCGATTCGTGCCGAAGAAGGGTTGGCCAAAGGGAATGCAGCGGATGTGAGCTTCTATAAAGGCAAGCTGCAGGCGGCGCGGTATTTCCTGACGTGGGAAGTGCCGGGTTGCCACCATGAACTGGCGATTCTTGAAGCTCGGGATGATGTATGCCTGGGGATGCAGGATGAGTGGTTTTAATTAAAGCCTTGTTTTGCTGCTGAAATCCAATCGCGGGCAAGCCCGCTCCCACAGGGATCTCTGTCGGTCACAGATAATGTGATCCCACCCAAATCCTGTGGGAGCGGGCTTGCCCGCGATGGCGTCAGCACAACCAACACATCACTTCAGCTTGAAACTACCCATCTGCCGCGCCAGATCATCCGCCAACCGCTGCAACGTCTGACAATCCTCACGACAAGCCCTGACCTCACCCGCTGTCGCCCGGGCCAGATCGGAAATCCCCTGCACGTTTCGATTGATCTCCTCGGTCACCGCCGACTGCTCTTCGGTCGCCGTCGCCACCTGGTGGTTCATGTCGCTGATACGCTCGACCTGCCCCGTGATCGCCGTCAACGACGCCCCCGTCCGCTGGCTTGACTCAACCCCGGTGCCAGTCGCTGCCTGCCCCGTGTGCATCGACGACACCGCATTCTCCGCGCCCTGCTTGAGGCTGCCGATCATCTGCTGAATCTCATCGGTGGATGACTGTGTGCGTCGAGCCAAGGTCCGGACTTCATCGGCCACCACCGCAAATCCACGGCCCATGTCCCCGGCCCGCGCCGCTTCGATAGCCGCGTTAAGCGCCAGCAAGTTGGTCTGCTCGGATATCCCGCGAATCACCGCCAACACCTGATCGATGGATGCCACCTGATTGGCCAGCTCGCCAACGGCACCCGCCGCGAGGCCGATCTCTTCGGACATGCTTTCGATATGCCGGATCGAACCACCGACCACCTCCCGCGCCTGCATCGCTTCATCGCGAGCATTCTGCGAAGCGACCGCCGCGTTGCCGGCATTCTGCGCAATTTCCTGTACGGTCAGGCCCATTTCGTGGACGGCGGTGGCGACCATGTCGGTCATTTCCTGCTGACGGCCGGAGCGCTCGGCGGTGTTGTCCACCACCCGCGCCACTTGGCCGACGGCCGTACGCAAGCGCTCGCTGGTGGTCAGCACTTCGCCGATCATCTCGCGCTGACTGTCGAGGAATCGATTGAAGCCGCGCGCCAAATCTCCCAGCTCATCGGCGCGGCTGGAATCTAACCTGTGGGTCAAATCTCCACCACCGCTACCGATGGCTACCAGCGCCGCTGTTACCTGACGAATCGGACGCACCAGGCCACGGGCCAGCAATACCACCAGCAGCAGGCACACCAGCGCTACCGCCAAGCCAATTCCACTGCTCATCCACATGGCCCGGCGGGCCTCGGCGTAGATCTGCGACTGTGGCACTTCGGCCACCAGGGTCCAGCCCAGATCCCGCAGCGGCAGGCTCAACGCCAGATAATCTTCGCCATCGCGTACAAAGCTGCTGTTGGTGGCGACTTTTTGACCCATCACTGCTTGCGCTGCCGGAGCACCGATCTGCTCGGCCAAGGTGCGCTTGCCGCTGAATTGCGCGTCGGGGTGAACCTGGATCAAACCGTCGGAACGCACGAGATAGACCTTGCCGCGCTCACCGAAGTTGAAATTGTGGATCAGCTCCGACAGCTCTTTCATGCTCAGGCCCAGCCCGGCAACGCCCACGACTTTGCCGGCCTGTTCGACCTTGAGGTCGATGAACAGCGCCAATTCTCCGGTCGCGGTGTCATTGTCGATATTGAGGGTGCGCGGCTGGTTGCTGTCGAGGAACGAGTAGAACCAGGCGTCTTTGGGGTTGGAACGGCTGAGGGTCCGGTCCAGGCCTTTTTCAGTGAAATAGTGATTTGAAGCGGTGCCGACGATCAGCGCGGTAAAGGCTTTGTGTTCGGCGCGGATGCCTTCCAGATACTCGACGAACGCGGCGGTCCGGGCAGGGTTTTCGCCGTCTGCCAGCCAGTCACGCACCATGCTGTTGCTGGCGATGTCCTTGGCGGCGGTGAGGGGTTGAACGAGGATGCGCTCGATGTCGTTGCGCATCGCTTCGATGCTCGACGGCAGTGCTTGTTCCACCAGATAGCGCTGGGCGAGGCGGTTGACCACGAGGGTATAAATGCCAACCACGATCAGAATACTGACCAGCAGGGCGGTGCCCATACTGAGGATCAACTGCCATTGAATACTGCGACGCCAGAACTGCATGGAGCACCCCCAAAGAATAAGAGGCTGAAACACTGCAACAGCCGTGCCGATTGTATACAACGCAAACGACAATTTATTCTTTGGTTGTGCGCAAAGCCGATCAGGCCTGATTGATCGTCTTGGAGATCACTTCAACCGTGGCGCTGACTTGCTCTTGGTAACGGTCGAGTTCGAGCTTGTGCTGCTTTTGCATTTCGATCTGCTGCGAGCACAGATTCATGGCTGCCAGCACCAGCAGGCGGTCACCGATCAGCGTCGGGTACTTTCTTTTGGTGTCGGCCAAAGCGGCTTTCAACATCATTGCGGCGTCCAGCAGGGTTTGCTCTTCCCCGGCCGGCGCCTTGATCGAATAGTCCTCCCCCAGGATCGAGACGACTTTTACCCCTGCGGCGCCGTAACTCATGCGCTGACCGGGCCGGCGCTGACGCGTTCAACCAGGGCCTGGATGCGAGCGGCGGTGGCGCCTTGTTTTTCTTCCTGTTCCATCAGGCTCAGTTGCAGGCTTTCGTTTTCATCCTTGGCCTGGGCCAGTTCGGCGCTCAGGGTCTGGTTGGTGCCGAGCAGGTTCTGGTTCTGTTGAACGAGGTCGCTGACCAGCTGTTCCAATTGGCTTAGGGATGCTTCCAACATTTTGATTTTCCAGGCATTTTCAAAGGGCGCGTACGATAAAGAAAAGTCACCACGGATGCCAGGGTTATGGGGGCGCAAGGCCTTGATTTTCCTGGCGGGTGACCTTCCTCGCGAACTTTAAAGACTGTGATTGGCGGATCTGGTTCCTGCACTTCGTCGCCATAGGTCAAAACCAGCGTGCCTCCCCCTGTAGGAGCGAAGCTTGCTCGCGAAGGACGTTAACGATAACGCGTTCTGTCTGAATGAACCCGGTGCCTGGACGTCCTTCGCGAGCAAGCTTCGCTCCTACAGATAGAGGTCTGCATGCGACAAATACGCACAGGCACTCAAGACTTTAGTCGTATGACCGATAAGTCACTCATACGTCAGTCCCAGCGCCGCACGGCTGCGCTCTTTTTGGTAAACACCATGTCCCTTCGTAATATGAATATCGCGCCGCGGGCGTTCCTCGGCTTCGCTCTGATTGGCGGTTTGATGCTGGTTCTGGGGGTATTTGCCTTGAACCAGATGAGCAAGATTCGCGGTGCCGCCGAGGAGATCACCTTGAGCAGCGTGCCGAGTATCAAAAGCCTCGACGAGTTCACTCAACTCACCTTGCGCCTGCGGGTTTTGTCTTACCGTTTGCTGGTGAACCGCGAACCCGACGTTCAGCAGAAAACCGTTGACCTGCTGGACACGCGCAATCAACAGATTCGCACGGCTCAGGCGACCTACGAAAAGCTGATCGCCAGCCCGCAGGAACGAGCAGCCTACGATCAATACGTGCAGTTGCTGGGGCAGTACCGCCAGATCGAAGACCGGATGAAGACCCTGTCGCGCAATAACCAGGTCGATGAACTGCGCACCTTGCTCAACACCGATCTGCTGACCAACTCCGAAGCGGTCAACGCGGTGCTCAATCGCTTGCTGGAGATCAACACCCAGCAGACCCTCGACACCAATCAGCGCGCCGCCGATCAATATTCCTCGGCCTTCAACCTGGTGATCACCCTGCTGGTCATCGCCACCGGCCTGACCGTGCTGTTTGCCTGGTTGCTGACCAACAGCATCACCAGGCCGATCGCTAACGCCTTGAGCGCCGCCGAGGAAATCGCTGAAGGCAACCTGACCCGCCCGATCACCGTTGATGGCGAAGACGAAGCCGGTCGCTTGCTGCTGGCCATGTCGAAGATGCAGGACAAGCTGCGTGACACCCTGCAGCGGATTTCCGGCTCGGCCACGCAACTGGCCTCCGCCGCCGAAGAGCTCAACAGTGTCACCGACGAAAGCGCCCGTGGCCTGACCCAACAGAACAACGAAATCGAGCAGGCCGCCACCGCCGTCAACGAAATGACCAGCGCCGTGGAAGAAGTAGCGCGCAACGCGGTGAGCACGTCCGAAGCGTCGAAAAACGCCACCACATCTGCGGGCGATGGCCGTGATCTGGTTCAGGAAACCGTCAGCGCCATCGAACGCATGAGCGCCGATGTGCAGAGCACTGCCACGTTGATTGGCGATCTGGCGAATGAATCCCGAGATATCGGCAAGGTGCTGGATGTGATCCGTGGCCTGGCAGACCAGACCAACCTGTTGGCGTTGAACGCAGCGATCGAAGCCGCTCGTGCGGGTGAAGCCGGGCGTGGTTTTGCGGTGGTGGCGGATGAGGTTCGCGCCCTGGCGCATCGCACCCAGCAATCGACCAGTGAAATCGAACGCATGATCGGCAGCATTCAGAGCGGCACCGAACACGCCGTGGATTCGATGCGCAACAGCACCGAGCGTGCCGAGTCGACGCTGAACATCGCTCGCGGTGCGGGGATGTCGCTGGACACCATCAACAGCGCCATCGTCGAAATCAACGAACGCAACCTGGTCATCGCCAGCGCTGCCGAAGAGCAGGCGCAAGTGGCGCGGGAAGTGGATCGCAACCTGGTTAACATTCGTGATTTGTCGGTGCAATCGGCGACCGGGGCCAATCAGACGAGCGCGGCGAGCAATGAGTTGTCGCGGTTGGCGCTGGACCTGAACAACATGGTTGGGCGGTTCAGCCTCTAAAGAGCACCGCGAACTCTGTGGCGAGGGGATTTATCCCCGTTCGGCGGCGCAGCCGCCGTAAACCCATTGTTCCCGGTACACCTGATCAAACTCGTCTGAGGGTTTGGGGGTAGCTTCGCTACCCAACGGGGATAAATCCCCTCGCCACAATGATCGAGCTCAACCCGGCGACGTTGTCGTTGCTGCAAAACCTTTTTGACAGCATCACATTTCAACAGGTTAGAATCGCTGGCACGCAGACTGCATGGTCAGTTTGTGCCCGCCTTTCAGCTTTCTGGAGTACTGCCTTTGAATGCGACGACCATCAACAGCCTGTTCTTGATCGGCGCGTTGCTGGTAGGTGCGAGCATTCTGGTGAGCTCACTTTCGTCCCGCCTCGGCATCCCGATTCTGGTGATTATCCTGGCCGTGGGCATGGCGGCCGGCGTCGATGGCGGCGGCATTATTTTCGATAACTACCCAACGGCCTATCTGGTCGGCAACCTCGCGTTGGCGGTGATCCTGCTCGACGGTGGTTTGCGAACCCGGGTGTCGAGTTTCCGCGTGGCGTTATGGCCGGCGTTGTCGCTGGCCACGGTCGGGGTGCTGATCACCACCGGACTGACCGGCATGGCCGCGGCATGGCTGTTCAATTTGAACCTGATCCAGGGCTTGCTGATCGGCGCCATCGTCGGTTCCACGGATGCCGCGGCGGTGTTCTCGCTGCTCGGCGGCAAGGGCCTGAACGAACGGGTCACCGCCAGCCTCGAGATCGAATCCGGCAGCAACGACCCGATGGCGGTGTTCCTCACCGTCACCCTGATCGACATGCTCGCCAGCGGCGAGACCGGTCTGCACTGGAACCTGCTGGGGCATCTGGTGCGCGAGTTCGGCATCGGCGGCGTGATCGGCCTGGGTGGCGGCTGGCTGATGCTGCAACTGGTCAATCGCATCAACCTGGCCACCGGCCTCTATCCGATCCTGGTGATTGCCGGCGGTCTGGTGGTGTTCGCCCTGACCAACGCCCTGCACGGCAGTGGCTTCCTTGCGGTTTACCTGTGCGGCCTGGTGATCGGCAACCGTCCGGTGCGCAGCCGCCACGGCATCCTGCACATGCTCGACGGCATGGCCTGGCTGGCGCAGATCGGCATGTTCCTGGTGCTGGGCCTGCTGGTGACGCCACACGACTTGCTGCCGATCGCCCTGCCCGCGCTGGGCCTGGCGTTGTGGATGATTCTGTTTGCGCGGCCGCTGTCGGTGATGGTTGGCCTGCTGCCGTTCAAGGCTTTCCATGGCCGCGAAAAAGCCTTTATTTCCTGGGTTGGCCTGCGCGGCGCGGTCCCGATCATTCTGGCGGTGTTCCCGCTGATGGCGGGGCTGCCCAACGCCCAGCTGTATTTCAATCTCGCGTTCTTTATCGTGCTGGTCTCGCTGCTGGTGCAGGGCACAAGCCTGCCGTGGGTGGCGAAGCTGTTGAAGGTGACCGTTCCGCCGGAGCCAGCACCGATCTCCCGCGCCGCGCTGGAAGTGCATGTCACCAGCGAGTGGGAGCTGTTCGTTTATCGCCTCGGCGCTGAAAAATGGTGCATCGGTTCGCCCCTGCGCGAACTGAAAATGCCCGAAGGCACGCGCATCGCGGCACTGTTTCGGGGCCAGCAACTGCTCCATCCGTCGGGTAGTACGGTACTCGAAGTCGATGATTTGCTGTGTGTTATCGGCCATGAACACAACCTGCCGGCCCTCGGAAAACTGTTCAGCCAGGCACCGCAACGGGGTCTGGATTTGCGCTTCTTCGGCGACTTCGTACTCGAAGGAGATGCCCAGCTGGCTGCGGTTGCTGCCCTGTACGGGTTGAAAGTCGAAGGCATCGATCCGGACATGACCCTGGCCCGCTTCATTGCCCACAAAGTGGGCGGTGCACCGGTCGTGGGTGACCAGGTGGAATGGAACAACACGATCTGGACCGTTGCGGTCATGGAAGGGAACAAGATCGGCAAAGTGGGCGTCAGATTCCCCGAAGGAAGTCGCCCGGGTCCGGGACTCTTCCTCTAAACTCCACACTTCGTCTCGTTTTCGATCGGTCTCTATGTCAACCCTGCGCACCTTTTTCATCATGGCCCTGCTGGGCTTGAGTCTTTCTGTCGGTACGTTGCAAGCGGCCGAACCGCCGTCCAGCGAAGCCGTGCAGGCCAACCTGGACAAGATCGCCGAGCGCAAACTGCCGGAAGCCGATCAAAAGGCCCTGCAGACCCTCCTGCAGAACACGCTGACCCAGCTCGACAATAAGCGTGACTACGAACAGAAACTGACCAGTCTCAAGCAGCAACTCGCCACCGCGCCGAAGCAGAACATCGAGAACCAGCGCGAGCTGACTCGCCTCAAGGCCACCAACGTGACACCGGTGGCGCAACGCTATAGCAAAGAGTCCATTCAGCAGCTGGAACAGATGCTCACCGAGCGTTCGACCCAGCAAAGCGACATGCAAAAAGCCCTCGCCGAAGCGAACAGCCTGGTCATTACCGCCCAGACCCGGCCCGAGCGCGCCCAGGCAGAAATCTCCACCAGCCAGACGCGCATCCAGCAGATCAACAACATCCTCAAGGCCGGCAAGGACAACGGCAAGACCCTGAGCGGCGAACAGCGTGACCTGCTCAATGCCGAGCTGGCAGCCCTGAACGCACTGATCCCGCTGCGCCGCCAGGAACTGGCCGGCAACAGCCAGTTGCAGGACCTGGGCAACAGCCAGCATGACTTGCTGACGGAAAAAACCGATCGCCTGGACCGGGAAATCCAGGAGCTGCAAACCCTGATCAACCAGAAGCGCCTGGCCCAATCTCAGGAAACCGTGACACAGCAGTCCATCGAAGCGCAGAAGTCCGGCAGCAGCGCCCTGCTCGCCACCGAAAGCGCGGCCAACCTGAAGCTGTCCGACTACCTGCTCAAAAGCACTGACCGCTTGAATGTCGTCACCCAGCAGAACCTGCAAACCAAACAGCAGCTGGACAACGTGACCCAGAGCGATTCGGCCCTGGACGAGCAAATCAACGTGCTCAAGGGCAGCCTGCTACTGTCGAAGATTCTCTACAAACAGAAACAGGGCCTGCCGCGCCTCAAGCTTGACCGTGACCTGGCCGACCAGATCGCCGACATCCGCCTCTATCAATTCGAAGTCAGCCAGCAGCGGGAATTGCTCAGCAACCCGGCGGCCTACGTCGACAACCTGCTCTCGACCCAGCCTCCCGAGCAAGTCACCCCGCAATTGCGCAAAAGCCTGCTGGAGCTGGCCACGACCCGCGCCGACCTGCTGGAGCGACTGAACCGCGAACTCAGCGCGGTGCTTAACGAATCGATCACGCTGCAACTCAATCAGAAACAGCTGCTCAGCACCGCGCAAAGCCTGCGGGCGACCCTCGACGAGCAGATGTTCTGGATTCCGAGCAACAAGCCCCTCGATCTGGAATGGATGCGCGGCGTGCCGGAGCGTCTGCAACGCCAGGTGGCGACCCTGCCGCTGGCGTCGAGCGTGAGCGAATTGATTGACGGCCTGACTCAACGGCCGCTGCTGTTTCTACCGTTGGTGCTGCTAATCGGCGCCCTGCTGTGGCGCCGCAAAAGCCTGTATGCCCGACTGAACAAGGTTCACCAGGACATCGGCCACTTCAAGCGTGACAGCCAGTTGCACACACCGCAGGCGATTCTGATCAATATTCTGTTGGCCATGCCGGTTGCGCTGGGCCTGGCCCTGTGCGGCCTGGCCTTGCAGATCGACGCTCGCGGACAGAACGCCAACATGGGCTCGGCCCTGTTGCAAATGGCTCAGGCCTGGCTGGTGTTCTACACCGCTTACCGGATCCTCGCGCCGGGCGGCGTGGCCGAACTGCATTTCCGCTGGGAAAAACCCCAGGTCGAATTCCTCCAGGGCTGGGTCCGTCGATTGGGTCTGGTAGTGATGGCGCTGGTCGCCGTGGTGGCGGTTGCCGAGCTGCAACCGGCGGCCCTGGCCGATGATGTGCTCGGCATGCCAGTGGTACTGACCTGCTACGCGCTGATGGCCTGGTTGCTCAGCCGCCTGCTGATCAGCAGCCCGACGCACCAGAATGCCTCACTGTTCCGCAAGGCGGTGGGCATCATGTTCACCGCGTTGCCGATCGCGTTGTTCGTCGCCGTGTGCTTTGGCTATTACTACACCGCGCTGAAACTCAGCGACCGCTTGATCAACACCCTTTACCTGCTGATGTTCTGGCTGGTGATCGAAGCTACCTTCGTCCGAGGCCTCAGTGTCGCCGCGCGGCGTCTGGCCTATCAGCGAGCGCTGGCCAAGCGTCAGGCGGCCAAAGAGGCCGGCGACGGCGAAGCCGTGATCGAAGAACCGACGCTGGACATCGAAAAGGTCAACGAACAGTCCCTGCGCCTGATTCGGCTGGCGCTGCTGGGCGGGTTCATGGCGGCGTTGTACTGGGTCTGGTCGGACCTGATCTCGGTGTTCTCGTACCTGGACAACATCACCCTCTACGAATACACCAGCGGCACCGGCGCCAACATGAGCATGGTGCCGATCAGCATCGGCGACATGCTCGGCGCGCTGATCATTATCGGCATCACCTTCGCCCTCGCGCGCAACTTGCCGGGGTTGCTGGAAGTCCTGGTGTTGTCGAAGCTGAACCTGGCCCAGGGCAGTGCCTATGCCACCACGACGTTGCTGTCCTACGTGATCGCCGGCATCGGTTTCGTCTCGACCCTGTCGACGCTCGGCGTGAGCTGGGACAAGTTGCAATGGCTGGTGGCGGCGCTCTCGGTGGGTCTCGGTTTCGGGATGCAGGAGATCTTCGCGAACTTCATCTCCGGCATCATGATCCTGTTCGAACGCCCGGTGCGGATCGGCGACACCATCACCATCGGCAACCTGTCGGGCACGGTCAGCAAGATTCGCATCCGCGCCACGACCATCACCGACTTCGACCGCAAGGACATCATTGTCCCGAACAAGACGTTCATCACCGGGCAACTGATCAACTGGTCCCTGACCGACACCATCACCCGGGTGACCCTGAAGCTCGGCGTCGATTACGGCTCGGACCTGGACCTGGTGAAAGAACTGCTGTTGAAGGCTGCCCGGGACAATCCGCGCGTCCTGAAAGACCCTGAACCCCACGTGTACTTCCTGAACTTCGGCGAAAGTACTCTCGACCACGAGCTACGCATGCATGTGCGCGACCTCGGCGACCGTAACCCGGTGCTCGATGAGGTCAACCGCTTCATCAACCGCGAGTTCAAGAAGCAGCACATCAACATCTCGTTCCGGCAGATGGAGGTTTACCTGAAGAACCTTCACGGCCAGGAATACAAAATGGTGCCGATCGAACCGGAAAACAAAACCATCGTGCCGCTGGCCGATGGCAAACCGCTGCAAGAGCCGCCGGCCGCCAAGCTCGACTAACCGCCCAGTCCCTAGCAGAATGCTCGGACATTCTGCTGGAGATGGCCGGTGAAAGCCCTCGACGAACTGACCTTCGATAATCGCTTCGATCGCTTGGGCGATACGTTTTCCGCCCACGTACTGCCCGAGCCCATCGACAACCCGCGCCTGGTGGTGGCCAGCCCCGCCGCCATGGCGTTGCTCGATCTCGACCCGGCCGTGGCCGAAACCCCGGAATTCGCCGAGCTGTTCAGCGGCCACAAGCTCTGGGCGGATGCGGTGCCTCGGGCGATGGTCTATTCCGGGCATCAGTTCGGTTCCTACAACCCGCAGTTGGGCGATGGGCGCGGCCTGTTGCTGGGCGAGGTCTACAACGAGGCCGGCGAGCACTGGGACCTGCACCTCAAAGGCGCCGGCCAGACGCCTTTCTCGCGCATGGGCGATGGACGTGCGGTGCTGCGATCGTCAATCCGCGAGTTTCTCGCCTCCGAAGCGTTGCATGCGCTGAACATCCCGACCACTCGCGCGCTGTGCGTGATCGGCTCCGACACGCCGGTGTGGCGCGAAAAGCAAGAGCGCGCCGCCATGGTCCTGCGCCTGGCGCCGAGCCACGTGCGCTTCGGGCATTTCGAATATTTCTACTACACCAAACGCCCCGAGAAGCAGAAAGAACTCGGCGAACATGTACTGGCCATGCACTTCCCCGAATGCCTCGAACAGCCCGAGCCCTATCTGGCGATGTTCCGCGAAATCGTCGAGCGCAACGCCGAGCTCATCGCCAAATGGCAGGCCTATGGTTTCTGCCACGGCGTGATGAACACCGACAACATGTCGATCCTCGGCATCACCTTCGATTTCGGCCCGTTCGCGTTCCTCGACGATTTCGACGCCAATTTCATCTGCAACCACTCCGATGACCAGGGCCGTTATTCCTTCAGCAACCAGGTGCCGATCGGCCAGTGGAACCTCAGCGCTTTGGCGCAGGCCCTGACGCCGTTCATCAGCGTCGAGGCCCTGCGCGAAACCCTGGGTCTGTACCTGCCGCTGTTCCAGGCTCATTACCTGGACCTGATGCGCCGTCGCCTCGGCTTCACCACCGCCGAAGACGACGACCAGAAACTGCTGGAGCAACTGCTGCAATTGATGCAGAACAGCGGCGTCGACTACACCCTGTTCTTCCGCCGCCTGGGCGATGAATCACCGGAACCGGCCGTTGCCCGATTGCGCGACGACTTCGTCGACATCAAGGGCTTCGATGCCTGGGCAGAGCGCTATATCGCCCGTGTTGCTCGCGAAGGTGAAGTTGATCAGGAACAGCGCCGCCAACGGATGCACGCGGTCAATCCGCTGTACATCCTGCGCAACTACCTTGCGCAAAAAGCCATCGATGCGGCGGAAAGCGGTGACTACTCAGAGGTTCGCCGGCTGCACGCGGTGCTGAGCAAGCCATTCGAGGAGCAGCCGGGGATGGAGAGTTACGCCGAACGGCCGCCGGAGTGGGGCAAGCATTTGGAGATCAGTTGTTCGTCTTGATTGGCCTGCGGGTTTCACCTTGATAACTACCGACTTTGACTCCAGATCAGTGTCATGGATTGCCCATTTATTCAGAGCCCGATTATGACCGACCCACTCCTGATCCCCTGCCCCCACTGCAACGGCCTCAACCGCATCCCCGCCGAGCGCCTCAGCGACCAGCCGAAATGCGGTCGCTGCAAAGCTGAGGTCCTGCTGAGCAAACCGTTCGAGCTGAAACAAGGTGATTACGCCAGTCAGATCAAGGGTGATCTGCCGTTGCTGGTGGATGTGTGGGCGGACTGGTGCGGGCCGTGCAAGTCGTTTGCGCCGGTGTTCGAGCAGGCGGCGGGACAACTGGCGGGCAAGTGCCGGCTGGCCAAGCTGGACAGCGAGGCCAACCAGCAGTTGTCGGCGCAGTTGGGGATTCGCTCGATTCCGAGCCTGATTCTGTTCAAGAACGGCCGGGAAGTGGCGCGCCAGAGCGGGGCCTTTCCGTTGCCGCAGTTGATGAGCTGGTTGCGAAGCCACGGGATTTGAAGTCACCGCGGATCAAATGTGGGAGCGGGCTTGCCCGCGAAAGCGGTTTGTCAGTCGACATTAATTTTGACTGACACTCCGCTTTCGCGAGCAAGCCCGCTCCCACAGGGGTTCGGTGTTGTTTGCGGGAATCAGGCGCTTTCGAGCAGGTTATGCAACTCGACGAACTGCTGGGTCAATTTGTGCCGTGGATCAAGGTGGATCAACGGTGTGTTGGCCTGATGCGATTCGCGCATGCGCACCGAACTGCCCAGATACACCGGCAACACCGGCAGACCTTCGGCAATCAACTCATCGAGGATTTGCTGCGGCAGGCTGGCGCGGGCCTGGAACTGGTTGACGACAATGCCTTCGACTTCCAGCCCTTCATTGTGGTCATCCTTCAGCTCTTCGATTTCCGCCAACAGGCCGTACAGCGCCTGACGCGAGAAGCTGTCGCAGTCGAAGGGAATCAGCACCCGATCAGCGGCAATCAACGCTGAAACCGCATAAAAGTTCAGCGCCGGCGGGGTATCGAGGTAAATCCGGTCGTAGTCGCCGTCCAACTCCTCGAGCAGTTTGCGCAGCTTGTTGATCTTGTGTTTCGCCTCGAGCTTGGGCTGCAAGTCGGCCAGCTCGGCGGTAGCGGTGATGACGTGGAGGTTTTCGAACGGGGTTTCGTAGATATCGACCTGGTTTTTCTTCGAGAACGGCCCAGAAGACAGTGTCTGCTTGAAGAAGTCGGCAATACCCATCGGAATGTCATTACCGGTGAGCCCGGTGAGGTACTGGGTCGAATTGGCCTGAGCGTCGAGATCCACCAGAAGGGTCCGATAGCCCTCGCTGGCACTGACCGCCGCCAGATTGCAGGCAATGCTGGATTTGCCTACGCCGCCTTTCTGATTGAATACCACGCGCCGCATGTCAAAACCTCCGTGTATCAAAGAATGACCGAGTGTAGTAGTCCACGGCGTCGCTTAGCTACCTCGCCGGCACAAGGACTACACAGTCAGGTGCAAACGCTCACTGAAAAAGCCGCCATCTCGCCCAGAAAAAGGCGCCCCGAGCCGACAGACATACGAGACTCGATGTGGATAATGGCCAAACGACATATATTCACGGACCAATCGGTACATTTCGTTGTGCAAAATGTAACCAGCATTTGCTACACGCCCGCCGCACCGGGATAATGCGCGCCACTCGACGCTAAGCGTCACGTAAGGTGAGTCGCAGTTTTTGCGCCTCGTCGCGTCAAGAAAGCCCGCAGGGGCGGGATGAATGCCTGTGATCAACTTCAACATCGCCCAATGGCGCGCGTGGGCCCCTGGGCTCGAAAGCGTGGACGATTGGCAGGCCTGGAGCCGACAACCGGTCGCGCTGCCAAGCTGCGATGCCGCCCCCGACGTTTCGTTTCTGCCGGCCATGCAGCGGCGGCGGCTCAGCCGTCTTGCGCGGATGGCGTTCAGTGTCGGCTGGCCGTTGGCCGATGGTCGCCCTGACCTACCGTTGGTCTTTATTTCCCGTCACGGCGAAACCCCGCGCACCTTCGATATCCTCAGCGATCTGGCCGCCGATCAGCCTCTGTCGCCGACCCAGTTCAGCCTGTCTGTGCATAACGCGGTCATTGGCCTGTGGTCGATCATGCGCGGCGAAACCAGCGAAATGACCGCCCTGGCGGCGGCCGGCGATGGCCTTGAACACGGCATGCTAGAGGCAGCGGCGCTGCTTGCCGAAGGGGCGCCCGCGGTCCTGCTGGTGGTCACCGAAGAACAGCCACCCGAAGCCTATTCCGACTGGATCGATGACGTACCCTTCCCTTACGCCGTAGGTTTGTTGCTGACCCCCGGCAACGACTGGCAGCTGTCCCTGAACAGCACTTCGGATGCGTTGTCCAAAGCCCACTGGCCCCATGCCCTGAATCTCTTGCGTACCCTGCTCGGCCAGCACACCACCTGCCAACATGCCTGGAAAAATCGTGTATGGACCTGGCAACGCAATCTGTAAGCGAAAAAAACCGCGACGCCTATTACTGGCGTTTGCTGGCCACCGCCGCAAGCTTCACCCTCTTCGGACTGGGCGGGCTGTGCCTGCGCCTGGTCGTTTTCCCGGTACTGAGCTGCCTGCCCGGCAATGCGCAGACGCATCGCCTGCGGGCGCGGCAAACCGTCAGCCGCTGTTTCTGGTTTTTCGTGCGGTTCATGGCCCGCACCGGCGTGTTGACCTACGACATCGAAGGCGCGGAAAAGCTGGGTCGACCCGGGCAGATGATCATCGCCAATCACCCGTCGCTGATCGATGTGGTGTTCCTGATCGGCCTGGTGCGCCATTCCAACTGCGTGGTCAAAAGCAGCCTCTGGGAAAACCCGTTCACCCGTGGCCCGCTTCGCCGCACCGAATACATCAGCAATGACGGCAGCATGGACATGCTCGATGCCGCGGCGGACGCGCTGAAAAGCGGCCAGACCTTGATCATCTTTCCGGAGGGCACCCGCACCCAGCCTGGCCAGGCGCCCTCCTTTCATCGGGGTGCGGCGTCGATCGCACTGCGCGGTGCGAAGATCCTCACCCCGGTGATCATCAAGGTCAGCCCGACTACGTTGACCAAGGCCGAACCCTGGTATCGGATCCCCAAACGCCGCGTGCACTTCAGTTTCCGGGTCGGGGCCGATATAGATCCACAGGCCTTCGCCGCGCAGGGCCCTGCTCCTCAAGCCTCGCGCAAGCTCAATGATTACCTGCATCACTACTTTATTAAGGAGCTCGCCGAAGATGAGCGATCTACACCGTGAAATCAAAGAACTGATCATCGAAGCCCTGGGCCTCGAAGACATCAGTGCGCAAGACATCGGCGACGACCAGACGCTGTTCGGTGAAGGCCTGGGACTGGACTCCGTCGACGCCCTGGAGCTCGGCCTGGCGATCCAGAAAAAGTACGGCATCAAAATCGACGCCGATGCCAAGGACACCCGTAATCACTTCAGCAACGTGGCGAGCCTTGCGGCGTTCGTCACCGCAAAACAGGCAGCTTGAGACCGGACCATGCAAACTCGTGATGACATTTTCAACACCCTGCGCGATGCCTTGGTCGAACTCTTCGAGCTGGACCCCGAGCGTGTGAGCCTCGATTCCAACCTGTACCAGGACTTGGAAATCGACAGCATTGACGCGGTCGACCTGATCGACCACATCAAGCGCCAGACCGGCAAAAAAATCGCCGCTGAAGAATTCAAGACGGTGCGTACCGTCAGCGACGTCGTCGAGGCGGTCTACCGTCTGGTTCAACCCGCCGCATGAGCCGACTGATCGGCCTTGGCCTGCTGCTGGCGGGCCTGCTGTACCCCTTCGCGGTGTATTTCGGCATGGAACATTTTGCCCCGTGGCAGTTCGGCCTGCTGCTGGGCAGCCTGTGGCTGGCCCGGGCACTGACGGGTATACGCCGGCCAGGAAGCCTGTGGATGGCCAGCGTTGCCATCGTGTTTTGCCTGTTGCTGGCCCTGTTCGACAGCCCCGCCATGCTGCGCTGGTATCCGGTGCTGATCAGCGGCTTCATGCTGGTGCTGTTCGGGTTGAGCCTGAAATACGGCCCGCCGATGATCGAACGGCTGGCCCGCCTGCGTGAACCACGCTTGCCGGCCAAGGCGATTCGCTATACCCGCCAGGTCACCATTGCCTGGTGTGTGTTTTTTCTCTGCAACGGTTTGTGCGCCGCGGCCCTGACCCTCTGGGCGCCGCTGAGTTGGTGGATGTTGTACACCGGCCTGATCTCCTACGGATTGATCGGCCTGATGTTTGCCATTGAATGGCTTATACGACAACGGGTACGAGGCCACCCATGAATTGGATAAAACTTGAGCAATTGTTGCTCAAGGCTCAACCGGAACGCGCTGTGACGGCCGATCCGGTGCTGAATCACGCACAACTGTGCGAACAGGCCCTGAGCCTGGCCGCCGGCCTGCAAGCGCAGGGCGTGCAGTGCATTGCCGTGCACCTTGAAGACGCCGCCGACCTGGCAATTGCGCTGCTGGGCGCCTGGCGTGCCGAAGTCAGCGTGCTGCTGCCTGCCGACCTGCAACCGCAAACGCGCCAGCGCTGGTCGGGCGAAGTCGACCTGTGGCTGACGGATCAGGCCGACGACGCGCACCTGAGCGACTATCGCCACGCGCCGCTGGCGGCTGCCGCGCTGGACCTGGATCGCACCACGCTGAGCCTGTGCACCTCCGGTTCCAGCGGCGAGCCCAAGCGCATCGACAAAACCCTGCGCCAACTGGCCAACGAAGTTGAAGCACTGGAGCAACTCTGGGGCGCCGATCTGGCGGACGCCTGCATCATTGGCAGCGTCGCTACCCAGCACATCTACGGTCTGCTGTTTCGCGTGTTGTGGCCGCTGTGCGCCGGGCGCTCGTTCGGGCGCAAGCAACTGGCCTTTCCGGAAGATTTGCAGCGCGCCAGCCGCGAACACCCGGCCTTTGCCTGGGTTGCCAGCCCGGCGCTGCTCAAGCGCATGGGCGACAACCTTGACTGGCCGGCGCTGAGCGCGGTTCGCCGGGTGTTTTCCTCTGGCGGTGCATTGCCGGCCGAGGCGGCGCTAAGCCTGCAGCAACGGCTGCAACAGTGGCCGACGGAGATCCTCGGCAGTTCAGAAACCGGTGGCATTGCCTGGCGTCAGGGCAATGATCCTTGGCAAGCCTTTGCCGGCGTCGAATTGAGCCAGGACAGCGATGGCGCGCTGCTCATTGCATCGCCGTACTTACCGCCCGGCCACGTCGAACACACCGCGGATGCGGCGCTCATCGCCGCCGACGGCCGCTTCGAATTGCTCGGGCGGCTGGACCGGATCGTCAAACTGGAAGAAAAACGTATCTCGCTGCCCATGCTGGAACAGGCGCTGATGGCCCACGACTGGGTCTGCGAAGCACGCCTCGGCGTGGTCCAGGAAAATCGCGCTTCGCTGGGTGCGTTGCTGGTGCTGAGCGACTCGGGTTTGCATGCCTTGCGCAATCAGGGTCGACGCACCCTCACTCAGGAACTGCGCCAACACCTCAGCCAGCATTGTGAAGCCCTTGCACTGCCGCGACGCTGGCGCCTGTTGCGACAACTGCCGCTCAACACCCAAGGCAAACTGCCTCAGGCCGACGTGGAAGCCTTGCTGCTGGCGCCGCGCCCGAAAGCACCGGAAGTCCTTGAACAACTCGAAGCCGATGGCGAGTGGAGCCTGCAACTGGCAATTCCACCGGACCTCGCCTACTTCAGCGGCCACTTCCCCCAGGCGCCGGTTCTGCCCGGCGTAGTGCAGGTGGAATGGGCCCTGAACCTTGGCCAGCAATTGATGAACCTGCCGGAAAAATTCGCTGGCATGGAAGTGCTGAAATTCCAGCAGCTGGTGCGCCCCGGCGATGAAATCCAATTGCACCTGCGCTTCGATCCGGTGCGCAGCAAACTGTATTTCGCCTATCGCAACGAGACCGCCACCTGCTCCAGCGGGCGGATTTTGCTGGAGGCTACAGGCAATGCTTAACCTTGGTGAGTGCTGCGCACTCAATCGCGAGCAAGCCCGCTCCCACACTAGATCGCGCCCAGACGAACGATCTGTGCACGACACGAATCCAATGTGGGAGCGGGCTTGCTCGCGATGCAGGCGCCTCGGTCTTACGGACGAAACCCAAGATGCATAACCCCTGCGCAATCATTCCGGTCTACAACCACGAAACCGCGATCACTACCGTGGTCGACGCAGTGATCGCAAGCAACTTGCCGTGCATTCTGGTGGATGACGCCAGTGATCAATCCTGCGCGGCGGTGCTCGATCAACTGGCCCGGCGCGAGATGGTTTACCTGATCCGCCTCGCCGCCAATCAGGGCAAGGGCGGCGCGGTCATGACCGGCCTGCGTGAAGCCTCGCGCCTGGGTTTCAGCCATGCCCTGCAGGTCGATGCAGACGGTCAGCACGACCTGCAAGACGTCGCGACGTTCATCGAACAATCACGCGCCCACCCGCGTGCGGTGATTTGCGGCTATCCGCAGTACGACGCCAGCGTGCCGAAAGGTCGCCTGTACGCCCGCTACCTGACGCACGTGATGGTCTGGATCAACACGTTGTCACTGCAGATTCGCGACTCCATGTGCGGCTTCCGCGTCTATCCATTGCCGCCGACCCTGGCGTTGATCGACTCGGCGAAGATCGGCAAGCGCATGGATTTCGACTCGGACATTCTGGTGCGCCTGGCCTGGCGCAATCAGCCGATGGAGTGGCTGCCCACCAAGGTGCATTACCCGCTGGACGGCGTCTCACACTTCCGCATGTTCCACGACAATGTGCTGATTTCGAGCATGCACACCCGGCTGTTCTTCGGCATGTTGCTGCGGGCCCCGGTGATCCTCTGGCGACGGTGGCGAGCATGAGCAGCAACGCAGACAAAGAACACTGGGCCGACCGCCAGGAGCGCGGCAGTTTCTGGCTGATGAAGCTCACCGCGTTCGGTGCCAAAGTACTCGGCCGCCGACTGTTGAGTCCGCTGCTGTACGGCATCGTGTTGTACTTTTTCCTGTTCGGCCGCAGCGCCCGCAAAAGCGCCTGGCAATACCAGCAACGTCTCGCTGACTGGAGCGCTCGCAGCGAATTGCGCCCGAGCCACTGGCGGGTGTTCGGCCAGTTCATGGCCTTCGCCGACTCCATGCTCGACAAGCTCGACGTATGGAACGGCAAACTGAGCATCGAACAGATCGAAATCATCGACCCGGCGTTGCTGCGCAATCAGCTGCGTGGCAGCCGCGGGCAATTGCTGGTGGGCGCCCACCTGGGCAACCTCGAAGTCTGCCGTGCGCTGGCGGAGATCGGCGAAAAGGTCACCATGAACGTGCTGGTGCACACCAAGCACGCCGAGCAGTTCAACCGTTTGCTCGGTGAAGCCGGTGCGACCAATCTGCGGCTGATTCAGGTCAGCGAACTGGACCCGGTGATCATGCTGCAACTGCACGAGCGCCTGGAACGCGGCGAGTGGCTGGCGATCGCCGGTGACCGCGTGCCGTTGCACGGCGGGCGCAGCGTGACCGTGGATTTCCTTGGCCATCCGGCGAAGTTTCCGCAAGGGCCATGGCTGCTGGCAGGGCTGTTGAAATGCCCGGTCAACCTGCTGCTGTGCCTGAAGAAGCCCGACGGCGATTACCGACTGACCCTCGAGCCCTTCGCCGATGCGATCACCTGGAAGCGCAGCGACCGCGAACAGGTCATTCATCAGTGGGCTTCCCGCTACGCCGAACGCTTGGGTCACTATTGCCTTGAAGCCCCTCAACAATGGTTCAACTTTTACCCTTTCTGGAAGACCGATGACGACGCCAACGCTTGAGCCGGTAACCTTCGGCGAACTCCCTTTGCGCATCGAAGACGTGCTGGCCCTGGCCAACCGTCAGGTGCCGACGCAGTTGCAGGATGACCCTGCGTACCGCGAGCGTATCGCCAAGGGCGCGCGATTCCTCGATTCCCTGTTGGACAAGGAAGGCGTGATTTATGGCGTGACCACCGGTTACGGCGATTCCTGCGTGGTCGCGGTGCCGCTGCATCACGTTGAGGCGTTGCCGCGTCATCTGTATACGTTCCACGGTTGCGGGCTGGGCAAACTGCTCGACGCCCAGGCCACGCGAGCGGTGCTCGCGGCGCGTTTGCAGTCGCTGTGCCACGGCGTTTCCGGGGTGCGCGTGGAATTGCTGGAACGCCTGCAAGCGTTCCTCGAACACGACATCCTGCCGCTGATCCCGGAAGAGGGCTCGGTGGGCGCCAGCGGTGATCTGACGCCCCTGTCCTATGTCGCCGCAACCTTGTCCGGCGAGCGTGAAGTGATGTTCCGTGGCGAACGCCGCCAGGCTGCCGACGTGCACCGCGAGCTCGGCTGGGAGCCGCTGGTTCTGCGTCCGAAAGAAGCGCTGGCACTGATGAACGGCACCGCCGTGATGACTGGCCTCGCCTGCCTGGCCTACGCCCGCGCCGATTACCTGCTGCAACTGGCGACCCGCATCACCGCGCTGAACGTGGTCGCGCTGCAAGGCAACCCGGAACACTTCGACGAACGCCTGTTCGCCGCCAAACCGCATCCGGGGCAAATGCAAGTCGCCGCGTGGCTGCGCAAGGATCTGGCGATCGACGCGCCGACCGCGCCACTGCATCGTCTGCAGGATCGCTATTCCCTGCGTTGCGCCCCCCACGTCCTCGGCGTGTTGGCCGACAGCCTGAACTGGCTGCGTTCGTTCATCGAGATCGAACTCAACAGCGCCAACGACAACCCGATCATCGACGCCGAAGCCGAGCGAGTGCTGCACGGTGGGCATTTCTACGGCGGCCACATCGCGTTCGCCATGGACAGCCTGAAAAACCTGGTGGCCAACGTCGCCGACCTGCTCGATCGTCAGCTCGCACTGCTGGTGGACGAGCGTTACAACCATGGCTTGCCGAGCAATCTGTCCGGCGCCACGGCGGATCGCGCCATGCTCAACCACGGCTTCAAAGCCGTGCAGATCGGCACCAGCGCCTGGACCGCCGAAGCGCTGAAAAACACCATGCCGGCCAGCGTGTTCTCGCGCTCCACCGAATGCCACAACCAGGACAAGGTGAGCATGGGCACCATCGCCGCCCGCGATGCGATTCGTGTGCTGGAGCTGACCGAACAGGTCGCCGCCGCCACGCTGCTCGCCGCCAATCAGGGCGTGTGGCTGCGTAGCAAAGCCGAGGACGCCCGCCCTTTGCCACCGGCCCTCGCCACCATGCACCAAGAGCTGGCCAAGGACTTCCCGCCGGTCATCGAAGACCGCGCACTGGAAGGTGAATTGCGCCTGTGCCTGAAACGGATTGCCGAACAACACTGGAGGCTGCATGCGTAGCAAGGGAGTGCTTCACACCGATACGGAAATCCTCGTGCCGTTCTTTGACGTCGACACCATGAACGTCGTCTGGCACGGCCATTACGTCAAATACCTGGAAATCGCTCGTTGCGCGCTGCTGGACAAGCTCGGCCACAACTACGACGCCATGGTCGCGTCGGGTTACGCCTGGCCGGTGATCGACCTGCAATTGCGCTACGTGCGCGGCGCCGTGTTCGGCCAGAAGCTGAACGTGCGGGCGAATCTGGTGGAGTGGGAGAACCGGTTGAAGATCAATTACCTGATCAGCGATCTGGAAACCGGTGAACGTTTGACCCGGGCCAGTTCCGTACAGGTCGCCGTCGACATGAGCAGCCGTGAGATGCAACTGGCCTCGCCCAAGATCTTCACCGATGCCGTCGAGAGGGCCTTGCCATGATTTTCTGCCCCCGCCGTTCCCCTGTGGGAGTGGGCTTGCCCGCGATGGTCGTTAACGATAACGCTGGGCACCTGAAACCCCGCGGCGCTCTCAGGCTTTTCGCGAGCAAGCTCGCTCCTACAGTGTTCTGCGTGTTATTGGGCATTCCAGGGCTGGCCAACGCCTTCGATCTGCAACAACTCAGCGATCAACTGGCCAGACCCGATGTGATCCACGGCCACTTCATCCAGGAAAAACACCTGCGCGCCCTGCCCCAGCCGCTGACCAGCAAGGGCACCTTCGTTCTTGCGAAAAACCACGGCCTGCTCTGGCTGCTGAAAACGCCGCTGCAACAGGATTACCGCATCACCGCCAAAGGCATTGCGCGGCGTGACGCCAGCGGGTGGCAGATGTTGCCAAGCAAGAGTGCCGGTGCCGAGCAGAACCGCTTGTTCCTCGCCGTGCTGCAAGGTGACAGCAGCGGCCTGCAACGGGACTTCGAACTGTCCCTGAGCGGCGATGCACAGAACTGGAAACTGACCTTGATCCCGCGCTCGCTGCTGCTCAAGCAGGTGTTCAATCAGATCAACATTGCCGGCGGCGAACTGGTGCACAGCATCGAGTTGCTGGAAACCCAGGGCGACAGCACCCTGTTGCACATGCAGGACAGCACCAGCACCCAACCCTTGAGCGACGCGGAGCAACATGACTTTGCCGAGTGAACGCGCGCTTCCACGCCTGTTTTTGATCCTGCTGCTGGCCGTGCTTGCGCTCGCCGGTTGGCAATGGCGCGACGGCGCACCGCTGTCGGCCAACCTGATGGAACTGGTGCCGGGCACGGCACCGGACGCGCTGGAACTGCGCGCCGAACAACGCATGCAAGAACCGCTGAACCGCGAAATGCTGGTGCTGGTCGGTCACCAGGATCGTCAGCAAGCCGTCGCCATGGCGCAGAAACTGGGCGAGCAGTGGCAAGCCAGCGGTTTGTTCGAAAAAGTCCAATGGACCCTGCAAGCCGACTTGCCAGCGCTGCGCACGCAATTGCTGCAAGGTCGCCTGGCGATGCTTTCGGCAACGGACCGACAGCAACTGATCGAGCACCCCGACGCGTTCATTCAGCAACGGGTGCAAGCGCTGTTCGACCCGTTCACCGGTTTCAGCCTGGTGCCGAGCCAGGACGACTGGCTGGGCCTGACCGGGCGCATTCAGAACAGCCAGCCGCAACACGGCTCGGTACAACTGGATATCGGCAGCGGCGCGCTGGTCGCCGATGCCGACGGCAAGAGCTGGGTGTTGCTGCGGGCGCGCACCACCGGCAATGCCTTTGACATGAACCTGCCGCTGCAAGTGGCCGAACTGCTCAAGCACAGCCGCGAAGAAGCGGCCCAGAGCGATGTGCAACTGCTGGCCGCCAGCGGTTTGCTCTACGCAGCCGCCGGTCAACAACAAGCCACCCGGGAAATGACCTGGGTGGGCGGCGGCGCCACCGTCGGCATTCTGTTGCTGTTGCTGCTGGCCTTCCGTCGGTTGCGGGTGTTGCTGGCGTTTGTCCCGGTGCTGGTGGGCATGCTGTTCGGCGCGGTGGCGTGTGTGGCGCTGTTCGGCCATATGCATGTGATGACACTGGTGCTCGGCTCCAGCCTGATCGGCGTCGCGGTCGATTACCCGCTGCACTATTTGTCCAAGAGCTGGAGCCTGAAACCCTGGCACAGCTGGCCGGCGTTGCGCCTGACATTGCCGGGCCTGACGCTGAGCCTGATCACCAGTTGCATCGGTTACCTCGCGCTGGCCTGGACGCCGTTCCCGGCCCTGACCCAGATCGCCGTGTTCTCCGCCGCCGGCCTGCTCGGCGCGTACCTGTCCGCCGTGTGCCTGCTGCCCGCGCTGCTCAAGGGTGTGGATTTGCGCCCGGCGCAGTGGCCTCTGCGGGTGTCCGAATATTTGCTGGATCGTCGTGAAGCACTGCTCAGGATTACGCGAACGCCGGTGCTACTGGCGCTGCTGATCGCCTTTTGCGTGGGTGGCCTGTTGCAGCTCGACAGCAAAAACGACATTCGCCAATGGGTCGGCGCGCCGCAGCAACTGACTGACGAAGCCCAGACCATCGCACGCATCACCGGCTACCAACCCACCAGCCAGTTCTTCCTGGTGCGGGCCGCCAATCAGCAAGAACTGCTCGAACGCCAAACCGCGCTGAGCGAGCGGCTGGATCAGTTGGTCAACCTGGACAAACTCCAGGGCTACCTGTCGCTCAATCAACTGGTTAGTCAGCCCCGCGAGCAAGATCAGGTACGCGAAGCGCTGAACAAGTTGCCGCCATTCTGGCAACCGCTACTCGACGTCGGCGTGCCGCTTGAAGCACTGAAAGCCGAGCTGGCGAAGTTGCAGGCATTGCCTGTTGAAGACATCGACAGCGCGCTGACCGGTCCGTTGGCCGAGCCCTATCGCACACTGTGGCTGGGCCCGACCGAGGACGGCGTGGCGGCGGTGGTCAGTCTGCAAGGCCTGAACAACCCCGCGCTGCTTCGGGTGCAAGCGCTGGATTTGCCGGGCGTGGAACTGGTGGATCGCCTGGGTGAATTGAACAAGGTTTTCGCCGAGACGCAGATCAGCGCCGCTGAACTGAAACTCGCCTCCTGCGTGCTGATCGTGCTGGTGTTGATTCTGCCGTTCAGCCTCGGCGGCGCGCTGCGAATCGTCTCGCTGCCGCTGCTGGCGGCGGTGTGCAGCCTTGCCAGTCTCGGCTGGCTCGGACAGCCGCTGACGTTGTTCAGCCTGTTCGGCCTGCTGCTGGTGACGGCGATCAGCGTCGATTACGCGATCCTCATGCGCGAACAGGTCGGCGGTGCCGCCGTGAGCCTGCTGGGCACCTTGCTGGCGGCGCTGACCACCTGGCTGTCGTTCGGTTTGCTGGCGGTGTCCAGTACACCGGCGGTGAGCAACTTCGGATTGTCGGTGAGCCTGGGCCTGGCGTTCAGCTTCCTGCTCGCGCCGTGGGCCGGGCGACAAGTCCATGCGACCCGCGTCGCGGAGTCGGCAGCGTGATGGTCGTCCTGTTCTGGGTGATGGCCCTGGCGCTGTTCGCCGTGGCCACGCGGGTCGGTCGTCATTTCGGCATGATCCCGATCGTCAGCCAGCTACTGCTGGCCACCGTCGTTCTGCCACTGCTGATGTACTTCTGGATCGAACCCCACTGGCAGTTGAGCGGCGCAACGCTGGTCGCACCGATCTGGCTGAAAAACCTCTACAGCCTGAGTTTCGCGCTATTGCTGGGCTACATCCTCAGCGACGTGATCGATCTGCGACTCGATCGCCAGAGCCTGAAAATCGCCCTGCCGAGTTTCTGCGTGCCGTTTGCCTGCGGCCTCGCCACCGCGATCTGGTGGCTGCCGCCACAGCCATGGATCAGTTCGCTGGCGGTGGGCTTGCTGTTCGCCATCACCGCGATCCCGGTGTTGTATCTGTACTTACGGCATATCGGTTACCCGTCCAGCGCCACCCGGCGACTGGTGCAGACCGCGATCCTGATCGATCTCATCTGCTGGACGCTGTTCGCCATTGCCCAAGGCAGCCTGCACCTGAGCAGTCTGCTGCTGCCCCTGGCCTGCGCGTGTGTGCCCTTGCTGCTGCGGGTTCTCGGCCTGCGCCAGCCTCGACTGTACAGCGGTTGTTTCTTCGCGCTGCTGGTGGTGGCCGAGCACTACAAACTCAATGCGCTGATTGTCGGCATCGGTTATCTGCTGTGCATGGCCGCGCTAAAGGTGCCGCTGGTGTTGCCGGTGCCGGCGATCTGGATGAATCGCTTGCAGACCTGGATCGCGATCCCGCTGATCCTCACGTTCGGTATCGTGCAGATCAATGTCCACAGCGCCATGGACAGCCTTGGCTGGGCGCAACTGGCCGCACTGTTGCTGTTGCCGATTGCCAGCAAACTGCTGGGCAACTGGCTGGGTCTCGGCTGGGCCGGCGCCTCGTTCGCCGGCGCCAGTCGCTGGCGCGAAAGTGTGCTGCTGAATATTCGCGGCTTGAGTGAGATCGTCTTTCTCAACCTGCTGCTGCAACAACAGCTCATCAGCCCGCCGCTGTACTTCGCGTTGATGTTGATGGGCCTGATCGCGACACTGCTGCCGGCATTGGTCGGCATGCATCGAATCCCCTTGAAAGCTGCCGTCCCGGCAAGGAGCCCCCATGCCAATCGTTGAAATGGAACGTCGTCAGGTAGTAATCATCGGCGCCGGCCCGTCGGGCGCCATTGCCGCCGCGCTGCTCAAGCGCAAAGGACATGACGTCCTGGTGATTGAGCGCCAGCATTTCCCAAGGTTTTCCATCGGCGAAAGCCTGCTGTCGCACTGCCTGGATTTCGTCGAGGAAGCGGGCATGCTCGATGCCGTCAACGCAGCCGGTTTCCAGATGAAGAACGGTGCCGCATTTGCCTGGGGCGAGCGCTATAGCGCTTTCGATTTCGGCGACACGTTCAGCCACGGCAAGCCGACCACCTTCCAGGTCCAGCGCGCCGACTTCGACAAGCTGCTGGCCGATCAGGCCGCGTTGCAGGGCGTCGAAATCCGCTACGGCGAAGCCATCATCAGCGTCGATGTCGACCGGGCGAAACCGCAGCTCGGCGTGCGCCGTGAAGACGGCAGCGAGTACGCTATCGAAGCTGACTTCATGCTCGATGCCAGCGGTTACGGTCGTGTCCTGCCCCGCTTGCTCGACCTTGAAGCACCGTCGAACTTTCCCGTACGCCAAGCCGTGTTCACGCACATCGAAGACCATATCGACAGCCCGACATTCGAACGGGAAAAGATCCTCATCACCACCCACCCGACCCAGCGCGATATCTGGTTCTGGACCATTCCGTTCAGCAACGGCCGTTGCTCGGTGGGTGTTGTCGCGGCAGCCGAACACTATGAAGGCCGCGTGGACAATCTGGACGCGTGCCTGCGTGGGTTCATCGCTGAAACCCCAAGCCTGTCCGGCGTGCTGAAAAACGCCGTGTGGGATACGCCGGCGCGCACCATCGGCGGCTACTCGGCCAACGTCAAAACCCTGCACGGCCCTGGTTTTGCACTGCTCGGCAACGCCGCGGAATTCCTCGACCCGGTGTTTTCCTCCGGCGTGACCATCGCCATGCGCTCGGCGAGCATGGCCGCCGGTGTTCTGCACCGTCAGTTGCAGGGGGAGAGCGTCGACTGGCAGACCGAGTTCGCCGAACCGCTCAAGCGTGGCGTCGATACGTTCCGTTGCTATGTCGAAGGCTGGTACGCCGGGACCTTCCAGGATGTGATTTATCACGAGGGCGGTTCTGAGGATATTCGCCGGATGATCAGCTCGATCCTGGCCGGTTATGCGTGGGACGAGCGTAATCCGTTCGTCAGCGAAGCCAAGCGCCGGTTGCGCATGCTCTCGGAAATTTGCGCGAGTGCTGCCTCTTGAGCTACTTGAGCGAAAACTACGTCGAAGAGACCCGGTTCGGTTTCTGGTTCCTGCGCAGTCACACCTGGCAGCACCATGTGTTGCGCGTCGCGATCAATGACCTGCGCGGCCTGTTCAGCGAACCGTTGCCAGGCAACCCGGTATTGCTTGATGCCGGATGCGGTCAGGGCAAGTCGTTCCAGTACCTGCGCGAGACCTTTGCGCCACAGCGCCTGATCGGCGTGGACGCCGACCCGCACAGCCTCGAGTTGAGCGGTGAAGAAGCCGCGCGCCAAGGCATGGACGTGGAGTTGATCGGCAGCGACTGCGCCACGCTTGCCGTGCCGGATGCCAGTGTCGATCTGTTGTTCTGTCACCAGACCTTCCACCATCTGGTGGAACAGGAAAAGGCACTGGCCGAGTTCTACCGTGTGCTCAAGCCCGGTGGTTATCTGCTGTTCGCCGAATCCACCGAGGCTTACATTGATACCTGGGTGATTCGCTGGTTGTTCCGCCATCCGATGCACGTGCAAAAGAGCGCCGCCGAGTACCTTGAAATGATTCGTCGCCAAGGGTTCGAATTCAGCGCGCAAAATGTGTCTTATCCATACTTGTGGTGGAGTCGCGCCAAGGATTTCGGCCTGCTTGAACGCTTTGGTCTGCGCCAGCCAAAACCTGTTGGCCAACGGGAAGAAACCCTGGTCAATGTGGTGGCGCGCAAACCGCTTGAAGGTGCTGTGTAATGTTTAGTGCAACTCAAACTTGTGGGAGCGGGCTTGCTCGCGAAAGCGGTGGGTCAGCCAACATAAATGTTGAATGCAAGGCCGCCTTCGCGAGCAAGCCCGTTCCCACAAGGTCTGCGGTGATGCTGAGACTTTTGCTGCTCGGCGCGGTCCTGCTACTGACCGCCTGCACCAGCCACGCGCCGTTGCCCGAGCAAACCCCGAACCTGCCGTTGCCACAGCAACTGCACATCCAACGTTTGCTGGACGGCCAGCGTCAGGATTGGGTATTGGTGATTGCCCGTGAAGGCCCGGGTATTCGCTGGTCGATGATGGACTTGCTGGGCATTCCACAGGCACGCCAGAAACTGATCGACGGCAAATGGCAGGCCGACGGCTTGCTGCCACCGAATCCGGAAGCCCGTGAATTGTTCGCCGCGTTGCTGTTTGCGCTCACACCCAAAGATGAATTGCAGGGCAACTATCCCGGAGCCTGGCAGCATGGCGCACAACGCTTCCTGCCGTCGCACTGGGAAGTCCGTTACTCACAACCGTTGAGCTTTGAATTGAACCTGCCCAAAGGTCCGAAGTATCTAGTCACGCCCCTGTCCGGTGAGACGCCATGACCGCTTACCTCAATGCCCTCGGGGTGATCTGCGCCTTGGGCCGTAACAAGCAGGAAGTCGCGCGCAATCTGTTTGCCGGTGACTGCTCTGGCATGCGCAGCGAAGCCGGCTGGGTGCCGGAGCGCTCGTTGCCGGTAGCCGCGGTGCGCGGCGAACTGGCGCCGATCCCGGCGCAACTGGCGAAGCAAAGCAGCCGCAACAACCAATTGCTGCTGGAAGCGGCGCTGCAAATTCACGACGACATCGATCAAGCGATCCAGACGTACGGCCGCGACCGCATCGGCGTGATCCTCGGCACCAGCACGTCCGGCATCGATGAAGCCAGTCGCGGGCTGGCTCATTACATCCGCGAGCATCAGTTTCCGGCCGAATACGACTATCAGCAACAGGAACTCGGCGCGCCGGCGAATTTTCTCGCCGACTGGCTGCAACTCAGTGGCCCGGCCTATGTGATTTCCACCGCCTGCACCTCCAGCGCCCGGGCGCTGATGAGTGCCCAACGCCTGCTGGATCTGGGCTTGTGCGACGCGGTGCTGTGCGGCGGCGTCGACACGTTGTGCAAACTGACCCTCAACGGTTTCTCGGCGCTGGAAGCCGTCAGCGAACAACGCTGCAACCCGTTCTCGGTGAATCGCAACGGCATCAACATCGGCGAAGCCGCCGTGCTGTTCCTGATGACTAAAGTGGCTGGCGACAAACCGTCGATTGCTCTGTTGAGCAGTGGGGCCAGCTCCGATGCGCACCACATTTCCGCTCCGGAACCGACCGGCCGTGGCGCCCTGCAGGCGATGCGCAAAGCCTTGGTCCGGGCGAACCTGCAATCTGAACAGGTCGGTTACCTGAACCTGCACGGCACCGCCACCCAGCACAACGACGCCATGGAAAGCCTGGCGGTGTCGGCATTGTTCCCGGCCGGCGTACCCTGCTCATCGACCAAACCGATGACCGGTCACACCCTCGGTGCGGCCGGCGCGCTGGAGGCGGCGTTCTGCTGGTTGAGCCTGAGCGCTGACAATCAACACCATGCGTTGCCGCCACATGTCTGGGACGGCCAGCCCGACCCCGGACTGCCGGCCCTGAATTGGGTGACCCCGGCCGATCGCCTGGCGTCCATTGCACCTCGCTACCTGATGAGCAATTCCTTTGCCTTCGGGGGCAACAACGTCAGCCTGATTATCGGAGACGCCCCATGATTGACTGGCCGCTCGCCGAACTGCTGCCGCACGCTGGCGACATGATCCTGATCGATCAGATCCTGGCGTTCGATGACGAGCAGATTCACACCCGCCTCACCGTCAAGCCCGATGGCCTGTTCAACCGGCCCGATGGCAGCCTGCCGGCGTGGGTCGGCATCGAATTGATGGCGCAGAGCGTGGCCGCCTTCGCCGGTTGCCATGCGCGCCAGCGGGGTGATGCGGTTGAGCTGGGCTTCCTGCTCGGCACCCGTAAATTTGAATGCAATGTCGAACATTTTCCCGTCGGCACCGAGCTGACCATCCACGGGCTGCGTTCGCTGGAAGACGACAACGGCATGGGCGTGTTCGAATGCCACATCAACGCCCCCGGCATTCACGCTACCGCTCGTCTGAACGTGTTCCGCCCGCCTCAGGCCGCTCAATACCTTCATGAATCCCAAGGAGCCAGCCATGACTGAATCCGTACTGGTCACCGGTTCCAGCCGTGGCATCGGCCGCGCTATTGCGTTGCGTCTGGCCCAGGCCGGGCATGACATCGTGCTGCACTGCCGCAGCGGGCTTGCGGAGGCAGAGGCCGTGAAGGTCGAGGTCGAAGCCTTGGGCCGCACCGCGCGCATCCTGCAATTCGATGTGTCCGACCGCGCCAGTTGCAAGGCCATTCTCGAAGCCGACGTGGAAAGCCACGGCGCCTATTACGGCGTGGTGCTGAACGCCGGCCTCACCCGCGACGGTGCTTTTCCTGCGCTGAGCGAGGATGATTGGGATGTGGTGATGCGCACCAACCTCGACGGTTTCTACAACGTGCTGCACCCGGTAATGATGCCGATGATCCGTCGCCGCGCAGCCGGGCGAATTGTCTGTATCACTTCGGTTTCGGGGTTGATCGGCAATCGCGGACAGGTCAATTACAGCGCCTCCAAGGCCGGTTTGATCGGTGCGGCGAAGGCGTTGGCGATCGAACTGGGCAAGCGCAAAATCACCGTCAACTGTGTCGCACCCGGCCTGATCGACACAGCCATGCTCGACGAAAACGTACCGGTGGAAGAACTGATGAAAATGATTCCCGCACAACGCATGGGCACCCCGGAAGAGGTGGCCGGCGCGGTGAATTTCCTGATGTCGGCGGAAGCGTCGTACATCACCCGGCAGGTTCTGGCCGTCAACGGAGGCCTGTGCTGATGAAGCGCGTCGTCGTCACCGGCATGGCCGGCATCACCTCATTGGGCAGCGACTGGAAAACCATCGCCGCCAACTTCGCGGCCAACCGCAGCGGCATCCGCCGGATGGACGAGTGGGATCGCTTTACCGAACTCAACACGCGCCTGGCCGGGCCCATCGATGACTTCAAGGTGCCGAGCCACTGGACCCGCAAGCAACTGCGCAGCATGGGCCGGGTTTCGCGCCTGGCCGTCGGCGCGGCGGAGCAGGCCTTGGCCGATGCGGGTTTGCTCGGTGACGAGTCGATCAAGGACGGCCGCATGGGTGTCGCCTGCGGTTCCTCCACGGGCAGCACCGACGAGATCAAGGCGTTTGGCAACATGCTGCTCAACTCCGTGGCCGAAGGCCTGAACGCCAACTCCTACGTGCGCATGATGCCGCACACCACGGCGGCGAACATCAGCATCTTCTTCGGCCTCACCGGCCGGCTGATCCCGACCTCCAGCGCCTGCACCAGCGGCAGTCAGGGCATCGGTTATGCCTACGAATCGATCAAGTTCGGCCGTCTGCCCTTGATGCTTGCCGGCGGCGCCGAAGAGCTGTGCCCCACCGAAGCCATGGTCTTCGACGCGCTATACGCCACCAGCCTGAAAAACGACGCGCCGCAGACGTCCCCACGCCCCTACGACAGCGGTCGCGATGGGCTGGTGATCGGTGAAGGCGGCGGCATGCTGGTGCTTGAAGAGCTGGAACACGCGCTGGCTCGCGGCGCGCATATTCACGCTGAACTGGTCGGTTTCGGCAGCAACGCCGACGGCCAGCACACCACGCGTCCGGAACAAGCCACCATGCGCCGGGCCATGGAACTGGCGTTGGAAGACGCCGGGTTGCAGCCGTCGGACATTGGCTACGTCAATGGTCACGGCACGGCGACCGAACAGGGCGACATCGCCGAAACACTGGCGACCAGCAGTTTGTTTGGCGAACACATGCCGATCAGTTCGCAGAAGAGTTTTCTCGGCCACACCCTTGGTGCGTGCGGTGCACTGGAGTCCTGGTTCAGCATCGAAATGATGAACAGCGACCTGTACGCGCACACCTTCAATCTTGATGAGGTTGATCCGCATTGCGGCAAGCTTGATTACCTGCGCGGTGAGTTTCGGCAGATGAGTAATCAGTATGTGATGAACAATAATTTTGCGTTTGGTGGGGTTAATACTTCGCTGATTTTCAAGCGTTGGTCGTAATCGAAGCAATGCACGCCAGCGAGTAACCTGTGGCGAGGGAGCAAGCTCCCTCGCCACAATAGCGCCGTCTCAAACAGGTCGGTTTGGCATTGCCCGTCCCGCTATGGCGTCGGTAACTGCACACGTTTTTGGTGAACTTGCGGACGCTTTCGCGGGCAAGCCCGCTCCCACAGGGTTCGGTAGTGTCCTGGAGATTGTGTTAACACCGCAGAAACTGTGGGAGCGGGCTTGCCCGCGATTGACTGCTACGCAGTCACGCTTTCAGCGGCTCAACCTTACGCGTCAACAACTCCACAAACGCCTTGGCCATCGGCGATTTCTGATCCTTGCGCTGCACCAGCCACACAGCCGATACCGCCTCAGGATCGAGCAGCGGCCGATAGACCACGCCATCAATCCGCATCCGCTGATAAGACGCCGGCAACACCGACACCCCCAACCCCGCCGCCACCAGACCGATGATCGTCATGGCCTCACCCGCCTCTTGCGCAAAATGCGGGCTGAAACCGGCGTCCCGCGCCAGGCTCAACAACTGCGCGTACAAACCACTGCCATAACTGCGCGGGAAAAACACGAAGGGTTCGAGGGCCAATGCCCACAGAAACAATCCCGCCTCACTGTCCTGCACCAATGGATGCTTGGAACTGAGCACCGCCACCAGCGGTTCGCGCATCAGCTCCACCACGCTGAGCGAGTCCGGTAACCCCAACGGCCGCATGATCCCGACTTCAATCGACTCGTCCACCAGCGCCTCGGCCACTTGGGTGCTGCTCATTTCCCGCAGGTTCAAATGCACCGCTGGGAAACGCTGGCGAAACGAAAAAATCGCCTGAGGAATGGTCGAGTTGAACGGTGCCGACGAAGTGAAGCCAATCTTCAATTCACCCAGCTCACCCAGCTGCGCCCTTCGCGCCACATCGGCCGCTTTGTCGACCTGCGCCAGCACCAGACGCGCCTCCTCCAGAAACAGCCGGCCGGCCTCGCTCAGCTCGACCCGACGATTGGTTCGCTCGAACAACCGCGCGCCGACCTCCTGCTCCAGCGCCTGAATCTGCTGACTCAGCGGCGGTTGCGAGATGCCCAGCATCTGAGCGGCACGGCCGAAATGCAGTTCTTCGGCGACGGCGATGAAGTAGCGCAGGTGGCGCAATTCCATGAAAACTCCATTAGGTCGTAAAACATCTTAAACAGGTCGAACAATATATTGGATTGAATCATTAGGCAGCTATATGCTTTTTTCATTGCCTGACCGGCTGCCTGCCCCGAGGTCCGAAGTGAAAACTGCTGTCGCCCCACTCGCCCATGAAGTTCCGCCCGCCGCGCTGGACGATGCCGTTGCCGAGCTCAAGGAAATCTACATCGAAAAAGGCACGCCGATGTTCATGCGCACGGTGCTGGCCTTGTTCTCCGGCGGCTTCGCGACCTTCGCGCTGCTCTACTGCGTGCAACCGATGATGCCGCTGCTGTCCCACGAATATTCCATTAACGCGGCGCAGAGCAGTCTGATTCTTTCAGTGGCCACTGGCATGCTCGCCATTGGTTTGCTGATCACCGGCCCGATCTCCGACCGTATCGGGCGCAAACCGGTGATGGTGGCGGCGCTGTTTGCCGCAGCGCTGTGCACCATCGCCAGTTCGATGATGCCGAGCTGGCACGGTGTGTTGCTGATGCGTGCGCTGATCGGTTTGTCGTTGAGCGGCCTGGCGGCGGTCGCGATGACGTACCTGAGCGAAGAGATCCATCCACAACACATCGGCTTGGCGATGGGCCTGTACATCGGCGGCAACGCGATCGGCGGGATGAGCGGACGCTTGATCACCGGGGTGTTGATCGACTTCGTCAGCTGGCACACCGCGATGCTGGTGATCGGCGGCCTGGCGCTGATCGCGGCGGCGGTGTTCTGGAAGATCCTTCCCGAATCGCGCAACTTCCGCGCCCGCTCGCTGCACCCGCGCAGCCTGCTCGACGGCTTCACCATGCATTTTCGCGATGCTGGCCTGCCGTTGTTGTTTCTCGAAGCCTTTGTACTGATGGGCGCGTTTGTCACGCTGTTCAACTACATCGGTTATCGCTTGCTCGCCGACCCGTATGACATGGACCAGGCCTTCGTCGGGCTGCTCTCGGTGGTGTACCTGTCGGGTATCTACAGCTCGGCGAAAATCGGTGCATTGGCGGACAAGCTTGGCCGACGCCAGGTGCTCTGGGCCACCATCGTGCTGATGCTCGCCGGCCTGGCCCTGACGATGTTCACGCCGCTGCCCATGGTGATCATCGGCATGCTGATTTTCACCTTCGGCTTCTTCGGCGCCCACTCGGTGGCGAGCAGCTGGATCGGCCGCCGCGCCACCAAAGCCAAGGGGCAGGCATCGTCGCTGTATTTGTTCAGCTACTACGCCGGGTCGAGCATTGCCGGCACGGCGGGTGGGGTGTTCTGGCATTTGGGCGGGTGGAACGGGATCGGGTTGTTTATTGGCGTGTTGCTGGTGGTGGCGTTGTTGATTGCGTTGAAGCTGGCGAAGTTGCCGCTGTTGCCGGGGGGTGCGTCGGTTTAGGTTGGACGGGGTACATATCCGTTTCTGTGGTAACGGCGGTTATTGGTTCCGCTTTTACAGCGGGTTACTTGGAAAAGCGCCAAGTAACCAAGCGCCAAGCGCCCCTGACGTACGGTGGCTCGCCTGGGCTCGCCATTCCCTTGCTCCGGTCCTGCGCTCGGCCTTCCGACGGGGCAGATCAAGATCAAAAACCAAGGCGAGGCTGCCTGATAGCCGGCCTGTTTTCCGTCAAAGTCATCGGCGGCGAACACCAATCTCATGCCCACCAAAAATCCCCTGTGGGAGCGGCTTGCTCGCGAATGCGGATTGGCATTCAGCATTGATGTCGACTGACACGGCCTCATTCGCGAGCAAGCCCGCTCCCACATTTAATCGGGGGTTGCTCAAGAGGGGGGGAACGATCAAGTCAGCGAAGCGCGCCCGCTTGACGCCCAGGTCGGCCCGAAGGCCGCCTCGCGGTGCTGTGGCGGTGGTCGCCACCTCGAGAGGCCGAGTGGAGGTTCTGCGCAGTGGGCAACCCGGCCATGGATGGCCGAGGACGGCGGGCCCACGTAGCAGGACCGGAAGGAGGGCATGCCGAGCCTAGGCGAGGCACCGAACGAAAGGGGCAAAAGCGCTTGGTTACTTGGTGCTTCTCCAAGTGACCCGCCGTAAGGGCGGAACCAATAGCCGCCGTTACCGAAGAAATGGATATGTACACCAACCAAACAACCGCAACTACCTGAACACCACCCTCGCCTCAAGCCGCGCATCACGCTTCTCCAACATCAGCGACTGCACCAAAGCCCCATCACGCTCGACACGATCCAGCCACTGCAGCAACACCTTCGCATCACCACTGAGGGTCAAACGCAACAGATCGCTGTCAGCATCCATCTGACGCATTTCGAGCCCCGTCGCCGCCACGCTTTCGCTGATACGCAACGACAAAGGCTGGTCAGTGACAACCGCAACAGTACCTCGGGGTTGCGCCTGTTGCAGCTGCGCCGCCAAAGCCAATTGCTGTTGATACTGACGCTCGACAACTCCCAGCCGCTGACGGCTCGGTTGCCAGATCAGACTGAACCCCGCGACGACCAGCAAAAATACACCCACAGCCAAAAGCAACCGTTGCTCACGAATAGACAAACGTTGCCAGAACATTTTCATGTGTTGTCCTCCACAACCAATGTCGCCTGCACGCGATTGCCCTCTTTGCTCGCACTGTCGAGCCTGACCGGTACACCTTGCTGCCGCCCGCGTTCACGCAATTGCTCAAGCTCGGCAAAGCTGTTGGCGGTCAACTGGACTTTCCAGCCATCGCCTGCACGAAACTCCATACGCCTGACCTCAACATGACTCGCCCCGATCACCTGCTCGACCAGATCCACCAAACCGGTGATACGTGTCTTCTCCGGTTCGGCGGTCTGGCTCTGCAGCACCTTGAGTTGCGTCGCCAGGTCCACGATGCGGCTCTGGTCCGGGTAAAGCGCCTTGAAGCGCTGCTCGTTCTGGCTGTACAGCCGACGGGTTTCGCCCTCGATAAAATGGATTCGCGCAGCACTGGCGCCCCAGGTCAGCAGCAACAACATCAGTAACGCCAACCCTCCGACATGCCAGGGCAGACGTTTGCCGCGCGGGGCGAATGTTCCTTGCATAAGGTTGATGGCCCGGGAGTGGCGAAAGGTCAGGCACTGGTCGACATCGACCGCGTCGTGACGCTCATCGATCCACTGGATATCCAGGGGCAAGGCCGCTCTGAGCGAGGCCAGCCCCTCATCCGACACCGCCACGCGAGCCGGCATTCCGCCGCCGAGCAACCATCGATCGAACCACCGTACGACGATCGCCTGAGCCCCGGGCAACACGTCCGCATCGACAAAGACAGAACGGACGCCAACACCCGTTTCGGCCAGCAGCGCAAGCACTGCGGCAATTCGCTCTCGACCGATCACCATGACCGGATAACGCCCTTCCCGGTCGCGAGCACCAATGCCCAGGTGCAATTTCTCCAGCGCATCACTCAGTTGATCTTCGACGGCAAACGCGATGGCTTGTACGCCGGGCCGACGCCTGGAAGGCCACGGTTCGCTGCGGACCCAACTGCATAATTCCATGGGCAACAGCAGATCGACCGCTTGCCCGTTCAGTGCCTGCGCGGCTTGACTCATTGGCATAAGCTGGCGTTGGCCGGTCGAAGACCACAGGCAGCATGGCCAGTCGATCGACGGTTCGGCCAGGCCCTCGGCGGTCAGGTAAAGCCAGGTGTTCATCGCGGCATCTCATGGGTACTCGAAGGAAGAAGACGTCGTTGCAGGATCTTGAATTGGTGCGTCTCGGGGTCTCGCTCGACATCCGTGGCGAGCCGCAATCGGCTTTGGCCCTGAATGACCTGCACCGTGATCCGGAACCAGCGGCTGCCGGTTCCCAGCCCATGACTGCTCACGCCTGCGCCGGAGAGCAGCGGGTCTTGAGTGAAGGCCTGAACACTCGCCCATGCAGTCGCCGACCGCTGACGGAGCAACGCGTCAGCTGTCGTCGCCTCCACGCCATCGAGCATCCTCAATACCAGCGCCGGCGCAGTGTTGATGTTCAGCGCGGCGTCTGCGGGAAGCACCGCGACCCAGGGTTCCAGTTGACGCAACAGCTGGCCGTCGACACCGGGAAGCAGGCGCAACTGGCTCAGTTCCTGTAACGCGCCGACCTGACTCAATGGCAGCGGCGCAAGATCGAGCAGCTCGAGCAAGCGCTCCCAACGATCAAGGGTGACCTGATCTACCTGCCCCTGGGTCAACAATGAATTGAGATTGAATCGCCCGGCGAGGTCTTCGATATCGACGCGCAGTTGTGCGCCCTCAGTATCGAAGTCGGGGGTCATCCGCGCCCAGTCCTGGGTCAGATCGACGGTTTTTTGCGAAGCACGTGCGGCGTCCTGTAGCTGCAAAAGCGCCCAGGTTTCCCCGGCACCCGCGAGTTGCCGCAAGTGAATGTGATGCACCGCTTGCCCGCTGCTTTGCAACGACAGCCGATGACTGCGCAGCATGCCACTGGTAATCAACAACGCCAGGCTCATCACCAGCAACACACTGATCAGCGCGATGCCTCGTTGACGCCCGCTCATGGCAACGCGCCCGGCAACAGCAGCACCCGACGGATCGCCTCGAAGCGGCCTGCCGACAGTTGCAGCTCCATTGCCAGCGGCGCGTTCGCGTCTCGCCCGGACGGCCATTCGTTGCGCCATCCGGAGTGCCGATCAAACAAGCGCCAGCTCACGTCCCGCACCTCGTCGAGCAGTTTCTGCCGTTGCAGGATAGGCGTGCCTTCGCCCTGGCTTTCACGCCACAGCACACCGTTGTCGAGTCGGTACGTCAGTGTCTGTCGCTCGCTGCGGGGCTGGTCCAACGGATTGCGCCAGTGGCTGCGCTGCAATTGCAGCCCCGTTGGCTGGAGCACGACAGGCGCTTCGGTGGACTGCAGCAAGTCCCGCTCAATCATCGCCACCGCCCGTTGCAGGCGTCGAAACTCACGTTCGTGGGCCGTCGTGCCCTGCTGCGCGCGCACGACGCCATCGAACAAGCCCCAGCTGGCCAGGCCGAGCAACGCGAATATCGCCATGGCGATCACCAGCTCCAGCAACGTGAAACCGGATTGCCTATTCATGACGATCGGGTATCCAGCCACTGGCGCGGTGCAGGCTTTGCTCACGACCGGAAAGGCTGACGTCTACGTCGACCTTGAGCAGGCGCGGGTCAGTCGATGCGCCGATGTACTGGCGCAGCAGCCAGTCGCGGCGATCCATGTGCACCACGCGTTGCTGTTGGCCGAGGGTCAACCCGGGTTGCAAGCGCAGTTCATTCAAATGGTTATCGGCCAACCAGGTGGCGAAGAGTCGTTCCTCGACTGCGCTGGTCTGCTTCAGCACGTATTGGCTCGCCGACAGCACGGCCGCCGCCAGCGTCGAGAAGACCGCCAGGGCCACCATGATTTCCAGCAGCGTGAACCCACGCGTTCGTGCCCGTGACAGCGCCTTAACCATCAATCACTGCCTCACCCAGCCCATCGCTCGAAAGGCTCAGGAGCGTGCTGTCCCGGACAGAAAACGTCAGCGTGAAGGCGCTGGTCTCATCGCTGCTGAGCATCAGCAATTGCGGCGGTCCTTCATCGGCACCCAGCATCAGGGAATGCCCATCCTGCTCAAGGTGCAGCCGCAGGATTTCGGGCCACGTGTAAAACGCCGCCACCGGCTCCCAGCCTCGGGCATCGAGGCGCATCGCGCGGTAACCGCCGTCACTGAGTCGCAGGCCGTATTCCTCGCCATCCAGCACCGCCCGTTCACGCAGCTGTTGAATCAAGCCTGCCATTGCGTGCGCTTCGTGCCGCGCCTGACGCACCGGATTCGGCCCGACGACCAGACTCACCATGCACAGCAGCACGCCGATAACAACGATCACGATCATCAACTCGAGCAAGGTAAACCCGCGGCAACGTTGGCGCATGAATCACTCGCCCCGATTGCCGATATCGGCCGCATGCCCTTCGCCGCCCACCACGCCATCGGAGCCCAGGGAATACAAGTCATAGCTGCCGTCGATCGATTGCACACCGGGATTGAGAAACTGATAGGGCGTGCCCCACGGGTCCACCGGCAGGCTTTTCAGGTAACCCTGAGGGTTCCAGTTTCTCACCGCCGGCAGGCCCGAAGGACGTTTGCTCAAGGCTTCCAGCCCTTGTTGCGTCGAGGGGTAGTGGAAGTTGTCGAGGCGGTACATTTCCAGGGCGGTGGCGATGGCCTGGATATCGATTTTTGCCGCCGTGACTTTGGCCTGATCGGGCCGGCTCATGAACTGCGGCACCACGATGGCCCCCAGCACGCCGATGATCACGACCACCACCATGATTTCGATCAGGGTAAAACCGCGTTGCGCGCGGCGCGGGTTGCTGCGTAGAGGTTGCATGGATCAATTCACCAATTGGTTGAGGCTGAGTATCGGTAGAAGAATGGCCATGACGATCAGCAGCACGACGCCGCCCATCAGCACCAGCATGGCCGGTTCAAAGAGGCTCACGACCAGCGCGATGCGCGCCGCCAGGCTGTTTTCCTGCTGCTCGGCGGCCCGTACCAGCATGTGATCGAGTTCGCCCGCGCGCTCGCCGCTGGCGATCATGTGCAGCATCATCGGCGGGATGTCGCCGCTGAGTTCCAGGCCCCGGGTCAGGGTTCCGCCTTCACGTACGGAGCGGGCGACATCAACCATGCGCGCACGAATGGTCAGATTGCCGATGACAGCGGCAGCGATCTCCAGCGCGTCCACCAGCGGCACGGCACTTTTGCCGAGGATCGCCAGGGTGCTGGCAAACCGTGCCGCTTCCATCGCCCGCACCACCTCGCCAACTACCGGCAGCTTCAAGGCCAGACGATGCCAGCGCAGGCGCCAGAGCGGCTGACGCAGACTCCAGCGCCAGAGACCGAGCAACGTCGCCAGCACGCCCATCAATGCCAGGAAATGGTTGCGCAGACCGTCGCTCAACCCGATCAGCGCCTGGGTCAGCCAAGGCAACGGCTGGCCGCTGTCGACAAAGATTTTCACCACGTCCGGCACCACGTAACCCAGCAGGAAACCCACGATCGCCACGCTGGCCAGCATGAGGATCATCGGGTAGACCAAGGCCATCTGGATTTTCTGTCGCGAGGCCTGACGCGCCTGGGTGTAAGCCGCCAGTTGCTCGAGCACGTGCCCCAAGTGCCCGGAACGCTCACCGGCCGCGACGGTGGCGCGGAACAACTCGGGGAATGCCTTGGGAAACAGACCCAATGCGGTTGAAAGGGCATGACCTTCCATCACCCGGCTGCGGACCGCCGACAACAGGCCGGCAACCTTGCGTTTGGCACTCTGTTTGGTCACCGCTTCCAGCGCTTCTTCCAGGGGCAGACCCGCCTGAACAAGCGTGGATAACTGCAGCGTCAACAGCGCCAGTTCAGCCGCGCCCAGACGCCCGCTGCGCGGCTGCGCACCAGCGGCGCCTCCCGTGCTGACCTCATTCACGTCACGCGGCCACAAGCCGCGCTCGCGCATCAGTTGTCGGGCATGACGCGGACTGTCGGCTTCCAGTCGACCGTTACAGCGTCGGCCCTGCGCATCGTCAGCCCGGTAATCGAACGTCGGCACTCGCTAGTCCTCCTGGGTCACGCGCAGTAACTCGTCGAGGCTGGTCACGCCGTCGAGTACACGTTGCCGACCGTCCTGAAACAGGCTGCGGGAGACCTTGCGCGTCTCATCGATCAACGCCTGCTCACTGGCGCCTTGATGAATCAGCGCCGACACCGCCGGCGTGACGCTGATCAGTTCGTAGATCCCGATCCGCCCGCGATAACCGTGCTGGCACTGATCACAGCCCACGGCGCTGAACAGTTGCGGTGGCGCCGCCGCATCGAGCCCGAGACGCTGACACATGGCCGCATCGGCGCGGTGTGACACCTTGCAATGCGGACACAACGTACGCAGCAGGCGCTGGGCCAGAATGCCCACCAGCGACGACGCCAGCAGGTAGGCATCAACCCCCATGTCCACCAGCCGCGTCACCGCGCCCACGGCGCTGTTGGTGTGCAACGTCGAGAGCACCAGGTGCCCGGTCAGCGAGGCCTGGACAGCGATCTCCGCCGTTTCGCGATCACGGATTTCGCCGACCATCACCACGTCCGGGTCCTGACGCAGAATCGCCCGCAAGCCTCGGGCAAAGGTCATGTCGACTTTCGGATTGACCGGCATCTGCCCTACACCCGGCAGGTGATATTCGATGGGGTCTTCGACTGTGAGGATGTTGCGCGTCTGATCGTTCAGGCTGCTCAACGCGGCATACAGACTGGTGGTCTTGCCGGAACCGGTGGGCCCGGTGACCAGCAGAATGCCGTGGGGTTTTCCGAGCAACTGACGCAACGCCGCGAGGGTGTCGGAAGGCATGCCAAGTCGCTGCAACTCCAGGCGCCCGGCCTGTTTATCGAGCAGTCGCAGCACCACCCGTTCACCGTGTGCCGACGGCAACGTCGAGACCCGCACATCGACCTCATGCCCGGCCAGTCGCAGGGCCATTCGACCGTCCTGCGGAATACGTTTTTCAGCGATGTCCAGGCGCGCCATGACCTTGATCCGCGACACTAGCAGCGTCGCCAATTCACGCCGGGGCCTGAGCATTTCGCGTAATTGCCCGTCGACCCGCATGCGCACCGACAGAGCATGTTCAAAGGTTTCAAGGTGCACGTCCGAGGCCTGCTCGCGCACGGCTTCACTGAGCAGGGCATTGATCAGCCGGATGATTGGTGCGTCGCCCTGCTGTTCCAGTAAGTCAGCAGTTTGCGGAACCTGATCGACCAGGCTGAGCAGATCCAGTTCGTCATCCAGCCCTTGGGCCACCTGCTCCGCCGCACTCTGACCGTCACGGTAAGCGGCGGCCAGACGCGCGGCAAACGCATCGACATCGAGCACCCGGATGGGTAGATTCCGCCCGCACACCCGACGCGCTTCCGACAGGGCCGTCAGCGGCGTATCGGCTCGCAGCAAAAGGCTTGAATCGGGCCCCTCGCACTCCAGCAGAACGCCGAAACGCCGAGCGAAACCGAAGGGTAGCTGGTCGATTTTTTCGCTCATGGTGAAACCGGGGTCTGCTTGCGTAAATCAAACACCGGCGCATCGAGGGCCGGGTCGAACAACTGCCGCGATTCTGCCGGCAGCAACAACGAGTTGTTCCCCTGCGCGCCTTGCTGGCTCAACTGTCGCAGCGCGTTGTAACGCTGCTGGCTCACGTCGGCCAGATCCTCCTTGCTACGCACGATGGTGGGCCGCAAAAAGACCATCAGGTTGCTTTTGGTTTGCGTATCCCGGGTCCAGCGAAACAGCGCGCCCAGGTAAGGAATGTCGCGCAGCAGCGGCACGCCGCTTTGCTGGGTGCGAACGTTGTCGCGGATCAAACCGCCGATCACGATGATCTCGCCATCGTCGGCCAGGATGGTGCTCTTGAGGGCACGCTTGTTGGTGATCAGGTCGGAAGAATCGATGCCGGACACCGACGGCGCAATGTCCGACACTTCCTGTTCCACCTCCAGGCGCAACGTCGAACCTTCGTTGATGTACGGCTTGATTTTCAGGCTGATGCCGACGTCCTTGCGCTCGACCGTGGTAAACGGATTGTCCGCACCGCTGCTGTTGGTGGCGTAGGAGCCCGTCTTGAACGGCACGTTTTGACCGACGATGATTTCCGCTTCCTGATTGTCCAGGGTCAGCAGGCTCGGCGTGGAAAGCAGATTGCTGTGGGTGTTGCTGGCCAACGCCGAAATCAACGCGCCGAAACGGTCATTGCCCAGTTGCAGGAGCGCACCCTCCGGACCCGATTTTTTCTCGTCGAAGGTCAGCCCGCCGATGATCGGAATGTCGGTGCCGGGGAAGTTGATAAAGCCCTTCGCGTCGCCGCTGCTGATGCCCCACTGGACACCTACGGCTTCGGCAATGTCCCCGGAAATTTCGACGATGGCGGCATGGATCAGCACTTGGGCCCGGGGCTGGTCCAACTGGCGCACGATGTTTTCGATGGTACGGATTTGCGCCGGCTCGGCGATCAACACCAGCGCATTCTGACTCTCGTCGGCCTTGATCATGAATGTAGCGCTGGAGGCGTTTTCCTTCACACCGCCAAGGTTCGATGCCTGTTTCCGGACCTGCCCCATGGTTTCGAGCACTTCGGCCAATTGCTTGGCATCGCTGTGGCGCAGACGAATGACCCGGGCATTGTCGAGGGACGCGGTGGCGGGCGTGTCCAGGCCACGCGCCAGATCGAGCAAGCGCTGGCGAACCGCCGGCGGGCCGATAAAGATCAGGCGGTTGGTTCGGGCGTCGGCCAGCACCTGAATGGTCGTATCGGCGTTGCGCTTGCCCAGTGAGGATTCAAGCGTGGTGGCCACATCGGCGGCCTGGGCGTGACGCAGTTGCACCATGGCATGCAGGTTGTTCTGCCCCGAATCCAGCTGACGCACGACCTTGGCAATTCGACCTACATTGGCAGCCGTATCGGTGACGACCAGCGCATTGGCCGACACCGACGGGCCGACGTAGCCATTGACCGACACCAGGGGCCGGACCAACCCGGCGATATCGGTGGCGCTGCTGGTGTTCAGTTCGATGACCTGCGTGACGAACTGCGATGCCGTGGCGTTTTTTGCAGTGCCTTGGCCCGCTCGGGTTTTCGCTTCGGTGACTGGCGTGATCAGAATGCGGTCGCCCTCGTCGATCACCGTAAAGTTATGGGCATCGAGCACCGAGTAAAACAACCGGCGAACGCCCTCGCGGTCAAGGGCCTGGCGGGACATGACGGTGATGCGCCCGGAGACTCGGGGGTCGAGCACCACCGTGGTCCCGAGAATGGTCGAGATCTCTTCCACGATGTCGCGCAACTCGGCATTGTTCATCGCCAACTGCCATTTTTCTTCCTCGGCTCGCGACGTGTCAGGAAAGAACGCCATCGCCAAAGCGACCAGGAAAAGAAGGATGCGCAGGGTATTCGCGCCGATGAAGCTGTACATGGGTGTGATCACTCTGACTGCCCGGAAAGAGGGCGTAGAAAACGCGTGGAACTGGCGGGTGTCTGTGGGTTGGGTGACGAGTCGAGTTGACGCAGGAACCGCTCGGCAGATGTCTGCAACGTCAGCACCTCTTCTCGACCCTTGTTCCACAACACCGCTTGATTCACCTCGACGCGCCGCAGGACGCTACCACCCGGCAACTGATCGCCCACCTGGTAAACCCGCGAGCCCTGAGCGTCCGCCAGCAACGCTCTGGACAACCCTGTGTCGAGGACAAAACTGGCGTGCAAGGTCAACGGCTCGGCACTGGGCATCATCGTGGTTTCAGTCGCCAGACCGAGTACCGTAGCGACCGCGGTGGTATCGAGGGGCGCACGGGAAGGTGGCGTCGGCACGGTCGCGGTGAACGGTAAAGGCGAGGCAAGACTTGTGCGAAAGCCCCATTCCTGCCACGCCAAAAACGCGGCGTAGCCTACGGGTATCACCAGCAGGCAGAGCGTGCTCAGGCGCCTGTTCACTCGAATCGTTCACTTCGAACAAGGCTGCACAAGGACATTCGTCGCAGCACGCGGTGGCCGCACAGCTCATGGACAACGACCGCGCCGACATGCAGCACGATGAGCAACGAAAGGACCACACAGGCCCAAACGTGAATGATGAAGAAGCGGGAGATCAGCTCAGGATCGTTCAGTGGCTGAGCTATTTCGACCAGGCCGAACACGTCGATCGGACGATCCATCATCAACACGCCGGTGGCCAGCACGATACTGATGACGAGATAGATCAGGGTGTGCGCGAACAGCGCGAGTTTTTCCATGAAGCTAAAGGCCCTCACGCTGACATGCCGGGCATGAGAGACAAAAATGAACAAGCGCCAGACGAAAAACGGTATGAACACCGTGGTCAGCGACACATTGAGAAAAGCGACCCATTGAGCGAGCCGTGGGGACACGTCGACGCTGGCCACATAAAAACCGGAAATCAGGGTCCAGACGATGACTGCCGCCGATAACCAGTGCAGCCATACGCGTTGGGTGGAATAACCCAAAACCGTCATTTTTCAACTCGATTTTCAACAATAGGATGAACCTTCAGGCGATCCATTCGCGGATCGCCTGAAGGGTTACGGCGGTTTTAAAGCTTGTTCCACGCCATGTGCGAATGGTCACCGTAACCGGGTTCAAAACCAGTGGCGGTCGGGCTGTATTGCTTGCAATAGCCGGACTCGGGGAATGGCTTGCACTCGTAGACTGCGTTGTCCTTCGGCTGCAGCACTTTGGTGCCGGCGGTGTACTCGCTGAGGCCTTCGGGGAACACGAAGTCATGCTCGACGCCAGCGCCTTCACCGGTCATGTTGGTGGCCTGGGTGTCCTGGCGAGTGGTACGGCCGTCGAGGGTGGTACCGACCAGTGTCAGCGTGTGTTTACCGGGATTGCTGCGAACATCCATGGTCAGCCAGGTCGGGCCGCTGTCCACCTGCTTCGCCACTGTGCCGACCGGCTTGTTGTTCTCATCGAACAAGGTCGCTTCAACGTTCATTTTGCGATTGGAGATCATGCTGAAATCGACCTTGGCCAGGCCTTTTTCCAGCACGTATTCAGCTTGCTGAGAGGCCACCGACATGCGAGCTGCGGTGTCTTCCTTCATCTCCAGCTGAACTTCGAAACGGGTCACGCCGCTTTCTTTTTGCGCGTACAGGGAATTGTTACCCCGGACCGGTTCGATGTTGCCGCTCTCATCACGAATACCCGCGCGGATGAGTGTGTGAGTGGCGTTGATCTTTTCTGCCAGTTTGAACGCCCAGTTATTCGGCGAGCCGTCTTCGGCAGTGTCGATGCTGATTTCAACGTCGTAAGCCGGGCTGACTCCGTTGGCCGAGAATGCACGGGCCTTGACCTTGTCGCCGACCAGCAATTGCGCCGACGGTGCGATACCGCCAACGGAAGACCAGCCACCGGGCAACTCTGCTTCGGCAATGATGTTCACATCGGTCGCGTTGTAAAACGCCGCGTCGGTATCTCCGACCGTCCAGATCGCCAGGACCACATGCTGGCCGGATTTGTCTGACGGGATGGTGCAGTTGTGCTTGTCACCCGATACAGGCCTCTGATTACCGCCATCAATGGTGCAGAACGGAGTGCTTTCGAAGGTAGCGCGTTTCAGTGACTCGTTCGGATTCCAGCCGTTGCGACTGATGAAGTACTCATGTTTGGTCGCCGGATGAACCGCGGTGTAGCGCCATTGGAAATCGATGTTGCGATCCTTGATTTCCGTCAGGTGCCAACGGGTGGCGGACTGGGCATCCAGAGCGGAGAACGATGGATGACCGCCACTCGCAATTTTGCCGTCGATCGGCCCCTGCAACGGAGCACCGCCAATACCGGCGGGAAAGCCTTTGAACGTTTCGCCAACACTTTGAGGTTCGTATTGCGCGCCGCCACAGTTGGTGTTCATGCCTTTCTGGCACAGCAATGCCCGCGAAGGTGGCACTTCAAGATAGCCATGGGCCGAAACAGTTTGAGACGCCAGCATTGCCGATAACAGGATCATTGGAGAGGCGCATGCAGTGAATGCACCTCCCTTGTAGAAGGTTTTTTTCATGGGTGTGTTCCAGACTACTTATCGAAAATTAAGGCGCCTTTTCGGGCGCCGCTGTTTCTGATTCCGTTCGGTGTGGGGGCACCGAACGAAGGTCTGAAACCTTACCGGGATGAACGCGACTTCTATGTAGGACAAGTCTTCGCTTACATGAGGATTGATCTCTCTCTTCACTGATCTGACAAAGAGAGAAGCCATTCCTACAAGAAGAAACGAATGAGGCTGTCATACGTTTTTCAGGCAAAAAAAAGCCTGTCCGGCGTTGACCGGACAGGCTTGATGGAACCTGGAAATGACTACTCGTGATACTGCGCCGACAACTCATGCACCGCGCGCAGGAACGCACCCGCATGTTCCGGATCGACTTCCGGCGTAATGCCATGACCGAGGTTGAACACGTGACCGCTGCCCTTGCCATAGCTGGCGAGGATGCGGCCCACTTCGGTGCGAATGGCTTCCGGTTTTGCGTAGAGCACTGTCGGGTCCATGTTGCCTTGCAACGCGACTTTGTTGCCGACGCGATCACGGGCGTTGCCGATGTCGCAGGTCCAGTCCAGACCCAGGGCATCAGCGCCAGCGTCGGCGATACTTTCCAGCCACAGGCCGCCGTTCTTGGTGAACAGGATGACCGGAACCTTGCGGCCTTCGTGTTCGCGGATCAGGCCGCTGACGATTTTGCGCATGTAGGCCAGGGAGAACTCCTGATACGCCGCCGCCGAGAGGTTGCCGCCCCAGGTGTCGAAGATCTGCACCGCTTGCGCGCCGGCCATGATCTGGCCGTTGAGATAGCTGGTGACCGATTGCGCGAGCTTGTCCAGCAGCAGGTGCATGGCTTGCGGATTGTCGTAGAGCATGGCTTTGGTCTTGCGGAAGTCTTTGGACGAACCGCCTTCAACCATGTAGGTGGCCAGCGTCCAGGGGCTGCCGGAAAAGCCGATCAGCGGTACGCGGCCGTTCAGTTCGCGGCGAATGGTGCTGACCGCATCCATCACGTAGCCGAGGTCTTTGTGCGGATCTGGAATCGGCAGGGCTTCGATGTCGGCCATCGTGCTGACGACCTTCCTGAAGCGCGGGCCTTCACCGGTTTCGAAGTACAGACCCTGGCCCATGGCGTCCGGAATGGTGAGGATGTCGGAGAACAGGATCGCCGCGTCCAGCTGCGGATAGCGATCGAGCGGCTGCATCGTGACCTCGCAAGCGAACGCCGGGTTCATGCACAGGCTCATGAAGTCGCCGGCCTTGGCACGGCTGGCACGGTATTCCGGCAGGTAGCGACCGGCCTGACGCATCATCCAGACAGGCGTGACGTCTACGGGTTGCTTGAGCAGGGCGCGAAGGAAACGGTCGTTCTTCAGGGCAGTCATGTCGGCATCCGGAAAAAAAGTGCGGGCATTTTCTCAGAGCTCGACGCAAAAGGCACGGTTGCAGGTCAGCCTTTTGTCTATCGGGTCAATTTGTCGCGGTGGAATGCGGTGTTTGGCAACACCCTGAAACCAATGTGGGAGCGGGCTTGCTCGCGAAAGCGGTGTGTCAGGCAACATCAATGCTGACTGACACTCCCTCTTCGCGAGCAAGCCCGCTCCCACATTTTGACCGCATTCCAGTTATGGAAAGTGATCAGACGCCCAGGTAATCCAGGATCCCTTCGGCGGCATTGCGGCCTTCGAAGATCGCCGTCACCACCAGGTCAGAACCACGAACCATGTCGCCACCGGCGAAGATTTTCGGGTTGCTGGTCTGGTGCTTGTACTGACCTTGTTCCGGCGCCACAACGCGGCCCTGGCTGTCGGTCTGGATGCTGAACTGCTCGAACCACGGCGCCGGGCTTGGGCGGAAACCGAAAGCGATGACCACGGCGTCGGCCGGGATGATCTCTTCGGAGCCCGGGATCGGCTCGGGGCTGCGGCGGCCACGGGCGTCCGGTTCGCCAAGACGGGTCTCGACCACCTTCACACCTTCGACCTTGTCTTCACCAACGATGGCGATCGGCTGGCGGTTGTAGAGGAATTTCACGCCTTCTTCCTTGGCGTTCTTCACCTCTTTGCGCGAGCCCGGCATGTTCGCTTCGTCACGACGATAGGCACAGGTCACCGACTTGGCGCCCTGGCGGATCGACGTACGGTTGCAGTCCATCGCCGTGTCGCCGCCACCCAGTACCACGACCTTCTTGCCTTTCATGTCGACGAAATCTTCCGGCGACTTTTCAAAGCCCAGGTTACGGTTGACGTTAGCGATCAGGAAGTCGAGCGCGTCATGCACACCCGGCAAATCTTCACCGGCAAAGCCGCCCTTCATGTAGGTGTAGGTGCCCATGCCCATGAACACGGCATCGTATTCTTCAAGCAGTTGCTCGACGGACACGTCCTTGCCCACTTCGGTGTTCAGGCGGAACTCGATGCCCATGCCGGTGAAGACTTCGCGGCGATTGCTCAGCACGGTCTTTTCCAGCTTGAACTCGGGGATGCCGAAGGTCAGCAGACCACCGATTTCCGGGTTCTTGTCGAACACCACCGGCGTCACGCCGCCACGCACCAGCACGTCGGCACAACCGAGGCCCGCAGGGCCCGCGCCGATGATCGCGACACGCTTGCCGGTCGGCTTGACCTTGGACATGTCCGGGCGCCAGCCCATGGCGAACGCGGTGTCGGTGATGTACTTCTCGACCGAACCGATGGTCACCGCGCCGAAGCCGTCGTTGAGGGTGCAGGCACCCTCGCACAGACGATCCTGCGGGCACACCCGGCCGCACACTTCCGGCAGGGTGTTGGTCTGGTGCGACAGCTCGGCAGCTTGAAGGATGTTGCCTTCAGCCACCAGTTTCAGCCAGTTTGGAATGAAGTTGTGCACCGGGCACTTCCATTCGCAATACGGGTTACCGCAACCCAGGCAGCGGTGGGCCTGATCGGCCGAATGCTGGGGTTTGAAGGGTTCGTAGATTTCCACGAACTCTTTCTTGCGTTGACGCAACAGTTTCTTCTTCGGATCTTTGCGCCCGACGTCGATGAACTGGAAGTCGTTATTCAGACGTTCAGCCATTGTTAAAACCTCATCAAACTCTTCAGGCGCATATCACTGCGGGTTGGCACGGGTGCTGGAAAGCAACGTTTTCAAGCTGGCAGCCTTTGGCTTGACCAACCAGAAACGGCGCAGGTAGTCATCGAGGTTTTCCGCGAGTTCACGACCCCACTCGCTGTCGGTTTCCTCGACGTACTCATTCAGCACGCGTTGCAGGTGGCTACGGTAGGCTTCCATCGCTTCGCCGCTGATCCGCTGGATTTCCACCAGTTCGTGGTTGACCCGGTCAACGAAGGTGTTGTCCTGGTCGAGCACGTAGGCGAAACCGCCGGTCATGCCTGAGCCGAAGTTGTAACCGGTCTTGCCCAGCACGCAGACGAAACCACCGGTCATGTATTCGCAGCAGTGATCGCCAGTGCCTTCAACGACGGTGTGAGCACCGGAGTTACGCACCGCGAAACGTTCGCCCGCGGTGCCGGCAGCAAACAGCTTGCCGCCGGTGGCGCCGTACAGGCAGGTGTTGCCGATGATGGCACTGTCCTGAGTCTTGTAGGCGCTGCCCTTCGGCGGAACGATGACCAGCTTGCCGCCGGTCATGCCTTTGCCGACGTAATCGTTGGCGTCGCCTTCCAGGTACATGTTCAGGCCGCCGGCGTTCCACACGCCGAAGCTCTGACCGGCCGTCCCTTTGAAGCGGAAGGTGATCGGCGCGTTCGCCATGCCTTGGTTGCCGTGTTTGCGGGCAATTTCACCGGAGATCCGTGCGCCGATCGAACGGTCGCAGTTGCAGATATCCAGGGCGAAATCGGCGCCACTCATGTCGTTGATGGCCGAGGTAGCCATGTCGATCATTTTCTCGGCCAGCAAGCCTTTGTCGAACGGCGGGTTGCGGTCGACCTGGCAGAACTGTGGTTTGTCCGCCGGGATGTGATCGCTGCCGAGCAACGGCGTCAGGTCGAGGTGGTTCTGCTTGGCAGTCTGGCCTTCGAGGATTTCCAGCAGATCGGTGCGACCGATCAGCTCCTCGAGGGAGCGCACGCCCAGCTTGGCCAGCCACTCACGGGTTTCTTCGGCGACGTAGGTGAAGAAGTTCACCACCATGTCGACCGTACCGATGTAGTGGTCCTTACGCAGCTTCTCGTTCTGAGTCGCGACGCCGGTGGCGCAGTTGTTCAGGTGGCAGATGCGCAGGTATTTGCAGCCCAGGGCGATCATTGGCGCGGTGCCGAAACCGAAGCTTTCAGCGCCGAGAATGGCCGCCTTGATCACGTCGAGGCCGGTTTTCAGCCCGCCGTCGGTCTGCACCCGGACTTTGCCGCGCAGGTCATTGCCGCGCAGGGTCTGGTGGGTTTCGGCCAGGCCGAGTTCCCACGGCGCGCCCGCGTATTTGATCGAAGTCAGCGGCGAGGCACCGGTGCCACCGTCGTAACCGGAGATGGTGATCAAGTCCGCGTAGGCCTTGGCCACACCGGCGGCGATGGTGCCGACGCCCGCTTCTGCCACCAGCTTCACCGAGACCAGGGCCTTCGGGTTGACCTGTTTCAGGTCGAAAATCAGCTGCGACAAGTCTTCGATCGAATAGATGTCATGGTGCGGCGGCGGCGAAATCAGGGTCACGCCTGGCACTGCGTAACGCAGCTTGGCGATCAGGCCGTTAACCTTGCCGCCTGGCAGTTGACCACCTTCGCCGGGCTTGGCGCCCTGAGCGACCTTGATCTGCAGCACTTCAGCGTTGACCAGGTATTCCGGGGTCACGCCGAAACGGCCAGTCGCGACCTGCTTGATTTTCGAGCTCTTGATGGTGCCGTAACGCGCCGGGTCTTCGCCGCCTTCGCCGGAGTTGGAACGCGCACCGAGGCGGTTCATGGCTTCGGCCAGGGCTTCGTGAGCTTCCGGCGACAACGCGCCCAACGAGATGCCGGCGGAGTCGAAGCGCTTGAGCACCGATTCCAGCGGTTCGATCTCGCTGATGTCCAGCGGCGTGTCCAACGTCTTCACTTTGAACAAGTCGCGGATCATCGACACCGGACGGTTGTCCACCAGCGCCGTGTATTCCTTGAACTTGCTGTAGTCGCCCTGCTGCACAGCGGCCTGCAGGGTGTTGACCACGTCCGGGTTGTACGCGTGATATTCGCCACCGTGGACGAACTTCAGCAGACCGCCCTGCTGGATCGGCTTGCGCGGGCTCCAGGCTTCGGCGGCGAGGGCTTTCTGCTCGGCTTCGATGTCGACGAAACGCGCACCCTTGATGCGGCTCGGAACGCCACGGAAGCTCAGGTCGCAGACTTCTTCGGACAAGCCGATGGCTTCGAACAGCTGCGCACCACGGTACGAAGCGATGGTCGAAATCCCCATCTTCGACAGGATTTTCAGCAGGCCTTTGGTGATGCCTTTGCGGTAGTTCTTGAATACCTCGTAGAGGTCGCCCAGCACTTCACCGGTGCGGATCAGGTCACCCAGCACTTCGTAGGCCAGGAACGGATAGACCGCCGAGGCGCCGAAACCGATCAACACCGCAAAGTGATGCGGGTCGCGAGCGGTGGCGGTTTCCACGAGGATGTTGGAGTCGCAACGCAGGCCTTTTTCGGTCAGGCGGTGGTGTACCGCGCCAGTGGCCAGGGAAGCGTGGATCGGCAACTTGCCCGGGGCAATGTGACGGTCACTCAGGACGATCTGGGTGCGACCGGCGCGAACGGCTTCTTCAGCCTGATCGGCGACGTTGCGCACCGCGGCTTCGAGGCCGACGCTCTCGTCGTAATTGAGGTCGATGATCGCGCGCTCGAACCCCGGACGATCGAGGTTCATCAGCGAGCGCCACTTGGCCGGGGAAATGACCGGCGAGCTGAGGATCACGCGCGAAGCGTGTTCCGGCGACTCCTGGAAGATGTTGCGCTCGGCACCGAGGCAGATCTCCAGCGACATGACGATGGCTTCACGCAGCGGGTCGATCGGCGGGTTGGTGACCTGCGCGAACTGCTGACGGAAATAGTCGTACGGCGTACGCACGCGCTGGGACAGCACGGCCATCGGCGTATCGTCGCCCATCGAGCCCACGGCTTCGTAGCCTTGCTCGCCGAGCGGACGCAGTACCTGGTCGCGCTCTTCGAACGTGACCTGGTACATCTTCATGTACTGCTTGAGCTGGTCCACGTCATAGAAAGCCGAACCGTGGTCGTTGTCTTCCATGGTCGCCTGGATGCGCAGGGCATTCTTGCGCAGCCATTGCTTGTACGGATGACGGGACTTCAGACGGTTGTCGATGGCGTCGGTGTCGAGGATCTGGCCGGTTTCAGTGTCCACGGCAAAGATCTGGCCCGGGCCCACGCGGCCCTTGGCGATCACGTCTTCAGGCTGGTAGTTCCAGACACCGATTTCCGACGCCAGGGTGATGAAACCATTTTTGGTGGTGACCCAACGCGCCGGGCGCAGACCGTTACGGTCGAGCAGGCACACCGCGTAGCGACCGTCGGTCATTACCACGCCGGCCGGGCCGTCCCACGGTTCCATATGCATCGAGTTGTATTCGTAGAACGCACGCAGGTCCGGGTCCATGGTTTCGACGTTCTGCCACGCAGGCGGAATGATCATCCGCACGCCACGGAACAGGTCGATGCCACCGGTGACCATCAGCTCGAGCATGTTGTCCATGCTCGAGGAGTCGGAACCGACACGGTTGACCAGCGGACCGAGCTCTTCCAGATCCATCAGATCGTTGGTGAACTTGGTGCGACGGGCCTGGGCCCAGTTTCGGTTGCCGGTGATGGTGTTGATCTCGCCGTTGTGGGCGAGGAAGCGGAACGGCTGCGCCAGCGGCCATTTCGGCAGGGTGTTGGTGGAGAAGCGCTGGTGGAACACGCAAATCGAGGTTTGCAGGCGCTGGTCGCTGAGGTCTGGATAGAAGGCGGTCAAATCCGCCGGCATCATCAGGCCTTTATAAATGATGGTCTTGTGGGAAAAGCTGCAGATGTAGTGATCGACGTCGGCGGCGTTGGCCACGGACGAACGACGACGGGCGCTGAACAGCTTGATCGCCATGTCCTGGTCGCTCAGGCCTTCGCCACCGATGTAGACCTGCTCGATCTGCGGCAGACGCTCGAGGGCCAGCCGGCCGAGGACACTGGTGTCGATCGGCACTTTGCGCCAGCCGACCAGGGTCAGGCCTTCAGCCAGGACCTCGCGGTTCATGTTCTCGCGAGCGGCCTCGGCTTTGACCGGGTCCTGATTGAAGAAGACCATGCCCACTGCATATTGCTTGGGCAGTTCGACGCCGAAGGTTTCCTGGGCGATGGCACGCAGGAACACATCCGGCTTTTGAATCAGCAGACCGCAACCGTCACCGGTCTTGCCGTCGGCGTTGATCCCACCGCGGTGGGTCATGCAGGTCAGGGCCTCGATGGCCGTTTGCAAAAGGGTATGACTGGGTTCGCCCTGCATATGCGCTATCAGGCCGAAACCGCAGTTATCCTTGAATTCATCTGGTTGGTACAGACCTGCTTTCATAGACACTTTCTCACCAGGCTGCCTCTTATCGAGGCAAATTTCTTTTCAATTCAACCACTTGCATTCCACGCCGAACGTACGCCGGCTTAGCGGGGGCAAAAGGGTGGTCATTGTACACAGCGACACAGACGCTCACAAATTTGACGACGAACTGTCGCAAATCTATGTCGCATTTGTGAAAGGTTTAAAGCGATCTGCTGTGCTAGTCAAAACTTTTTTAATTTTGACCGCAACGACTCAAAGACTACTGTAACGCAGACACCACAAGGCACGCGGTCTGTAGAGACGGCATGCGCTTGTAGAAATTTTGAGGTGCTTGGAGAGGCGGCCTGGGTAAGGCCGCCGAATCTTCAGCGAGTTGTAGCCAGTTCCTGTTGGACGCTGGCGACAGTGCGAGGCCAAGGTTTACCAGCCTGAACCTTCGCTGGCAAGGCCTTGATAGCAGTAACGGCTGCATCGCGGTTGGCGAAGTTACCGTAGGTAATGACGTAAAGCGGCTTGCCGTTGAGGACTTTCTTGAAATAACGGTACTCGCCGCCCTGCTCCTTGACGAAGTTTTGCGCGGCCGCTTCGGAGCTGGTGCCGAGGATCTGCACTACGTAATTGCTCGTAGGTTGTCCGGCATACCAGGTGCCGCCGGCAGCCTTCGCCGCGGTGGCTGGCTTCTCGGCAGGCTTGGCGGTAGCGACCGCGGCTGGCTTGGCTGGCGCTGGCGCCGGCTTCACCGCAGGCGTGGTCGGGACCGGCTTGGCTGTCGCGACCTGAGTCGGCGCAGGCGTCGGCTTGGCAGCTGGCGTCGGCGCAGGACCGGCCGGAACGCCCGCAGGAGGCGCGGTAGTGGTCACGGTCGGCGGCGTATCGCTGGAGCCTTCGACCGGCACACCGTCGTCGCCTTCGGTAATGCCACCGGCCGCTTCGGCCAGCGGACCGCGCATGACCGGTTGCGAGTTGCCGACCAGCGGCAATGGCATCGGTTGCGAATTACCGGCGAATTCGACGGCGGGTGCGCCGCCGCTGTTGGGTTGTGGCGTGCCCTGGCCAAGCGGCAGTTGTGCCTGTTCGTTGGCAGGTGCGCCGGTGGTCGGTGCTTTGCTGCGACCCGGCATCAACCAGGCGGCGGCTACCGCGACCACGACAACGGCGGAAATCGCCAATACGTGTTTCTTCGGCATGTTGAACCCCATACTTGGACGCTTGACCGCAGAGCGGCTGGCAATCATGGCTTCGATCATTGCATCGCGGGCAACCTGGTTGATATTGCCAGGCCAGCCGTCGGAGCTTTCGTGAATATCAGAGATCTGATCTGCGGTAAAAAGTTCGATACCGCGACCTGCGCCTTCCAGCCGCTGATCCAGATATTCGCGGGTTTCTTCTTCGGTGTAAGGCTGCAGTTCGATGACGTGGAAGCGCTCTTCTTCGAGGTTCAACGCCTCGAGTTGCGCGATCAGCGAGGACTCGCCGAACAGGAACACATGCGGACGACCTTCCGGTGCACCTGCGGCCAGTTCCATCAAGGCTTCCAGTGCGGACTCGTCAAGCTGCTCGGCGTCGTCCACCAGCAAATAGACTTCCTGCCCGGTCAGCGCGAGCTGCACGACCTGAGCCAGGATCGGGCCGATCTCTGCTTGAGCGACGTTCAACGCCTGGGCCACCTGACGCAGCACGCCCGCCGCATCGCCGGCGCCACGGGCGGAAACCACCACGCTCTGGACGGACTGTTTGTTGGTACTGGCCACCAACGCCTGACGCAACAGCGTTTTACCACTGCCTTGCGGACCGGTAACCACCAGCAACAACTGGCTGTAGCGAGCCAGGTGATGCAATTGCCCCAGCACCGGTTTGCGCTGGGCCGGGAAGAATTTGAAGCCCGGCACCCGTGGAGCAAAAGGGTCATGGCTTAACTGGTAATGGCCGAGGAAAGCCTCGTCGGCGTGCAAACTAGTCATCGGAATCTATTAACCTTTAAGCTGAGCCAGGGCGCGATAGTCCGCTCCCAGCGTGGCCTGTAGAACCTCTTTCGGATAATCGTCGGTCACTACCGCTTCGCCCATGCGGCGCAGCAGCACCAGGCGCAAACGACCGTCGATCACTTTCTTGTCAATTGCCATGTGTTCGAGAAAATCGGCTTCAGTCATCTCTTCAGGCGGGATGACCGGCAGGCCTGCACGCTGGAACAGGCGAATGCCACGATCACGCTCCTGCTCGCTGATCCAGCCCAGGCGCGTGGACATTTCCAAGGCCATTACGGTGCCAGCAGCGACCGCTTCACCATGCAGCCACACACCATATCCCATGTGGGTTTCGATGGCATGGCCGAAGGTGTGTCCCAGGTTCAAGGTGGCACGAACGCCGGTTTCCTTCTCATCGGCACCGACCACCGCCGCTTTGGCTGCGCAGGACCGCTCGATCGCATACGTCAGGGCGACCTGGTCCAGCGCACGCAGGCGATCGACGTTTTCTTCGAGCCAGGTGAGGAACGGCTCGTCGCAAATCAGCCCGTACTTGATGACTTCAGCCAGCCCGGCGGACAACTCGCGGGCCGGCAACGTATTGAGGGAGGCGGTATCGATCAGCACCACGTTCGGCTGATAGAAGGCGCCGACCATGTTCTTGCCCAGCGGATGATTGATCCCGGTCTTGCCACCTACCGAGGAGTCGACTTGCGACAGCAAGGTGGTCGGGACCTGAATGAAATCGACACCGCGCTGGTAGCAGGCGGCAGCAAAACCGGCCATGTCACCAATCACACCGCCGCCGAGGGCGATCACGGTGGTACGGCGATCATGGCGCGCGGTCAGCAGGCCGTCGAAAATCAGTTGCAGGGTTTCCCAGGTCTTGAAGGCTTCGCCGTCGGGCAGCACCACGGAAATCACCGAGAACTGCGCAAGGCTGCGGGTCAGACGTTCGAGATAGAGCGGCGCAACGGTTTCGTTGGAGATGATCGCCACTTGCCGCCCGCGAATATGCGGGGCCAGCAGCTCAGGCTGATCCAACAAACCTTCGCCAATATGAATCGGGTAGCTGCGCTCGCCTAGATCGACCTTGAGTGTCTGCATGTGTCCCCACAGTGAAGATGGAATCAGGCGTCCTGCCTTGAGTTATCGAATGTCCATGGCATCTGCTGGTGTGACGCCGTCCGGCAACCTCGCGCCACAACCTTGAGCGGTCGTGGCAGGACGCCGAGGATAGCGCATTTCGCGCTGAGCTTTAACGGGGAGGCAGCTGCTGCAGGCGGTCAAGAATGTCGAGCACCACCATTCGCGGCGGTCGCTCATCGGTTTCCACCACCAGGTCGGCGATTTCCCGATACAACGGATCGCGCAACTCCAGCAGGTCCCGAAGGGTCTTGGCCGGGTCGGCAGTACGCAACAGGGGTCGATTGCGGTCACGAGCGGTGCGGCCAACCTGCTGCTCAACGGAAGCATGCAGATAAACCACCCGACCACCGGCACGCAGTGCCCGACGATTGGCTTCGCGCATCACCGCGCCGCCTCCGGTCGCCAGCACCACGCCATCGCAGCCGCACAGCTCGGCAATCATCGCCTGCTCGCGGTCACGAAAGCCCGGTTCGCCTTCCTTATCGAAAATCCATGGGATATTGGCGCCCGTGCGCAATTCAATTTCCTTATCGGAATCTTTGAATGGCAGGCGCAGCTCTTTGGCCAGCAACCGGCCGATGGTGCTTTTTCCAGCCCCCATCGGTCCAACAAGAATCAAATTTCGCACAGAATCAATGACTCACAGCAATCGCCTGGTTGTTCATGATACGCGGAGTGAGAAATACCAGCAGCTCGGATTTTTTCTCCGAAACCACGTCACGCCGGAAAAGGCGGCCAAGATACGGCACATCACCGAGAAATGGCACCTTATCTACAACCTTGCTCTGAGTATTTGAGAAAACACCACCGATCACGATGGTCTCGCCGTCATTGACGAGGACCTTGGCGTTGACCTCGTTTTTCTTGATGGGCGGCACATCCTGCACCTTGTTCAGGTAGTCCGGTTCGTCCTTGGTGACCTTGACCTCCATGATGATCCGGTTGTCCGGCGTGATCTGCGGCGTCACCTCCAGCGACAGGGAGGCTTCCTTGAATGACACGGAGGTAGCGCCACTGGAGCTGGCTTCCTGATAGGGAATCTCGGTGCCCTTGAGGATTTTGGCGGTTTCCTTGTCGGAGGTGACCACCTTGGGTTGCGAGACGATTTCACCGTTACCGGTTTTTTCCATCGCGGTCAGCTCGAGATCCAGCAGCACATTGTCGGTGATGAAGGCGATGCCGAGCCCCGAGGTGTTGCCGGCAGTGCCCATGTCGACGAACGGTGAGTTGGTACTGGTGCTGCCAGGCGTGCCGATGGTCGACGACGCGTTGGCACCGTTGCTGACCCCGGACGTGTTCCAGTTGCCCTTGTTCTGGATCGACCCGCCCCAGCGCACGCCGAGACTCTTATCGTAATCGACGTTGGCTTCGACGATCCGTGCCTCGATCATCACCTGACGCACCGGAATATCCAGTTGCGCGACGATACGGCGCAGCTCATCAAGGCGGTCCTGGGTCTGATAGGCAATGATGTTATTGGTTCGTTCGTCGACGGTGATTGAGCCCCGTTCGTCGACTTTCGCCTCGGCACTGGTCACCGACTGGAACAGCTTGGCGATATCGGCCGCCTTGGCGTAATTGACTTGCAGCAGCTCGCGGCGCAAAGGCGCCAGTTCGGCGATCTGCTTCTGCGATTCGAGTTCCTGGCGCTCGCGAGCGGCAATTTCATCAGCCGGCGCCACCAGCAGCACGTTGCCGATCTTGCGTTTATCCAGTCCCTTGGTCTTCAACACCAGGTCCAGCGCCTGATCCCACGGCACGTTCTGCAAGCGCAAGGTAATGCCGCCCTGCACGGTGTCGCTGGCCACCAGATTGAGGTTGGTAAAATCGGCAATCAGTTGCAGCACCGAGCGCACGTCAATGTCCTGGAAGTTCAGCGAGAGCTTTTCCCCGGTGTAGGCAAAACGCTCGGCGTTGCGTTTCTGCAAGTCGTCCACGGTCATCGGGCGGATGCTGACGGTCAGCTTGTTGTCGGTCTGATAGGTCGAGTAATCAAACGCGCCACTGGGCTCAATGCTGATGGTCGCCCGGTCTCCCGTAGCGCTGGCGTTGACGAATTGCACAGGGGTGGCGAAATCCTTGACGTCCAGCCGGACCCGCAACGGTTCCGGCAATTGGGTCCTGGCGAAACCGACGACAATCTTGCCATCGCGCTCCTGAATGTCCGGAGCAATGGACGGATCCGACAGATCGATGACCACATTGCCTTCACCCTGGGTGCCGCGCTGGAAATCCACGCCCCGGATCGCCTTGCTCACCGGCGCATAGGCCTTGGCCGGCGCCGGAGTGGCCGTGGCGACGCGTGGCGGCTTGGCTGCGGGTGCCGAGGCCGCGTTACTCGCTCCCCGCCCGACCACCACAAACAGATTATTGCCTTCGACACGAGCGGTGTACGGGGTCAGTTGAGTCAGGTTGATGATCAGCCGCGTACGGTCCTTGGCTTCCACCACTGTGGCGCTGCGGGCATTACCGCCGCCCAGGTCACGGGTCTTGCTCGACAGCTGGTTGACCACACCGGGCAGGTCCAGCGCAATCCGCGCAGGCTGCTCCGTGGTGTAACCGTGGGGCACCGGTGGCGCGCCATCGAAAGACAACTTCAACTCGACGCGGTCTCCCGGCAGCGCAGCGACATCCAGCGCCTTGAGGTTGGCCGCTTGTACCATCGGCGACAGCAACGCTATCCATAGCGAAATTCCGAAGGTTGCGAAAATCCTGTTCATTATTCGAGTTCCACTATGAGTGCTCTTTCAAAGGGATGGTCCGCGGCCGTTCCAGCCAGGCGCCTTCGCCGTCGGGAACGATTTCGACCACATCGACTTGCGAGCCGCTGATGGCCACGATCCGCCCATCGTTACGTCCCAGGTAATCGCCGACCTTCAACCGATGCACACCACCTGCTCCGCGCAAGAGCGCAAAGGAGCCAGTCGCATTGGAGATCGTGCCGACCATTTCAAACTGCTCGATGTTGAAACCTTCGAGATACTGCTTGACCCGATTGGGGTCAGGCCTGACGTTGCGCGAGCCGTGTTTCTGGCCAGCCAGGTCGACTTTGACCTGCCGGGAAAACGGGCTTCGCAGGTTGGCGGCGTTATAGGTGAACGTTGGGTAAGACCGGAATGTCGGCGTTGGTTCAATCCTGCCCGGCGCACGCAGGCGCATTTCGTTCATGTACGCGTCCAGGTCGCCGAAGTCAGAGTCGCCGCCACAACCGGCCAGAACGACCAGTATTCCAATCATCGACAGAAAACGAATCGGGCTCATTTCTGCAGCCCCTTGTCGTTATAGCGGTAAGTCTTGGCGAGAATGCTCATGCGCAATTTCGTCCCGCCCTCGGGGTTGGCCGGCGCGAGATCGAAATCATGCAGGGTGACGATTCGCGGCAACCCGGCCACGCCACTGACGAAGGTGGCGAGGTCGTGATACGCGCCGGTGACGGTGATCTGGATCGGCAGTTCGATGTAAAACGGCTGGGTGACCTCCGGCAGCAGTTTGATTTCTTCGAACTCCAGGCCACTGCCCAGGCCGGTTCTAGTGATGTCCTCCAGCAGGCCAGGTACTTCGGTGTCGCTGGGCAATTGCCGCAAGAGCACGCCAAAGGAATTCTCCATTTCCTTCATCTGCTGGATGTACAGCTCCAGATTCGCCGCCATGTGTGCCTTGGTGGCGAATTGCTCCTTGAGCGTCGACTCTTCCTCGCGTTTGAGTTCGAGCTGACTCTCAAGGTCGCTGATGGAAAAGCTGTAGCCCAGAGCCAATACCAGGATCATCAACAGCACACCCGCCAGCGCCTTGATGGCGGGCGGCCAGGAGCCCATGTTGTTGGTGTCCAGATCGTTGATGTCGATCTTGCGCAAGCCTTCAAACCATTCGGCCGGACTCATTGAACGGCCTCCGCAGCAGGCTGGGTCTGACGCACGGTCAACTGAAAGACGTTGGCCTGATCCAGCTGTCCGGCGGTGGTTGCCTTGACTTCCGTCAGGGTTGGCGCGTCGAACCAGTCCGATGCATCCAGATTGCGCATCAGGTCCGACACGCGGTTATTGGAATCTGCCGCACCGGTAATGGACAGGGTTTTGCCTTCCATTTTCACCTCGGTGAAATACACCCCGTCCGGCAAGGTACGCGCTAATTGATCGAAGATTCGCCCACTGATCGGACGATTGCCTTGCAGGTCCTGAATGATGCGCATGCGCTCGACCAGTTGCTGGCGTCGGGCTTTCAGGTCACTGATCTGCTTGATCCGCTCGTCGACCACCGTAATCTGTTTACCGATGTATTCGTTTCGGGCGATTTGTCGATCGATGGCGCCACTGATGGCCCGGTCCGCAATCAGCACCGCGCCCACGGAACCCAGCAGCACTCCGACCAGCGCCAGCAAGAAGCGCTTGCGGCGCTGTTCCCGAAGTTCTTCGCGCCAGGGTAAAAGGTTGATCCGCGCCATCAGTCGAAACTCCTGAGGGCCAGCCCGCAAGCGATCATCAGCGCCGGTGCATCACTGGCCAGGGCGCCGGCGTTGACCTTGCTGCTCAGGGTCATGTCCGAGAAGGGATTGGCCACCTGCGTCGGCGTGCCCAAGCGTTGCTCGATCAAGCGGTCCAGCCCCGGGACCGAAGCGGTGCCACCGGCCAGCAAGATGTGATCGACAGCGTTGTACTGCCCGGAGGCGAAGAAAAACTGCAATGACCGCGACACCTGCTGCACCAGCGCATCACGAAACGGCTGCAGCACTTCACTGACGTAGTCGTCCGGCAAACCGCCCTGCTTCTTTGCCAACCCTGCTTGTTCGAGGGTCAGCCCATAACGTCGCTGGATTTCTTCCGTCAGCTGACGGCCGCCGAACAATTGTTCGCGGGTGTAGATGATGCGTCCATTGAACAGGACGCTGAGCGTGGTCATGGTCGCACCGATGTCGACCACGGCAACCGTCAGGCGCTCCTGAGAGGCTGCCAGCTGTCCGGTCAGCAAACCGAAGGATCGCTCCAGCGCGTAGGCCTCGACATCGACCACGCGAGCGGTCAGACCGGCCAGCGCGAGCGCCGCTTCACGGACTTCGACGTTTTCCTTGCGACAGGCTGCCAGCAACACGTTGACCCGCTCGGGGTTGCGCGCCGATGGACCCTGGACTTCGAAGTCGATGGCCACTTCATCCAGCGGATAAGGGATGTATTGATCAGCCTCGATTTTCAGCTGGTTTTCCAACTCGTCGTCGGAAAGACCGGCATCCATTTCGATGGTCTTGGTGATCACTGCCGAACCGGCCACCGCCACCGCGACGTTCCTGATATTGGTTCGGGCCTTGAGCAGCACGCGTGACAGTGCCTGACCCACGCCTTCGAGCTCGGCGATATTTTTTTCGACCACTGCACTGGCTGGCAGCGGCTCTACCGCATAGGCCTCGACCCGGTAGCGGTCGCCCTGACGGCTTAGCTCAAGAAGCTTTACCGACGTGGAGCTGATGTCGATCCCCAACAGCGTATTGGCCTTTTTATTGAAGAGTCCTAGCACTACCAATTCCCTATGACTATCCGTGAGTTACGGACTCTGTAATGTTCATTGCGTTCAATCCACCCGTCTTGACAGCAGCGCCAATGACGCCCTCGACGGAAAAATGCTTATAATGCCCAGCGTTTTTTTCCGGTTTTCACGTCAAGCGCGGGTCGTTCTCCTTTTAACCTGAACCCTGATGCCTCATTCATTCTTTGCCCTGGATATCCCAAAGCCTTGATTCGTCTGCTGAAGTTTTTCGGTTGGTCCATCGTCGCCGTATTCTGCGGACTGCTTCTTGGTCTGAGCGGTGCTTTTCTTTACCTTAGCCCCGGATTGCCGTCTGTGGAGGCGCTGAGAAGCATTCAGTTGCAGATTCCATTGCGGGTCTACAGCAGCGACAACAAGTTGATCGCAGAATTTGGCGAAATGCGCCGTACTCCGATCCGTTTCGCCGACATTCCCCCCAATTTCATAAATGCGTTACTAAGTGCTGAAGACGACAATTTCGCCAACCATTACGGCGTCGATCCCAGCAGCCTGATGCGCGCCGCCACCCAATTGGTCAAAAGCGGCCACATCCAGTCCGGTGGCAGCACCATCACCATGCAGGTGGCGAAGAACTTCTTCCTGACCAGCGAACGCAGCTTCTCGCGCAAGACCACTGAAATCCTCCTGGCCCTGCAGATCGAACGGCAACTGACCAAGGATGAGATCCTCGAGTTGTACGTGAACAAGATCTACCTGGGTAACCGAGCTTACGGCATTGAGGCGGCGGCGCAGGTTTATTACGGCAAGTCGATCCGTGACGTCAGCCTGGCGCAGATGGCAATGATCGCCGGACTGCCTAAAGCTCCGTCGCGCTTCAACCCGCTGGCCAACCCGGCGCGCAGCAAGGAACGTCGCGACTGGATCCTCGGACGCATGTACAAGCTCGGCAAAATCACCGAAGCCGATTACACCGCTGCGATCAACGAGCCGCTGAACGCCAGCTATCACGTGCCGACTCCGGAAGTGAACGCACCTTACATCGCTGAAATGGCGCGCGCCGAAATGGTCGGCCGCTATGGCAGCGATGCGTACACCGAAGGCTTCCGCGTCACGACCACCGTACCAAGCAACCTCCAGGAAATGGCCAACACCGCACTTCACGAAGGCTTGATGACCTACGATCAGCGTCACGGTTATCGCGGTCCTGAATCGCGCCTGCCGGGCAAGACGCGTGAGGCTTGGGCCACCGAGCTGACCAAACAGCGCACCATCAGCAGCCTTGAACCTGCCATCGTCACCCAGGTCGACAAGACCGGCTTGCAGGTGATGACCCGCACCGGCGATGAGCACATCGCTTGGGACAGCATGAAATGGGCGCGGCCTTTCCTGAACACCAACAGCATGGGCGCCAATCCGAAGCAGCCGTCTGACGTCGCCCAGGTCGGCGACCTGATTCGCGTGCAGCGCCAGCCGGACAACTCGCTGAAGTTCAGCCAGATCCCGCAGGCACAAGGCGCGCTGGTTTCCCTTGATCCGCAGAACGGCGCCATTCGCTCCCTGGTCGGCGGCTTCGCCTTCGAGCAAAGTAACTACAACCGCGCCCTGCAGGCCAAGCGTCAGCCGGGCTCGAGCTTCAAGCCGTTCGTCTACAGTGCCGCGCTGGATAACGGCTACACCGCCGCCAGCCTGGTGAACGACGCACCGATCGTGTTCGTCGACGAATACCTGGACAAGGTCTGGCGGCCGAAGAACGACACCAACACCTTCCTCGGCCCGATCCGTCTGCGCGAAGGGCTGTACAAGTCGCGCAACCTGGTGTCGATCCGTCTGGTGCAAGCGCTGGGCGTTGATCGCACCATCGACTACATCAGCAAGTTCGGCTTCAACAAACAGGACCTGCCGCGCAACCTGTCGCTGGCCCTGGGCACCGCGACCCTGACGCCAATGGAAATCGCCACCGGCTGGAGCACGTTTGCCAACGGCGGCTACAAGGTCAGCCCGTACATCATCGACAAGATCGAAAGCCGAAACGGCGATACGCTGTTCGTGGCCAACCCACCGAGCGTGCCGAAAGGTGATGTCGCCCCGGATGGCATTGCCGCCCCCGCCGCCCAGGCCTTTACGGTCAACGCGACGCCTGGCGAGGCGCCGGGCCAACCAGTCCCTCAAGCACCTGCCGTGGCCGAACGCATCGTCGATGGCCGCACCACTTACATCCTCAACAGCATGCTCGAGGACGTGATCAAACTCGGCACAGGCCGCCGCGCACTGGCCTTGGGTCGCCCGGACATCGCGGGCAAGACCGGTACCACCAACGAATCCAAGGATGCGTGGTTCTCGGGCTACAACGCCGATTATGTCACCACCGTCTGGACCGGTTTCGACCAGCCGGAAAGCCTGGGCAAACGGGAGTTCGGCGGTACTGTGGCGCTGCCGATCTGGATGAATTACATGGCGGCCGCGCTCAAGGACAAGCCGCCGCATACGCAGCCAGAGCCGGAAGGCATTCTGAGCCTGCGGGTTGATCCGGTCAGTGGCCGTGCAGCCACCCCTGGCACGCCAGGCGCGTACTTCGAGCTGTTCAAGGCCGAAGACACACCGCCATCGGTGAATGAGCTGGGTAACGGCAATGCGCCGGGCAGTCCATTGCCAGCGGATGAAGCGGCGCCGATCGATCTCTTCTGATCGCAGCGGCACCGAAAAGCCCCGCCTTCGAAAGAAGTGCGGGGCTTTTTATTGCTTGCAGGTTTTGTGTTGTCTTTGAGGGCCTCTTCGCGGGCAAGCCCGCTCCCACAAGGATCTGTGGCGTATTGAAGAAATGTGTATCACCGCAATCCCTGTGGGAGCGGGCTTGCCCGCGAAGAGGCCCTCACTGGCCACACAAACCTGCAGAAAAAAAAAGCCCCGACTCACAAGAGCCGGGGCTTTCGGTTGAAGCGCTACAACGACTTAGCCGTTGAACACGTCATCCACGCTTTTCAGCGGGTAGTTCTTCGGATACGGCAGGGTGGCCACACCGGTCTCGATGGCAGCTTTAGCCACAGCATCGGAGATCACGGTGATCAGGCGGGCATCCATTGGTTTCGGGATGATGTACTCACGACCGAATTCCAGCTTGATGCCGCCGTAGGCGTCGCACACTTCCTGAGGCACTGGCAGCTTGGCCAATTCACGCAGGGCGTTGGCGGCTGCCACTTTCATTTCTTCGTTGATGCGCTTGGCGCGAACGTCCAGGGCACCACGGAAGATGAACGGGAAGCCCAGTACGTTGTTGACCTGGTTCGGGTAGTCCGAACGGCCGGTCGCCATGATCACGTCGTCACGGGTAGCGTGAGCCAGTTCCGGGGAGATTTCCGGATCCGGGTTCGAGCACGCGAACACGATCGGGTTGGCCGCCATGGATTTCAGGCCTTCAGCGCTCAGCAGGTTCGGGCCGGACAGGCCAACGAACACGTCAGCGCCGGCCAGGGCGTCGGCCAGGGTGCGCTTGTCGGTCGCGTGAGCGAAGACAGCCTTGTACTGGTTCAGGTCGTCACGGCCGGAGTGGATCACGCCGGTACGGTCAACCATGAAGATGTTTTCGATGTTGGCGCCCATGCTCACCAGCAACTTCATGCAGGAGATGGCGGCGGCACCGGCGCCCAGGCAGACGATCTTTGCGTCAGCGAGGGTTTTGCCAGCGATTTCCAGGGCGTTGATCATGCCGGCCGCGGTAACGATCGCGGTGCCGTGCTGGTCATCGTGGAACACCGGAATGTCGCACTGCTCGATCAGAGCGCGCTCGATCTCAAAGCACTCAGGTGCCTTGATGTCTTCCAGGTTGATGCCACCGAAGGTGATGGAAATGCGCTTGACGGTGTCGATGAAGGCTTGCGGGCTTTCGGAATCGACTTCGATGTCGAACACGTCGATGCCGGCGAAGCGCTTGAACAGCACGCCTTTACCTTCCATCACTGGCTTGGAAGCCAAAGGACCGAGGTTGCCCAGGCCCAGAATCGCGGTGCCATCGGAAATGACTGCAACCAGGTTGCCTTTGCCGGTGTATTTGTAGGCCAGCTCAGGATCGCGAGCGATTTCGCGTACTGGTTCGGCTACGCCGGGGCTGTAGGCCAGCGACAGGTCGCGGGCGGTAGCGGTGGCCTTGGTGAGCTCGACACTCAGCTTACCTGGACGAGGATGGGCGTGATATTCGAGAGCGGCAGTTTTCAAATCAGACATGGGGGCATTCCGCTTTTACTGTTGGACAGACTGGTCAGCGAGGATACGCGCCTCGCAAAGTCCCCACAAGACTGACCAGTCACCCCTGTCAAGCGCCCGGCCTTACGACTTTGGGCCAAGAGCCACGGAACACAAGGGATGCACTGTTCACAATCAAGCTAAAAAATGTCTACAATTTTTTGTCAGGGCGCCGCTTGCAACATCGCCGGATCGGTCAACGGCAGGAGCCAGCGCGCTTGCCCCGGTTGCAACCCGCCACGGCGGGAACGGTCCACGACCCAGCCACGCGCCTCGATCTGCATGCCCTTCAGGCGCTCCAGCGCCGCGACATCGAACTGGCCCAGCAAATTGGGTGCAACACGCAATACAAGCGCATCCTGCAACTCGATCCAAACGCCGCCGCGATTGCGTTGAACCTTGCTCACACGCCCACTGACCATGGCGAAACCGGACGTGTTGATCTGCTCCGCTTTCAGTACAGGTGACTGACGCCACACGCCGAGCCCGGCCTGCCGTGCACTGCGTTCCGCCGCTTGCTGACAGGCAACCAGATCGACATTCGGCGCGACCGCCACCTGGAAACCGAGCCCTTCTGCGAGCATTTGCGCTTCGAGGTTGGCGCCATCGGTGCCATAAAGATGCGCAAGGGTGCGACCGTAGTGATCCTTGCTCTCCTTACCCGGGAGCACGCCGACCCGCCCGTCGCTGGCGGCGACCAATGCTTCCAGACGTTTGCGCGCCGCCACGGCGAACGGCTCGTCGGAGCGGCCCTGCTTGCCCAGCTCAGGCGTGTTCAAGCCGATCATGCGCACACTGCGGCCATCGCTCAGGCGCACGGTGTCGCCATCCACCACTCGCTGCACCGCGGCCGTGGCCAGGCCGTTCGGCACCGGGCAGAAGGCCTGGGCGCCGGAAAGCCAAATCGCGGACACAAAAAAGGCGCCCGCAAGGGACGCCTTTTTCATTAGCAAGGTAAAGCCCATGGGGCTTTCGAACCTTACTCTGCTGCAGCAGCAGGTTTCTTGCCGAAAGCACCGAAACGGTCTGCGAAGCGCTGAACGCGGCCGCCAGTGTCCAGAGTCTTCTGCTTACCGGTGTAGAACGGGTGGCACTCGTTGCAAACGTCGATCGGCAGAGCTTTGCCGAAGGTCGAACGAGTTTCGAACTTGTTGCCACAGCTGCAAGTAACAGCAATGACTGGATAATCTGGATGGATATCAGCTTTCATGGTGTCTTCCTCGGGCTGCGTGCCGCCACCCAACACTATTGTTGAATACCGCACGTAATTAGGCCGCGGATTCTACCAGACAATCCAAATCGCGCAAGCTGTCGCCAGGACCGACCGTCTGCTAGGCTCCCGAACCTAATACCGCCTCTGTGGCAGTTAACTGTGGCGAGGGGATTTATCCCCGTTGGGGCGCGAAGCGGCCCTGAACCTGTGATTGCGGTGCTTCAGAGAAACCGTATTCACCGGGTTTACGACTGCTTCGCAGCCGAACGGGGATAAATCCCCTCACCACAGTTCGCTCCCACAGGTTATGACCCTGCTGATATTTTTCGCTATCGAGATCCCCCGCGTGCCCGACGCCATTCTGCGCCTCGCCCTGCCTTCGCCCCTGCGCCGTCTGTTTGACTACCGCGCCCCGGCCGGAATCCTGCGCGCCCAGCTGCAACCGGGCATGCGCCTGCGGGTGCCGTTCGGCCGGCGGGAGATGATCGGCATTCTGGTGGAGATCACCGACACCAGTGAAGTCCCCGCGGAAAAGCTCAAACCGGCCCTGGCCCTGCTCGACGCAACGCCACCCTTGCCGCCAGCGCTGTTCAAGCTGTGCCTGTGGACATCTCAGTATTACCAGCACAGCCTCGGCGATACCTTGAGTTGGGCATTGCCGGTGTTGCTGCGCCAGGGCGAGCTGGCCGAAGCACGCCAGGAACGCTTCTGGTCCGCTGCGCCCGGCGCCAGCCTTGATGATCCGCGCATCGCTCGCGCCCCGCGTCAACGTGAAGCGCTGGCAACCCTGGCCCAGCATCCCCACGGCGTCGCTCATCAATTGCTGAGCAAACTGATGCTGAGCAAGGACAGCCTCGATCTGCTGCTGGCCAAGGACCTGGTGCAAGTGGAGATCCGCAAGCACGCCCCCAGCGCACGTCACGACCGATGGCTGGCACAACCGGAGTTGCCGCTCAACCCCGAGCAGCGCGCTGCTTATGAAGCGATTCGCGCCGGGTTCGACAGTTATCACGCGTTCCTGCTGGCCGGCGTTACCGGCAGCGGCAAGACCGAAGTCTATTTGCAGTTGATCCGCGAAACCCTCGAGGCCGGCAAGCAGGCGCTGGTGCTGATCCCGGAGATCAACCTCGGCCCGCAAACCCTGGCGCGCTTCGAGCAACGGTTCAATGCGCGCATCGCGCTGATCCACTCGGCGGTCAACGATCGCGAACGCCTGGAGGCCTGGCTCGCCGCCCGGGATGGCGACGCCGACATTATTATCGGCACCCGTTCCGCGCTGTTCACGCCGATGAAGAACCCCGGCCTGATCATCATCGACGAAGAGCACGACGGCTCCTATAAACAACAGGAAGGCCTGCGCTATCACGCCCGCGACCTGGCACTGGTGCGCGCACGGCAGGAAAACATCCCGATCGTGCTCGGCTCCGCCACGCCTTCACTCGAAAGCCTGCACAACGCCTACACCGGTCGGTATGGCCTCCTGCGCCTGAATGAGCGCGCCGGTGGCGCCAAGCAACCGCGCTTCCTGCGTCTGGATGTGAAAAGTCGCCCGCTCGACAGCGGCATTTCCGGGCCGATGCAGCAAGCCATCGGTCAGACCCTGGCTGCGGGCCAGCAAGTATTGGTTTTTCTCAATCGTCGAGGTTTTGCACCAACCCTGCTCTGCCACGACTGCGGCTGGATGTCCGAATGCCAGCGCTGCGATGCGCGGATGACCGTGCACCAGCGCTCCGGTGAACTGCGCTGCCACCATTGTGGCTACGTCGAACGCGTGCCCCGGCATTGTCCGAAGTGCGGCAAGGTCGACTTGCGGCCCGTCGGCGCCGGCACCGAACGTGCCGAAGAACGCCTGGCCATTCTGTTTCCGGACGTTCCGGTGCTGCGGGTCGACCGCGACAGCACGTCACGCAAGGACGCGATGAATCAGCTGTTCGCGACCATCCAGAAAGGTCACCCGTGCATTCTGGTGGGCACGCAGATGCTTGCCAAAGGGCATCACTTTCCACGGGTGACGCTGGTGTCGATTCTCGATGCCGACGGCGGATTGTTCTCTGGCGACTTCCGCGCCAGCGAGCGCATGGCACAACTGATCGTCCAGGTCGCCGGACGCGCGGGCCGGGCGGAAGAGCCTGGCAAGGTGATTATCCAGACGCACCTGGCGGACCATCCGCTGCTGGTGCAGCTGACTGAGCAAGGTTATTTCGCCTTTGCCGAGCAAGCGCTGAGCGAGCGCCGCTCCGCCGGTTTGCCACCATTTGCGCACTTGGCGTTGTTGCGGGCCGAAGCACATAAACCGGGGCAGGCCGAAGGTTTTCTGGATGAGGCGTGCAGCGAAGCCGAGCGTTTGCTGGCCGAACAGGGCTTGAACGGGATCGAGCTGCTTGGGCCGGTGCCGGCGCCGATGGAACGTCGGGCCGGGCGTTATCGCGCGCAGTTGTTGCTGCAAGCGACGGCTCGAGCGCCACTCCATCGGTTGCTGGCCAGTTGGTTGCTGGTGCTGGAGCAGATGCCGAGCGGGCGGGCGGTGCGTTGGTCGCTGGATGTTGATCCCGTCGATTTGTATTGATTGGTAGATTGTCTTCGCGGGCAAGCCTCGCTCCTACAAGTTTGTGTCGTTCACAATATTGGTGCCCCTGTAGGAGCGAGGCTTGCCTGCGAAGGCGGTCTAATTGTCACCACATATCCATAACCTGCCCGCTATAGTTGGCAAGCCCGCCTTCGCAACGGATAATGCCCAGTTTTTCCACCAGCGCATCGAAGCGCCGCCGCGCTTGCGGTCGAAAGAGAAGACCATGAAAGACACCATTCGCCAGCTGATCCAACAAGCCATCACCCAACTCGTCAACGAAGGTGTGTTGCCTGAAGGCCTGTCGCCGGCGATCCAGGTGGAAAACTCCCGCGACAAGAAGAACGGCGACTTCGCCAGCAACATCGCCATGATGCTGGCCAAGCCGGCCGGCATGAAGCCGCGCGACCTGGCCGAGAAAATCATCGCCGCGCTGCCGGCTGACGAGAACGTCACCAAGACCGAAATCGCCGGCCCCGGTTTCCTGAACTTCTTCCAGAACACCCAGGCCCTGGCCACTCGCCTCGATGCCGCTTTGGCTGACGAACATATCGGCGTGCGCAAGGCCGGCCCGGTGCAGCGCACCGTGGTTGACCTGTCGGCGCCTAACCTCGCCAAAGAGATGCACGTCGGCCACTTGCGCTCGACCATCATTGGCGACGGCGTGGCCCGCGTGCTGGAATTCCTCGGCGACGACGTGATCCGTCAGAACCATGTGGGCGACTGGGGCACCCAGTTCGGCATGCTGATGGCTTATCTACAAGAAAACCCGATCACCAGCGACGAGCTGTCCGACCTGGAAAACTTCTACCGCGCCGCCAAGCAACGCTTCGACGAATCCGAAGAGTTCGCCGATCGCGCCCGTGGCCTGGTGGTCAAGCTGCAGGCCGGCGATCCTGATTGCCTGGCGCTGTGGACCAAGTTCAAGGACATCTCGCTGTCCCATTGCCAGAAAATCTACGAACTGCTGAACGTCAAACTGACCATGGCCGACGTGATGGGCGAAAGCGCCTACAACGACGACCTGATCAACGTGGTCAACGACCTCAAGGCTGCTGGCCTGCTGGTCGAGAGCAATGGCGCCCTGTGCGTGTTCCTCGACGAGTTCAAGAACGCCGACGGCGACCCGCTGCCCGTGATCATCGTCAAGGCGGATGGCGGTTACCTCTACGCCACCACCGACCTGGCGGCCGTGCGTTATCGCAGTGGCAAGCTGAAGGCTGATCGCGCGCTGTACTTCGTCGACCAGCGTCAGGCCCTGCACTTCCAGCAAGTGTTCGCGGTCGCCCGCAAGGCCGGCTTCGTGACGCACCCGATGGAAATGGAACACATGGGCTTCGGCACCATGAACGGCGCCGATGGCCGTCCGTTCAAGACCCGTGATGGCGGCACCGTGAAGCTGATCGACCTGCTGACCGAAGCCCAGGAACGCGCCTACACCCTGGTGAAGGACAAGAACCCGGAGCTGGCCGAAGCCGAGTTGCGCAACATCGCCAAGGTCGTGGGCATCGGCGCGGTGAAATACGCCGACCTGTCCAAGCACCGTACCAGCGACTACAGCTTCAACTTCGACCTGATGCTGAACTTCGAAGGCAACACCGCGCCGTATCTGCTGTACGCCTACACCCGCGTGGCCGGTGTGTTCCGCAAGCTCGGCAAGGACTTCAGCGAAGTCGAAGGGCAGATCGTTCTGGAAGCCGCACATGAACATGAGCTGGCGGCGAAACTCGCGCAGTTCGGCGAAATCCTGAACAACGTGTCCGAGAAAGGCACCCCGCACATCCTCTGCACCTACCTGTACGACGTCGCCGGCCTGTTCTCCAGCTTCTACGAGAACTGCCCGATCCTCAGTGCTGAAACCCCGGCGCAAATGCAAAGCCGCCTGCGCCTCGCCGCGCTGACCGGCCGCACTCTCAAGCAAGGCCTGGAACTCTTGGGTCTGGAAACTCTGGAGCGCATGTAAGTTGGCTGCCAAGAAAAAACCTGCACCCAAGCGTGGCGCCAGCCGTTACCAAGCTCCTGCAAAGCAACCGATCCCGGGCTGGCTGTGGATGGCGATCGGCCTGACGGTCGGCGCGTTCATTGTGTTCCTGATGAAGCTGGAGCCGGGCAAGGGCAGCGAGAGCGTCAAGCGCGAGAAGATCGAGCAGCAGAAAGCCACCAAGATCGCCGAGGCCAACAAGACCCCACCGAGCCCGACGCAACCGGTGAAGCCGAAGTACGACTTCTACACCTTGCTGCCGGAATCGGAAGTCATCGTGCCGCCGGATGCCGTGCCGGAGAAAACGCCGCCGACGCCAGCTGTACCGACCACGCCGGTCACGCCAGCGGAAGCGGCGAAGATCGACACCGCGCGCGCTCAAGCGGCATTGGCCGGCATCACTCCGCCACCGCCGCCACCCGTGGCCAAGGCCGCGCCAGTGACCAAGTTTTTCCTGCAGGCCGGCTCGTTCCGCAAGGAAGCCGATGCAGACAAGGTACGTGCACAGATCATCTTGCTCGGTCAGGCGGTGGCGGTTGAATCCGGCACGGTCAAAGACGAGACCTGGTATCGGGTTTTGGTCGGGCCGTTCAGCAACCGTGAACAACTGACCACTGCGCAGAAGCAACTGGCCGGGGCGGGTTTCAGCAACCTGCTGTTACAACAACGCCAGAACCGCTGATTTGAATTTGTAAGGGTCACCCGCAACCCTGTGGTGAGGGGATTTATCCCCGCTGGGTCGCGAAGCGGCCCTGAAGCCTACAGCTGCGGTGTATCAGAAGTATCGCGAACACCGGTTTCGCGACTGCTTCGCAGCCGAACGGGGATAAATCCCCTCGCCACAGTCATTGCACGCCATTCGTCCCCCGCCAAGTCCCGCAGTTGAAATCCTCTCCACCACCCCCATATGAGTTGGCATAAGGCATTTTCGCCCCGCTGCGTGGAGACTCTCCCTTGACCACCATCGTTTCAGTTCGCCGCCACGGCAAAGTCGTCATGGGCGGCGACGGCCAGGTTTCTCTCGGCAATACCGTGATGAAAGGCAACGCGAAGAAAGTTCGTCGCCTGTACCACGGCCAGGTTATTGCCGGTTTTGCCGGGGCCACTGCTGACGCCTTCACCCTCTTCGAGCGTTTCGAAGGCCAGCTCGAGAAACATCAGGGTCACCTGGTTCGCGCCGCCGTCGAACTCGCCAAAGAATGGCGCACCGACCGCTCCCTCAGCCGCCTCGAAGCCATGCTCGCGGTCGCCAACAAAGACGCCTCGCTGATCATCACCGGCAACGGCGATGTGGTCGAGCCCGAAGAAGGCCTGATCGCCATGGGCTCCGGTGGCGGTTACGCCCAGGCCGCCGCCAGCGCGCTGTTGAAGAAGACCGATCTGTCGGCCCGCGAAATCGTCGAAACCGCGCTCGGCATCGCCGGCGACATCTGCGTATTCACCAACCACACCTTCACCATTGAGGAGCAGGACCTCGCCGAGTAAGCCTGTTCCGGCCTTAGCGCCACGGCTCACTTTTGCTTGAGGACCGCCAATTACTATGTCCATGACTCCCCGTGAAATCGTCCACGAACTCAATCGCCACATCATCGGCCAGGACGATGCCAAGCGCGCCGTCGCCATCGCGCTGCGTAACCGCTGGCGCCGGATGCAGCTGCCGGAAGAGCTGCGTGTTGAAGTAACTCCGAAGAACATCCTGATGATCGGCCCGACCGGTGTCGGTAAAACCGAGATCGCCCGCCGCCTGGCCAAGCTGGCCAACGCACCGTTCATCAAAGTCGAAGCGACCAAGTTCACCGAAGTCGGCTACGTCGGTCGCGACGTCGAATCGATCATTCGTGACCTGGCGGATGCGGCGATCAAACTGCTGCGCGAACAGGAAATGACCAAGGTTCGCCACCGCGCCGAAGACGCCGCCGAAGAGCGCATCCTCGACGCCCTGCTGCCACCGGCTCGCATGGGCTTCAGCAGCGATGACGCCCCGGCGACCGACTCCAACACCCGCCAGCTGTTCCGCAAGCGCCTGCGCGAAGGTCAGCTGGATGACAAGGAGATCGAAATCGAAGTCGCCGAAGTGGCCGGCGTCGATATCTCCGCGCCACCGGGCATGGAAGAAATGACCAACCAGTTGCAGAGCCTGTTCGCCAACATGGGCAAGGGCAAACGCAAGAGCCGCAAGCTCAAGGTCAAGGAAGCGTTGAAACTGGTCCGCGACGAAGAAGCGAGCCGCCTGGTCAACGATGAAGAGTTGAAGGCCAAGGCCCTGGAAGCGGTCGAGCAGCACGGCATCGTGTTCATTGACGAAATCGACAAGGTGGCCAAGCGCGGCAACTCCGGTGGCGTCGACGTGTCCCGTGAAGGCGTACAGCGCGACCTGCTGCCGCTGATCGAGGGCTGCACCGTCAACACCAAACTGGGCATGGTCAAGACCGACCACATCCTGTTCATCGCCTCCGGCGCGTTCCATCTGAGCAAGCCGAGCGACCTGGTGCCTGAGCTGCAAGGTCGTCTGCCGATCCGCGTCGAGCTGAAAGCGCTGACACCTGAAGACTTCGAACGCATCCTCAGCGAGCCGCACGCGTCGCTCACCGAGCAGTATTGCGCACTGCTGAAAACCGAAGGCCTGGCCATCGAGTTCCAGCCGGACGGCATCAAGCGCATCGCCGAGATCGCCTGGCAGGTCAACGAGAAGACCGAGAACATCGGTGCCCGTCGCCTGCACACCTTGCTTGAGCGACTGCTCGAAGAGGTGTCGTTCAGCGCCGGCGACCTGGCCAGCGCCCACGACGGCAAGGTGATCCTGATCGACGCCGACTACGTCAACAGCCATCTGGGCGAATTGGCGCAGAACGAAGACCTGTCCCGTTATATCCTGTAAGCCATACTTACAGGCGAACGCAGACCTGTGGGAGCGGGCTTGCTCGCGAAGGCGGTGTGTCAGTCAACTAAATGTTGCCTGACACACCGCCTTCGCGAGCAAGCCCGCTCCCACATTTGAACCAGGTTCGCCCACACAAATGGATTGCTGGCCATGACCCAACTCCCCACCGACATCAAACTGCACAAAGCCTCCAAAACCCTGTCGCTGAAATACGCGTCCGGCGAAGAGCATCACCTGCCCGCCGAGTTCCTGCGCGTGCACTCTCCTTCCGCCGAGGTCCAGGGCCACGGCAAACCTATCCTGCAATTTGGCAAGATCGGCGTAGGCCTGACCAAGGTAGAACCGGCCGGTCAGTACGCACTGAAATTGACCTTCGACGATGGCCACGACAGCGGCCTATTCACCTGGGATTATTTGTATCAGCTGGGCGTGCGTCAGGAGGATCTCTGGAACGATTATCTTGCCGAACTGAAAGCCGCCGGAAAGACCCGTGATCCGAACGAGTCCGTCGTCAAGCTGATGCTCTAGCCCGAGCCTCTTGCGCTTTAGAGGGCATTTTCTAATTTCATCTGTTTGAATGCTTGGCCGCGAGGTCAGTCATTGGCCTGCTTGCGAAAAAAATTAAACTCGGGTAACCAATGGAACTGGCAAGTTCCCTGCAGTGCTCTCTGCGAACAAAAAAGCAGCGATGCAGAATTAACGGTCACCCGAGCAGTAGTACCTGGCATTGGCTGTGTACTTACACAGCTGGACCCTGGTACTCGTCTCAGGACAATGGAGCGTCGTAGATGAGTAACAAGAATAACGATGACTTGAAGTATCAGGCCTCGGAAAATACCTTGGGGCTGAATCCTGTCGTTGGGCTGCGTGGAAAGGATCTACTGGCTTCTGCTCGAATGGTGCTCAGGCAGGCCATCAGGCAACCGATTCATAGCGCCAGGCATGTCGCTCATTTCGGCCTTGAACTCAAGAACGTGCTGTTCGGCAAGTCCGAGCTGCAACCGACCAGCGATGACCGTCGCTTCCACGATCCGGCCTGGAGCCAGAACCCGCTCTACAAACGTTATCTGCAGACTTACCTGGCGTGGCGCAAGGAACTCCACGACTGGATCGACGACAGCAACCTCGGGCCCAAGGATGTGGCACGCGGGCACTTCGTGATCAACCTCATGACCGAAGCCATGGCCCCGACCAACAGTGCGGCCAACCCGGCGGCGGTCAAACGCTTCTTCGAAACCGGTGGCAAGAGCCTGCTCGACGGCCTCTCGCACCTGGCCAAGGATCTGGTGCACAACGGCGGCATGCCGAGCCAGGTCAACATGGGCGCATTCGAAGTCGGCAAGAGCCTGGGCGTGACCGAAGGCGCCGTGGTGTTTCGCAACGATGTGCTGGAGCTGATCCAGTACCGGCCGACCACCGAGCAGGTGCACGAGCGCCCATTGCTGGTGGTGCCGCCGCAGATCAACAAGTTTTATGTCTTCGACCTGAGCCCGGACAAGAGTCTGGCGCGCTTCTGCCTGCGCAATCACGTGCAGACCTTCATCGTCAGTTGGCGCAACCCGACCAAGGAGCAACGCGAGTGGGGCCTGTCGACCTACATCGAAGCGCTCAAGGAAGCGGTCGACGTGGTCACCGCGATCACCGGCAGCAAAGACGTGAACATGCTCGGCGCCTGCTCGGGCGGCATCACCTGCACCGCCCTGCTGGGCCACTACGCGGCGATCGGCGAGAAGAAGGTCAACGCCCTCACCTTGCTGGTGAGCGTGCTGGATACCACGCTGGACAGCGACGTGGCGTTGTTCGTCGACGAGCAGACCCTCGAAGCCGCCAAGCGTCACTCGTATCAGGCGGGCGTGCTGGAAGGCCGCGACATGGCAAAAGTCTTTGCCTGGATGCGCCCCAATGACCTGATCTGGAATTACTGGGTCAACAACTACCTGCTGGGCAACGAGCCGCCGGTGTTCGATATCCTGTTCTGGAACAACGACACCACACGGTTGCCCGCAGCGTTCCACGGCGACCTGATCGAGATGTTTAAAAACAACCCGCTGATTCGTCCGGACGCACTGGAAGTGTGCGGCACGCCGATCGACCTGAAGCAGGTCACGGCGGACATCTATTCCCTGGCCGGCACCAACGACCACATCACGCCGTGGAAGTCCTGCTACAAGTCGGCGCAACTGTTTGGCGGCAAGGTCGAGTTCGTGTTGTCCAGCAGCGGTCACATCCAGAGCATCCTGAACCCGCCGGGCAATCCGAAATCACGTTACATGACCAGCACCGAAATGCCGTTGAAGGCCGAGGACTGGCAGGAAAATTCCACCAAACACACCGATTCCTGGTGGCTGCACTGGCAGGCCTGGCAAGCGCAACGTTCGGGCGAACTGAAAAAAGCCCCGACGAAACTGGGCAACAAGGCGTATCCCGAGGGCGAGGCAGCGCCGGGCACTTACGTACATGAGCGGTAACTGACACACCCCGTCCCACTGTGGGAGCGGGCTTGCTCGCGAAAGCGGTCGTTCTTCCGACGTCGATGTTGACTGACCTGACGCCTTCGCGAGCAAGCCCGCTCCCACATGGGATTCGGGGATAATTAACCCACAGGGCTTGAAGCATGCCGCAACCGTTTATTTTTCGTACCGTCGACCTGGATGGCCAGACCCTCCGCACGGCAGTACGCCCCGGCAAGCCTCACTTGACGCCCTTGCTGATTTTCAATGGCATCGGCGCCAACCTGGAGCTGGTGTTTCCGTTCGTCGCGGCGCTGGACCCGGACCTCGAAGTCATCGCGTTCGATGTCCCGGGTGTTGGCGGCTCGTCGACACCGAACCGGCCGTATCGTTTTCCGGGCCTGGCCAAGCTCACGGCGCGGATGCTCGATTATCTCGATTACGGGCAAGTCAACGTGATTGGTGTGTCGTGGGGGGGCGCCCTCGCCCAGCAGTTTGCCTACGACTATCCCGAGCGCTGCAAGAAACTGGTGCTGGCGGCCACCGCGGCAGGTGCGGTGATGGTGCCGGGCAAGCCGAAGGTGCTGTGGATGATGGCCAGCCCACGGCGCTACATCCAGCCGTCTCATGTGATCCGCATTGCGCCAATGATCTACGGCGGCTCGTTCCGTCGCGATCCGACCCTCGCCGCCAGCCATGCGGCAAAGGTGCGTTCCGCAGGCAAGCTCGGTTACTACTGGCAGCTGTTCGCCGGCCTCGGCTGGACCAGCATTCACTGGCTGCACAAGATCAACCAGCCGACGCTGGTGCTGGCGGGTGACGATGACCCGCTGATCCCGCTGATCAACATGCGCGTGCTGGCCTGGCGGATTCCCAATGCCCAGTTGCACATCATCGATGACGGGCATCTGTTCCTGATCACCCGCGCCGAGGCCGTGGCGCCGATCATCATGAAATTCCTCGAGGAAGAACGGCAGCGCGCCGTGATGCATCCGCATCCGGCGCCTTTGGGCGGTTAACCGACTCATCGTCGGCCGGCAGGACGCCGCGCCGCGCAACAACCCGTTACAGCGTCTATGGTGTTCTGGTTCGGTGTATTTGTTTTAGGCCTGAAGACGAAGGAGTGTTGATTCATGCGCGAAAAACCAACGAGGGAGTTTTTGCCCACTCCCGCCGCGTTCATCAACGCACAGAGTGCGATTACCGGCCTGCGTGGTCGGGATCTGATGTCGACCCTGCGCAGTGTTGCCGCCCATGGTTTGCGCAACCCGGTGCACAGCGCCCGACACGCCTTGAAGCTGGGCGGTCAATTGGGGCGGGTGTTGCTGGGCGAAACCCTGCACCCGACCAACCCGCAGGACAGTCGCTTTGCCGACCCGGCCTGGAGTCTCAATCCGTTTTATCGCCGCAGCCTGCAGGCGTACCTGAGTTGGCAAAAGCAGGTCAAAAGCTGGATCGACGAAAGCAACATGAACCCGGACGATCGCGCCCGCGCCCACTTCGCGTTCGCCTTGCTCAACGATGCGGTGTCACCGTCCAACACCCTGCTCAATCCGCTGGCGATCAAGGAGATTTTCAACTCCGGCGGCAACAGCCTGGTGCGCGGCATCAGCCATCTGGTCGATGATTTGCTGCACAACGACGGCCTGCCCAGGCAAGTCACCAAACAGGCATTCGAGGTCGGCAAAACGGTCGCCACCACCACCGGTTCCGTGGTGTTTCGCAATGAGCTGCTGGAGCTGATCCAGTACAAGCCGATGAGCGAGAAGCAGTATTCCAAACCGCTGCTGGTGGTGCCACCGCAGATCAACAAGTACTACATTTTCGACCTGAGCCCGAGCAACAGCTTCGTTCAGTTCGCTCTGAAAAATGGCCTGCAGACCTTCATGATCAGCTGGCGCAACCCGGATGTGCGCCATCGCGAATGGGGCCTGTCGACCTACGTCGAAGCCGTGGAAGAAGCGATGAACGTGTGCCGGGCGATCACCGGCGCCCGCGAGGTCAACCTGATGGGCGCCTGCGCCGGCGGGTTGACCATTGCCGCGCTGCAAGGTCATTTGCAAGCCAAGCGGCAGCTGCGTCGGGTATCCAGCGCGACCTACCTGGTGAGCCTGCTCGACAGCCAGATGGAAAGCCCCGCCACCCTGTTCGCCGATGAACAAACCCTGGAAGCGGCCAAGCGCCGCTCCTATCAGAAGGGCGTGCTGGACGGGCGCGACATGGCCAAGGTCTTCGCCTGGATGCGCCCCAACGATTTGATCTGGAGCTACTTCGTCAACAACTACCTGTTGGGCAAGGAGCCGCCGGCGTTCGATATTCTCTACTGGAACAACGACAACACGCGTCTGCCCGCCGCCTTTCACGGCGACCTGCTGGACTTCTTCAAGCACAACCCCTTGAGTCATCCGGGCGGTCTTGAAGTGTGCGGCACGCCGATCGATTTGCAGAAAGTCACCGTCGACAGCTTCAGCGTGGCCGGCATCAACGACCACATCACCCCGTGGGATGCGGTGTATCGCTCGACGCTGCTGCTGGGTGGCGAGCGGCGCTTTGTGCTGTCCAACAGCGGTCATGTGCAGAGCATCCTCAACCCGCCTTCCAACCCGAAAGCCAACTTCATCGAAAGCACGAAACTGAGCGGCGATCCCCGGGCCTGGTATTACGACGCCAAGCAAGTCGACGGCAGTTGGTGGACGCAATGGCTCGGCTGGATCCAGGAGCGCTCGGGCGCGCAGAAAGAAACCCACATGGCGCTCGGCAACCAGAACTATCCACCGATGGAGGCGGCACCCGGTACTTACGTGCGTGTGCGCTGACGCTCAACACACCACGGCCGGCATCGGCCGTGGCATGACCTGATCATTAAGAAGACTGGATGAAAACCCGCGACCGGATCCTCGAATGTGCCCTGCAGTTGTTTAACCAGAAGGGCGAACCGAACGTCTCCACCATGGAAGTTGCCAACGAAATGGGCATCAGCCCGGGCAACCTCTACTACCACTTCCACGGCAAGGAACCGCTGATTCTCGGGTTGTTCGAGCGCTTCCAGGCTGAGCTCTCGCCGCTGCTCGATCCGCCGTCCGACGTGGAACTGGCCCCTGAAGACTATTGGCTGTTTCTGCATCTGATCGTCGAGCGCCTGGCTCATTACCGGTTTCTGTTCCAGGACCTGTCGAACCTCGCCGGGCGATTGCCGAAACTGGCCAAAGGGATACGCAACCTGCTCAATGCGCTGAAACGCACGCTGGCTTCCTTACTGGCGCGGCTGAAGGCGCGGGGGCAGTTGGTCAGTGACACGCAGGCGCTGGGGCAACTGGTGGAGCAGATCACCATGACGCTGCTGTTCTCGCTGGACTATCAGCGGATCCTGGATCGTGAGGGCGAGGTGAGGCTGGTGGTGTATCAGATCATGATGCTGGTGGCGCCGCATCTGCTGCCACCGATCAAGGTTGCGACCGAGCAACTGGCGCTGCAATACCTCGAAGAACACGACTGACAGTGCCACTGAATAAACACATTTCAGTGTGGGAGCGGGCTTGCTCGCGAATGCGGTGTGTCATTCAGAATTGATGTGTCTGACACACCGTATTCGCGAGCAAGCCCGCTCCCACATTGGATCTGCGGTGTTCATGGAATCGTGCACAAACAAAAACGCCCGACCTTTGCAGGCCGGGCGTTTTTTTAAGCCCTGAAATCAGGACTGACTGGTTGGCGTCGATGGAGCTGGCGCGGCAGTCGAGGTTGCAGCAGGGGTCGGCGCGGAAGCAGAGTTCGATGCGCTTGGAGCCGACGGGGTTGCCGGTTTGGCGGCAGCCACTGCTGGTTTCGGTGCAGCGGCTTTCGGTGCCGCCGGTTTTTTCACCGCTGGCTTCTTCGCTGCGGCAGGTTTTGCCGCTGGCTTGGCTGCCGGTTTGGCGGCTGCGGTTTTCGCTGCAGGTTTGGCAGCTGGTTTAGCTGCGGCTTTGGCGGCGACCGGTTTGGCCGCTGGCTTGGCTGCGGCAGGTTTGGCTGCGGCGGTTTTCGCTGCAGGCTTGGCCGCTGCTTTTGCAGCTGGTTTGGCGGCTGGTTTAGCGGCCGCTTTTGCCAGTGGCTTGGCAGCCGTTTTAGCAGCAGGTTTGGCCGCTGCGGTTTTCGCCGCAACTGGCGCAACCTTGGCACCGGTGAGTCGTTCGATTTGCTTGGTCAGGGTATCGACCTTGCTGTGCAGCGCTTTCACTTCGTTACGGCTTGGTACACCCAGGCGCGAAATGGCGCTGTTCAGGCGCTTGTCGAAAGCCCCTTCCAGCTCATCCCACTTGCCCAGCGCACGATCTTTCACGCCACTGATGCGCGACTTGGCCGAGGAAGCGGAATCCTTGACGTCGTCGACTTTTTTGCCGACAGCGTTCTTGGTGAGCTTCTCGGCTTTCTCGCCGTCTTTGACCAATGCATCGAAGAGCTTGCTGCCGTCAGTGTCGATCTTCGAGTACACGCCTAAACCAGCCAGCCAGATTTTGCGGGAGTAGTCTTCGACTTTCCCAATCCACGAGCTGCCTTCTTTTTCGGTGTTCTTTTTACCAGCCATCCCGTTCTCCTTAAGATTTACGCGCGACGCGTTCGAGCAATGCCGTCAGCTCATCGAGCTTAGCAGAGAGTGTCTCAACGTCATGTTTAGACGGAATGCCGATACGATTCAAGGCACTTGCAACACGCGAGTCAAAAGCCTTCTCGACCTTGTCGAGTTGAAGTTCGACCTTGCCTTTGAATGTGCTCACTTCACTCTTGGCTTCATCGATCTCGGCGTTAGCGGCTTCAAGTTTCTCGGCAACTACTTTTTTGCCTTTGGTTTCAACAGTTTGACCTGCCTTCACCAACTCTTGAAAGTACTCGCTACCCTCTTGGCCGACCTTGGTATAGGCACCCAGGCCTGCCAGCCAGATCTTGCGGGCATAGGATTTGACGTCGCTCAGAGCGGTTGTCGAAGCGTCGATTTTTTTCTTCAAAATAACTTTGGCCATGGTGCACCTCACGCGCAGAAGGTTTGAGGAACTGCCCGCGAAAGAGTCGGGCTCAGGCACAAAGTAGGGAGAAAAATTAGAAACGGCACCCTAACAACTGACATAAACAAGTAGTCGGAACGCCACCGAACCTGTGGGAGCGGGCTTGCCCGCGAAGACGATGGTTCAACCACAAAATTTATTGCGGATGTTCCGGCCTCTTCGCGGGCAAGCCCGCTCCCACAGGGATCGTGTTTCACAGAAAGAACCGGATCAGACCAAGGCTTTGTCGAGGGCCTTTTCGATTTCCGATTTGATCATGCCGCTCATGGCCGACATCATCAGGCCCAACTCCACATCGACGCGGATCGAATCTTCGCTGACATGCACCGCGCCTTTCACCCCGGAACGCTTGAGGTTCAAGGTGTCGCCGGACCACTGCGGCTCCAGGCCATATTGATCGGACAGCTTCTGCGCCAACTGGTCGGCCTTCTCCCGGGCCGCTTCCTTGCCCAGGCCGTGGGCACGCTCAACACTAATACGGGCCATCGAATGACTCCTGCTTTATGGATACTTTCCTGAAGCATCTTGACCGCTGCTGCGGCAAAACGTCCCGGTGATTGCCTATCTTACCTTCAGCCTTGCCAAGACAAAGCAGGCCACCGGGATTAGAATGTCCCGCATTCTCTTCTGGTGACAGCGATATGACTGATCAGCGCAAAGGCAGCGATGCCGAACCCACCACTCACTTCGGTTTCAAAAACGTCCCGGAAAGCCAAAAAGCGGAAAAAGTCGCTGAGGTTTTCCACTCGGTAGCCGCCAAGTACGACTTGATGAACGACCTCCTGTCGGGCGGCATGCACCGCTTGTGGAAGCGTTTCGCGATCGAGCTGTCGGGCGTGCGCACCGGTAACCGCGTGCTGGACATTGCCGGTGGTACCGGCGACCTGACCAAGAAATTCTCGCACCTCGTGGGCCCGACCGGCCAGGTGGTGTTGGCCGACATCAACGAATCCATGCTCAAGGTCGGTCGTGACCGCCTGCTGGATCTCGGCGTGGCCGGCAACGTCGAATTCGTTCAGGCCGATGCTGAAAAGCTGCCATTCCCGGACAACCATTTCGACTGCGTGACCATCGCTTTCGGCCTGCGCAACGTCACGCATAAAGAAGATGCCCTGCGTTCGATGCTGCGCGTCCTCAAGCCGGGCGGCCGTTTGCTGGTGCTGGAATTCTCCAAACCGACCAACGCGCTGATGTCCAAGGCCTACGACGCCTACTCGTTCGCCTTCATGCCGCTGATGGGCAAGCTGATCACCAACGACTCGGAAAGCTATCGCTACCTGGCCGAATCGATCCGCATGCACCCGAATCAGGAAACCCTGAAGTCGATGATGGTCGAGGCCGGTTTCGACCGCGTGACCTATCACAACATGACCGCAGGCATCGTCGCCCTGCACCGCGGCATCAAACCCTGATGTTGCTCGCCGGTCTGCTCGCCAGCGTTGAACTCGGTCTGAACCGGGTGCTGCGTCTCGACAGCACGGCGCTGCCGCGGCTGGCGCATTTGAGCGGCAAAGTGATTGCCGTCGATTGCCGCAGCCCGGCGCTGCAACTGTTCATCCTGCCCAGCGACGAAGGCTTGATGCTCGCTGCTCACTGGGAAACCGGCGCCGACTGCACCTTGCGTGCACCGGCCTCCAGCCTGTTGAAGCTGGCGATGAGCAAGGACAAGACCTCGGTCCTGCATGGTCCTGAAGTTGAACTCGACGGCGACAGCGGCGTGCTGCTGGAACTGGCGGCGATCCTTCAGGACCTCGAGCTGGACTGGGAGTACGAGCTTTCGCGCTGGCTCGGCCCGGTCGCCACGTATTTGGTCAGCGGGCACCTGCGCAGCCGCGCACGCTGGTATCAGCAAGGGTTCGCCAGCCTGAATCAGAACCTGGGCGAATACCTGGCCGAAGAATCGCGCACCCTCGTCGGTCAGCGCGAAGCCGAAGCCCGTTTCAGTGAACTGGACCAGATCAAACTCGATCTGGAACGTCTCGAGGCGCGTTTCGAGCGCCTTTCCCGATCCCTCGACCCAAGCGATAACGCATGAAGCTGCTTGCCGTCCGCCGTTTGTTGCGCATCCAGCGCGTTGTGATTCGCTACCGCCTCGATGACCTGCTGTTCGCCCTGCCGCTGCCCTGGTTTTTGCTGGCGTTGCGCTACGCGTTGCCGTGGCGCTGGTTCCCGCGCAAGACCCTGGACCTGAGCCGTGGCGCGCGATTGCGCCTGGCGCTGCAGGACCTGGGGCCGATTTTCATCAAGTTCGGGCAGATCCTGTCTACCCGCCGCGACCTGCTGCCGGAAGACATCGCCGACGAGCTGATGAAGTTGCAGGACCGCGTGCCGCCGTTCGATTCGCAAGTGTCGATCAAGCTGATCGAAGAACAGCTCGGCAAGAAAATCAGTGAAGTGTTCAGCCGCTTTGACGTCGAACCGCTGGCTTCTGCTTCGGTGGCGCAGGTGCATGCCGCGCAGCTGAAAACCGGTGAAGAAGTCGTCGTCAAAGTCATCCGCCCCGGCCTGAAACCCATCATCGCGCAGGATCTGGCGTGGCTGTTCATCCTCGCCCGCGCCGCGGAAAAACTCTCTGCAGACGCGCGTCTGCTGCACCCGGTGGACGTGGTCAGCGACTACGAAAAAACCATCTACGACGAACTCGACCTGCTGCGCGAGGCGGCCAACGCCAGCCAGTTGAAGCGCAACTTCGACGGCTCGCCGCTGCTGTATGTGCCGCAAGTCTATTGGGACTGGTGCCGGCCGAAAGTGTTGGTGATGGAGCGCATCTACGGGATTCAGGTGACCGATCTGGCGACCCTCGCCGACCAGCGCACCGACATGAAAATGCTCGCCGAGCGCGGCGTGGAAATTTTCTTCACCCAAGTGTTCCGCGACAGCTTCTTCCACGCCGACATGCACCCGGGCAACATCTTCGTCAGCACCGTCAACCCGTGGAGCCCGCAGTACATTGCGATCGACTGCGGCATCGTCGGCAGCCTGACCCCGGAAGACCAGGATTACCTGGCGCGAAACCTGTTCGCGTTCTTCAAGCGTGATTACCGTCGTGTAGCGCAATTGCACATCGATTCGGGCTGGGTGCCGGCGGAAACCAAACTCAACGAATTCGAAGCGGCGATCCGTACGGTGTGCGAGCCGATCTTCGAAAAACCGTTAAAAGATATTTCATTCGGCCAGGTGCTGATGCGCCTGTTCCAGACCGCTCGACGCTTCAACATGGAAGTGCAGCCGCAACTTGTTCTCTTGCAGAAAACCCTGCTGAACATTGAAGGCCTGGGCCGTCAGCTGTACCCGGACCTCGATTTGTGGAACACCGCCCAACCGTTCCTCGAACGCTGGATGCGTGAACGCGTCAGCCCCAAAGCCTTGCTCGGCAACGTGCAGAGCCAGTTCGAACAGCTGCCGCACCTGGCCAACATGGCCCGCGATCTGCTCGAACGCATGTCCCAGCCCCACGCCTACGACCCGCCGCCACCGTGGCATCGTCGCCGGGACGACTGGTTCCTGCGGCTGCTCGGCACCGCCCATCTGGCTGGCGGCGCCATACTCGCCGTTGGCGGGCCGCTGAACGAACTGGCTTACTGGCCGGCCGGGATCATGATGGCCGTCGGTTTGTATCTGGTCGTTCGCCGATAGCCAGTTGTGTGATCCACTGGCACACTGTTTGAACGTTGGGCCCTGCTAATGAAGTGCGGGGCCCGCTGTCGGAGTCGAAGATGAAAAACTGGCTGGACGAGATCAAGTGGGACGCCGATGGCCTGGTGCCGGCAATCGCCCAGGATCACAAGACCGGGCGCGTCCTGATGATGGCCTGGATGAACCGCGAAGCGCTGGAACTGAGCGCTGCCGAGAACCGCGCCATTTACTGGTCACGTTCCCGTGGCAAGCTGTGGCGCAAGGGCGAAGAGTCCGGCCACGTGCAGACCCTGCATGAGATGCGCCTGGACTGTGACGCCGACGTGATCATCCTGATGGTCGAGCAGATCGGCGACATCGCCTGCCATACCGGCCGCCAGAGCTGCTTCTACCGCGTCTTCGAGAACGGCGACTGGAAAACCGTCGACCCGGTCCTGAAAGACCCGCACGCCATCTATTCCGCAGGACACACCCATGAGTGACACTCTGACCCGACTGGCCGAGGTACTGGAAGAGCGCAAAGGCGCCGCCGCCGACAGCTCGTATGTCGCCAGCCTGTACCACAAGGGCTTGAACAAGATTCTGGAAAAAGTCGGCGAAGAGTCGGTCGAAACGATCATTGCCGCCAAGGACGCCGCCATCAGCGGTGACTGCAGCGATGTGATCTACGAGACCGCCGATCTATGGTTCCACAGCATGGTCATGCTCGCCCAGCTGGGGCAGCATCCACAGGCTGTACTCGATGAACTGGACCGTCGTTTCGGTCTGTCCGGACACGCCGAGAAAGCCTCGCGCCCGTCCGCCTGAACAATTATTAGAGAGGAGCAGCAACATGGGCATTTTTGACTGGAAACACTGGATCGTCATCCTGGTTGTTGTCGTTCTGGTGTTCGGCACCAAGAAACTGAAAAACCTCGGCACCGACGTCGGTGAATCGATCAAGGGCTTCAAGAAAGCCATGAACGACGACGAAAAACCGGCCGACCCGACCGTGACCCCGGCCCAACCGGTGCCACCGGTTCAGCCACAGACCACGCAGTCCGTGAACCAGCCGCACACCATCGACGTGCAGGCGCAAAAAGTCGAAGAGCCGATCCGCAAAGACGTGTGAGCACTGACTAATGTTTGGTATCAGCTTCTCTGAACTGCTGCTCGTCGGCCTCGTGGCCCTGCTGGTGCTCGGCCCCGAACGCCTGCCGGGTGCTGCGCGCACGGCAGGCCTGTGGGTCGGGCGCCTGAAGCGCAGCTTCAACGCGATCAAACAGGAAGTTGAACGTGAAATCGGTGCCGACGAAATTCGTCGGCAACTGCACAACGAGCACATTCTGTCGCTGGAACAGGAGGCGCGGAAGATCTTCACGCCGACTCAGCAGGAAGCCACACCGGTTCAACCGGCGGCGGAGCAGACGATTCATGCTCCGGCCGCAGAACCTGCACCTGTTGCAGTGGCTGCAGAACCTGCGCCCGTGGTTGCAGCACTTCCGGTTGAACCTGTTACGCCTGCGGCTGCGCCTGTTGCGCCGGCCCCTCATGACCCAACACTGCCGCCGCGAGCCCCATGAGCGATCTCCCAGAAAACGACCAGCACATGCCGCTGGTTTCGCACCTCACCGAGTTGCGTACCCGTCTGCTGCGCTGCGTAGCGGCGATCTTCATCATCTTCGCCGGGTTGTTTGCCTTCACCCAGCAGATCTACACCTTCGTCTCCACGCCACTGCGGCAATACCTGCCGGTGGGCGCGACGATGATCGCCACCGACGTGTCGTCGCCGTTCCTGACGCCACTGAAGCTGACCATGATGGTGTCGCTGTTCCTGGCGATCCCGGTGATCCTGCATCAGATCTGGGGCTTCATTGCGCCAGGCCTGTACAAGCATGAAAAACGCATCGCCGTACCCTTGCTGGTATCGAGCATCATGCTGTTCTACGCCGGCATGGCATTCGCCTATTACCTGGTGTTCCCGCTGATCTTCAAGTTCTTCGCCGCTGCCACCCCGGCCGGCGTGGAGATGATGACCGACATCAGCAGCTACCTCGATTTCGTCATGACGCTGTTCTTCGCCTTCGGCGTGGCGTTCGAGATCCCGGTGGCCGTGGTGTTGCTGGTATGGATCGGCGTGGTCGACGTCAAATACCTGAAGAAAATCCGCCCGTACGTGATCATCGGCTGCTTCGTGGTCGGCATGATCCTGACGCCACCGGACATCTTTTCGCAGACGCTGCTGGCCGTGCCGATGTGGCTGCTGTTTGAAATCGGCATCCTGTTCGGCGGGCTGATCAGCAAACGCGGCGACCACCCGGACGACCAACCGGTCGACGATCACAACGACCAGCCGCCAGCGACCCAAGCGTGAACCTGCTGCTCCTCGAAGACGCCGATTTCATTGCGGCTGACCGGGTCATCCTGCGCGATCGCCGGTTGACCCACATGCAGGAAGTCCACCGCTGTGAAGTGGGTGACAGCATGCGTGTCGGGCGTATCGGTGGCCTGATGGGTTCGGCCGAAGTCCTGCGCCTGGACGCCGATGAAGCCGAACTGCGCGTCACGCTCGACCAGCTCCCGCCGGCCAAGCTGCCCCTGACCCTGGTATTGGCCCTGCCACGGCCCAAAATGCTGCGTCGGGTGTTTCAGACCGTGGCAGCCATGGGTGTGCCGCGGATCGTGCTGGTGAACAGCTATCGCGTCGAGAAGAGCTTCTGGCAGACGCCGTTTCTGGAGCCCGAGGCGATTCGCGAGCAACTGATCCTCGGCCTCGAACAGGCCCGGGACAGCGTGTTGCCCGAAGTCGTCATCGAAAAGCGCTTCAAACCGTTCGTCGAAGACCGACTGCCAGCGATCACCGAAGGCACCCTCGGCCTGGTCGGTCATCCCGGCAATTACCCGCCCTGCCCCCGCGGCCTGAACGAACCGGTGACCCTGGCCATCGGCCCGGAAGGCGGCTGGATCCCCTACGAAATCGATTTGCTGGCCAAGTCCGGCCTGCAACCGGTGCAGCTCGGCGAGCGCATCCTGCGCGTCGAGACTGCCGTCACTGCGTTGCTCGCCCGCCTGTTCTAAACACCGCCATCCCTGTGGGAGCGGGCTTGCTCGCGAAAGCGGTGTGTCAGTCGAGATAGACGTGGCTGACACACCGCCTTCGCGAGCAAGCCCGCTCCCACAAGTCATCATTCACTTCGAATATTGCTGGCCGCACATCGGCCTGCACCTACAGAACCCCACACCCCTGCCGATACACCTCCCATAAAACCAACTTGTGGTCCGAGGGAGTTGCAGCATGTACCGATGGCTAGCCGAGAAACTGGGGAACGTCAGCGTTAATCGCAAACTGGGTGTCGGCTTCGGTCTGGTGCTGCTTCTGACGTTGTTGATCACCTTCACCGGATGGACCGGTCTGGGTGACGTGATCAGTCGCGGCGACAAGCTGGGGTTCATTTCCAGCCTCAATGAGCTGACCAAGGACTTGCGCCTGGCCCGCCTCGATTACGAGATGCGCCGTGGCGAACAAGGACCGGGCGCCGTCAACGACCTGCTCGGCCAACTCGATACCGGTCTGAAAACCGCGCGCACGCTGATCGAACAACCGGCCGACGTGGCGATGATCGACCAACAACTGGCCGCCGTCAGCGAATACAAACAAGCCTTCGCCGCCATGACCCAGGCAGGCGCCAACCGCGAAGATGCTCGCAGCAAACTCGGCGCCAACGCCGACAACGCTGTGGCGCGAGTCACTGAAGTCGAGAAGTCCCTGCTGCAAGGCGACAACGTCGCTGACTTCAACAGCGTGGTGGAAGTCAGCAAGCTGCTGCAACAAGCCCGGTATCAGGTTCGCGGCTACACCTACAGTGGCAAAGCCGATGCCGAACAACCGGCGCTGGATGCCATCGCCAACGCGTTGAACAGTCTCGAAAGCCTTCCATCGAAACTGCCGCAGCAGCACACCGCCAATCTGCAACTGGCCAGCGAAGCGCTCAAAGCCTACCGAGCCGCGGTGACTCAGTTCCGTGACTCGCAGGTTGCGACGGCTGAGGCCCTGAAACGCATGGCCGCTCAAGGCGACATCCTGCTCGGCGTCAGCAAAAAACTCACCGCCTCGCAAACCGTCGTGCGTGACACCGATGCGGCGCGCGCCAAGAACATGCTGTTGCTGGCCACCGCCCTGGCGCTGGTCTTCGGCCTCTTCGCGGCGTGGGCCATCACCCGACAGATCGTCATTCCATTGAGCCAGACGCTGAAAGTGGCCGAGCGCATTGCCGCCGGCGACTTGACCCACAACCTCGTTTCCGAGCGTCAGGACGAACTCGGTCAACTCCAGCGCGCCATGCAGAGCATGACCCTGGGCCTGCGCGAATTGATCGGTGGCATCAGCGACGGCGTCACACAAATCGCCAGCGCCGCCGAAGAACTGTCCGCCGTGACCGAACAGACCAGCGCCGGGGTCAACAGCCAGAAGGTCGAGACCGACCAGGTGGCCACCGCGATGAACGAAATGACTGCCACCGTGCAGGAAGTCGCGCGCAACGCCGAAGAAGCCTCTGAAGCGGCAGTCGCCGCCGACCAGCAAGCCCGCGAAGGTGACAAGGTGGTCGGCGAAGCCATCGCCCAGATCGAGCGCCTGGCCCTCGAAGTCGGCAACTCCACCGAAGCCATGGAACATCTCAAGCGCGAAAGCGACAAGATCGGCAGCGTGCTCGACGTGATCAAATCCGTGGCCCAGCAAACCAACCTGCTGGCGCTCAACGCGGCCATTGAAGCCGCCCGGGCCGGTGAAGCCGGACGCGGGTTTGCGGTGGTCGCCGACGAAGTCCGCAGCCTGGCCCAACGCACCCAGAAGTCCACCGAAGAAATCGAAGAGCTGATCGTCGGCCTGCAAACCGGCACCCAGCAAGTCGCAACCATCATGGACAACAGCCGCAGCCTGACCGACAGCAGCGTCGAACTGACCCGTCGCGCCGGCGGCTCGCTGGAAAGCATTACCCGCACCGTGTCGGCGATCCAGTCGATGAACCAGCAGATCGCCGCAGCGGCCGAGCAGCAAACGGCAGTGGCCGAAGAGATCAACCGTAGCGTGCTGAACGTGCGCGATGTGTCCGAGCAGACCTCGGCCGCCAGTGAAGAGACCGCGGCCTCCAGTGTCGAGCTGGCGCGGCTGGGGACGCATCTGCAGATGTTGGTGGGCAGGTTCAAGGTTTGAGGTGATGCGGGGGCCTCGGTTCACACAGGACCGAGGGGATGCAATCGCGGGCAAGCCCGCTCCCACAGGGTTTTTCGGTGTTCACGCAACCTGAGTAACACCGCTACTCCCTGTGGGAGCGGGCTTGCCCGCGATGACGACCGGAAGGTCGCCGCCCTTAGAGAACCTGCCGCAAGAACGCCTGCGCCCGCGGATCCTTCGGCGCATCGAAGAACTCGGCCGGCGAAGCATCTTCCAACAATTTGCCGTGATCGAAGAACAGCACCCGATCCGCCACTTCCCGCGCAAAGCCCATTTCATGGGTAACGCAGACCATCGTCATGCCTTCCACGGCCAGGGTTTTCATAACGTCCAGCACTTCGCCGACCATTTCCGGGTCGAGTGCCGAGGTCGGCTCATCGAACAACATGACCTTGGGTTCCATGGCCAATGCCCGGGCAATCGCCACTCGCTGTTGCTGGCCGCCGGACAGGCGCGACGGGTATTCGTTGGCCTTCTGCGCAATACCGACCTTTTCCAGTAACGCCAACGCCTTGGCCTCGCGCTCCTTCTTGCCGCGCTTGCGCACGACCTTCTGGGCGAGGCAAAGGTTTTCCAGCACAGTCATGTGCGGGAACAGGTTGAAATGCTGGAACACCATGCCGACTTCGCGGCGGTAGGCATTGACGTCGGTTTTCGGATCGGCCAGTTGCAGGCCGTCGATGCTCACCGAGCCCGAGTCGAATTCTTCCAGGCCATTGAGGCAGCGCAGGAAGGTCGACTTGCCGGAGCCGGACGGACCGATCACCACCAGCACTTCGCCCTTGGCGACGGTGGTGCTGACGTTGTCCACGGCGCGAACCACATGGCCGCGGGTGTCGAAGACTTTTACCAGATCGCGGACTTCAATCACTTTGCGCGAGCCTCCGCTCAAGCCGGCTGGCGATTTTCGACAGTGGCAGGTTGATCAACAAATACAGGCCGGCCACGCAGAACAGGATTTCGAATGGCGAAAACGAGGTGGTGATGACTTCGCGACCGCTTTTCAGCAGCTCGGTAATCGCGATCACCGACACCAGCGAGGTGTCCTTGACCAGGCTGATGAATTGCCCGGCAAGCGGCGGCAGCACGCGTTTTAACGCTTGCGGCAGCACCACATGGCGCATCGACTGACCCGCGCTCAAGCCGAGGGATCGCGCGGCTTCATTCTGACCACGGGCGATCGACTGCACGCCCGAGCGAATGATTTCCGCGACATACGCACCGGTGAACAGCGACAGCGCGGCGATCCCGGCGAACTCCCGGGACAGGTTCATCACGGTGCCGATGAAGAAGTAGAAAATGAAAATCTGCACCAGCAACGGCGTGCCGCGCACCAGTTCGACGTAGATCGTCGAGAGGTCGCGCAGGGTCGGGTTGTTCGACAGACGACACAGGCCGGTGGCCAGGCCGATCAGCAAGCCGAGCACGCCCGACACCACGGACAGCCACAACGTGGTCCAAAGCCCCCAAATAAGCGGTCCGGCAGCCCAATGGCGAGTCACGCCAATCACGTCACCTTCGGCCACGTCATCGCCCTGGGCGACTTGCAGGCTGTTGTCGTCGACGGTCAGGTGCTGCTCGTCACCCGCGTCGTTGCGCAGGGTGACTTCAGCCTTGTCGCCTTTGCGCACCAGCTCGCTGACGGTCGAGATGTCGGCGGCGCGCTGGGATTCTTCGGCGTGGTAGGCGAAGTACTGCGGCACGCGGTTCCAGCGCCATTCGTAGGACATCAGCGAGGTGGCGTAATACAACGCGCCAGCCAGGCCGATCAGCACCAGCACGGTCAACACGTGCCAGGGCCATTGGGCTTTTTTCTGTTTCATTTGCTCTGAAGATTCCGAATTCTGTGTCGCCGGGGAGGCCGTCTTCGCGGGCAAGCCTCGCTCCTACAGGATTTACGCGAACTCCTGTAGGAGCGAGGATTGCCCGCGAATGAGGCGACGCGGTCTATCTGACCGAGCCTTATTCCATGTCTTTTTGCCAAGCGGTGTCTTTGAACCACTTGTCATGGATGCGATCGTAGGTGCCGTCTTCGTGAATCTGGTGCAGGAAGTTGTTGATGAAGTTGATGCTGTCGTAGTCACCCTTCTTCAGGCCGAAGGCCAGCGGCTCGTAGGTGAACGGCTTGTCGAGGAACACCAGTTTGCCGTTGCCGACCTTGTTCACGGCCACAACGTTGTAAGGCGCGTCGTAGATGAAGGCGTCGGCCTTGCCGTTGACCACGTCGAGCACTGCTTCCTGCTCGTTGTCGTAGCCGTGGTACTTGGCTTTGGAGATCAGCTTCTTGGCGACCATCTCGCCGGTGGTGCCGAGCTTGGAGGTGATGCGGTAATCGGCGGTGTTCAGGTCTTTGTAGGACTTGATGGTGCCTTCCAGTTCCTTGCGGATCAGCAAGGTCTGGCCGACCACGATGAACGGTTCGCTGAAGTTCAGGCGCAGGTTACGCTCCTGGGTCAGGGTCATGCCGCTGCCGATCATGTCGAATTTGTCGGTCAGCAGGGCCGGGATGATGCCGTCGTAGCCGGTGGACACCAGCTCCAGCTTGACGCCCATCGCCTTGGTCATGGCTTTGAGAATGTCGACTTCGAACCCGATGATCTCGCCGCGCTTGTTGGTCATCTCGAACGGCATGTAGGTCGGGTCCATGCCGACTTTCAGCGTGCCGCGCTTGACCGCGTCATCGATGGCACCGGCCTGCGCCGCGCTGACTGCAACCAATGCCGTGACGCCGACCAGCAGCATCGAGAGATACTTCTTCATCATCATGTCCCCAAACCCATTGCGATATGAGGCGCGCAAACGGCGGCTCCCCTCAGGAAACGCATCGATACGGACAAAAATTATCCGGGCGCACCAATTCGGGGACGGATCCTAACGTACTCGCCCATTTGCACAAGTGTTTGGAAACGTTGAGGCAAAAAAAACCCCGCTTTCGCGGGGTTCTTTGTCATGCCATCTGCGGTTGCGCGCTCAGCGGCTTGAGCGGCAGCAGCGGCGCGTGGGGATCGGCTTTCACCGATTTGCGCCAGGCTTCCAGCCAGTCCGGATGACCTTCGTTCCACACCTGCTCATGCAAGCGAGCCAGTGCCACCGGATCGCTCAGCAATTGCACACGCTCATTGTTGGTCAAACCGTCAGGCCCGACTTTCAAGGCATGGCGAACACGCTCGATCCGCAGCCATTCGATCGGCTCGGCCTCGCGGTGACGCGACGTCGCCAGCGAGCACGCCAGGGCGTTCTGCTGTGGATCGACCACCGCACGGATGAAGCCGTCTTTCAGCGCGTGATAACGGTTTTCATGGGTGTACTGATCCGTTGCCAGCAACGCCTGTGGCGGATTGTATTCCTCAGGGATCAGGAACAGGCTCTCGTCACGGGACTTCAGGCCCAGGCCGACACGGCTGGAGATCACCGATACCGGGATCGACAGCATCAACGAACCGACGATCGGCACCAGCCACCAGAGGAAGCTCGGGTTGAGCCAGATCACCAGCAGCGCCCAGAAAAAGCCCAGCAGGGTTTGCGGACCGTGGCGCTTGACCGCTTCACTCCACGGCGTGGAGTCGTCGTCACGTTGCGGCGAGTTCCAGGTGGCGGCCCAGCCAAGGAACGCGGCGAGCACGAAGCGGGTGTGGAAAATCATCCGCACCGGCGCCAGCAACATGGAGAACAGCATCTCCAGCAGCATCGACAAGGTCACCTTGAACTTGCCGCCGAACTCTTTCGCGCCCTTGGCCCAGATCAGGATGATGCTCAACAGCTTCGGCAGGAACAGCAGCACGATGGTGGTCGAGAACAACGCGATCGCCTTGTCCGGGTGCCATTGTGGCCACAGCGGATAGAGCTGACGCGGCTCCAGGAAGTACTGCGGTTCCATCAGCGTGTTGACCGCCAGCAGCGCCGTCGACAGCACCAGGAAGAAGAACCACAGCGGCGCCGACAGGTAAGACATCACGCCGGTAAGGAACACTGCACGGTGAACCGGGTGCATGCCCTTGACCAGGAACAGGCGGAAGTTCATCAGGTTACCGTGGCACCAGCGACGGTCACGCTTGAGTTCGTCCAGCAGGTTCGGCGGCAGTTCTTCATAGCTGCCCGGCAAGTCGTAGGCAATCCACACGCCCCAACCCGCACGACGCATCAACGCTGCTTCGACGAAGTCGTGGGACAGAATCGCACCAGCGAATGCGCCTTTACCCGGCAACGGCGCCAGGGCGCAGTGCTCGATGAACGGCTTCATGCGGATGATCGCGTTGTGGCCCCAATAGTGGGATTCGCCCAACTGCCAGAAGTGCAAGCCGGCCGTAAACAGCGGACCGTATACACGGGTCGCGAACTGCTGCATGCGCGCATACAGCGTGTCCATGCCCGAGGCGCGCGGCGCGGTTTGAATGATCCCGGCGTCCGGCGTGGCTTCCATCAAGCGCACCAGACTGGTCAGGCATTCGCCGCTCATCACCGAGTCAGCGTCGAGCACGACCATGTACTTGTAGTCACCGCCCCAACGACGGCAGAAGTCGTCGAGGTTACCGCTTTTGCGTTTTACCCGACGGCGACGGCGGCGGTAGAAAATCTTGCCAAAGCCCTTGGCTTCACGGCAGACGTCCAGCCAGGCCTGCTGCTCGGCAACGCAGATATCCGCGTCGTTACTGTCGCTGAGGACGAAAAAGTCGAAGCGGTCCAGGTCGCCCGTGGCCGCGACCGACTCGAACGTCGCGCGCAAACCGGCGAACACCCGTGGCACGTCTTCGTTGCAGATCGGCATCACCAGTGCGGTGCGCGCGTCCTTGGCGATCGGCTCGTTGCCGGCACTTTTACCGGAGATGCGGTATTTATCGTGACCGGTGAGCAGCTCGAGGAAGCCCATCAGCGCTGTCCAGAAACCAGCCGACACCCAGCAGAACAGAATCCCGAACAGAATCAGGATGCTGGTCTGCAGCGCATACGGCAGCACTTGCGTGACGGTTTGCAGGATTGGCTGATGCAGGACTTCGTTCAGGTCGACGAACGACCAGCCCTGGTACGGCATGATGCCTTTCATGTACCAGCCGGCAACGATGGTTTGACCGAGCATCAATACCAGCAGGATGTAACGGCGGATCGAACCAACCGTACGCCAGCGAGCCGCCGGCAGCACGTTCTCGTCTTTCGGCGGGGCCGGCGGATTGGTGCGACCAGTCAGACGCCGCCAGCCACGCACCAGAATGTTGGTGCGCCACGGCTCGGGCACGACTTTGGTCCGGCGGATCGGCGGAGTGGCCTTGAGGCAAACACGACCGCTGGCGTCGAGCACCAGCATTTCCGCTTCTTCCAGCTCTTCAGCGGTGTTCAGGGTCAAACGACGGCCCACCGAAGCTTGAGCAGCTTCGGTCGGCGCATCAAATGTCGAGGACGACAGACGCTGGTGCAATTCGCTGAAGGACTGGCAGCCCGCGAGTTCCGCGCGCTGCTGGTCGGTCATCGGTAGATGTGCCAGATACTCGGCAAGCGTCTCTGGCTGTACTTGAGAATTACTCATCGGCAGGCAACTGGTAGCTCCAGGTCTCGGTCAGGACTTCTTCAGTCGCGGCCGATTCCGGTGTGGCTGGGGCCGCGTCCGTAGCAGCAGGCTGCTTGGCGTCTTTGTTGTCCTTGTCCTTGGCATCTGCGACTGGCTTGGCTTCGGCCTGCTTGGCCTCGGCGGCCTTCGCTTCCTTGTCTGCTTTTTCCGCTTGGCGGGCCGCAACCTTGTCAGCCTTGGCCACCGAAGAATTGGACGCAGGAACCGAAGACTTGGCGAGATCGGCAGGCACGATGTTCTGAACCAGTGCCGCACGCATCTCGGTGGACTTGCCCGGATCCTTGATCTTCATCCGCAGGGTCAGGCGCCAGCCTTTGGTTTCAGGATTGTAACGCACGCTGTTCTCGACCAGCTCGGCGTTGTCGCCAACGCTGACCTGGCTGCGAACGTCCGCATCCGGGGCCAAGGCCGCCAGGGACGGGCCTTCGAAGTCCACCAGGTAGGCAACGCTGCCGTCCGGCTGACGGATCAGGTTGGACTGTTTCACGTCACCCGTGGAACGCAGGGTCTGCTGCACCCAGGCGCTGTCCGGCGCGTGAAGCGCGGCTTCGTCGATGGTCCAGTGCATGCGGTAGCCGAATTCCAGCGGCTGGCCAGGCTCCGGCAGTTTTTCCGGGCTCCAGAACGCAACGATGTTGTCGTTGGTTTCATCGGCGGTCGGAATTTCAACCAGGTCTACAGAACCCTTGCCCCAATCGCCTTTTGGCTCGATCCAGGCACTTGGGCGCTTGTCGTAGCGGTCGTCGAGGTCTTCGTAGTGACTGAAGTCACGGCCACGTTGCAGCAAACCGAAACCGCGCGGGTTCTCGATCGAGAAGTTGCTCACCGCCAGGTGTTTCGGGTTGTTCAGCGGGCGCCAGATCCACTCGCCGTTGCCGGCATGGATCGACAGGCCGCTGGAGTCATGCAGCTCGCGACGATAGTTCAGCACTTTGGAAGGCTGGTTGGCGCCGAACAGGAACATGCTGGTCAGCGGCGCAACGCCGAGCTTGGTGACCTTGTCACGCAGGAACATCTGCGCCTTGACGTCGACAACGGTGTCGCTGCCCGGACGCAGGGTCAGGCGATACGCACCGGTGGCGCGTGGCGAATCAAGCAGGGCGAAAATGACCAGGTGCTTGTCACCCGGTTTCGGCTGTTGAATCCAGAATTCGGTGAAACGCGGGAATTCTTCGCCGGACGGCAATGCGGTATCGATGGCCATGCCGCGAGCGGACAAGCCATAGGTGTGACCCTTGCCGACAACGCGGAAATAACTCGCGCCGAGCATGGTCATGATTTCGTCTTGCTTGTCGGCCTTGTTGATCGGGTACAGCACACGGAAGCCGGCATAACCCAGCTGTTCGGTGGCTTTAGGATCGAACTTCACATCGCCGAAATCGAAACGACTTGGGTCGTATTTGATCTCTTCGACGGTGTTGGCCGTGATTTCGTTGATTTTCACCGGCGTATCGAAGTGCATGCCCTGGTGATAGAACGAAAGTTTGAACGGGGTTTTCTGATCGGCCCACTCCGCTTTCTCGGTGCGGAAACGAATTTTCTGATAGTCCGCGAATTTCATCTCACGGAATTCGTTCGGCAGGTTACTGCGCGGGGCTTCGTATTTCTGCCCGGCCAGCTCTTTTGCCTTGGCCGACACATCATCCAGACTGAATGCCCAAAGCTGGCCGGCGCTGAGCAGGCAGAGCAGAGCAGAGCCCGCTACCAGAGCGCTTCGTAACCGTTTGGCAGACAATTTTGGTGCAATACAGGGACTAACAATCACGAGCAACCCTCGCCGAAAACAGATCAAAAAACCAACGGCCAGTTAAAGGGCCTGTGAGGTGGACGGCATGAAAAACCCGCTCCTACAAACCACTCTTGCCAAGTTGGCGAGCATTGTTCCGACTCCTATGGGGCCAAATGATTCCCCAACAGGTCCAGGACAAGTCTCTACCTAAGTCAAAACGGACCAACGAACGCTGATCCCCGTAGCGCGCGATTATCTAGTAGGCCGCGTTACAACGCATCAGGCGCAACAAAGTATTTCTCGCGAAAAACCCCTGTTTTCAGTGAAAAAGCGCTTAAAAACTTGTTTCAAGCGCTTTCAGGTCTGTAACAGGAAGGTAACCGGGCCATCATTGACCAGGTGCACCTGCATATCCGCGCCGAATCTACCTGATGCCACTGTGCCATGCACCTGTTTCGCTTTCCCTAATAGATAGTCGAAAATCTCCTCGCCCAGCGCCGGAGGGGCAGCGGTCGAAAAACTCGGGCGCAACCCGTTTTTGGTGTCGGCGGCCAGGGTGAACTGAGAGACCAGCAGCAACCCGCCACCGACGTCCGCCAGGGACAGATTCATCTTGCCCTCGGCGTCACTGAACACACGATAGTTAAGCAGCTTATGCAGTAGTTTGTCGGCGCTGGCCCGAGTATCCTCGGGCTCGACCGCGACCAGCACCAGCAAACCCTGATCGACGGCACCGACCACCTCCCCCTCTACCTCGACTCGCGCGCCACGCACGCGTTGCAACAGGCCCTTCATGCTTCTTCAGGGGACAGGTCGAGCAAGCGCCGGGCCATCTGATCGGCGGCGCGCACCAATGCATCGGTAATGCCCGGCTCGGAAGCGGCATGCCCGGCGTCACGGATGACCTGCAGTTCACTGTTCGGCCAGTTCTGATGCAATTCCCAGGCGTTATCCAGCGGGCAGATCACGTCATAACGACCGTGCACGATCACGCCCGGCAAATGGGCGATCTTGCCCATGTCGCGGATCAGCTGGTTCGGCTCGAGGAACGCATTGTTGGTGAAGTAATGACATTCGATGCGGGCAATCGACAACGCGCGCTGCGGCTCGGAGAAACGATCGACCACCAGCGGGTTCGGGCGCAAGGTCGCGGTCCGGCCTTCCCAGGTGGACCAGGCTTTGGCCGCGTGCATCTGGGCGATCTGATCGTTGCCGGTCAGGCGCTTGTGGAAAGCACTGAGCAAGTCTTCGCGCTCATCCATCGGGATCGGCGCGATGTAGTCCTGCCAGTAATCAGGAAACAGACGACTGGCGCCTGCCTGATAGAACCACTCGATTTCCTGCGGACGGCAGAGAAAAATCCCGCGCAGAATCAGACCGTGCACACGCTCCGGGTGGGTTTGCGCGTAGGCCAGCGCCAGGGTCGAGCCCCACGAACCGCCGAACAGCACCCATTTGTCGATGCCCAGGTGCTGGCGAATCCGCTCAAGGTCGGCGACCAGATCCCAGGTGGTGTTGTTTTCCAGGCTGGCGTGGGGGGTGGAGCGACCGCAACCGCGCTGATCGAAGGTGACGATGCGATACAGGTTCGGATCAAAAAAACAGCGACTCTGCGCATCACACCCGGCGCCGGGGCCGCCGTGGATGAACACCACCGGCAAACCTTCCGGTGAACCGCTTTCGTCGACATACAGGGTGTGGGTTTCATCGACGGCCAGATCGTGCCGGGCGTGGGGTTTGATCTGCGGGTACAAAGTCTGCATTGCGCGCTCCGTATGGGGTCGAGGTCATCCCTGGGGGGACTTCTATTATTCTGCCGTCCGGCATCATAAACCCGAATTACGCCAATGAGCATGCCCTTGCTGAGTCAGAGTTCAGCCACCCGTTTTTTCAGCCAGATAACCGAGCAGCGTTTCATAGAGCGCATCGACTTCGGCGACCTGTCCACGCCCCCGCAAACAGCCGTGAACCAGGCCCTCGCCGTAATAAACGGTCACGGCCACGCCGGCGGCATTCAGTCGCTCGGCGTAGTGCACGCCGTCATCGCGCAGCGGATCGAATTGCGCCACAGCGATCAGCGCCGGCGGCAAGCCACCGAGATCTTCGGCGAGCAACGGCATCGCATAGGCACCCGGCTGTCGACTGCCGCGCAAGTACAAGGTGTGATAACAGTCCACGTCGCTGCTGCTGAGCAACGGCGCGTCGACGCATTCGCTGCGCGACGCCAGCCGCTGGTCGCCACCGAGTCCCGGATAGATCAGGACTTGCGCCGCGGGCAGTGGCTCACCCGCATCACGCAAGGCCAGGCAAAGCGCAGCGGCGAGATTGCCCCCGGCACTGTCGCCAGCCACCAGCGTTCGTACAGGATCGAGCTGGAATGGTCCGGTTCGCAGCGCCCGCCACACACCCAGGCAATCGTTGAACCCCGCCGGAAACGGATGCTCCGGCGCCAGACGGTAATCGACGGCGATCACCAACACGCCAAGCGTCGACGCCAGTTCGGCGCAGATGAAGTCGTGGGAATCCAGATCCCCCACCACCCAACCGCCGCCGTGCAGATACACAATGCACGGACTACCGCCGGTCGACGGTGAAACTGGCGGCTGATATGAGCGCACCGGCACGCCGGCCAGTTCGAAATCCACCACGTACAGCCCGGCGGGACGCGGCGGGGTGAATGCCCGGCACATCTCGCTGTAGGCCCCGCGCAAACCGGCGAGGCTGCTGTCGGTGCTGTTGAAGCTGACGGTTTTCTCGACGAACGCCAACATTTGTGCGGATAGCGGGTAAGTAGACATGAGTCTGGTGCCGAGATGTTGTGGAGAGTGGCGCAACCCTGTAGGAGCGAGCCTGTGTGGCGAGGGGATTTATCCCCGTTGGGTCGCGAAGCGGCCCCAAAATCTGTGACTGCGTTGTTCCAGTTAACCGCATTCACCTCATTTGCGACTGCTTCGCAGCCGAACGGGGATAAATCCCCTCGCCACAGACTCGCTCCCACAGGTTTTGCGATTACGGTCAGTTTTTCAGGCTGGCCTGAACGGTGGCGACGCCGTCCTTGCCGTCAAAACTGCTGACACCGGCCAGCCAGCGCTGCAAATCTTCCGGGTGATCACGCAGCCATTGCCGGGCAACCTCCTGCGGCGTCTTGCGCTCCATGATCGGCACCATCAGCTGGCTTTCCTGAGCGGCGGTGAACGTCAGGTTCTCCAGCAAGCGGTTCACGTTCGGGCAGCGCTCTGCGTAATCCGGTGAAGTCACCGTGGAGACCGTGGCGGCCCCTTCGTTCGGCCCGTACACATCTTCGCTGCCAGTCAGGTAGGTGATCTTCATGTTGATGTTCATCGGGTGCGGGGTCCAACCGACGAACACCACGAATTCCTTGCGGTTCACTGCCCGCTGAACGGCGGCCAGCATGCCGGCCTCACCGGACTCGATCAGTTTGAAATCCTTCAAGCCGAAGTGATTGGTCTCGATCATGGTTTTGATCGTGGTATTGGCGCCGCTACCCGGCTCGATGCCGTAGATCTTGCCGCCGAGCTTGTCTTTGAATTTGGCGATGTCGGCGAAGGTTTTCAGCCCGGCGTCGGCGACGTACTGCGGCACGGCGAGCGTTGCCTGGGCGTCTGCCAGACTCGGCTTGGCCATGACTTTCAGCTGATTGGCCGCCACGAACGGCGCGATATTGTTGTCCATCGCCGGTTTCCAGTAACCGAGGAAGATGTCGAGGCGCTTGTCGCGGATGCCGGCGAAGATGATTTGCTGCACGGCGCTGGTTTGCTTGCTTTCGTAGCCCAGCCCGTTGAGCAGCACATCGGCCATGCCACTGGTGGCGATCACGTCGGTCCAGTTGACCACGCCCATGCGCACGGCTTTGCAGGAAGCATCGTCACTGGCCAGAACACTGGTGCTCAGAAGAGCGGTACCGCAGAGGATTGAGAGACAGCGGGTGAGCAAACTTTTGGTGCTTGTCATAGAGGGCGTTCTCGTGCGGCAGCGGATTGTTGTGGGCTCGGTGTCTTTGTGCACCGTGCCCGGAACATTACGCAGCGTCGAGAGGGGAAAAGCGAACTGTGGCGACCGAGATTTGCACGGTGGCGACAGAATCGAAAAGGTATCGGGGCGTATGTAACCCTGTGGCGAGGGGGCTTGCCCCCGTTGGGCTGCGGAGCAGCCCCAAAAAATCTGCGACCGCTTCGCGCTCGAACGGGGGCAAGCCCCCTCGCCACAAAAAGCCCCCTCCCAATAGAGTTATTCGGCGTAGCGCTTTTCACCCCAGGCGAGCAACCCTTGCAGCAATTCCTTGAGCACCACTTGCGTAGGCGCCGCCAGGTCCGGGCGATAGCGGAACGGCTCGAATTCTTCCATGTAGGTGCACTGGCCCAACTCCAGTTGCACCGCATGAATGTTTTCCGCCGGATTGCCGTAATTCCGGGTGATGTGGCCGCCCTTGAAACGCCCGTTCAGCACATGGCTGTAGTCGCCGTGTCGCGCGCAGATCGCTTCCAGTTGAGTGGCCAACTGTGGATCGCAACTGGCACCGTTGAATGTGCCGAGGTTGAAGTCCGGCAGCTTGCCGTCAAACAGGTGCGGGATGATCGAACGGATCGAATGCGCATCGAACAGCAGTGCATAGCCGAATTCGGCTTTCAACCGCGCCAGTTCGCTCTGCAGCGTGCTGTGGTACGGCGTCCAGACCTGTTCCAGATAGGTCGCGCGTTCTTCTTTCGAAGGCTCCATGCCCTCACGGAACAACGGAATGCCGTCGAACAGCGTCGCCGGGTACAGGCCAGTGGTCGCGCCTGCGTACAAAGGCTTGTCGTCGGACGGTCGGTTCAGGTCGATGACAAACCGCGAGTACTCGGCGGCCAGCGTACTGGCGCCCAGCTCTGCGGCAAATTCGTAAAGCTGCGGGATGTGCCAGTCGGTGTCCGGCAGGCTTTTCGCGTCGGGGATCAACCCGGCTTCGACCGCCGGGGTCAGGCGCAGGCCAGCGTGGGGCATGCTGATCAGCAGCGGCACGCGACCTTGTTTGAAGTTCAGAACCTTATCCACAACTGTTCTCCTAAACGCTCGTTTCGACGCCGTGACGCACGACGCGTTTTTCCAGATCACCGCCCAGCCAGTACGACAGGTCGGCAGGGCGATCGATTTGCCAGGCGACGAAATCCGCGACCTTGCCCGCTTCCAGCGAACCGTGCGTCTGGGCCATGCCCAACGCGGTGGCGGCATGAATCGTCGCTCCGGCCAGGGCTTCTTCCGGGGTCATGCGGAAACAGGTGCAGGCCATGTTCAACATCAAACGCAGCGACAGCGCTGGCGAGGTGCCGGGATTGAGGTCGCTGGCGATGGCGATTTTCACGCCGTGTTTGCGCAGGGCATCCATCGGCGGCAATTGGGTTTCACGCAGGAAGTAGAACGCGCCGGGCAGCAACACGGCAACGGTGCCCGACTCGGCCATGGCGATGGCGTCTTCTTCGGTCATGAACTCCAGGTGATCGGCAGACAATGCGTGATAACGCGCCGCCAGACTCGAACCGTGCAGCGATGACAATTGCTCGGCGTGCAGTTTCACCGGCAGACCGAGCTCTTGTGCGGTGATGAACACCCGCTCTACCTGCGCCGGCGAGAACGCCAGGTATTCGCAGAATGCATCCACCGCGTCCACCAGGCCTTCGGCAGCGAGTGCGGGAAGCATCTCGGCGCAGATGTGATCGATGTAGTCGTCGGCGCGATCCTTGTATTCCGGAGGCAACGCGTGAGCCGCCAGGCAAGTGCTGCGCACGCTGATCGGCAGTTCGGCGCCGAGGCGACGGGCGACCCGCAGCATCTTGCGTTCGTTGGCCAGATCGAGGCCGTATCCGGATTTGATTTCGATGCTGGTGACGCCGTCACGCATCAGGCTTTTCAGCCGCTTGGCGGCACTGGCGAACAGCTCGTCTTCGGTTGCTGCGCGGGTGGCGCGTACGGTGCTGGCGATGCCGCCACCGGCCGCCGCGATTTCCGCGTAGCTGACGCCTTGCAGGCGCTGTTCGAATTCACCGCTGCGGTTGCCGCCGAACACCGTGTGGGTGTGGCAGTCGATCAGGCCCGGGGTGACCCAGGCCCCTTTCAAATCATTGACGGCCGGGTATTCGCCCGCCGGCAGTTCAGCGCGTGGGCCGATCCACTCAATGAGCGCACCTGACGTCACGATGGCCGCATCCTCGATGATCGAGTAGACGCCTTGCGCCATGGTTGCGACGTGGCAGTGTTGCCAGAGAGTTTTCATCCCGAATTCCTCGTCTTGTTCAAAATCGATTCGCGGGCAAGCCTCGCTCCTGCAGGTTCTACGCGATCCATTGTAGGAGCGAGGCTTGCCCGCGAAGAGGCCATCACAGGCTAGGCAGCAACTTCGTCGAAACCAGCTCATTCAGGCAACGCGTGGCCAACAACTCAGTCGCCGCATTGATGTCCGGCGCAAAGAAGCGGTCCTTCTCATAGAACGGCACTTCTTTACGCAGAATCGCCCGGGCTTTTTCCAGCTTCGGCGAGGTTTTCAGGCCATTGCGCAAGTCCAGTCCTTGCACCGCGGCCAACCATTCCACCGCCAGCACACCGCGAGTATTTTCAGCCATTTCCCACAGGCGCTTGCCGGCAGCCGGAGCCATGGAAACGTGGTCTTCCTGGTTGGCCGACGTCGGCAGGCTGTCCACCGAATGCGGATGGGACAACGCCTTGTTCTCGCTGGCCAGTGCCGCAGCGGTCACTTGGGCGATCATGAAGCCCGAGTTCACACCGCCATTGGCCACCAGGAACGGCGGCAGTTGCGACATGTGTTTGTCCATCATCAGCGAGATGCGGCGCTCGCTCAGCGAGCCAATTTCAGCGATGGCCAGGGCCATGTTGTCGGCGGCCATGGCCACCGGTTCGGCGTGGAAGTTACCGCCAGAAATCACGTCGCCTTCAGCGTCAAATACCAGCGGGTTATCCGAGACGGCGTTGGCTTCGACAGCGAGCACTTCGGCGGCCTGACGGAACTGAGTCAGGCAGGCGCCCATGACTTGCGGCTGGCAGCGCAGGGAGTACGGGTCCTGAACCTTTTCGCAGTTCTGGTGCGAGTCAGACACTTCACTGCGCTCGCCCAAGAGATCGCGATAAGCGGCAGCAGCGTCGATCTGGCCTTTCTGGCCACGCGCGGCGTGGATGCGAGCGTCAAACGGCGAGCGCGAGCCCAGTACCGCTTCGACGGTCAGGGCACCAAGGGCCAAAGCACCGGCAAACAGATCTTCGCCTTCGAACAAGCCACGCAACGCATAAGCGGTGGAAACCTGAGTACCGTTGAGCAGTGCCAGGCCTTCTTTCGCCGCCAGCGTCAGTGGGGTCAGACCGGCGACTTTCAGCGCTTCGGTCGCTTCCATCCACTCACCCTTGTAGCGCGCCTTGCCTTCGCCCAGCAGGACCAGCGACATGTGGGCCAATGGCGCCAGGTCACCGGAAGCACCGACCGAACCTTTCAACGGAATGTGCGGGTAAACCTCGGCGTTGATCAGGGCGATCAGCGCGTCGATCACCACGCGGCGAATGCCGGAGAAACCACGGCTCAGGCTGTTGACCTTGAGCACCATGACCAGGCGCACCAGCGCGTCGCTGATCGGCTCGCCGACGCCGGCGGCGTGGGACAGCACCAGCGAGCGCTGCAGGTTTTCCAGGTCTTCGCTGGCGATGCGGGTCGAGGCCAGCAGGCCGAAACCGGTGTTGATGCCGTAGGCGGTGCGGTTCTCGGCGAGGATCTGTTCCACGCAGGCAACGCTGGCTTCGATCTGCGCCGAGGCGCTGTCGTCGAGGGTGATCCGGACCGGTTGCTGATAGATATCACGCAGTTGGGCAAGGCTCAGTTGACCGGGAATCAGGTTTAGCGCAGTCACTTTTATTCTCCTTTTGAGAGTTTTTATTAACTAACCAGACGCTCCGGAAATGTCCGTTGTCCGTCGCTTCCCGACTTTGTGAGAGGGGCTGGCGCCTTGGCACGCTGGTGTTGTGGATTTCAGTTCAGATTGGGTAATGCCTTGTGCAGCAAAATCGGGTCTTTCAACACACCGGCAGCAGCGGCGATGTCCGGTGCCAACCAACGATCCTGGTCGTAGGCCGGGACTCGCTCACGCAGCAGACGCCAGGCGCTATCCGTGCCGGCGCCGAAGCGTTGCTCTTTGAGGAATTCAAACGCCTGGGCCGCCAGCAGGTACTCGATCGCGAGGATCTGCGTGCAGTTTTCCAGCGCGCGATGCAGCTTCAACGCGGCGTTGGTGCCCATGCTCAGGTGGTCTTCCTGCAGGCCCGAAGTGACGTAGTTATCGAGCACCGCCGGTTGCGCCAATTGACGGTTTTCCGCACACAGCGAAGCGGCGACATATTGCACGATCATCATTCCGGAGTTCACCCCCGGATTGGCCACCAGGAACGCCGGCAGACCGCTGACATGCGGGTTGATCAAACGGTCGAGACGTCGCTCGGCGATGGAGCCGATTTCCGCCATGGCGATGGCCAGCAAATCAGCGGCCATGGCCACGGACTGACCGTGCGGGTTGGCCTGGGACATGATGCGGAAATTGTCCGGTGTGCCCAGCAACAACGGGTTGTCGGTGCAGCCGTTGAGTTCGGTTTCGATCTGTTGGATCGCGTGCGCCAGTTGATCCCGTGCAGCGCCGTGGACCTGCGGAATAGAACGGATGCTCAGCGCATCCTGGGTGCGGATGCCTTTGCTCGACGCAATCACTTCACTGCCATCGAGCAACGCCCGCAGATTGATGCCGACCTGTTGCATGCCCGGATGCGGCTTGAGGGCGATGATCTCGGCATCGAACGCTGCGATCTGGCCGCGCTGGGCCTCGAAGCTCATGGCGCCGATCACGTCGGCCCATTGCAGCAGGCGCGTGGCATCGGCAATCGCCAGGGAGCTGAGGCCGCTCATGCACGGCGTGCCGTTGACCAGGCACAAGCCGTCTTTGGCGCCGAGTTGAACCGGCTGCAGACCTTCTTCGGCCAGGGCCTGTTGCGCAGAAACAATCTGCCCGCGATAGCTGACATTGCCGACGCCCAGCAGCGCGATGCCGATGTGCGCCATGTGGGTCAGGTAACCCACCGAGCCCTGGGACGGTACTTGCGGGGTGATACCGCGATTGAGCAGCGCCAGCAGCGCTTCGACTACCCGGCGATGAATGCCGGACTTGCCGTGGCTGTAGTTGCGGATCGCTGCGCACATGATCGCGCGCGTCTGTTCGTCGGCCAGTGGCGCGCCAACGCCACAGGCGTGACTGAGCAAGGTGTTGCGCGACAGCTGGCTGAGTTGTTCGTCCTTCAGCGAAACGTTGCACAGCGCGCCCAGACCGGTGTTGACGCCGTAGGCGCGTTCGCCGCTGGTAACGATGCGCTGGACGATCGCCTGAGCATTCTCGATCCGCGCCCAGGCCTGGGTCGACAGCTCGAGCTGTGCGCCGTGGCGAGCTACTGCGACCACATCCTGCCAACGCAACGGGGCGTCGGCGATTACGATTTTTTCAGCCTGGGACATCTGGAGCCTCATACCAATTCTGTTGAACACTGAAACCCTGTGGCGAGGGGATTTATCCCCGTTGGGCAGCGAAGCGGCCCCAAAACCTACCGCCACAGTTTCTCAGGCATAACGCGTGTACTGGTTTACGACTGCTTCGCAGCCGAACGGGGATAAATCCCCTCGCCACAAAAGCGTTTAAACCACCGCCGCCCGCCGCTGCACGAACCGGTCGACATACTCATCCGCCGGGGAATGCAGGATCTCTCGCGGCGTGCCGACCTGAATCAGGCGGCCATCCTTGAGGATCGCGATGCGGTTGCCGATACGCACGGCTTCGTCGAGGTCGTGGGTAATGAAGACGATGGTCTTGTGCAGGGTCTTTTGCAGCTCCAGCAACTGGTCCTGCATCTCCGCGCGAATCAGCGGATCGAGCGCACTGAACGCTTCGTCCATCAGGATGATGTCGGTGTCTGCCGCCAGTGCACGGGCCAGGCCTACACGCTGACGCATGCCGCCCGAAAGCTGATGCGGGTATTTGTTTTCGTAGCCTTTCAGGCCCACGGTGTTGATCCAGTGCAGCGCGCGCTCGGAGCACATCTGCTTGGTCTCGCCACGCACTTTCAGGCCGTAGGCGACGTTGTCCACCACGGTCTTGTGCGGCAGCAGGCCGAAGCTCTGGAACACCATGCTGATCTTGCGCCGGCGAAATTCGCGCAGGGCTTCCATGTCGTATTGCAGGATGTCCACGCCATCCACCAGGATCGCGCCGCTGGTCGGGTCGATCAGGCGGTTGAAGTGGCGCACCAGGGTCGATTTGCCGGAACCGGACAGGCCCATGATCACGAAGATCTCACCGCTACCGATGCTCAACGACAGGTCGTTCACGCCGACCACGCAGCCGGTTTCGGCCAGCACCTGATCCTTGGTCTTGCCCTGGCCAATCATGCCCAGCGCTTCCTTGGAACGGTTGCCGAAAATCTTGAAGACGTTTTTGACTTCGATTTTGCTGATGGCTTCGTTACTCATTTGCTCACCTCATGCCGTGCACGACCGTACGCCTGTGTAATGCGATCGATCACCACTGCCAGAATCACGATCGCCAGACCGGCTTCAAGGCCACGTCCGACGTTGAGGGTCTGAATCCCCACCAACACATCTTCACCGAGGCCACGGGCACCGATCATCGAGGCGATCACCACCATCGACAGGGCCATCATGGTGGTCTGGTTGATCCCGGCCATGATGCTCGGCAGGGCCAGCGGCAGTTGCACGCCGAACAGTTGCTGCCAGCGGTTGGCACCGAAGGCGTTGATCGCTTCCATCACTTCGCCGTCAACCTGGCGAATGCCCAGATCGGTCAGGCGGATCAGCGGTGGCGCCGCGTAAATCACCGTGGCGAAAATCGCCGGAACCTTGCCCAGACCGAACAGCATCAGCACCGGGATCAGGTACACGAAACTCGGCATGGTCTGCATGATGTCCAGCAACGGCATCAGCACCGAACGCAGGCGATTGCTGCGCGCCGAGAGAATGCCCAGCGGAATGCCGATCAGCACCGAAATGACCGTCGCCACCATCATCAGCGCGAGGGTCTGCATCAGCTTGTCCCAGAGGCCGACCGCACCCACCAGGAACAACAGACCGACGATGACGGCAGTGGTCACGACCTTGCGGGTCGCGTGCCAGGCAATGCCCGCCACGATCGCCAGCATCAGCCACCAAGGCGCCGCACGCAGCAGCCCTTCAAGATTGACGATGGCCCACAACAGGGTGTCGGAGATGTGCCGGAACACGTCGCCGTAGTTGGTGACCAGCGAATCGACCCAACCGTTGACCCAGTCGGCGATGGAAAAGGTAAAGCTTTCGGGAAACATAAAGAGACTCTCAATCAAGGGGTTGCGGTTCAGCGTCCGACTGCCGTTACCGGCAGTCGGAGAGGCTCAACCTACAAGGCCGCGTCGATCTTTTTGGCTGCGTCTTCGCTCACCCATGCGTGCCAGACTTCAGGATGTTCCTTGAGGAAGATTTTCGCCAGTTTTGGTGACTCGATCCGCTCTTTGGCCATGCGCCCGAGGTTCTGGTTCAGCAGGTCGATCGGCAGGTTGACCTTTTCCAGCACGGCCACCAGTTCCGGGGCTTGCTCGTGGAAGGCCTTGGACACGCCGACCTTGATGGTCACTTGCTTGTTCACGCCTGGTTTCTCTTCGAGTTTCACCAGGTCAACCTGGCCCATCAGCGGCGTTGGCGACCAGTAGTAGAACAGGATCGGCTCGCCACGTTTGTAGCTCGACAGCACCGCGGCATCCAGCGCCGGGCCGGTGCCCGGGCGGAAGTTGGTGTAGCTGCTTTCCAGGCCGTAGCTTTTCAGCATTTCGCTGTTGTCCAGCTCACAGGTCCAGCCGGCCGGGCAGTTGTAGAAACGGCCCTTGGCAGGCTCTTCGGCATCCTTGAACACCGAGGCGTATTTGGCCAGGTCAGCAATGTTTTTCAGGTCCGGGGCCTTGGCTTCCAGCTTGCGCTTGGCGTCGCCTTCGATCACGTAGCGCGGCACGTACCAGCCTTCGACTGCGCCTACGACAGGGGCGCCGATGCCAACGACTTTGCCGGCCTTCTCGGCCTTGTTCCAGACTTCGCTGCGGCCGACCCACTCTTCGGCAAACACTTGAATGTCGTTGCTGCTCAGGGCGTTTTCCATGGTGATGGAGTTGCCCGGCAGGCTGTCGGTCTTGCAGTCGTAACCTTTCTCCAACACGACTTGCAGCACGTCGGTCAGCAACATGGCGCTTTCCCAGTTCAGGCCGGCGAATTTCACCGGTTTGCCCGACTCGCACCAACCGGCAGCCTGAGTGGCGCCGGCGCTGGCTAGCAGGCCCATGGAAAGCAATGTGGTCAGCAGGGTCTTGTTCGATTTCATTGTAGTGACGCTCCTAATCATGAATTGGCTTACGGCAGTCAAGAGGCATCCAGCCCTATCCACGTCCAATCAGGCCTGCGCCGCAGCGCGACCGGCCCCGCTTGTTTTAGGTTGTACAGCGCTGTCCTGCTCGACCGGCAGAATCAGGTGATCGGGCACGCTGCCGTGCCATTTTTTCGCACACACGTAATACAGGGCTGCAGGAATCACCAGACCGATGATCCAGGAAATATCCACATCACCCAGGGCTGCCACCAGCGGACCGGTATAGAACTTGGTGGAAATGAACGGCAGTTGCACCAGCACACCGAACACATAGACGCTGATACCGAGCATGTTCCAGCGACCGTAGCGACCGTTCGGATCGGACAGCGCCGGCACGTCATAGCGCTCGCGGGTGATGCAGTAGTAGTCCACCAGGTTGATCGCGCTCCATGGCGTAAAGAACGCCAGCAGAAACAGGATGAAGGACTTGAACGCACCGAGGAACGAGTGCTGGCCGAGCAACGCCATCAGAGTCGCAGCACCGACGATGACCAGCACGAAGAGTAGACGCTGCAAGCGCGTTACTTTCAGGTCACCACGGAAGCCGCTGATGATGGTCGCAATGCACATGAAGCTGCCGTAGGAGTTCAGCGTGGAGATGGTGACCTTGCCGAACGCGATGCTGAAATACAGCAGCGCAGCAGTGGCACCGGTACCGCCCAGGCCAACGATGTAGGCTACTTCGTGGCCGGCGAATTGCCCGTTGGCCGAAGCGGCAGCGAACACGCCGAGGACCATCGCCACCTGTGCACCAATCACCGAACCTGCGCCCGCGGCAAAAAAAGTTTTCACCGAGGAAACCTTGCTCGGCAGGTAGCGGGAGTAGTCAGCCACATAGGGGCCGAAGGCGATCTGCCAGGACGCCGCGAGCGACACCGCAAGCAAGAAACTGCTCCAGCTGAAGTGACGTATTTCCAACAGTGCGCCAACGTCAACCTGGCTCACCAGACGGCTGAACAGGTAAACAAAGGCAATCACGCCAATGACACTGGCCACACGGCCGATCCAATGGATCACCCGATAACCGAGCACCGTGACCAGCACGATGACACTGGCGAAAAGCAGGATACCGACGGTGTCGCTGACGCCAAACAACTGGCCCAGCGCCTGGCCGGAAAGCACGGTGCCTGTTGCAGTGAAGCCCAGGTACATCAGGCACACCAGAACGATCGGGATGGCCGCGCCATAAACGCCGAACTGTACCCGGCTGGAGATCATCTGCGGCAGGCCAAGCTTGGGCCCTTGCGCCGCGTGCAGCGCCATTACGCCACCGCCGATCAGTTGACCGATCAACAGGCCGATCAACGACCAGAACACATCACCGCCCAGCACCACGGCCAGGGCCCCGGTGACAATCGCGGTGATTTGCAGGTTGGCACCCATCCACAGGGTGAACTGGCTCAACAGACGACCGTGTCTCTCCGCTTCCGGGATGTAGTCGATCGAGCGTTTCTCGATCAACGGTTTACTGCCTGCACGTTCGTTGTTAACTGCCATGGTTCAACCTCTGTGGATTGTTATGGGAAGCCATTGTGGAACTGCTTTTTTGTGGGAGCGGGCTTGCTCGCGAAAGCGGTGGATCAGCCAGCACAGATGTTGAATGTGCCGGCCTCTTCGCGAGCAAGCCCGCTCCCACAGGTAAAGCAATCTGCGTTACTTGCCGGTAATCATCGGCAGGTTCAGCCCTTGTTCCTTGGCGCAATCGATCGCGATCTGGTAACCCGCATCGGCGTGACGCATGACACCGGTCGCCGGGTCGTTGTGCAGAACGCGAGCAATACGCTCGGCCGCTTCGTCAGTACCGTCGCAGACAATTACCATGCCCGAGTGCTGGGAGAAGCCCATGCCGACGCCGCCGCCGTGGTGCAGGGAAACCCAGGTCGCGCCGCTCGCGGTGTTGAGCAGAGCGTTGAGCAGTGGCCAGTCGGACACGGCGTCGGAACCGTCCTGCATGGATTCGGTTTCCCGGTTCGGGCTCGATACCGAACCGGAGTCCAGGTGGTCGCGACCGATCACGATTGGCGCGGACAATTCACCGCTGCGAACCATTTCGTTGAACGCCAGACCCAGCTTGGCGCGCAGGCCCAGGCCAACCCAGCAGATACGTGCCGGCAGACCCTGGAAGCTGATGCGCTCGCGTGCCATGTCCAGCCAGTTGTGGAGGTGCGCGTCGTCCGGGATCAGCTCTTTTACCTTGGCGTCGGTTTTGTAGATGTCTTCAGCGTTACCCGACAGCGCAGCCCAACGGAATGGGCCGATGCCGCGGCAGAACAGCGGGCGGATGTAAGCCGGTACGAAGCCTGGGAAGTCGAATGCGTTTTCCACGCCTTCTTCTTGCGCCATCTGACGGATGTTGTTGCCGTAGTCGAAGGTCGGAATGCCCATTTTCTGGAATTCGAGCATCGCTTTAACGTGCACGGCCATCGATTGCTTCGCGGCTTTGACCACGGCAGCAGGCTCGGTCTTGGCGCGAGCGCGGTACTCTTCCCAGGTCCAGCCGGCCGGCAGGTAACCGTTGAGCGGGTCGTGGGCGCTGGTCTGGTCGGTGACCATGTCCGGGCGCACGCCGCGCTTGACCAGTTCCGGCAGGATTTCAGCCGCGTTACCCAGCAGAGCGATGGAAATCGCTTTGCCTTCCTTGGTGTATTTTTCGATGCGGGCCAGCGCGTCGTCGAGGTCGGTGGCTTGCTCGTCGACATAACGGCTGTTCAGGCGGAAATCGATGCTGACCTGCTGGCATTCGATGTTCAGCGAGCAAGCGCCGGCCAGGGTAGCGGCCAGAGGCTGAGCGCCACCCATGCCACCCAGGCCTGCGGTCAGGACCCAACGACCTTTCAGGTCATCGTTGTAGTGCTGGCGACCAGCTTCGACGAAGGTTTCGTAGGTGCCCTGGACGATGCCCTGGCTGCCGATGTAGATCCAGCTGCCAGCGGTCATCTGGCCGTACATGGCCAGGCCTTTGGCGTCGAGTTCGTTGAAGTGTTCCCAGCTCGCCCAGTGCGGCACCAGGTTGGAGTTGGCGATCAGCACGCGTGGGGCGTTGGTGTGAGTCTTGAACACGCCGACCGGCTTGCCGGATTGCACCAGCAGGGTCTCGTCATCGTTCAGGTTGGTCAGGCTTTCAACGATCTTGTCGTAGCATTCCCAGTTACGCGCCGCACGACCGATACCACCGTAAACCACCAGTTCTTTAGGGTTCTCGGCGACTTCAGGGTCGAGGTTGTTCATCAGCATGCGCAACGGCGCTTCAGTCAGCCAGCTCTTGGCGGTCAGCTTGTTACCGCGGGCAGCGCGGATTTCAACGTCACGAAACTTAGTAGGTTTAATGTCAGTCACGAAAAAGACTCCTCAGCGATCAATCCAAACCAACCCTGGCGGTGGGTAACCCAGCCTGTGCACGTCAAAGCGACACAAGCGAATCAGTGGACGTTGCGGGGAGTCTCGATCGACTCATACGCATACGTCTTTACTTGTACATACAAGCATATGCAATCAAGCGGCCAACTTGTTGGATGAGCATTCAAGAAAAATTCTGAACGGGCTGAGAAGCCTGTAGATCAAGGGTTTTGAGGAAGATGAAATTTTTCGGGGGGATTTTGAGAAGGGGTGACGGCTTGTTACCTGAGCGTGGTTTTGCGCCACGCTGGGGCGTTCGGTAACAAGTTGGTGCGCTTTGAGAAACAGGAAAGGTGATTGCTTTTGTGGCGAGGGGGCTTGCCCCCAATGGGTCGCGAAGCGGCCCCAAAAATGGGGCTGCTGCGCAGCCCAACGGGGCGGTGCGACGTTTCGCTAAATCCCCTCGCTACATAAGATTTCTTCAGCAGTTAACCGCGTGCAGTGAGTTCGATCACGCAGCAGGCGCCGTTGCTGGAGACTTCCAGCAGGCCGGTGTTACCGACAAGTTGCAGGCAATCATGCCGGCCGAGTAGCGAGGCGCTATTACCGAGCTTCACTTCCAGCGCTTCGCTGACACTGAACACCAACACAGTCCCGGCCTCGCTGAAAAACCGCTGCTCGCCGTCCAGCCATTGCAGCCGCGCGCGGTATCGCTGTGGCGCATAAATCAGGTTGAAGTCGCGAATCGGACCACCCATCAACGTGCAGGACACCTGGCTTTCGCCGCTGAAGGCGAACGGGTCCGGCGGTAACAACGGCCGCGTGACCTGGCCATCCACCGACAAGGTCATGCCGTCGCCCTGCAACACGGTGATGATCCGCTCGTAACCGGCGAAGGTGGAAAATCCGCCCGACTCGCCGATATCGGCAATCGACAGGCGCCAACCGAAGCCATCAAGGCCGGTGCCAGCGTCGCGGGTGATTTCTTCAGTGCTTCCGCCGCCGTTTTTCCATGGCATGCGTGGGTAATCGATGGCTCGTAGAACCTTCAAGCTACTCATTTGTGAAAGCGTCCTTCCAGACGATGACGGGAACCTGGGTGGATCAAACGGGCGGCAGTCACTGGCTGGCGGCCGGACCAGGTGCGGCGACGGATCAGCAGGCACGGCTCGCCCTTTTCAATCTGCAGCAATTTGCACTCGCTGGCCTCGGCCAGAATCGCCTCGACCACGTGCTCACCTTCGGTCAGCGGCGCGACCTGGTTCAGGTAGGCGTAAGGCGTTTGCAGGGTGAAATCCTGCTTGAGGTAATCGGGCGCCACCAGCGCGTTGACGAAACGGTCTTCGATTTGCACCGGAATGTCGTTTTCGAAATGCACGATCAGCGAATGGAAGACCTTCTGGCCTTCACGCATGTCCAGGGCCAGGGCGCGCTCGGAACCGGCGGCCTCTTCTTCAAGGGTGATCACCTGGCACGTATGGCGATGGCCACGGGAGGCGATTTCGTCGGCGATGTTGTGCACTTCAAACAGCGCGGACTGGCTTTTAGGCTCGGCGACGAACGTGCCGACGCCTTGCATGCGCACCAACAGACCGTCGGCAGTCATCTCGCGCAGTGCGCGATTGATGGTCATGCGGCTGAAACCGAGTTGGCTGACCAGCTCGCTTTCCGACGGAACGCGGTAGTGCGGCGGCCAGTTTCCACTGTCGATTTGCTGGGTGATCATCTGTTTGACGCGGGCGTACAAGGGCGCCGGACTGTCGCCCATGTTCGCGGCCAACGGTGACACTGTAGGCGGAGTCGGCACGGTTAATCCTTGGTCATTTGGTAGAGGTTGCTAGCTTGCCGGAGTTTACCGAGCAGGCAAACGTCTGTATATGTATATACAAATAACACACGATGGGGTGCTGAACCATGTCCGCCTTCTTTGCCGAACGCGCGCTGCTGCCTAGTGGATGGGCCAACAATGTACGTCTTGAGGTCAGCGCCGACGGCGTATTGACCCATATCCAGGCCGATTCCAACGCAGATGGCGCCGAACGGCTCAGCGGTCCGCTGTTGCCGGGGATGCCAAACCTGCACTCCCACGCGTTCCAGCGGGCGATGGCCGGATTGGCCGAAGTGGCCGGTAATCCGAACGACAGTTTCTGGACCTGGCGCGATCTGATGTATCGGCTTGTCGGAAAAATCAGCCCGGACCAGCTCGGCGTCATCGCCCGTCAGCTGTACATCGAAATGCTCAAGGCCGGCTACACCTCGGTGGCGGAATTTCATTACGTGCACCACGACACCAGCGGCCAGCCTTACGCAGATCCTGCCGAGCTGGCGCTGCGCATCAGCCAGGCGGCCAGTTCCGCCGGTATCGGGCTGACCCTGCTGCCGGTGCTCTACAGCCATTCCGGATTCGGCGGCCAGACCCCGAACGAAGGCCAGCGTCGGTTTATCAACAGCACTGAAAACTACCTGAAGCTTCAATCGCGCTTGCAGCCGATCCTTGCGCAGCAACCGGCGCAGTCGCTGGGTTTGTGTTTCCACTCGTTGCGCGCGGTGACACCGCAGCAGATCAGCGAAGTGCTGGCGGCCAGCGATAAGCAGTGCCCGGTGCACATTCACATCGCCGAACAGCAGAAGGAGGTCGATGACTGCCTGAGCTGGAGCGGCCGTCGTCCGTTGCAATGGCTGTACGAAAACACTGAAGTCGATCAGCGCTGGTGCCTGGTTCACGCGACCCACGCCAATCCGGAAGAAGTCACGCTGATGGCCAAGAGTCGCGCCATCGCCGGCTTGTGCCTGACCACCGAAGCCAACCTTGGCGACGGGATTTTCCCGGCCGTGGATTTCCTCGCCCAGGGCGGGCGCATGGGCATCGGTTCCGACAGCCATGTGTCATTGAGCGTGGTGGAAGAATTGCGCTGGCTGGAATACGGCCAGCGTTTGCGCGATCAACGGCGTAACCGGTTGTATGGCGCGAATCAGCCTATGGTGGGTCGCACGCTGTATGACGCGGCACTGGACGGCGGCGCGCAGGCGCTGGGTCAACCGATTGGTGCGCTGGAAGTTGGCAAGCGCGCGGATTGGCTGGTGCTGGACGGTAGCGATCCGTACCTGGCGACCGCCAGTGGTGACGGGATTCTCAATCGATGGTTGTTTGCCGGTGGCGATCGCCAGGTGCGGGATGTACTGGTCAATGGCCAGTGGGTTGTGCGGGATGGGCGTCATGCTGGCGAGGAAGAAAGCAGCTGGGCGTTCACCCAGGTTCTGCGCGACCTCTTAGGCTGACACCAAACGAAATATGGGAGCGGGCTTGCTCGCGAAGGCGGTCTGTCAGTCAACAGTGATGTTGAATCTGACGTCCCCTTCGCGAGCAAGCCCGCTCCCACATTTGCTATGCGGTGACCGCTAGTTCGAGGTCTTGGCCATCTGCGTGTCCGTCGCACGCCAGATCAGTCGCGTCGTGTCATACCCCTGCTGACGCGCCTTGCTCAGCAGTTCTTCGCGCACGACCCCGTTGACCGTCGGGGTTCGCGACAGCAGCCACAGATAGCGGCGGCTCGGGTCGCCGACGATGGCGGTCTTGTAGTCATCGCTGACAAACAACACCCAGTATTCACCCTTCGCCACACCCGGAATCAGGCGCGAGAACCAGTTGTCGAACTCGACCCACAACTTGTCGGTCTTGCCCGGCACTTGCGGATACGCCGTACCCTTGGCCTCTTCCCACTGCCAATCCGCCGTCAGGCAGCGGTTCAGCACCAGCACGTTACCGTCAGGCTTGAGCGTGTAATGGGCTTCGGATTGCGCGCAGTTGCGCTGGAAATACATCGGCAGACGCGCCAACTCGTACCAGGTCCCTTGGTACTTCTTCAGGTTGACGCTGTTGACGGTTTTCGGCGCCAACGGATCTTCGCCAGACGTGGCGCAGCCGGCCAATACCAGGCCGGCAAAAAGGAGGATCAATAACCGCTTCATTGTTTTTCTCCCGCGGGCGCATCGCCCCGGTTTACTTCAGGCCTTGGCCGGAAAACATCAACACTTTGTCACCGGCGTACTGCACGCTGATAAAGCTGTTCTTGTCGCCCCAGGTGCAACTGGACATGCCGAGCGCGCCCGAGCAGTCGGTGGGCTTGCCCAGCAAGGTTTCAACCTCGGCCTTGGGCATGCCTGTCGACAGCTTCGAATAGTTTTCCTGATTGATCTTGCCGCATGCAGCCAACAACACGCAGAACGAAAGCAAAGCGATGGAACGCAGCGACATGGTGTAGCTCCTGGGGCGAAGGGGAATGGCATGCTGCCAAGCAGAAGCTTAGAAGAGAAAACCCCTGTCTGGTTCCCTGACCAAGCGCCTATTTATCGGGCCGCTCGTCTGCCTTTTGCCGAAAAATCAGCCACTTTCTTTCGCTGTCGAGCATTTCGTCGGTTTTGGCAAAAGTCGCCTAATCTTTGGCGCCGGCCAGTCGACATAAAAGCAGCGCAAAGCCTGTTCCTGTGGCACATTGGCGCCCCTTGTTGACCAGCCCCTCCGCGGTAGCTCATTTAATGACCAGAAATATGAAGTTCAGCCACAAGATCCTGCTGGCTGCTGCCCTCGTGGTGGCCGTCGCATTTGCTTGTTTCATCCTTTTCAACGACTACCGCCAGCGGCAGACCCTGCGCAGCAATACCGAATCGTCGATGCAGGAACTCGGCAGCCTGACCACCAGCAACATCCAGACCTGGCTGGAGAGCCGCATTCAGTTGCTGCAATCGATGTCCCAACAGATCGTGGCGGATGGCAGTGCACCGGCCAACCTCAAGCGCGCTATCGACCTGCCCGCCTACACCAGCAACTTCCAGCTGAGCTATTTTGGCGGCACCGACGGTGTGATGTTTTCGGTCCCGGCCGGCAATCGCGCTGCGGACTACGACCCTCGCGCACGCGGCTGGTACAAGGCAGCCAACAGCGCGCAACAGACCATCGTCACCGAACCGTACATCGCTGCGTCTTCCGGCAAACTGGTGATCACCGTCGCCACGCCGGTGCAGCGTCAGGGCCAGATGATCGGCGTCGCCGGCGCCGACATTGACCTGTCCAGCGTCAGCGCGATCATCAACTCGCTGAATTTCGGCGGTCACGGTCATGCGTTCATCGTCGGCGCCGACGGCAAGATCCTGATTCACCCGGACAGCAAACTGGTCCTCAAGAACCTCGCCGAGGCCTACCCGAACGGCGCCCCGCAAGTCAGCCCGGGGATGAAAGAAGTCGAGATCGACGGCAAGCGCCAGTTCATCTCCTTCACCCACGTCAACGGCGTGCCGTCGGCAAACTGGTACGTCGCTCTGGTGCTGGATCAGGACACCGCGTTCTCGATGATCGGCGAATTCCGCACCTCGGCGATCATTGCCATGGTCATCGCCGTGGTGATCATCATTGCGTTGCTGGGCATGCTGATCAGCTTCCTGATGCAGCCGCTGCTGACCATGGGGCGCGCCATGCATGACATCGCCGAAGGCGAAGGTGACCTGACCAAACGCCTGACCATTCACGGCCATGACGAATTCGGTGCGCTGGGCACCTCGTTCAACCGTTTCGTAGAACGGATTCACGCCTCGATCCGCGAAGTGTCCTCGGCCACCGGCCAGGTCAACGAAGTCGCACTGCGCGTCGTCGCCGCATCCAACTCGTCGATGTACAACTCCGACCAGCAAGCCTCGCGCACCAGCAGCGTGGCCGCAGCGATCAACGAACTGGGCGCCGCCGCCCAGGAAATCGCCCAGAACGCCGCCCTCGCCTCGCAGCACTCCAGCGACGCGCGCGCCCTCGCTGAAGACGGTCAGCAGGTGGTGGATAAAACCATCGCGGCGATGCAGCAGCTCTCGGCGAAGATCAGCGATTCGTGCGGCAACATCGAGACGCTCAACAGCAACACAGTGAACATCGGACAGATTCTGGAAGTGATTACCAGCATCTCGCAGCAGACCAACCTGTTGGCCTTGAACGCCGCCATCGAAGCAGCCCGGGCCGGTGAAGCCGGTCGTGGTTTTGCCGTGGTGGCCGACGAGGTGCGCAACCTCGCCCACCGCACGCAGGATTCGGCGCAACAAGTGCAAAAGATGATCGAGGAGCTGCAAGTCGGCGCTCGCGAAGCAGTGAGCACCATGACCGACAGCCAGCGCCAGAGCGAAAGCAGCGTGGGCATAGCCAACCAGGCCGGCGAGCGACTGGGCAGCGTGACGCAGCGAATCGGCGAGATCGACGGAATGAACCAGTCCGTGGCGACAGCGACCGAAGAGCAGACCGCCGTGGTGGAATCGATCAACGTCGACATCACCGAGATCAACACGCTGAATCAGGAAGGGGTGGAGAACCTGCAGGCGACGTTGCGTGCGTGTTCTGACCTTGAACAGCAGGCGGCGCGGTTGAAGCAGTTGGTCGGCAGCTTCAGAATCTAAGGCGCTTTCACTGGCCTCATCGCGGGCAAGCCCGCTCCCACAGGAATAGTTCGGTGGACACAAATTTTGTGTACGACTGAGATTACTGTGGGAGCGGGCTTGCCCGCGATGACGGCATCAGCCACGACTAAAATCTAAAACCGTGAGCCTGGCTTCGAAAGAAACGCCACTTCCTCCGCCGTAGACTCCCTTCCCAACACCGCATTGCGATGCGGAAACCGCCCAAACCGCGCAATCACCTGCTGATGCTTCTCGGCATAGCTCAGATAGTCGGTGAAGAGTTTCCGCTCGGCCTCTGGCTGCTGCGCCACAAGATCGATATACCGCGAGACCGCTTCATTCTGCACCGCCAGGTTCTCGCAATGCTCAAACACCAGGTAGATGAACACCCGCTGAATTGGCCGCAACTGCCGATCGAAATCCGCAGCAATGCCTTGCGCCACCAGTGCCTGAGCCCTGAGATCGCCGGAAAAGGATTTGGGAGAGTCGCGAAAGATCATTCGCGGGAGTTGGTCGAGCAACAGCACCAGTGCCAGCCAACCTTCAGGGCGTTGCGCCCAGTCAGTCAATCCGCCGGCCAGTGCCTGCTCGACCCAGTCCCCGAAACGCTCGAACGCTTCGAGGTCCTGACTGTCTCGCTTGCCGAACCATAACTTGCCCTTCTCAGCCGCTGTTTCGATGGGTGATTCGGAGCTTCCGAACCACCATTCGAGCAACGGCTGCCAGGGCGCGGTCATGGTTTATTCCTTGTGGTAAGCCGTGACGCGTGAGACTTCTTCTTTCGAACCGAGGAACACCGCTACGCGCTGGTGCAGGCCTTCCGGCTGAATGTCGAGGATGCGCTGGTGACCATCGGTGGAGGCGCCGCCGGCTTGTTCGACCAGGAACGACATCGGGTTGGCTTCGTACATCAGGCGCAGTTTGCCCGGCTTCGACGGCTCGCGGCTGTCGCGTGGGTACATGAACAGGCCGCCACGGGTCAGGATACGGTGCACGTCGGCGACCATCGCGGCGACCCAGCGCATGTTGTAGTTCTTTTTCAGCGGGCCTTCGTCTCCAGCCAGCAATTCGTCGACGTAACGTTGTACCGGCGCTTCCCAGTGACGCTTGTTGGACGCGTTGATCGCGAATTCCTGCGTGGACTCCGGGATCGTGATGTCTTCATGGGTCAGCACGAAGCTGCCCATTTCACGGTCCAGGGTAAAGCCTTTCACGCCATTGCCCAGGGTCAGCACCAGCATGGTCTGTGGGCCGTAAATCGCGTAACCGGCGGCAACCTGCTGAGTGCCTGGCTGCAGGAAGGCCTTTTCGTTCAAAGGCTCGTTCTGGGTCAGGTATTCGTTCGGGCAACGCAGCACCGAGAAGATCGTACCGACCGGCGCGTTGATGTCGATGTTCGACGAACCGTCCAGTGGGTCGAATACCAGCAGGTACGCGCCTTTCGGGTATTTGCCCGGGATCTGGTAGGCATTGTCCATTTCTTCGGACGCCATGCCGGCCAGGTGACCGCCCCATTCGTTGGCTTCGAGCAGGATGTCGTTGGACATCACGTCGAGTTTCTTCTGCACTTCACCTTGGACGTTTTCGGTGCCCATGCTGCCCAGAACACCACCCAGGGCGCCTTTGGACACGGCGTGGCTGATTTCCTTGCAGGCACGCGCCACCACTTCGATCAGGAAGCGCAGATCGGCAGGGGTGTTGTTGCTACGGGTCTGCTCAATCAAATAGCGACTCAGGGTAACGCGGGACATGGAAGGCTCCGGTGGAATGGGGGGCTAAAAACCCGCGCAGTTTAACGCGAGTCGGGGCGCATTTCCTCCTATCAGACGTGGAACACCCAATAGAGTTCATGTGCCGGGTTTAGCGTAGTTCGAAACGGGCCGGATGTGGACCGGCGACAGGCGGCAGTTTTTCAGACTTTCTTTGTCTGACAGTCAGTCTTCGCGGGCAAGCCCGCTCCCACAGGTTTCGCGTCGTACGCGATTTCGACATACGACGCAAAACCCTGTGGGAGCGGGCTTGCCCGCGATCTGGCGCGCAGCGCCAGCCATCCTCAGGAGTTGGCTGGGGGTTTGCGCAGCAGACTGAACGCCATCGCCGCCAGGAACAGAACACTCAGCAACAACACCGCCCACAACCCGAACTTCTTCCAGTTGGTCTCAACCTGCGAAGTCGACGTGACTGTCGAGGTCGGTGTCGCCACCGCACCGCTATCCACCTTTGCCTTACCCAACGCCGCCCACTTCGCCGCGCTGTAATCCGGGATCAGCGTCGACAACGGCAGGTTCGCGGCCTTCACCGTCGCGCTGCCCAGCGCCAGCGTATACGGCCCGGCGCCGCGCGCCAGGAACACCAGTTGCGTCGAACGCACGGCAAACTTCACCATCGGCGCTTCGGCCCCCAAACCACCGCCCCGCTCGTCCACCGTCAACTTCAATTGCTGCACCGTTTGCCCCGGCAGCTGCAATTCGTTCTGCACCACGTCCTGGCCACTCTGGGTCAGGCGATAAAGCAAACCGCTGCTCAGCGGCTGCCACGGCAGACTGCTGTCCCGACGACCGGCCAAGGTCACCGGCGCCAGGCTGTTCGGCTGGCTCAGCTCGACCTGCAAGCGCTCGACGTTCAGCCCCATTGGCAATTGCCAGGTGTATTCACCGGCCTTCACGCTGCTACCGGCCAACGGTTGCGACCAGACCAACGGCAACGGCAGGCTGCGGGTGCTGGCGCTTTCCAGTTGCACCGACGTCAGCGTCGGCGCCGACTGCGGCGTGCTCCACAACAATCGCAGATAACGCGCGGTTTGCCCTGGCAGGCCGACTTCATGCTGCTCGACGCGCTCGTCGGCAAACGTCAGTCGTGCCACCTGTCCGTCACCCCACGATTGCCAATGCTGCAAATCGTCGCTGGCTTCGATGCTGAAACGCTGGAAGCCGTCGCGCTCGCTGGTCCAGTCGAGGATCAACTGCTGCAACGGTGCCTTGATGCCGCTGGCGTCGAGCAACCAGCCACGCAGCACTTCTTCGCCCGCTTCCAGCTGACTCGACGGCTGCACTTCGACCAGCGTGCCATTGGCGCTCGATTGCACCCGCACACTCGGCGCGTGCTCGGTGGCGTCTGCGGAGCTGTACAGCGGGAACCACTTCACGTCGGTCAGCGTACGGTTTTCGCGGGTTTGCGCGGCTTCCCGCGCCAATGCGTAGGCCTGAGCCTCGCCTGCCGCGTTGAACACGCGCACGTCGCTGAGGTCGGTCTGCCGCGCGTTCAATTGCACGATCAAGGGCAATTCGAGGCGATACCACGGCCCCTCACCACTCACGGTCAACGGCACTTGCGTGGCGAAATCCGCCGGTTTTTCCTGCGCGCCGGCCGACAGCGCCATACCCATGGCAACAGCGCCCAACCAGACCAGGTTCAGCTTCTGACTCAAGACGACACTCCTTCGGTTTGCGGAGCCGGTTTTTCTGATTCCGGCGCAGCGTCGGCGCGCTTGGGTGGCAACGGGGCAAAATAGCCCACCACCAACAGCAACACACCCACGCCGATAAACGAGACGATCCGGGCGAGTCCGCCACGGTTACTCAGTTCGACAAAGAACAACTTGGCCACCACCACGCCGATCAACGCCGCGCCGATCAGCCAGACTTCGCGACGATGACGCAGATGGCCGCCGATCATCAGGCTCAGGGCCATCAAGGTCCAGACGATCGAAAGACCGGCCTGCACCTGCATCGACGCGAGCAGCAAATCCAGCTCGAACGGCACGCCACCCCAATGGTGAGCCGTGCGGTTCACCAACGCGGTGAAGAACGCGAACAGCGAGACGCCCGCGATCAGTTGTGTAGCGTGATCGAAGGTGTCCTTGCGGATCGCCAGCTGCGTCACCGCGCTGCGCGCCCAGACATAAACCCCGAACAGCGCAAACAGCAGGCCCAATTCCAGCGGGTTGATCAGCGGCACGTAGGGCAACGGTTCGGCCGTGCCGTCGCTGACGATGTTCGCCAGCCAGAACCAGCCGAGCATCAGCACCGCCAGAGGTGCCGCCGCGTAAAGTCGGTATTCGCGCGAGTAAGCCGACACCGGCCAAGGCCAGTTGCGTGGCGCCGCCATCAGCACCAGGTACAGGCTCGGCAGAATCGCCCAGCCCAACCAGCGCCAGGCGTTGTACTGCTCGGATAGCAGCAGCAAGCCGTAACGCAACTCCAGCGCCAGCACCCCGATCAATAGCCAGCAGCCGAGCACATGAGCAGTGCTCAGGGCCCGCGCCGGCAGCATCGGCGCCAGACGCCGCAGCGAGATGAAATGCACGACGAATATCGCCGCCCAGGCCAGCCAACCGACATCCGCCGCCGGGTGATAACGCGAGTGCCAGGCGGCGAGCAACACCACACCGGCCGCAGGAATCAGCAAAGTGCAGAGCAAGCCCAGAGACGGCCATTTCAGGCGCAACGCCAATACGGCCCACAACGCCACACTCACCGTCGCGACCGCCAGCAACAAGGTCGCTTGAACATTCTCCGGTGCAAAACGCAGCACTTCACTGATCCACGCCAGCGCCCACCAACCGGCGCCCCACACCAGCAACACTTCGGACAAGCGCTGCAAGCTCAGCACATCGAACGCCGAAGCGTGGTTGCCGATTTGCAAGCGCCAGGCCCCGACCAACGCGGCCAGGCCCAACACCAACGGCGTCCAGAAACCGCTATGCGCCAACGGTTTCAACCCTTCGCTGGCCAGCGGCCCGAGCAGCTCCGGCCCGGCGAACAGGAACGCCGCACCGCCGATCACCTGCAGCAGCAGACCGAAGACAAAACTCACGCGCTGCTTCAGATGCAGGCTCAGCCAGATAATGAACAAACCACTGGCCGCCCACACCGCGCTCGCGGTTTGCCACGGCAGCACGAACAGCACCGCCAGATTGATCAGCACCAGACCGGCCAGCAACACCACCGACAAACCGCGCAACAGCCGGACGTCGCTGCGTACCATGTCGTCCCGCGCTGCCAGCAGCATGCCGGCGATCAACGCCAGACCGATCAGGGACGCGCTGAGCAAGCCGCTCCAACCCGCGCTGAATACCGCGCCGGACTCACCGCTTGCGCCTTGCAGACGCAGCAGGAACAACGCGCCACCCAGCAACTGCACAGCGAACGCGGTAAACAGGAAGGTCCGCGATTGCAGGCGCAAGCCGACAAACAAGGTCGCCAGTCCGGCTAGAGCCCAACTGATCGCCGTTCCGTGGGTGAAGAAGAACAGCGGCGCCAGCAGATAGAGAAAGGTCAGGCCCAGGCACGCCAACACCGGCAGACCTTTGCGCTCCCACTCCGACGTTTGCCCGGGCAAGGCGTTGCGCAATTGGTAGAAACTGAACAGCAATGCCAAGCCGAGCATCAACGCGCCCAGCGGTGCGCCGTCGAGCAGGCTGCTTTCACCGATCCGCAACTCGCCGAGAAACGCCAGCGCCGCCCCCAGTTGCAGCAGCAAGGCAAACGCCCGGGCCAGCGGTCGTTGCTGACGCAGGCCAAGCCAGAAAATCCCCGCGCCTTCCACGGCCCAGGCGGCCGAGGTCCAGCGCGCGTCGAGGCCCAGCGGAATCGCCAGGCTGGCAAAGATCACGCCCAGCGCCAGACAGGTTTCCGCCAGCAGCAATGCCCGTCCGCCCATCAGCAGACGCGCGAGCCCCATGTAGATCATGCCCAGCGCGAGGGCGCTGAAGGCAGCGGCGAACTCCAGGTGCTGGACCAGCGCGAACTGCAATCCGAATCCCACCAGCGGAGGACCGAACAGCATCGTGCCGTCGACGTAGTCACCCTTGCGTGCCGACCAGCGCAGCAGTGCTTCGCGGCTGTCGTCCTCGGGCGCGTCGCTCATTTCCAGCAACTTGCGCCGGGCGAACAGCAGGCCGATGGCCAGGTACATCAGGAAGAACAGAATCAGGAACGGTTCGGTGCTCCACAGCAATTCCGGCGTGTAGGAGCGCAGGCCCCAGGCGAAACCGATGCCGAAGGTGCCGACGAAGCCGATCAGGTTGAGCAGCCGCCAGGCCTTGAACCAGGCGATGGCGAGGATGCCGGCGTTGAGCAGGGCGAAGTAGCTGAACAGCGCGACGTGGTTGCCGGCGCCGGTAGACGTCAGGATCGGCGCAGCGAAACCGCCCAGCACCGCGGCGCATGCCAGGGCCAGGGAATCCTGGGTAATTGCGAGAATGGCCGAGAACACCGTCACCGCCACCAGCAGGCCCAGCGCGGCCGAAGGATCCAGCAGTGGATGCAAACGCATGGCCGCAAATACCGTCAGGTACAACACGGCAATCCCGGTGCCTTGCAGCATCAACGCATAGTGGTTGTTGCGATGGCGCAGCCACCAACCGAGCCCCAGCAAGCCCAATGCAGCCGCCGCCACCCCGGCGTAACGCAGTTCAATCGGCACCACCATGCCTTCGGTGGCGTAACGCAGCAAAAACGCCAGGCCGAGGAACAACAGCACCACACCGACCCGCAGCACGGTGTTGCCACCGAACAGCCAGTCACGCGCACCGCTGATGGCCCGGTCGATGAAGTTCGGGCCGCGCGGAGCGGCAGGTTGCTGCGGCTCGCGAGCGACTGGCTCGGCTTTCCAGGCATCGTCGGGCAGCGGACGGCTGGTTTGCGTCGCCGTCGCGGTGATCGGTTCGAGTTCGGGAGGAAGCTCCCAGACCATCTCCGGAGTCGAGACCGGGATTTCTTCGAGAATGAATACAGGAGAGGGGGCGGGGTCGCTGGCAACCGGTTCTTCGGCAAGCGGTTCGCTGGCTTCTGGCATCTTGACGCCAGACACCTCCAGCAAGGCCAGGCGTTGCTGAACGCCACTCAGGGCCACTTGCGCCTGCTCCAGCAGAAGACGCTGTTCAGCCGTCTGCGTACCCAAACGGCCGATGCGAATGGCCTGGCCGATCCCCAACCCGAGCAACGCGCCCAACAGCGCATCGCTGAACGACTCGTCGAGTATCCAGCCCAGCACCAGCCCAATCAGCATGAACATCCATTGCATGGTCGATATCCCTAAGCGGCCCATTGCCTTGTGGCGTCTGCTTTGACGCCTTCGCGGGCAAGCCTCGCTCCTACAGGATTTGCACATAACCTGTAGGAGCGAGGCTTGCCCGCGAAAGCGTTGGCGCAGCGCTCACTGAAACTGGTGCTTAGTATATCGGCCAGGCCCAACAACCGTCGGACCTTGCTCGCAATTATTGCTAAAAGTTACTCCAATGCTTTCCAGATATCCGTGGCGTACTCGCGAATAGTCCGGTCGGAAGAGAACCAGCCCATCCGGGACGTGTTCAACACCGCTGAACGCCACCACTCGTTCGAATCGTGCCAATGGGCTTCCACGCGCATCTGCGCCTCCCAATAGGAATCGAAATCGGCGCAGACCAGGAAGCGGTCGTAGTCGATCAGCGAGTCGATCAAGCCGGAGTAGCGGGACGGATCATCGGGCGAGAACACCCCGCCGCGAATCGCTTGCAGCACATCATTGAGCCGATGGGACGCGGCAATGTCCGGCACCGCGCTGAACTCGTGGTTCTGCTTGCGGGCTTCGACCTGCTGCGCACTGAGGCCAAAGATAAACATGTGCTCGGCGCCAATGCGTTCACACATTTCCACGTTGGCGCCGTCCAGGGTGCCGATGGTCAGCGCGCCGTTGAGGCCGAATTTCATGTTACTGGTGCCCGAGGCTTCAAAACCTGCGGTGGAAATCTGCTCCGACAAGTCCGCCGCCGGAATGATGCTCTCCGCGAGGCTGACGTTGTAGTTGGGCAAGAACACCACTTTGAGCAAACCGCGCACGGTCGGGTCGTTGTTCACGACCCGGGCGATGTCGTTGGTGAGTTTGATGATCAGCTTGGCCTGGTGATAACTGGCGGCGGCCTTGCCGGCGAAGATCTTCACCCGCGGTACCCAGTCGATTTCCGGCTCCGCGCGGATCGCCTGATACAGCGCGACAGTGTGCAGCAGGTTGAGCAACTGACGTTTGTATTCGTGGATCCGTTTGACCTGAACATCGAACATCGCCGCCGGGTTGACCGCGACCCCAAGCCGCTCATGAATGATGTACGCCAGGGCCTTCTTGCTGTGCAGGCGCTGCTCGGCGAAGGCCTTGCGGAACGCGGCTTTTTCAGCGAACGGCTCCAGATCGAGCAAGCGCTCTTCCGGGTTATCCAGAAGATCAGGGCCGAGGGCGTCGACCAGCATCGAGGTCAACTCCGAGTTGGCCTGATACAACCAGCGGCGGAAGGTGATGCCGTTGGTCTTGTTGTTGATCCGGTCCGGATAAATCTTGTGCAGTTCGGAGAACACGGTCTTGCGCATCAGCTGCGTGTGCAGCCCGGACACGCCGTTGACGCTGTGGGAGCCGAGAAACGCGAGGTTACCCATGCGCACGCGGCGGCCGTTGTCTTCTTCGATCAGCGACACCGCGCGCAGCACGTCGAAATCGTGAATGCCTGTGGCACGCAGCGAGTCGATGTGCTGGGCGTTGATCAGGTAAATGATCTGCATATGCCGCGGCAGCATCCGCTCCATCAAACCGACCGGCCAGGTTTCCAGCGCTTCCGGCAACAGCGTGTGGTTGGTGTACGAGAGCGTGTCGACGGTGACCTGCCACGCGGCGTCCCACGCCACGTCGTAGACATCGACCAATTGCCGCATCAGTTCGGCCACGGCAATGGACGGGTGAGTGTCGTTGAGCTGGATCGCCGCGTGATCGCCCAGGGTCAGCACCGAGGTGTGCATGTTGCGGTGGCGGCGCAGCAAATCCTGGAGGGACGCCGCGACAAAGAAGTATTCCTGGCGCAGGCGCAGCTCCTGGCCGGCTTCGGTACTGTCCGCCGGGTAGAGCACACGGGAAATACTTTCCGCCCGGGCCACTTCCGCGACCGCACCCAAGTGGTCGCCGGCGTTGAAGCGCTCAAGGTGCAAATCTTCCATCGCACGGGCACGCCACAGGCGCAGCGTGTTGACGCTCGCCCCGCGCCAGCCGACCACCGGGGTGTCATACGCAATGGCACGTACGGTTTCCGCCGGGGACCAGACTTGCTTGGACTTGCCGTTTTCGTCGGTGACGGTTTCGACACTGCCGCCGAAGCCGATCGGGTAAACGACTTCTGGCCGTTCGAATTCCCATGGGTTACCGAAATCCAGCCAGTGTTCGGTCTGCTCCTGCTGCCAGCCGTCGACGATCGCCTGACGGAACAAGCCGTGCTCATACCGAATGCCGTAGCCGTGGCCGGCGATACCGAGGGTCGACATGCTTTCCATGAAGCACGCCGCCAGACGACCGAGGCCACCGTTGCCCAGGGCCGCGTCGGGCTCCAGCAGGCGGATGCGCTCAATGTCGACACCGAGTTCGGTCATGGCTTCGCGGGCGACGTCGAGCAGGCCGAGGTTGCTCAGGCTGTCGTAGAGCAAGCGGCCGATGAGGAATTCAAGGGAGAGGTAATAAACCCGCTTCTGACCTTTGCGATAGATCTGCCGGGTGTGGTCCATCCAGTGCTCGACCATGTGATCGCGCGCGGCGAGCGCAATGGCTTCGAACCAGTCGTGGTCGAAGGCGTGATCCGGGTCTTTACCCACCGCGTAGGTGAGCTTGGTCAAGACGGCGTCGCGAAATGCGGCCACCTCTGCTTCGCGAACAAGTGGTTCTTGAGTCATCGATAGGACCTCGAGCGAGCGTGGAGTTGTTGAGCCTAGACGGTCAGACAGACGGTGTGGTCTCTGGTTCGGCAGTTTTTCCTGATAGTGCGAGATCGGCCGGCATTACATTGTCGTGTGCCTGAATCAATGCAGGGCCCGTGCCGGATTAACGGTGTTTATGGGGCGGCAAAGAAAAAATCTGGCGAAAGGTTGTTCAAAAATCCACCAGTCCCGGTATGATCGCGCGCCCTGATGCACACGCTGGTAACAACTGATGATGAAGCCCAACCTGATCGCCGCCGCAGAGATCGATCGTCTCGATACCTGGGCCAAATATTCTGCGCCGATGTGCGGCTCGTGTGTATCCAGCTGCTGCACCCTGCCGGTCGAGGTCAAGATCAAGGATCTGATCCGCATCGGCATCGTCGACGAGTTCGAGCGCGGCGAACCGGCGAAGAACATCGCCAAGCGGCTGCAGAAGGAAGGGATCGTCGAGCGTTACAGCCAGAAGACCGAGATCTTCACCCTTCAGCGCATGAGCAACAACGATTGCCTGTACCTGGATCGTAAGAGCCGTCTGTGCACTATTTATGAAAAGCGCCCGGACACCTGCCGCAATCACCCGAAAATCGGGCCGCGGCCGGGGTATTGCGCTTACAAGCCGAAAGAAGTGGCGCGTGAGACCAGCAGCTCCCGTCGTCCCCTCGAGAAATTCTGATCCGGAACCTCGCTGCCTGACAGGTCCTCATCGCGGACAAGCCCGCTCCCACAGGGTTCGGCACTGAATTCAAATTTTGTGAACACCACAAATCACTGTGGGAGCGGGCTTGCCCGCGAAGGGGCCCGCACAAACACCGCACAACTCCCAGACAAACAAAAACGCCCCCGACCTTGCGGTCGGGGGCGTTTTTTCAAGCCTTAACTAAGTCGAAACTCAGTTGCCGCTTTTCTTGGCAGCGCGGGTACGCTCGCTTTCGCCCAGGATCTTCTTGCGAAGACGGATGGACTTAGGAGTGACTTCGCACAATTCGTCTTCTTGAACGAATTCCAGAGCTTGTTCCAGGGTGAAACGGATAGGCGGAACCAGAGCGATGGTTTCGTCTTTACCCGAAGCACGCATGTTGTCGAGCTTCTTGCCTTTGGTTGGGTTGACGCCCAGGTCGTTGTCGCGGCTGTTGATGCCGACGATTTGACCTTCGTACACGTCTTCACCGTGACCCAGGAACAGTTTGCCGCGAGCTTGCAGGGTTTCCAGCGAGTAAGTCAGAGCCTTACCGGTAGCAACCGAAACCAGCACGCCGTTCTGACGGCCGGACATGTCGCCGGACTTCATCACGTCGTAACGGTCGAAGATCGAGGTCAGGATGCCTGCACCGGAGGTCAGGGTCAGGAACTCGTTACGGAAACCGATCAGGCCACGGGCCGGGATGTTGTACTCAAGGCGCACACGGCCCTTGCCATCCGGAACCATGTTGGTCAGGTCGCCCTTACGGATACCGATCTGTTCCATGATCGAACCTTGCGATTCTTCCGGCAGGTCGATGGTCACGTTTTCGTACGGTTCGTGCTTGACGCCGTCAACCATGCGGATGATCACTTCCGGACGACCAACACCCATTTCGAAGCCTTCGCGACGCATGGTTTCGATCAGTACCGAGAGGTGCAGCTCACCACGGCCGGAGACCTTGAACTTGTCAGCCGAGTCGCCTTCTTCAACGCGCAGAGCAACGTTGTACAGCAGCTCTTTGTCCAGACGTTCCTTGATGTTACGGGAAGTCACGAACTTGCCTTCTTTACCGCAGAATGGCGAGTCGTTTACCTGGAAGGTCATGGAAACGGTTGGTTCGTCAACGGTCAGCGGCTTCATCGCTTCGACGTTCAGTGGGTCGCACAGAGTGTCGGAGATGAACAGCTGGTCGAAGCCGCTGATGCAGACGATGTCGCCGGCAGCTGCTTCTTCAACGTCGATACGGTGCAGACCGTGGTGACCCATCAGCTTCAGGATACGGCCGTTACGCTTCTTGCCGTCGGCGTCGATAGCGACAACCGGAGTGTTCGGCTTGATGCGACCACGAGCGATACGGCCAACGCCGATAACACCCAGGAAGCTGTTGTAGTCCAGAGCGGAGATCTGCATCTGGAACGGACCGTCACGGTCGACTTTCGGCGCAGGTACGTTGTCGACGATCGACTGGTACAGCGGGGTCATGTCTTCAGCCATGTCGGTGTGTTCCAGACCGGCAATGCCGTTCAGGGCCGAGGCGTAGACGACTTTGAAGTCCAGCTGTTCTTCGGTAGCACCGAGGTTGTCGAACAGGTCGAAGATCTGGTCCAGAACCCAGTCCGGACGCGCGCCTGGACGGTCAACCTTGTTGATGACCACGATCGGACGCAGGCCGGCTTCGAAAGCCTTCTTGGTCACGAAACGGGTTTGCGGCATAGGGCCGTCTTGAGCGTCAACCAGCAGCAGAACGGAGTCAACCATCGACATTACGCGTTCAACTTCGCCGCCGAAGTCGGCGTGGCCCGGGGTGTCCACGATGTTGATGTGGAAGCCGTTCCAGTTGATGGCGGTGTTTTTCGCCAGAATGGTAATACCGCGCTCTTTCTCCTGGTCGTTGGAGTCCATCACGCGCTCGTCGTTGAGCTCGTTGCGCTCCAGGGTGCCGGATTGACGCAAGAGTTTGTCTACCAGGGTGGTTTTACCATGGTCAACGTGAGCAATGATGGCGATGTTGCGTAGATTTTCGATCACTTGTGTATCTCGATCAGAGGATTCGGTGTGCTGACAAGTCTTGGCAGCGATTAACAGTAGAGTCCGGCAAGGCCGTTACAGCTTGACGGCAGCGTCGGGGGGCCGGTGACGCAGGCCACAGGCAAACAGCCCCGGGCACTTAGCTCGGTCGATAAACGCGCACATTGGCATGCCCCTCACTGAGCAAATGGTGGGCATGCAGGCGACTCATCACGCCTTTGTCGCAATACAACAGGTACTGGCGAGTAGGGTCCAGTTCCTTGAAACGAGCGTTCAATGCATAAAACGGCATCGCTTGTACCTCAATGCCAGCGAGTTCCAGCGGCTCGTCTTCAGCGGCATCCGGGTGACGGATGTCGATGATGATCTGGCCCGCCAGTGCTTCGCTGACTTCTTCGATCTGCAAGTCCTGGCCCAATTCGTCGATCACGCGATCGATCGGCACCAGTTTGGCGTTCTCGAGCGCACGCTCGAGGACCGCCATGTCGAATTCTTTCTCTTCATGCTCCACGCGCGGACGCTTGGCGTGGGTCTTGGGGTTCACCGAGATGACCCCGCAATACTCCGGCATGTGCTTGGCGAAGTCGGCAGTGCCGATTTCGTTGGCCAGGTCGATGATGTCCTGCTTGTGACTGGCGATCAGCGGACGCAAGACCAGCTTGTCGGTCACGCAGTCGATCACGGACAGGTTCGGCAGCGTCTGGCTCGACACCTGGGAAATCGCTTCGCCGGTAACCAGCGCTTCGATCTCCAGCCGATCGGCAATACGGGAAGCAGCGCGCAACATCATACGCTTCAAAACTACACCCATATGACTGTTATCGACTTTCCCGAGAATTTCTCCCAGTACTTCCTCGAACGGCACACTGACAAATAACACGCGTTGGGAGCTGCCGTACTTCTTCCAGATGAAGTGCGCGACTTCCATGACGCCCAGTTCATGGGCCCGCCCGCCCAGATTGAAGAAGCAGAAATGGCTCATCAGGCCGCGGCGCATGATCTGGTAGGCAGCAACAGTGGAATCGAAGCCGCCGGACATCAGCACAAGTGTCTGTTCCAGTGCACCCAGCGGATATCCGCCGATGCTGTTGTGCTGGCTGTGGATCACGAACAACCGTTTGTCGCGAATTTCGAGGCGAACTTCGATTTCCGGCTCTTTCAGCGAGATTCCGGCGGCGCCGCACTGACGACGCAGTTGGCTGCCGACGTATTTCTCGACATCCATCGAACTGAATTCATGCTTGCCGGCGCGTTTGCAGCGCACCGAAAAAATCTTCCCGGCCAGCGAATCACCGAAATGCAGCTTGCACTTGGCGACGATGTCATCGAAGTCGCCCAACGGGTATTCGTCGACCTGCAGGAAATGCGCGATACCCGGCATGCAGCTCAGGCGCTCGGTCATGTCCTTCAGGACTTTGGGCTCAGTGACGCGGGTTTCAAGCTCGAGATTGTCCCACACACCGTTCACCACCACGGCCGGGTCCAGGTCACGGAGCACGGTGCGGATGTTTTTGGCCAACTGGCGGATGAAACGCATCCGTACCGGGCGGCTCTTGATGGTGATCTCGGGGAAGACTTTTACGATTAGTTTCATGAAAACAGCGCGCGCTGGGCCAGCCGAAAAAGGGGGGCGCGGATTATAGCGGAAATTGCTCAAGGTTTAACCAGTTAATGTGCAGAAGGTTTTGCACGCACCAAAACAGGTCATTTACGGGTTTTAACGCAACATTGTAGGGCGATGTTTTGTCCGGAAATGCGATTTGTGCCTTTATAAGCGTGATATTGGGGCAAAAAACCCATGCTGGGGCACTGGCATGCAATTTGCTCCCTTGTGAGGCAGGTTGCCTTGGCAGAGTATTCGCGCCGGCATCACAAACATTAAAGGGCAACCACTACCAGCCCTAATCCACCCGGAGGACACTATGTCGAAGTCGGTTCAACTCATCAAAGATCATGACGTCAAGTGGATTGATCTGCGCTTCACGGACACCAAAGGCACTCAGCACCACGTGACCATGCCGGCTCGCGACGCGCTGGATGAAGCTTTCTTCGAAGAAGGCAAAATGTTCGACGGTTCCTCCATCGCTGGCTGGAAAGGCATCGAAGCCTCCGACATGATCCTGATGCCGGACGACAGCACTGCCGTTCTCGACCCGTTCACCGAAGAGCCGACCCTGATCCTGGTTTGCGACGTGATCGAGCCTTCGACCATGCAAGGCTACGACCGTGACCCACGTGCGATCGCCAAGCGTGCCGAGGAATACCTGAAGTCGACCGGTATCGGCGACACCGTATTTGTTGGTCCGGAACCAGAATTCTTCATCTTCGACGAAGTGAAGTTCAAGTCCGACATCTCGGGCTCGATGTTCAAGATCTTCTCCGAACAAGGTTCGTGGATGTCCGACCAGGACGTGGAAGGCGGCAACCGTGGCCACCGTCCAGGCGTCAAAGGCGGCTACTTCCCTGTTCCGCCGTTCGACCACGACCACGAAATCCGTACCTCCATGTGCAACGCCATGGAAGAAATGGGTCTGGTCATCGAAGTTCACCACCACGAAGTGGCGACTGCCGGTCAGAACGAAATCGGTGTGAAGTTCAACACCCTGGTAGCCAAGGCTGACGAAGTTCAGACCCTGAAGTACTGCGTACACAACGTTGCTGACGCATACGGCCGCACCGCGACCTTCATGCCTAAGCCTCTGTACGGCGACAACGGTTCGGGTATGCACGTTCACCTGTCCATCGCCAAAGATGGCAAGAACACCTTCGCTGGCGAAGGCTATGCCGGCCTGTCCGACACCGCTCTGTACTTCATCGGCGGCATCATCAAGCACGGTAAGGCCCTGAACGGCTTCACCAACCCGTCGACCAACTCCTACAAGCGTCTGGTCCCAGGCTTCGAAGCTCCAGTGATGCTGGCCTACTCGGCTCGCAACCGTTCCGCTTCGATCCGTATTCCTTACGTGTCCAGCCCTCGCGCTCGCCGTATCGAAGCCCGCTTCCCGGATCCAGCAGCCAACCCGTACCTGGGCTTTGCTGCACTGTTGATGGCTGGCCTGGACGGCATCCAGAACAAGATCCACCCTGGCGACGCAGCTGACAAAAACCTGTACGACCTGCCGCCTGAAGAGGCGAAAGAGATCCCACAAGTTTGCGGCAGCCTGAAAGAAGCCCTGGAAGAGCTGGACAAAGGTCGTGCGTTCCTGACCAAAGGCGGCGTGTTCTCCGATGACTTCATCGACGCTTACATCGCTCTGAAAAGCGAAGAAGAAATCAAGGTACGTACCTTCGTACACCCACTGGAATACGAGCTGTACTACAGCTGCTGATCCGGTAGCGCCTGCGCAAGCGGCGTGACAAAAAAGAGGCCTCCTTCGGGAGGCCTTTTTTGTGCCCGCAATTCAATGACCACAGCAAATCCCTGCGGGAGCGGGCTTGCCCGCGATGACGTCAGCACATCCAACAGCAATGTTGCCTGGTGTAACGCTATCGCGGGCAAGCCCGCTCCCACAGGGTTTTGTAGTGTTTGGGGGATTTCGGTAAATCATGGCGAAATGTTTACAGCTTGGGTCAATCACCGGCCCTGACCTATGCTGCAAGCCAACGCCTTCGCTTCTGGTCGATTTTATGGGTCGTGGTTTTCTATTGATGTTGCTGTTGATCGCCCTGCCCGCCGCCGCGCAGATCTATAAGTACACCGACGCCGCCGGCAACACCGCCTACAGCAATCAACCGCCCGACGGCGTGAAGGCGGAGCCGGTCGAGTTACCGCCGCTCAATAGCATCGAGCCCCAGGCGCCTCCTGCCCCACCTGCGCCAGCCACCAGCGGCGAACAGTCTCGCGACGCCTACGAGGTGCTGGAGCTGACCAACTTGCCCACCACCGAGGCGCTACGCGCCAACAACGGCACCTTCACCGTCAACGTGCTGATCAAACCCCGACTGCAAGGTCCCCATCTATTCAGGTTGTTGCTGGACGACCAGCCTTACGGCCAGCCGAGCAACGTGCCGATCCTGCAACTGGTCAACATTGATCGCGGCACACACAGCCTCGCGGTCCAGGTGATCGAGGGGGAAGACGTCGTCCAGCAGAGCCCGATCGTGACCTTCACCGTCCAGCGGGTGCACAAGCCGTGAGGGGGTGGCTGTTGATCGCCTGCCTGTTCGTGTTGCCCGTGTCGGCCGAGGTCTTCACCTACATCGACGCTCAGGGCAATCGGGTCTTCACCGACCAGCCCGGCTCCCGCAACGCCAAACGCGTGCCGTTGGCGACGAGCAACCGCATGTCCGCCAACCCGACCGCCGCAGCGCCGGTGATTGCCGAGAAAAAAGCCGAAACCAGGCCCCTGTTTCGCTACGACCTGCTCAGAGTGCTGGTGCCCGAACCCGACGCCACGATCCGCAGCAGCGCCGGCGAGCTGATCGTCAGCGTTACCAGCGAACCCGGCCTGCAACCGGGTCATCGCTACCGCTTGTTGCTGGACGGGCAGGCCACCGCTGAACCGGGTCCGAGCCCAGTATTTGCCTTGGGCAACATCGACCGCGGCAGCCATAACCTGTCGGTAGAAATTCTCGATGAGCATGGCCGCATCGTCGAGCGTACGGCCAATCAACCGTTTCATATGCTGCGCATCTCCCTCGCGCAGAAACGTCAAGTCAAACCCTGCACGCTGACCGACTACGGCCAACGGCCGGAATGTCCGCTCAAAGACAAACCCGAAGAAGAAAAAAATCCCTTCCTGCGCTTCTTCTAACGTTGCTCAGCTTTGCGCACTATATTGGTGCAACAGGTTGCACCGTACCCACATTCCAACCCATTTTGGTTCGAAAGTACCCGCCAAAGCTGGCAGAACGCCACGCAAACGAGCGTCAAACGCCCGTTTCAGGCCTTTAACGCTTCTTTTCGGAGCCTTGGTTTGGTTTTTGCATTTTCCTCGCATCAGCGCTTTATTCATGCGCGCGCCCTGCTCCAAAAGAGGTCCCGATGACCATTAGCGACGCACTACACCGTTTGCTACTCGACAACCTCACCACCGCCACCATTCTGCTCGATGCCGAACTGCGCCTCGAGTACATGAACCCGGCGGCGGAGATGCTCCTGGCCATCAGCGGCCAGCGTAGCCATGGGCAGTTCATCAGCGAGTTGTTCACCGAATCCACCGAGGCGCTGAATTCCCTGCGTCAGGCGGTCGAGCAAGCGCACCCGTTCACCAAGCGCGAAGCGATGCTCACGGCCCTCACCGGCCAGACGCTGACCGTCGATTACGCGGTAACACCGATCCTCGCCAACGGCGCCACCATGCTGCTGCTGGAAGTGCATCCGCGGGATCGCTTGTTGCGGATCACCAAGGAAGAAGCGCAACTGTCGAAACAGGAAACCAGCAAGATGCTGGTGCGCGGGCTGGCTCATGAAATCAAGAACCCGTTGGGCGGGATTCGCGGCGCAGCCCAGTTGCTCGCCCGCGAACTGCCGGAAGAAAGCCTGCGTGACTACACCAACGTCATCATTGAAGAAGCCGACCGCCTGCGAAACCTCGTGGACCGCATGCTCGGCTCCAACAAGCTGCCATCGCTGGCCATGTGCAACGTCCACGAAGTGCTGGAACGCGTCTGCCATCTGGTCGAAGCGGAAAGCCAAGGCTGCATCACGCTGGTGCGCGACTACGATCCAAGCATTCCCGACGTATTGATCGACCGCGAACAAATGATCCAGGCGGTCCTGAACATCGTGCGCAACGCGATGCAGGCCATCAGCAGCCAGAACGAGCTGCGCCTGGGGCGCATCAGCCTGCGCACCCGCGCCATGCGCCAATTCACCATCGGCCACGTGCGCCATCGCCTCGTGACCAAGATCGAAATCATCGACAACGGTCCCGGCATTCCCGCAGACCTGCAGGAAACCATCTTCTTCCCCATGGTCAGCGGCCGCCCGGACGGTACCGGGCTGGGCCTGGCCATTACCCAGAACATCATCAGCCAGCACCAGGGCCTGATCGAATGTGACAGCCATCCAGGCCACACCACCTTCTCGATCTTTCTGCCACTGGAACAAGGAGCCACATCGACATGAGCCGTAGTGAAACCGTGTGGATCGTCGATGACGACCGTTCTATCCGTTGGGTCCTTGAAAAAGCCTTGCAGCAGGAAGGCATGACCACGCAAAGCTTCGACAGCGCCGATGGCGTGATGAGCCGCCTGGCGCGCCAGCAGCCGGACGTGATCATCTCCGACATCCGCATGCCGGGTGCCAGCGGTCTGGACCTTCTGGCGCGGATTCGCGAGCAACACCCACGGTTGCCAGTGATCATCATGACTGCGCACTCCGATCTGGACAGCGCTGTCGCGTCTTATCAGGGCGGTGCGTTCGAGTACCTGCCCAAGCCGTTCGACGTGGACGAAGCGGTGTCGCTGGTCAAGCGCGCAAACCAGCACGCCCAGGAACAGCAAGGCCTGGAAGTCGCTCCCACCCTGACACGCACCCCGGAAATCATCGGTGAAGCGCCGGCGATGCAGGAAGTGTTTCGCGCCATCGGGCGCTTGAGCCACTCCAACATTACCGTGCTGATCAACGGCGAATCCGGGACCGGCAAAGAGCTGGTGGCCCACGCTCTGCACCGTCACAGCCCACGGGCGACTTCGCCGTTCATTGCGCTGAACATGGCGGCGATCCCGAAGGATCTGATGGAGTCCGAACTGTTCGGCCACGAAAAAGGCGCCTTCACCGGCGCGGCCAATCTGCGTCGCGGACGGTTCGAGCAGGCTGACGGCGGCACGCTGTTCCTTGATGAAATCGGCGACATGCCGGCGGACACGCAAACCCGTTTGCTGCGTGTGCTGGCCGACGGCGAGTTTTATCGCGTCGGCGGTCATGTGCCGGTCAAGGTAGATGTGCGAATCATCGCCGCGACGCACCAGAATCTGGAAACCCTGGTGCACGCCGGAAAATTCCGTGAAGACTTGTTCCACCGCCTCAATGTGATCCGCATCCACATTCCACGGTTGTCGGACCGTCGCGAAGACATCCCGACACTCGCCAAGCACTTCCTCAGCCGCGCCGCACAAGAATTGGCGGTGGAGCCGAAGCTGCTGAAAAGTGAAACCGAGGAATACCTGAAGAACCTGCCGTGGGGCGGCAACGTGCGTCAGCTGGAGAACACCTGCCGCTGGATCACGGTGATGGCTTCGGGTCGCGAAGTGCACATCAGCGACCTGCCACCGGAGCTGCTGAGCCTGCCGCAGGACTCGGCGCCGGTGACGAACTGGGAGCAAGCGCTGCGCCAGTGGGCTGATCAGGCGTTGGCGCGTGGTCAGTCGAGCCTGCTCGACACGGCAGTGCCGGCGTTTGAGCGGATCATGATCGAAACCGCGCTCAAGCATACCGCCGGCCGCCGCCGCGATGCCGCGGTGTTGCTGGGTTGGGGGCGTAATACCCTGACGCGCAAGATCAAGGAGTTGGGAATGAAGGTGGATGGTGGGGACGATGATGAGGGGGAAGAGGGTTAAACAGCCTTCAGATCTTCGCTGACAGTTACATCCATTCGCGGGCAAGCCTCGCTCCTACAGGTTCACACTAACCCCTGTAGGAGCGAGGCTTGCCCGCGAAGCTTTTGGGGCCTCGTGCACCGCCGCAATGCACCGTGAACCGCAATCGCGCACGGCATCTGTTCTGTAACCCCTCCCATATTCGCAATCGAACCCTTATCGAAAAAACACGAAAGCCCCGTAATCCGGGGCTTTCGGCGTTTCGGAAAGCGTTTCTGTACCAATTTGTTAAAACCTGGCACGCCCCCTGCAATAGTCCATTCAGTGATTCAGTTCACTACCCGGTTTCGGGGACCTTGGTACAGGCAGGCCGGGGATTCCCCTCTTTACATCGGGCTCATACCGCACTTGCGACGAGCCCAACAGTTTTGGGGCCCTTGATACAGGCAGGTCAGGGGTTCCTTCTTTACACCGGGCTCACGACGCAATGCGCGAGCCCTCCCGTTTTGGGAACCTTGGTACAGGCAGGCCGGGGATTCCCTCTTTTATTGCTCTCGGAGATGGATCTCCAGCCGCCAGCGGTCATCGACCTCACTACCGGCCCACTCGCCCTGCAGCGGCCGGGCCGCCACGACCGACAGCAACAACCCCTCATCACTCAAACGCACCCGCCAGTTCACGCTCTTGTCGTTGAGCTTGAGCTGGCCTTTCTGTGCCTTCCCTTGCGCCTCGAACAGTAACGCCAGGCTGCCGTCCACAAACTCGCCATGGGTCTTGGGCGGATTGTTGAACCACACCACCAGCCCGTCGTTCGTCACGTCGATTTGTTGCAGTTCGCTCGGGTCGGGCGTGGTCAGGCGACCGATCATCAGCCCCACCATCACCCCGACAATCGCCAGCGACCCCATCACCCGCGGGAATAGTTTCGAACGCGGGTCCGCTTGCGGCGTAGAATGCGCGTCATCTTTACCTTCGGAGCCGTGCATGTTTCACGTCATCCTTTTCCAACCAGAAATTCCGCCGAATACCGGCAACGTTATCAGGCTGTGCGCCAACAGTGGCTGCCACCTGCATTTGATCGAACCGCTGGGCTTCGAGATGGACGACAAGCGCCTGCGCCGGGCCGGTCTCGACTACCACGAGTATGCCACCCTGCAACGCCACGCAGACCTCGCCAGCTGTCTGGAAAGCCTTGGCCATCCGCGGCTGTTCGCGTTTACCACCAAAGGTTCGCGGCCGTTCCATGACGCCAGTTTCGCCGAGGGCGACGCGTTCCTGTTCGGCCCGGAAAGCCGTGGCTTGCCGGCTGAAGTGCTCGACGCCCTGCCCGGCGAACAACGCCTGCGCCTGCCAATGCGCGAAGGTTGCCGCAGCCTGAACCTGTCGAACACCGTGGCGGTTGCCGTGTACGAAGGCTGGCGCCAGCTCGGGTTCAAGTAGCCCCGCATAACAAATGTGGGAGCGGGCTTGCTCGCGAAGGCGTCGTGTCAGTCAACATCAGTGTTGACTTATCAACCGCTTTCGCGAGCAAGCCCGCTCCCACATTGGACTTGCTTCGACGCTCAGACCGTTTACTGAACGGTCGGAGTCTCGCCCGCAGCCTGCATGCGTTGCAGTTCTTGCGCGTACAGCGCATCGAAGTTCACCGGAGCCAGCATCAGGGCCGGGAACGAACCGCGGGTCACCAGGCTGTCCAGGGTTTCGCGAGCGTACGGGAACAGGATGTTCGGGCAGAACGCGCCGAGGGTATGGCTCATCGAAGCGTCGTCCAGGTTCTTGATCAGGAAGATCCCGGCCTGCTGCACTTCAGCGATGAACGCCACTTCGCCGTTTTCACCGTTCTTCACGGTAACCGACAAGGTCAGTACGACCTCGTGGAAATCGCCTTCCAGGGCCTTTTGACGGGTGTTCAGATCCAGACCGACGCTCGGTTCCCACTGCTGGCGGAAGATTGCCGGGCTTTTCGGGGCTTCGAACGACAAGTCACGTACGTAGATGCGCTGCAAGGAGAATTGCGGTGCGGTGTCTTCTTCGCTGGCTGCAGTGTTCTGTTGGTCAGTCATCTCAGATCCTTTCTGATCTTGGGGTCTTATAGGGAAGGCATTCAGGCCTTGAGCATGGCGTCGAGCTTGCCGGCGCGCTCAAGGGCAAACAAATCATCACAGCCGCCAATGTGGCGCTCACCGATCCAGATCTGCGGCACGGACGTACGTCCGGCCTTCTGGGCCATGGCGGCGCGCACCTGCGGCTTGCCATCGACCTTGATCTCTTCGAAGGCCACGCCTTTGTTCTCGAGCAGGTACTTGGCTCGCGAGCAGTAGGGGCAGTAATCGCTGGAATAGACGACGACGTTGCTCATATCACTTCACCAGCGGCAGGTTGTCGCCTTTCCAGCTGGAAATACCGCCGGACAGCTTGGCGGCGGTGAAGCCGGACTTCATCAGTTCGCGGGCATGCGTGCCGGCGGTCTGGCCCATGGCGTCGACCAGAATGATGGTCTTGGCCTTGTGCTTTTCCAGTTCGGCGACGCGAGCGGCCAGTTTGTCGTGAGGAATGTTCAACGCGCCAACAATGTGACCGGCGGCGAAATCCTTGACCGGACGAATGTCGATCACAACGCCCGCGTCCTTGTTGACCAGGCCGGTCAGTTCACCGGTGCTCAGGCTGCGGCCGCCGCCTTGCATCTGATAGGCGATCAGCAACGCCAGCAGTACGACGAAGATACCGACGAGCAGATAGTGGTTAGTGGCAAATTCAATCAGGTGAGCAACCATCGAAGGAGGTTCCAGGGCGTTAAAATGTCGGCCAGTATACACAGCCACTATGGTGGGCCAAACCCCGTCCGGCGGTGACGCCGTCGGAACTTCGCTTTAAACTGCCACTCCCTTTTCCATTGCCCTCTTTTAACTCAGCCACGAGTGGAATCCATGACTACCACGCCTAAACCTTTGGTCCTGATTATTCTCGACGGCTTCGGTCACAGTGACAGCCCTGAGTCCAACGCCGTGTTTGCGGCGAAGAAGCCCGTACTGGACCGTTTGTGGGCCACCGTGCCGAACGGTCTGATCTCGGGCAGCGGCATGGACGTCGGCCTGCCGGATGGCCAGATGGGCAACTCCGAAGTCGGCCACATGAACCTCGGTGCCGGCCGCGTTGTGTATCAGGACTTTACGCGCGTGACCAAATCGATCCGCGACGGCGAGTTTTTCGAAAACCCGACCATCTGCGCCGCTGTGGACAAGGCCGTGGCTGCCGGCAAAGCCGTGCACTTCATGGGCCTGCTGTCCGATGGCGGGGTTCACAGCCACCAGGATCACCTGATCGCCATGGCTGAACTGGCCTACAAGCGCGGCGCCGAAAAAATCTACCTGCACGCCTTCCTCGATGGCCGTGACACGCCGCCGAAAAGCGCTCAGTCGTCCATCGAACTGCTCGACGCGACTTTCCAGGCCCTGGGCAAAGGCCGGATCGCCAGCATTATCGGCCGATACTTCGCCATGGACCGCGACAACCGCTGGGATCGCGTGTCCCAGGCCTACAACCTGATCGTCGATGGCAACGGCGAATTCAACGCCGCCACCGCACAGGAAGGTCTGCAAGCGGCGTACGAACGTGGCGAGAGCGACGAATTCGTCAAAGCCACCTCCATCGGTGAGCCGGTGAAAGTCGAAGACGGCGACGCCGTGGTGTTCATGAACTTCCGCGCCGACCGCGCCCGCGAACTGACCCGCGTATTCGTCGAAGACGGTTTCAAGGAATTCGAACGTACGCGCCAGCCAAAACTGGCCGGTTTCGTCATGCTGACCCAATACGCCGCCAGCATTCCTGCGCCATCGGCTTTCGCCGCCGGCAGCCTGGACAACGTGCTGGGTGACTACCTGGCGAAAAACGGCAAGACCCAGCTGCGCATCGCCGAAACCGAGAAGTACGCCCACGTGACCTTCTTCTTCTCCGGCGGTCGTGAAGAACCGTTCCCGGGCGAAGAACGCATCCTGATCCCGTCGCCGAAGGTCGCTACCTATGACTTGCAGCCAGAGATGAGCGCGCCGGAAGTCACCGACCGCATCGTCGACGCCATCGAAAACCAGCGTTACGACGTGATCGTGGTCAACTACGCCAACGGCGACATGGTCGGCCACAGCGGTGTGTTCGATGCGGCGGTGAAAGCCGTGGAATGCCTGGACCTGTGCGTCGGCCGCATCGTCGAAGCGCTGGAAAAAGTCGGCGGCGAAGCGCTGATCACCGCTGACCACGGCAACGTCGAGCAAATGTCCGATGAATCCACCGGTCAGGCGCACACCGCACACACCACCGAGCCGGTGCCGTTCATCTATGTCGGCAAGCGTGACTTCAAGGTGCGCGATGGCGGCGTGCTCGCGGATGTGGCACCGACCATGTTGATGCTGATGGGGCTTGAGAAACCGGCGGAAATGACCGGAACCTCCATTCTGGTGTAACCAGTCTTAAAAGCGCCGTAAACCCTGTGGGAGCGGGCTTGCTCGCGAATGCGGTGTGTCAGTCGACATCAACGTTGACTGATACACCGCATTCGCGAGCAAGCCCGCTCCCACATTGGTTTTGGGGTGTTTTTGGATGCAACACTGCTCCAGTTATCACACAGTCCGAAATGGGCGTTTTTTTTGCAGCTCATGGCGGGCATACTAGGCCGTCCCTTTCCCTGGTGTCGCCCGCCTCTATGCTTCGCGTCCTGATAGCCCTTGCTCTGACTTGCCTGCTCCAACCGGCCTTTGCTGACGAGCGCGCGCAAACCCAACAACAGTTGGACGCCACGCGTCAGGACATTGCAGAGCTGAAAAAACTGCTGGGCAAGCTCCAGGAAGAAAAATCCGGTGTGCAGAAAGACCTCAAGGGCACCGAGACCGAGATGGGCAAGCTCGAGAAGCAGGTCGAAGCCCTGCAAAAAGAGCTGAAGAAAAGCGAATCCGAGCTGCAGCGACTCGATGGTGAGAAAAAAAAACTCCAGAGCGCGCGCATTGAACAGCAACGACTGATCGCCATCCAGGCCCGCGCGGCCTATCAGAACGGCCGTCAGGAGTACTTGAAACTGTTGCTCAACCAGCAGAATCCGGAAAAATTCGCCCGCACCCTCACCTATTACGATTACCTGAGCCAGGCTCGCCTGGAGCAGTTGAAGAATTTCAACGAAACCCTGCGCCAACTGGCCAACGTCGAAAAAGACATCGCCCTGCAACAAGCGCAATTGCTGGTGCAGAAGAGCAGCCTCGACAGCCAGCGTGACGAACTCGACAAAGTCCGACAGGAACGCCAGCAAGTCCTCGCCAAGCTGAGCGACGACGTAAAGGCTCGCGACCAGAAGCTGGCCGCCCGCGAGCAGGATCAGGCGGACCTGTCTAAAGTCCTTAAAACCATCGAAGAAACCCTGGCCCGCCAGGCTCGTGAGGCAGAAGAAGCGCGGCAAAAAGCGCTGATCGCCCAGCAGGAAGCCGAAAAAAAGCGTTTACGTGAGGCTCAGGCTGCCGCAGACGCAGACGCCACTGACGCCCCACGCAAACCCGTTAAATCGACACCCGGCGCCCTGGTATCAAGCTCAGGCGAGACGTTTGGCGGCCCCTTTGCTTCAAGCCGGGGAAAACTTCCGTGGCCGGTTGATGGTCGACTGCTGGCACGCTTTGGCGAATCCCGTGGCGACGACACCCGGACCAAGTGGGACGGCGTGATGATCAGCGCCTCCGCCGGCAGCCAGGTGCACGCTGTGCATGGCGGCCGCGTGGTGTTTGCCGACTGGTTGCGCGGTGCGGGGCTGCTGGTGATCCTCGACCACGGCAACGGTTTTTTGAGTCTTTACGGTCACAACCAGACGCTGCTCAAGTCTGCGGGTGACGTGGTAAAAGCCGGTGAGTCCATCTCCACTGTCGGTAACAGTGGCGGGCAGGACACACCAGCGCTGTATTTCGCTATTCGTCAGCAGGGTCACCCGAGTGATCCGGCGCAATGGTGCCGCGCGCAAGGATAGGCGTTGAGTCACCTACATTAGGAGTTCGTTCGACATGCTGCATTTGTCCCGTCTTACCTCGCTGGCCCTGACGATCGCCCTGGTGATCGGCGCGCCTCTGGCGTTCGCTGCTCAACCGGCTCCGGCGGTCGCGCCTGCGGGCACTGCCGCGACCACCAAGGCGCCGTTGCCGCTGGAAGAGTTGCGCACCTTTGCCGAGGTCATGGATCGGATCAAGGCAGCCTATGTCGAGCCGGTGGACGACAAGACCCTGCTGGAAAACGCGATCAAGGGCATGCTCAGCAACCTCGACCCGCACTCCGCCTACCTGGGCCCTGAAGACTTTGCCGAGCTGCAGGAAAGCACCAGCGGCGAATTCGGCGGTCTGGGCATCGAAGTTGGTGCCGAAGACGGCTTCATCAAGGTGGTTTCGCCCATCGATGACACCCCGGCCTCCAAGGCTGGCATTCAGGCCGGCGACTTCATCGTCAAGATCAACGGCCAGCCGACTCGCGGCCAGAGCATGACCGAAGCCGTGGACAAGATGCGCGGCAAGATCGGCCAGAAAATCACCCTGACCCTGGTGCGCGATGGCGGCACGCCGTTCGACGTGACCCTGGCCCGCGCCATCATTCAGGTGAAGAGCGTGAAGGCGCAGCTGCTGGAGTCGGGTTACGGCTACATCCGCATCACCCAGTTCCAGGTCAAGACCGGCGACGAAGTCTCCAAGGCCTTGGCCAAGTTGCGCAAGGACAACGGCAAGAAGCTCAACGGCATCATTCTCGACCTGCGGAACAACCCGGGCGGCGTGCTGCAAGCGGCGGTGGAAGTGGTCGACCACTTCATCACCAAGGGCCTGATCGTTTACACCAAGGGCCGCATCGCCAACTCCGAGTTGCGCTTCTCCGCCACCGGCAAGGACGAAAGCGAAGCCGTGCCAATGGTCGCGCTGATCAACGGCGGCAGCGCCTCGGCTTCGGAAATCGTCGCCGGCGCCCTGCAGGACCAGAAACGCGCAGTGGTCATGGGCACTACCAGTTTCGGCAAAGGCTCGGTGCAAACCGTATTGCCGCTGAACAACGAACGCGCACTGAAGATCACCACGGCGCTGTACTACACGCCGAACGGTCGCTCGATCCAGGCCCAGGGCATCGTCCCGGACATCGAAGTACGCAAGGCCAAGATCACCAGCGAGCAGGACGGCGAATACTTCAAGGAAGCCGATCTGCAAGGTCACCTGGGCAATGGCAACGGCGGCGCCGACAAACCGACCGGCTCCGCTGGCAAGGCCAAGGCGATGCCGCAGGATGATGATTACCAGTTGGCCCAGGCCCTGAGCCTGCTCAAAGGGTTGAGCATCACCTCCGGCCGCTGAGATGCGCCTGCGGTTACTCCTCGGCCTGTTGTGTTGTCTGGCGGGCGTTGCTCATGCGGCGCCAGCCCCTCAAAAGGCCTACATCACCCTGATCATCGATGACCTGGGGCAGAACCTGCCCCGGGATCGCCGCGTGCTGGCCCTGCCGGGCCCGGTGACCACGGCGATCATGCCCGACACACCCCACGCCACCGAATTTGCCCGCGAAGCCCATCGCGCCGGCAAGGTCGTGATCCTGCACATGCCCATGGACCCGGCCACCGGGCCGTTCGCCTGGCATCCTGACCTGCCTATCGAGGAACTCGAAAAACGCCTGAATGCGGCGTTCAAGGTCGTGCCTTACACCGCGGGCATCAACAATCACATGGGCAGTCGGATGACCGCTCGACCCGCCGCCATGGCCTGGTTGATGGCGGATTTGCAGCGGCGGCACAAGTTCTTCCTCGACAGTCGCACCAGCGCGCAAACCGTCGCGGCGGCCGAGGCACAGAAGATCGGGTTGGCGAGTGTCTCGCGGGATGTGTTTCTGGATGATGAGCGCACGGAAGCGGCGATCTTTACCCAGCTGCAGACCGCGATCAGCCTGGCGCACAAGCAGGGTTCGGCGGTGATGATCGGGCATCCGTATCCGCAGACATTGGCGGTGCTGGAGCGTGAACTGCCGAAACTCAAGGCTCAGGGAATCGAGTGGATCGATATCAAACAGATGATCAGCGTACGCAGCAATCGGGCAACGGCTGCGCATGGCAAGGATGGGGTGTACCGCTAATCCGCCACACCACAACACCATTGTGGGAGCGGGCTTGCTCGCGAAGAGGGTGTGTCAGTCGACATTAATGCTGACTGATACACCGCATTCGCGAGCAAGCCCGCTCCCACAGTTTTTGTGTTGGGTCAGGTTCGGCGTTTGGATTCAGAGGTACCGCGCCATGATCTCGTCCACCACGCCTTGCTTGCGCAGCTGATCCAGCGCTGCCTGGAGCTTTGCCACTACCTCATCCGGCACATTTTTGTTCAGCGCCAGATACAACTCGGCGCTGTTGAAGCGCAGTACCGTCTTGAGCCCGGTCACGCCGTCCTGTCGAGCCAGGTAACGCCCGGCCGGATCACCCGTGGCCCACAAGTCGATTTGTCCGCTAGTCAGTTTCTTCGCATTGTCCTGATCGCGCAGCACCACAATCGGCTTTAACCCTTGCTTGGCCAGCGTCTCGGCAATCGCATCGCCCTTGTACGCACCGATCTTGTATTTGCGCGCATCTTCCAGTGTTTCCAGGCTGATCTTGCTGTCCGCCTTGGCCAGCATGATCCAGTCATCCGGGCCGATCGGGCCGACCCACTTGAAGAGCTTTTCGCGATCCGGCAACCGCGCCATCACGAACACGCCATACCCTGGTTTCTCGAGGGCGAGTTTGTAGATTCGCTCCCAAGGGAAACGTAGCGTCAGGCTGTAGGTAATATTGGCGCGCTTGAACATCTCGCGGACGATATCCACAGCGATGCCATTGATGTTCTCGTCCTGAGCAAAGTTCTTGCCGTTCTTGGCCATGTTGTATGGCGGAAAGTTTTCCGTCAGCAACACAAGGTCGGCGTCAGGATTTTCTGCAGCGTGCACTCCATTGATGAGCAATAGAGAAGCGCTGGCGAAGGCAAGAAGAAGGCGTTTGAGCATGTCTGGCTACCGAGATCCATGGCGTACCCAAGAGTGCCCTGAGCCCGCCATGATGTCCACTGGCCTGTATCGGTTTGTTTAGCGCATCACGATGCCGCGATGAGCCATGTAGGCCTTGGCTTCCTGCACGGTGTATTCGCCGAAGTGGAAAATACTCGCCGCCAACACTGCACTGGCATGGCCCTCGAGAATGCCGTCGGCCAGATGCTGCAGGTTGCCGACGCCGCCGGACGCGATCACCGGAATGCCCAACGCATCGCTGATGGCGCGGGTCACGCCCAGGTCGAAGCCGTTTTTCATGCCGTCCTGATCCATGCTGGTCAGCAGGATTTCGCCGGCACCCAGGCCTTCCATTTTCTTCGCCCATTCGACGGCATCGAGACCGGTCGGTTTGCGACCGCCGTGGGTGAAGATTTCCCAGCGCGGGGTTTCGCCCGGGCCGGAGACCTTCTTGGCGTCGATGGCGACGACGATGCACTGCGAACCGAAATGCTGGGCGGCCTCGCCCACGAACTCCGGATTGAACACCGCAGCAGTATTGATCGAGACCTTGTCCGCGCCGGCATTCAGCAGATTGCGAATGTCCTGCACGGTGCGCACACCGCCGCCCACGGTCAGCGGGATGAACACCTGGCTGGCCATGCGCTCGACGGTATGCAGCGTGGTGTCGCGACCGTCGACGCTGGCGGTGATGTCGAGAAAGGTAATCTCGTCGGCACCTTGCTCGTCGTAACGGCGGGCGATTTCCACCGGGTCACCGGCGTCGCGAATATTCTCGAACTTGACGCCCTTGACCACCCGGCCGTTGTCCACGTCCAGGCAAGGGATGATACGTTTGGCCAGCGCCATGGTCAGTCCTCAGCCTTTGTACGAATCGCAGAAAGCTTGCGCTTCAGCGACGTCGAGGGTGCCTTCGTAGATCGCCCGGCCGGTGATCGCGCCGATGATGCCTGGCGCCTTGGCGTCGAGCAGCGACTTGATGTCACCGAGGTTGTGGATGCCGCCGGACGCAATCACCGGAATGCGCGTGGCAGCGGCCAGCGCCGCAGTGAACGGTACGTTGCAGCCTTGCATCATGCCGTCTTTGGCGATGTCGGTATAAACGATCGCGGACACGCCGTCGGCTTCGAACTGCTTGGCCAGGTCGATGACCTGCACGGTGCTGATTTCAGCCCAGCCGTCGGTGGCGACAAAACCGTCTTTGGCATCCAGGCCGACGATCACCTTGCCCGGGAACGCGCGGCAGGCTTCAGCAACGAAAGCCGGATCTTTCACGGCTTTGGTGCCGATGATCACGTAGCTCACGCCCGCTTTCACGTAGTGCTCGATGGTTTCCAGGGAGCGGATACCGCCGCCGATCTGGATCGGCAGGTTCGGGTAGCGCTTGGCGATGGCGGTGACCACTTCGCCGTTGACCGGCTGGCCTTCGAAGGCGCCGTTCAGGTCGACCAGATGCAGACGGCGGCAACCGCCTTCCACCCACTTGGCAGCCATGCTCACCGGGTCATCGGAGAACACTGTGGAATCTTCCATGCGGCCCTGGCGCAGACGAACACAGGCACCGTCTTTAAGATCGATAGCGGGAATAATCAGCATCTGGCAAACCTTCAAATTCGATTGTTCAGCTTCGCTCGAAAATCAGTTTTTCTCGAGCGCCCACAGGTCGCTTTCGATGCTTTCGAACCTCTCTTTGAGGTGCGTCTGCACATCGAAAATCGCCCTGTTGTAATAGTGCGGAGCAATTTCACGGGTAAACAGCTCAAGGATTTCAGCCGCTTCGAACGAACCCAGGTCCAGTTCGAAGCGATCCTCCATGAAGCGTTTGATCTTGAGATTGGCCTCGTTCTCCTGCTCGGGAGTGAGGGTCAGGATCGGCGGCTTCGTTTTCTTGACAGCCATTTACCAGCGACCATCCCACGCAGCGAAGTTCTGCAGCAATTGCAGGCCATGGGTATGGCTCTTCTCCGGGTGGAATTGCACGGCGAACCGCGAGCCATCGGCCAGCGCCGCCGCGAAATCGACACCGTAGTGACCGCCACCCACCACGTGCCGCACATTGGCGGCAGCGATGTAGTAACTGTGTACGAAGTAGAAACGCGCCAGGTCCGGAATGTTGTGCCACAGCGGATGCGAGATCGTCTGCTTCACTTCGTTCCAGCCCATGTGCGGGACTTTCAGGTGTTCGCCGTCTTCATGCAGATCTTTGCCGAAGAATTTCACCGCGCCCGGGAACAGGCCGATACAGTCGACGCCGTCGTTCTCTTCGCTGCTGTCGAGCAAGGCTTGCATGCCGACGCAGATGCCGAGGAACGGACGGTCCTGGCTGACTTCACGCACCAGCGAATCGAAGCCCAGGCGACGGATCTCCGCCATGCAATCGCGAATCGCGCCGACGCCGGGAAAAACCACCCGGTCGGCTTCGCGAATCACGTCGGCATCGCTGGTGATCAGTACTTTACCGGCACCGACGTGCTCGAGGGCCTTGGCCACCGAGTGCAGGTTGCCCATGCCGTAATCGATAACCGCGACCGTCTGCATTACAGAACGCCTTTGGTCGACGGCATCTGACCGGCCATGCGGTCGTCGAGCTCTACGGCCATGCGCAGGGCGCGGCCGAATGCCTTGAACACGGTTTCGATCTGGTGGTGGGTGTTGGTGCCACGCAGGTTGTCGATGTGCAGACTGACGAGGGCATGGTTGACGAAGCCCTGGAAGAATTCCTGGAACAGGTCAACGTCAAAACCGCCGACGGTGGCGCGGGTGTAGGGAACATGCATCTGCAGGCCAGGGCGGCCGGAGAAGTCGATCACAACGCGCGACAGCGCTTCATCGAGCGGCACGTAGGCGTGGCCGTAGCGACGAATGCCTTTTTTGTCGCCGATGGCTTTGGCGAAGGCCTGACCCAAAGTGATACCGACGTCTTCCACCGTGTGGTGGTCGTCGATATGCAGGTCGCCCTTGCTGACAATATCCAGGTCGATCAGCCCGTGACGGGCGATCTGGTCCAGCATGTGCTCAAGAAAAGGAACACCGATATCAAATCGGGCCTTTCCGGTGCCATCCAGGTTGATCGAGGCTTTGATCTGGGTTTCCAGAGTGTCGCGCTCGACTGACGCCTTACGTTCGGCCATCACCAGCTCCGCAAAATCATTGGGCGAAAAAGGCAGCCATTATAGGGGCGCGGGCGGGAAACAGAAACACGAGAGGTGATATCGCTGACGGACAGGACCCAGCGGCGTCGAGGATATACCTGTAATGACATGTAGGAGCGAGGCTTGCCCGCGAAGACGGTGTGCCTGACACACCGTGTTATCGTTCTTCGCGAGCAAGCTTCGCTCCTACAGGAGGTACGCGGAATTAGTGGAACAGAACCGCCGTCTTCTGCAGGGTCACCCAGACACCCCACGCCAACGGAATCCCCACCACCAGCCACGCAGCTATCGCCAGCGGACGTGTGCCAGGTGCCGCTTTCCACTCCAGCGAAGTGCTGGCATCGGCGCCCTTGTCATGGCCCAGCGCCTGTTCGGCGGCCAGTTCAGCGTCGGTCATGAAGTACTTGTCGGCCACCGGACGTACCAGCAGGTTGCAGATGAAACCCAGCACCAGCAGGCCCGCGAGGATGTACAAGGTGATGTCATAGGCTGCGGCGCGTTCAACGCCGATGCTCAGCTGATATTCACGCAGGTAGTTCACCAACACCGGACCCAGCACGCCTGCCGCCGCCCATGCCGTCAGCAGACGACCGTGGATCGCGCCGACCATTTGCGTACCGAACAGGTCTGCCAGGTAAGCCGGCACGGTCGCAAAACCGCCGCCGTACATCGACAGGATGACGCAGAACGCCCCCACGAACAGTGCAACGTTGCCCAGGTGACCGAGGTTCGGGATCAACGCGTACAGCGCGAAACCGAGAGCGAAGAACACAAAGTAAGTGTTTTTGCGGCCCAGGTAGTCCGAGAAAGATGCCCAGAAGAACCGGCCACCAATGTTGAACAGGCTCAGCAAACCGGTGAAACCGGCAGCAATCGCAGCAATCGAGGCCAGTTGGCCCGCGTCCAGCTGACCAAACGTCTGGTCAGTGCCCAGCAATTTACCCGCGAACACTTCCTGCAACAGTGGCGAAGCCATGCCGAGGATGCCGATACCGGCAGAAACGTTCAGGCACAGCACCAGCCACACCAGACGGAATTGTGGAGTCTTCCACGCCACATTCACGTGCACGTGACGATGAGTGATCATCGCGTTCGAAGCTTTTTTCGCCGGAGCAGTCCAGCCTTCAGGCTTCCAGCCGGTTGGCGGAACGCGGTAGGACAGTGCGCCACCGATCATGAACACGAAGTAGATCGCGGCCATCACCAGGAAGCTCTGCCACACGCCCACGCTGTCTGCCGAGGCGAAGTGGCCCATCAATGCTGCGGCCAGCGGAGCACCAACCATCGCGCCACCACCGAAACCCATGATCGCCATGCCGGTCGCCATGCCGCGCTTGTCCGGGAACCACTTGATCAGTGTCGAAACCGGCGAGATGTAACCCAGGCCCAGGCCGATACCGCCAATGACCCCGGAGCCGATCCACATCAGCCAGATCTGGTGCGTGTACACCCCCAGCGCCGAAATCAGCAGGCCACCGCACCAGCACAGAGCCGACACAACGCCAGCCTTGCGCGGCCCGGCGTGTTCCAGCCAGCCACCCCAGATCGCTGCGGAACAGCCGAGGAAGATGAAGAACAGGGTGTAGATCCAGCCGAGCATCGAGATCGGCCAGTCGCATTGCGAAGAGAAAACTTGCGAGATGAAGCTCATGTCCGGCGCGCAGGCCACGGCCTTGGTCACGCCCAGGGCTTTGGACAGCGGCAGCCAGAACACCGAGAAGCCGTAGGCCATGCCGATGCAGAGGTGGATGGCCAACGCGGCCGGTGGTACCAGCCAGCGGTTGAAACCGGGCTTGGCGATGATGCGCTCCTTGGACAGGAACGAGGGCTGGTCGGCGTTGAGGCCGTCCGCCGTGATGCTCGTGGTCATTGTGTATCCCCCAATTATTAGTATGGTTCGCCAGCGCTCTCCACCCCCAGCCTTATGCGCACGCATGACTGTTTTTAAGGTGAAGCTCCATTTTGGTGCGACATCACGTCGCAGAAGGACGGACGAACCGGCAGAGGTTACCATTTGCACGTGACAGAAAAACCAAACTGATATCACCTTTTTGCAAGTCGTCTGTTCTCGTACCACTGAAGGAACCGCCATGCCTATCATCGTCGAGCTGCTGAACGAAGCCACCTACCAGGATCAGCAGGATCTGCAGAAGATCTACCGCGACGCGCCGGACTGGTTATTCGCCCCGTTTGCCGGTGATGTGCAGTTGATCGAAGGCTGCCTGGGCGAAGGCTCGCTGATCGGCGGGCGCTTCAACGACCGCCTGCTGGGCGCCGCACGCCTGCAAAGGCACCAGGGCGTCTGGCATCTGTCCCAACTATGCGTGCGAAAAATCACCCGCCGTCGCGGGGTTGCTGAACGGCTGGTGAACGAAGCACGGGAAATGGCGTCGCAATCGGGCGCGACATTACGCCTGCTGGCGCCTGACGGGCACCTTGAAGCACAGGCACTGTCGGCCAAGCTGAAAGTGCCGCTGGACATACTGCCGGGCTGATCGCTGACCGGTCGTCCGCTTTGGAGCGCTATACTCCCCGGCTAAATTCGAATTCGACTAACTACAAGGACTCGCCCATGAAAGCGTTCGGCAAAATCCTGGGTCTGGTACTTCTCGGGCTGTTGCTGATCATTGTGGCGCTGGGCTTTGCCCTGACCCACCTCTTCGATCCCAACGATTACAAAGACGAGATCCGCCAGATTGCCCGCGACAAGGCCCACATCGAGCTGACGCTCAATGGCGACATCGGCTGGAGCCTGTTCCCGTGGCTGGGCCTGGAATTGCACGAAGCCAGTGTCGCGACCCTGGCCAAGCCCACCGAACCGTTCGCCGACCTGCAGATGCTCGGCCTGTCGGTGCGCGTGCTGCCGTTGCTGCGCCGTGAAGTGCAGATGAGCGATGTCCGCGTAGAAGGCCTGAACCTGCGCCTGAACCGCGACAAGGACGGTCACGGCAACTGGGAAGACATCGGCAAGGTCCCGACGGCTGCGAGCCCGACGGCACCGGCGGTCACTCCTGGCGAGCCCGCTCCGGAAACCACCGTTCAGGTGGAAAAACCGGCGCAGCCGATTCGCCTGGACATCGACAGCCTGACCGTCAATAACGCCCGCGTTGAATACAGCGACGAGAAAACCGGCAAGCAATTCAGCGCTGAAAGCATCCAGCTGAGCACCGGTCCGGTCCACGATTCCACCAACATCCCGGTCAAACTCACCGCGTTTCTCGGCACCAACCAGCCGGTTCTGCGGGTGCGCACCGAGCTCAATGGCGAGCTGCGTTTTGAACGCGCCTTGCAACGCTACAAGTTCGAAGACCTGAAACTGACCGGTGAAGTCGCCGGCGATCCGCTCCAAGGCAAGACCGTGACCTTCGCCGCCCAAGGGCAATTGCTGCTGGATAAAGCAGCGAACGTCGCCGAATGGACCGGCATCAAGATCTCCGCCAACCAACTGCGCGCACTGGGAGAGCTGAAGGTCAACGACCTCGACAAGACGCCGCAAATCAACGGCGGCATTTCGATCGCCCAGTTCGACCTGGCGAAGTTCGTCGACAGCATCGGCCAGACGCTCCCGGCCATGGCCGAGGGCAGCCTGAGCAAAGTCGAACTGGTCAGCCGCGTGGCCGGCACGCCGACCAGCGTGGTGTTCGACAACATCAACCTGAAAGTCGACGACAGCACCTTCACCGGCCGCATCGCCGTCGAGGACTTCGCCAAGCAATCGTTACGAGCAGTCCTCAAGGCTGACACCTTCAACGTCGACCGCTACCTGCCACCAAAATCCGCCGAAGCCAACAGCGCGGCACAAGTGCGTAAAGCCGAAGTGGCCAGCACCGAAGCCGACGCCATGGCCGGTGCAGGCAGCACGCCGCTGCCGGACAAGCCCACCAAAGACGCGTGGAGCAGCGAGCGCCTGTTACCGGTGGAGCGCCTGAGCAAACTCGATGTGGACGCTGACCTGACATTTGGCCAGTTGACCCTCGAGAAACTGCCGATCCAGAACGCGGCGCTCAAGGCCAATGGCAAGGAAGGCCTGCTGACCCTCGAGAACCTGCGCGGCGACCTGTACGACGGCACCTTCGAATCCAAGGGCACCCTCGACGTGCGCCAACAGCCTCCGGCGCTGAATCTGCAGACTCGCATCAGCAAAGTGCCTGTGGAAAAAATCCTCGAAAGCCAGGGCAAGAATCCACCGGTCAAAGGCCTGGCCACGCTCGACAGCAACCTGACAGGCAATGGCAACAGCCAGAAAGCGCTGATCGAAACCCTCAACGGCAATGCCAGCTTCGTCATCAACAACGGCGTGCTGCTCAATGCCAACCTCGAACAACAACTGTGCAAAGGCATCGCCACGCTCAACCGCAAAACCCTGAGCGGCGAGCCGCGCGGCAAAGACACACCGTTCCAGGAGCTCAAGGGCAACCTGACTTTCCGCAACGGTGTGGCCAACAACCCGGACCTGAAAGTTCGTATTCCGGGCATGACAGTGAAGGGTGACGGCGACGTCGACCTGCGGGTGCTGGGCATGGATTACCGCGTCGGCATCATCGTCGAAGGCGATACGAGTGCCATGCCGGATCCGGCCTGCCAGGTCGGCGACAAGTTCGTCGGCATCGAGTGGCCGCTGCGCTGCCGCGGCCCGCTGGAACTCGGCGCTAAGGCTTGCCGCCTCGACAATGAACGCATGGGTCAGGTCGCCACCAAACTGGCCGGCGACAAGATCAGCGAAAAGATCGACGAGAAGCTGGGCGACAAGGTCAACCCTGAGCTGAAAAACGCGCTGAAGGGGCTGTTCAAGCGATGAGAGCCGAGCAGTTTTCATCGGCGGTGCTGGATTGGTACGACCGCCACGGCCGCCACGATTTGCCCTGGCAACAAGGCATCACACCGTATCGGGTGTGGGTCTCGGAAATCATGTTGCAGCAGACCCAGGTCAGCACCGTGCTGAATTACTTCGACCGCTTCATGGCCTCGCTGCCGACGGTCGAAGCGCTGGCCGCTGCGCCGGAAGATGAAGTGCTGCACCTGTGGACCGGCCTCGGTTACTACACCCGCGCGCGCAATTTGCAGAAGACCGCGAAGATCGTCGTCGCCGAGTACGGCGGCGAATTTCCGCGCGATGTTGAAAAGCTGGTTGAGTTGCCGGGCATAGGCCTGTCCACGGCGGGCGCCATCGCCAGCCTGAGCATGGGCCTGCGGGCGCCGATCCTCGATGGCAACGTCAAACGCGTCCTGGCGCGGTTTACGGCGCAGGAGGGTTATCCCGGCGAACCGAAGGTCGCCAAACAGCTGTGGGCGAACGCTGAGCGCTTTACGCCGCATGATCGGGTCAACGCCTACACCCAGGCGATGATGGATCTGGGCGCCACGCTTTGCACCCGCAGCAAACCGAGCTGCCTGCTCTGCCCGCTGGAAAAGGGTTGCGAGGCGCACATGCTTGGCCTGGAAACCCGCTACCCGATCCCCAAGCCGCGCAAAACCGTGCCACAGAAGCGCACGCTGATGCCGATGCTCGCCAACGGCGACGGCGCGATTCTGCTTTACCGGCGCCCTTCCACGGGCTTGTGGGGCGGCCTCTGGAGCCTGCCGGAACTCGACGACCTCGACGACCTTCGCCATCTGGCCTCGCAGCACTCACTGGAACTGGGCAGCCAACAGGCGCTGCCGAGCCTGGTGCACACGTTCAGCCATTTTCAGTTATCCATCGAACCCTGGCTGGTTCAGGTCCAGGAGGCCGGCCATCACGTGGCCGAGGCCGACTGGCTCTGGTATAACCTCGCCACCCCGCCGCGCCTGGGCCTTGCCGCCCCGGTCAAAACCTTGCTCGAACGCGCGGCCGCCGTATTGAACGCAGGAGAGTCGTCATGACCCGCACCATCATGTGCCGCAAGTATAAAGAAGAACTGCCCGCCCTGGAGCGCGCTCCATTCCCGGGCGCAAAAGGCCAGGACATTTTTGACCACGTCTCGGCCAAGGCCTGGGCCGACTGGCAGAAACACCAGACCCTGCTGATCAACGAAAAACGCCTGAACATGATGAACGCCGAAGACCGCAAATACCTTCAGGGCGAGATGGACAAGTACTTCTCCGGCGAGGAATACGCCAAGGCTGACGGTTACGTTCCGCCGGCTGAATAATTGCGTTTTTTCGAGGGTCGGATCGTAAGCGACGGTAATAATTAAAATTTTTTTGAAAACTTTCTTGACGACCCCCTGAAAAACCAGTTTAATGCGCCCCGTTGCCCAGATAGCTCAGTCGGTAGAGCAGGGGATTGAAAATCCCCGTGTCGGCGGTTCGATTCCGTCTCTGGGCACCAAATACCGAAAACCCTGAATCGAAAGATTCAGGGTTTTTTTATGTCCGGGATTTGATGAAGCACTGTTCCATTCACTCTCAAAGCACCAGACGAAGCATCAATTCCCTCCTCTTGGCGCCACGCCAGCACGCACCTGCAACGCTTTCCGAAGCGGCGTCCCGAATGACATCACGCATGGGGGATCGGCCCTTCTCTCAGTCTCTCGGGTTTGTCGGAACGCTCCGTATGCTTTAACGGAAGTGGATGACATACGCTCATCATCGGATTGGGCAGAATCGTGGGAGGAGCTGCCGCATCACCGGGAGCAGATACACAACAGGGATGTAGACAATGACTGACGCCATCAAACGGGATGTCGAAAACGTTGAGCTGTTTACTGGGCAGGACATCAGAATTTTCAGCTTTGATACTCGGCAGTCAGCACGGCTTCAGACGCTCGCCGAAGAACTGGCCGCCATTGGCGGGCCGCAGGCACCAGGCGCCAGGTCCAAAGCCTCTCTGGCAGCCACAGAACTAAAGCGCTCGTTTTCGAAAGACCAATGCGAACTGCTGGCGGCCTACTCCAATGGGCTTGTCTGCGTGTTGATCTTTGAAGGGCTGCAAAAAATCACCGATGGCAGCCCTCCAGATGAACTACCCCACCTGACATCCCTGGAAAATCGCTACGACATCCTTTGCCTGGCGGCCCGTAATCAGATCCTGCTGAAACTGGTGGATAACACTTCCTTTGCCTATGACATGGACAACGAAGGAAAGCTGGTTCGATTGGTGGCCAACTTCAAGGGTGGCGGGCTCGTCAAAATCAATGCCGAGCCGGACATCAAAGAACTGAGCTCTCATTCCGGCCTCGCGCTCGGCCCGCATACCGAAGCGCCTTACTGGTGCGCGGTGAACGCGAAAGACGGGCACTCGCCCTCTCCCTCGTCGCTCATACTTTCCGCACTGTGGAACCCGAGCCTGGAATCTACACGGGTCATTCCGTTGCCTCCCGTACTGGAAAAAATCGGCGTCATCCACTGCCTCGCCCTGACCACGGGCAACTTCCAGTTCACTCGTAGCGATTCTTTTGTCAGTGGCAAAGGGGGAGATGGCCGCAACGTTTCGATTCTGGAGTTTGACGACAAGGTCGGGTTCGCAGCGCGCTTCAACTCCTATCGCTTTTCGGTCAATGACAACGCCTCGACTTTTGTCAAAACGGCCTACGCCGCTCTTTGCCAGGGGGTAAGCGAGGCAACGCCAGTCGAGTACACGCTGACGCAAGCATCGGCCATGGTCATCAATAACGTCCGGGCCCTGCACTGTCGCGATGTCATCAAAGACAACAGACGGGTCCTGGTTCGAATATTCGGGCTTTCAAAATTTTCATCCCCTGTCGTTATTTCAGAGGACCCGTTACTGCTGCAGGGCTGATTTTCAAGCGTTCAAGCTGATCAACGACCAGTCATGTAATCACTGGCCAATAACGAGAAAGAGGGAATGCAATGTCTTGGGATTTAATAGGCATGTTGGCGCTTGTTGCTTTTTTCGCCGGTTTTTTTGATGCGATTGCCGGGGGTGGGGGCCTGATTACCTTGCCTGCATTGTTCCTGGCCGGTGTAGATCCGATCAGTGCCATTGCAACGAACAAGTTCCAGGCCGCTTCAGCAACCATTTCGGCCACTGTGACCTTTGCTCGCAAAGGAATGATCGAGTGGCGCGAAGGTCGCTTCCTGGTGATCTGCGGATTTATTGGCGGGGCCAGTGGCGCCTTGCTGGTCAGCTCTATTGATAAGCGTTATCTGGAAGTTTGCGTGCCGGTCATGCTGATTCTGGTGGCGATGTACTTTGCTTTCTCTCCCAAGCTGGCCAATGAGGATCGACGCAAGAGAATCGGCATTCTGCTTTTTTCGTTTACCGTCGCGCCGATCTTGGGCTTTTACGACGGCATATTTGGCCCCGGTGTGGGCTCTTTCTTTATTGTCGGGTTTGTACTTCTCTGCGGCCTGGGCATGATGCGGGCCATGAGCTTTACCAAACTTGCCAACGCCTCATGCAACTTGGGTTCCTTGTCGGTCTTCATTACCAAAGGTGTGATTATTTGGCCGATTGCCATCGCCATGGCTTTGGCTGCCTTCATCGGCGCTCAATTGGGTGCACGAGCCGCTGTTCGTGTCGGTCCACGGTTGATCAAACCCATGTTGATCGTGGTTTGCTGCGCCTTGGCCATCAAGCTGCTGAGCGTAGAAAGCAATCCCTTGCGCGTCGCATTCCTTGAGTCGTTGGCTTGGTTATGATTGCCTGCCGCTACTATTCAGCGCTGTTCCAATGAAAGACCAGATTGCGGGCCGCACCGCTTCCCACATCAGCCGTGTCACGTCGCTCCTCGCCATTGCGCGTTGCGACAACGGTGTACTTGCCAGGCGGCAATTGGACGTACACCAGCGGGCCAGCCTCACTCAGGGTGAGCACGGTTTGTCCTTGGGCTTTTTGAATGGCCACGTCTACATCGGGGACGTATTTATTTTCAGGCCCAATCGCAAACGTCATGTGCAGGTTGTAACCGGTGGCCTCCTGAATAGCCGTCGCCTCATCCTCGCCGACGCCACCGGAAAGACAGGCAATCCCGTTTTGCTCTTGCCGCTGAATTTGAACGCCTGAACTGTCGATCGGCTCCAGGCTGGCCGCCTGCAGCATGACGGGAAACATCAACAGCCCCACGGCGGCGAGCGGCAGGATGAATGCATGGACGTGTTTCATGATGGGCACTCCCGGGCTCCGCAGAACCCATTCGTTACCTTATTTTTGATTTCCCTCAGTGCGGCCGGTTTTAGATTGATTGGATCTTGGGGTCACTGCGAAATGGACTACATGTTGTATTCCCCGAGCCTTGATTGCCGTCGGAGCGATCCCGCAAAACCATTCGGGCTTTCCTTCTGATTTACCAGCCGCGCCCGGCATCGTCGTCCCTGCCTCCCCTGCAATCCTCTTCTGCCTGTTCACATAGACGCGGAAGACTTCATGAACTCACTCAAACCCGATAACACTCAAGACCCACAACTCGCCTCGCTATTAGGCAATCTTGGCGAACTGATCCGTGAAGCTCGGCAGAAGGTGCTGCGGGTGGTCGATACGGTCCAGGTGCAAACCTGCTGGCAGATTGGGAGGCATATTGTGGAGTTTGAGCAGGAAGGGGCTCGGCGAGCGGGTTATGGAAAGCAGTTGCTAGCGACGCTGGCGCAGAGCCTGACAGCAGAGTTCGGGAAGGGCTTTGACAATTCCAATCTTCGCTATATGCGCCTGTTTTACCAAGCATTCCCAATTCGTGACGCACTGCGTCACGAATTGAGCTGGACCCACTATCGCAGATTGTTGCGAGTCGATAGCGACACGGCACGCACGTGGTATATGGACGAAGCCGCCAACCAAAACTGGTCAAGCCGCGCTCTGGAACGCCAGATCAACACCCTCTACTACGAACGCCTGCTGACAAGCCGCGACCGACCTGCAGTCAAACAGGAAGCTGCCACTAATATCCAAAAAATGAAAGCACAACCACGGGAGTTCATCAGGGATCCGGTGATGCTGGAGTTTCTTGGGTTGCCCAACACAGGCTTGACTCAGGAAACCAATCTCGAACAAGCGCTGATCAATCAGCTACAGGCCTTCCTGCTTGAGCTGGGCAAGGGCTTTGCCTTCATCGCTCGCCAGCAACGCATCAGCACCGAAAGCAAAGACTTCTACATTGATCTGGTGTTCTACAACTACCTGCTCAAGTGCTTTGTCATCTTCGATCTGAAGCGCGGCGAACTGACCCATCAGGATGTCGGCCAGATGGACATGTACGTGCGCATGTATGACGACCTCAAATGCGGACCGGAAGATGGTCCCACCGTCGGCATCATCCTCTGCGCGAAAAAAGATGAATCAGTGGTTCGCTACTCGGTGTTGAAAGACAACGAACAACTCTTCGCCAGCAAATACAAAACAGTCCTGCCCAGCGAAGAGGAACTACGCGCGGAACTGGACAGGGAGCAGGCGGCAATAGAGGAGCGACTGCTCGATCAGATCCCCCTATAGCCGCGGATGGATTGTTCATCAGCGGCGTGAAGACTATCGTTGGCAGCTACCCGCAAAGGTCCGAAGTCGATGAATTTGCAGGACACGTCACTCGCGCCCACTCAAATCGAGTTGCCGCTGCCAACCTCCGTTTCTGGCGAACCGTTCAGGGAGCCCGCCGCAGACGGCTTCATCCTCGGTGGTTTCACCTGGCGACACGCTTCCCAGAACATCGCGCGCCCGGTCGTCATCATCAACGCCGCCACCTCTGTCCGCTGCCGCCACTACTCTCGCTTCGCCGATTACCTGTTCGCCAACGGCTTCGACGTCATCACCTACGATTACCGTGGCATCGGCGAATCGCGCCCTGCGTCCTTAAAAAATCTCGACGCGTCATGGTCTGACTGGGGCGCGCTGGATTTCGAGGCGATGCTCAAGCGCGCTCAGCGAGAATTCCCCGGCCAGCCCATCGATGTCGTGGGACACAGCTTTGGAGGCTGTGCGGCGGGCCTGGGCGCCTCAGGGCATTTGATCCGGCGCCTGGTGACCGTCGGTGCGCAATTCGCTTACTGGCGCGACTATGCGCCGGCTCATCGTTGGCGGATGTTCAGCAAATGGCATGTGGTGATGCCGCTGCTGACGATGATCTACGGATACTTTCCCGGAAAGCGCCTTGGCTGGCTGGAAGACACGCCTGCCGGCGTGGTTCGCGACTGGGCCACGCCCACCGGTCGGTACGAAACACGCCCCAGCGGTCGCACCATCAGCGCGAAAACAGGCTCGCTACCCTTCGCGACGATGACAGCCAAAACCCTGGCCATCAGCATCACCGACGATCCTTACGGCACGATCCCGGCCATCGAACGCCTGCTCCGCTACTTCAGCGGCGGTACCAACACCCATTTGCGAATCGCCCCCGAAGACATCGACGAAGAAGAAGTCGGACATTTCGCCTTTTTTCGTAGCGCATACCAAGCCACACTATGGCCCATTGCATTGTCCTGGCTGCAAAACGGCGAATTGGCCCCCGATACCCCCGGGCGGACAGTACCGCGCAGCGAATCCTTTTAACGCACCACGGATCAACAACCATGGCCTCCGCCAACAAGCAGCAAAAACGCGCCACCCGCGCCAAAGCCAAGGCCAAGCAGAACCGCACCCAACGGGCTGCTGCGCCGGTCGAGCTGGATCCGAACGACGATCGCATCGACTTTGAATCGGTGGACCTCACCGAACTGTTCAAGAAAATGATCGACGCTGAAAAAACCAGTCAGCAAGCCATGTGCGTCGCGTTCCTCGAAGACCCATTGCTGGAACTGGTGTACGAGCAGGAAGGTGAAGAAGGCGCGATGGATTTCATCCTCGCCGCGCTGATCGAGTATCGCCAATGGTCCACCGAAGTCGACGAAGCGGGCGCCCTGGCGTGGATCGAATCCCCGGCCTTCCAGGCCGACTATGTAGCGGCTTCCGACATCATCGCAGCCCAAACCCAACAGAAACCGAACTGAGTTCCCATGGCATCCCTGAACAAGCAACAGAAACGCGCCAAACGCGCCAAGATCAAAGCCCGCCAGATCAATATCCACGGCAGAAAACCCGCCGCGCTGGACGATGACATCGACGACATCGGCGAGCCGATCCCGGAATACACCCTGGCAATGTTCAGCAAGATGCGCGACGCGGAAGCCACCAGCCGCAACGATATGCTGCTGACGCTGCTGTCCGACCTCGCACAAATCATCAGCGACCATCCCGAACTGCTGGACATGGAAAACGCCGACAACGAAGCCATGGCCGCCACCCACCTGGCCGCCGACATGCTGATCGACTACCGCATGTGGGCCGACGGCATGGACCGCGATGCCGCCCAGGCCTGGCTGACCGATCCGCAGTTCATCACCGACTTTGGCGATGCGCTGGACAGCTATCGCCAGTCACTGGATGCGCAGGAAGAAAAAGCCGAGTAAGTACCGTCGTCAAAAACAAAAACGGCCGCGAGTCATCACTGACAGCGGCCGTTTTTTATGGAGGCCATCTCTCAAAAATCTATATAACCTCTCGTCAGAGGCTGTGTATATCCCATTGACATATCCCCCAAGGATTCTATTCTTTGGACTCACAACAGCCGCAGAAACGCAGGGGCCAAAAATGGAACAGACTACCCTTTTCATGAGCAATCGAAGCCAGGCCGTCCGCCTTCCCAAAGCCGTTGCAATGCCGAGCGATGTAAAACGAGTCAACGTAGTCGCCATCGGCAGGGCTCGCATCATCACTCCGGCAGACGAAACATGGGATAGCTGGTTCGACGGTGATGGAGTGAGCACGGACTTCATGACCCAACGCGACCAACCTGCTGATCAGGAGCGTGAGTCGTTCTGATGATCAAGTTCATGCTCGACACCAACATCTGCATCTTCACCATCAAGAACAAACCGCAAATCGTAAGAGAAGCTTTCAACCTTCATGACGGACAGTTATGCATCAGTACGGTGACGCTGATGGAGCTGATCTACGGTGCCGAAAAATCTGCGACTCCCGAAAAGAATATTGCCGTGGTTGAGGGGTTCGCGGCACGTCTTGAGGTTTTGTCTTTCGACAATGAAGCCGCTGCGCACACCGGAATGATTAGATCCGAACTGGCCAAGGCTGGAACGCCCATAGGCCCCTATGATCAGATGATTGCCGGACACGCGCGCTCACGCGGATTAGTTGTCGTAACCAACAACCTGCGAGAGTTCGAGCGGGTTTCTGGGTTACGTGTTGAAGACTGGGTTCATCCCGATTGAATCGCCAAACTGATGAAAACAATAACGGCCGCGAGTCATCACTGACAGCGGCCGTTTTTTTGCAAACCTGAAAACAACAATCAGGCAGCGACAGCATCCAGACGCGGAATTTCCATCCCGACCTTGGCGCTGGCGTAGCTCAGGTCGCCGCTGGCGATGGACTGAGCCTTGAAGCCGGCGCCGATCAGGTCGCGCACGTACAGCTTGTTGTAGATGAACATGAACACGAAGTTGCTGAGGCCGAACGTGAAGCAGGCGATGATGAACATGATCGCTGCCCACTTGATGTCGCCACGGAACAGCGGCGGCAGGAAGCCAAAGAAAAACACGGTCCACGAGAAGCCGATCGGCGCTTCCTTCATGGCTCCGGTGTTAGGGTTTTTGAACACAACCGATGTAAACGCCATGCCTGTCTCTCCTTGATGCCCCAATGGGTTGGCTGAATGGCCGGGCTAGCTCCATGCAGCATTGGCTCGTGACTGCCGCACTAACGGCAGGCGCACGCAAATGCATCTGAGACACGCATCAGATGAGGGAGCAGGCAAGAAAGGGTCGGGGGCTTTAGCCAGGAAGGCTGGGGGCGTCGAACAATCCATGTCCTGAAACTCCATCGCATCCCGCAACAGCGAGATACACATTCGGCGGGAAGGCTACTATCTCGACATCATCGTGTCCATCAGAGAGCCGGTCGATAAAGGCCCTGAATGAAAGCAAAAACGACCGCGATCATTTCTGATGGCGGTCGTTTGCGGTACATCGACAGTGGACGTGAAACCTAGCGCGCCACTGCGCCAATCAGCTGCTCATTGCGACGACGGCGAGCCACGAACAACCCGGTAGCCACCACACACAGGCTCAGGAAACCGGTCGCGAGAATTTCCACGCGGTGGGCGTCCTGGAACAACATGATGGTCAGGGCCGCGACGATGAAGACGATCACCGCGTAGGTCAGGCCCGGGAACAGCCACATGCTGAAGGCGATTTTTTCACCGCGGGCCACACGCTGTTTGCGCATGCGCAGTTGCGAGATCGCGATCACCAGGTACACCAGCAACGCGATGGCACCGGAGCTGGCCAGCAGGAATTCGAACACCGCGGTCGGCGCCACGTAGTTGGCGAAGGTTGCCAGGAACGCTGCGCCCGTGGACAACATTACCGCCCAGTAGGGCGTGCCGCTCTTGTTAGTGCGGGTGGATACGGCCGGTGCATCACCGCGCTTGCCCAGGGAAAACATCATGCGCGACGACGTGTACAGCGCCGAGTTCAGGCAACTGGTCACGGCAACCAAAACTACGATATCGACGATCATTTTGGCATTCGGGATGCCCATGCGCTCAAGCACAGTCTGGTAGGAACCGACGCTGGCCAGTACCGGGTCGTTCCATGGCACCAGGGCTACGACGATGAAGATCGACACGAGGTAGAACAAACCGATCCGCCAGATCACCGAATTGGTGGCCTTGGAGATTTGCTTGCCAGGGTTTTTCGATTCCGCGGCCGCGATGGTCACGATCTCGGTGCCCATGAAAGAAAACATGGTGGTCAGGATGGCACCCAGCACGGCGCCCATGCCGTTCGGCAGGAAGCCCTGAGTATCGAACAGGTGCGAAACGCCGCTGACCTGGCTGTTCGGCAGGAAACCGAAGATCGCCAGAACGCCCAGAATGATGAAACCGATGATCGCCACGACTTTTAGCAGAGCGAACCAGAACTCGAATTCGCCGTAGTTCTTCACGCTGAACAGGTTGGTGACGGTCAGCAGCATCGTGATGACCAGGGCGAAAGCCCAGATGTCCACGCCAGGGAACCAGGCATGCAGGATGGCTGCGGCGGCGTTGGCCTCCAGCGGGATGACCAGCACCCAGAACCACCAGTACAACCAGCCGATGGTAAAACCGGCCCAGTGACCGATCGCGCGATCGGCGTATGTCGAAAAGGAGCCAGTGTCCGGCGAGGCAACCGCCATTTCACCCAGCATGCGCATCACCAACACCACCAGCATGCCGGCGGCCGCGTAGGCCAGCAGCACGGCCGGGCCTGCTGCAGCGATTGCGTGGCCCGAGCCAACGAACAAGCCGGCGCCGATAACCCCGGCGATCGACAGCATGGTGACATGCCGCGGTTTGAGCCCCTGTTCGAGGCCGTTAGAGCTTTGGGTATTGCTCATTGAAACTACCTTTGTAAGGAAAAGCGAATGCGTGCATCCCGCTGCGAATTCTCTTCTGTAAAAAGAAACCAACGGGGCGTTCCGGAATCTGCACGCAATAATTGCGCCAAAATGTTTCAAAACCCTCTACCCCGGCGATCTGGTCCTGACCGGACAGTCATCGCAAGTCATTGAAAATAATGGCACTTTGCCAGAGCGTTACCCTGCGACTCACTTAAGGAACGAATCTGCGCACCGGAAACACACTCAGGAAATGCTCAACGCACAATAAAAGTGCGGATCAGGAACGTTTGGCCGGTTAGCGCTTCCAACACCCCGCCAAAGCTGGCAACATCGCGCCCTTTTTTACGGGACAGCCGCACCCCATCTGGTTCAAACGGCTGTTCGGTTGATAGCAGCGCGACAGTCTGCTGTACCGATGCGACAACCTGCCACATGCCACCCGTTTACCGCCCGTAGCGCTGTTGGCTGCCATTCAGACGCTATGCTAGGTTGGCCGCCTCGCCAGGAAGGCCAACCAACAGCAGGAGCGAAACACTATGAGGAACGCACATGGCTGAGGCCACGCCCGCGCTTGAAATCCGCAACTTGCACAAACGCTACGGACAGCTTGAGGTGCTCAAAGGCATCTCGCTGACCGCCCGCGACGGCGATGTGATCTCGATCCTGGGTTCCTCCGGTTCCGGCAAGTCCACGTTCCTGCGTTGCATCAACCTGCTGGAAAACCCGCACCAGGGCCAGATTTTCGTGGCCGGCGAAGAACTCAAACTCAAAGCCGCCAAGAACGGCGAACTGGTCGCGGCCGACGGCAAGCAGATCAATCGCCTGCGCAGCGAGATTGGTTTTGTGTTTCAAAACTTTAATTTGTGGCCGCACATGAGCGTGCTCGACAACATCATCGAAGCGCCGCGTCGCGTGCTTGGTCAGACCAAGGCCGAAGCCATCGAAGTCGCCGAAGCCTTGCTGGCCAAGGTCGGCATCGCCGACAAGCGCCATGCGTACCCGGCGCAACTGTCCGGCGGTCAGCAACAACGTGCGGCCATCGCCCGCACGCTGGCAATGCAACCCAAGGTGATCCTGTTCGACGAACCCACCTCCGCCCTTGACCCGGAAATGGTCCAGGAAGTACTTAATGTCATCCGCGCACTGGCCGAAGAAGGCCGCACCATGCTGCTGGTCACCCACGAAATGGGGTTCGCCCGTCAGGTGTCCAGCGAAGTGGTGTTCCTCCACCAGGGCCTGGTAGAAGAGCAAGGATCGCCACAGCAGGTGTTCGAAAACCCGCTTTCGGCGCGCTGCAAACAATTCATGTCCAGCAACCGCTAACGGAGCTACCCGCATGCAGAACTACAAAAAGGTCTTCCTGGCAGCCGCCGTCACCCTGGCCTTCAGCGCCGGTGCCATGGCCGAAACCCTGAAGATGGGCATCGAAGCGGCCTACCCGCCGTTCAACAACAAAGATGCCAGTGGCAATGTCGTCGGCTTCGACAAGGAAATCGGCGACGCCCTGTGCGCCAAGATGAAAGTCGAATGCACCGTGGTCACCTCTGACTGGGACGGCATCATCCCGGCCCTGAACGCCAAGAAGTTCGACTTCCTGATCTCCTCGATGTCGATCACCGACGAGCGCAAGCAAGCGGTCGACTTCACCGACCCGTACTACTCGAACAAGCTGCAGTTCATCGCGCCGAAAAACGTCGACTTCAAAACCGACAAGGCTGCGTTGCAAGGCAAGGTGATTGGCGCTCAACGCGCGACACTGGCCGGCACCTGGCTTGAAGACAACATGGAAGGGGTTGAAGTCAAACTCTACGACACTCAGGAAAACGCCTACCTCGACCTGACTTCCGGTCGTCTGGACGGCATCCTGGCGGACAAATACGTCAACTATGAGTGGCTGAAAAGCGACGCTGGCAAACCTTACGAATTCAAAGGCGACCCGGTGGAAGAAAGCGACAAGATCGGTATCGCTGTACGTAAAGGCGATGAGATCCGCACGAAGCTGAACACCGCACTGAAAGAAATCGTTGCTGACGGCACCTACAAGAAGATCAACGACAAGTACTTCCCGTTCAGCATCTATTGATACGGACCTGCCTGACTGGCACCGTTCGCTGACGGTGCCAGTCTCTGGCATTGCCTGCCGCGATTTGAAAAGAAATCCATGATTATCGACCTCTACGGATTCGGCCCGGCGCTCGCCGCTGGCGCGCTGATGACTGTGAAACTGGCACTCTCGGCCCTGTGTCTCGGGCTGGTGCTCGGTTTGCTCGGCGCCTTGGCCAAGACTTCACCGTACAAGCCATTGCAATGGCTTGGCGGCACTTATTCGACACTGGTTCGCGGCATCCCGGAATTGCTCTGGGTGCTGTTGATCTACTTCGGCACGGTCAACCTGATGCGTGCCCTGGGCGAGTTTTTCGGCAATCCCGACCTCGAACTCAATGCCTTCGCCGCCGGCGTGATTGCGCTGGGCCTGTGCTTTGGCGCCTACGCCACGGAAGTGTTTCGGGGTGCGATCCTCGCCATTCCCAAAGGTCATCGTGAAGCTGGCGTGGCGTTGGGCTTGTCGAAATTGCGCATCTTCACCCGCCTGATCATGCCGCAGATGTGGCGCATCGCCCTGCCCGGCCTGGGCAACCTGTTCATGATCCTGATGAAAGACACCGCACTGGTGTCGGTGATCGGCCTGGAAGAAATCATGCGCCACGCGCAAATCGGCGTGACCGTATCCAAGCAGCCGTTCACCTTTTATATGGTGGCCGCGTTCATGTACCTGGGCCTGACGATTCTCGCCATGACCGGCATGCACTTCATGGAAAAACGCGCCGCTCGCGGCTTTGCGAGGAGCACCCAATGAACTGGGAAGTCATCATCAAGTGGCTGCCGAAACTGGCCCAAGGCGCGACGCTGACCCTGGAGCTGGTGGCCATTGCCGTGATTGCCGGTCTGTTGCTGGCGATTCCGCTGGGCATCGCGCGCTCGTCGCGCCTGTGGTGGGTGCGAGCATTTCCCTACGGCTACATCTTCTTTTTCCGTGGCACGCCGTTGCTGGTTCAGCTGTTCCTGGTCTACTACGGCCTGGCGCAGTTCGATGCGATTCGTAACAGCTCGATGTGGCCGTACCTGCGCAACCCGTTCTGGTGCGCCACGGCGACCATGACTCTGCACACGGCGGCTTACATCGCCGAAATCCTGCGCGGTGCGATCCAGGCGATTCCACCGGGCGAGATCGAAGCGGCGCGGGCGCTGGGCATGTCCCGGGCCAAGGCGTTGTTCTACATCATCCTGCCCCGTGCCGCGCGCATCGGTCTGCCGGCGTACAGCAACGAAGTGATCCTGATGCTCAAGGCCAGCGCCCTGGCCAGTACCGTGACCCTGCTGGAACTGACCGGCATGGCCCGCACCATCATTGCCCGGACGTATTTGCCGGTGGAGATCTTCTTCGCCGCGGGCATGTTCTATCTGCTGATGGCTTACGTGCTGGTTCGCGGCTTCAAGCTGCTGGAGCGCTGGTTGCGCGTCGATGCCTGCCAAGGGCGTTGATGCCCGCGTGTTGACGGGCGAGGACCTGCTCGCCCGTTTCATGGCACTGGATGCTTTTCTGATCGAGCATCAGGCGCTGTGGAAGCCTCGACCGTTTACTCATCTGCGGCTTCCTTGGGAAACTTCCTACCCAGAGTTGGCTTTATGGCTACGCGGGCGGTCGCTGGAAGACGCGGAAAACAGTCACAACCAACCTTGCCTGCTGGATGCGCCGGAGCCGTTTGCTTCGTTGGCGGCGTTAGCCCTCGAGCTGGGTTCTGTTGGCGAGCTGCCAGCACATGAGCTGGAGACGGCCGGGCATCGCTTGAATGTCGATGTGCCGGGGCGCAAGTGGCAGCAGATCGAGGCGTTTGCCAGTCGCTTGTCGTTTGCCATGCCGTCGAAGCATTGGCTGGATTGGTGTTCGGGCAAAGGTCACTTGGGCCGACGGTTGCTGCAACCCGGTCAATTGCTCACTTGCCTTGAGTACGATCCAGCACTGGTCCTCAGCGGTCAGGCGCTCAGCGAACGTCATCAACTGCATGCGCTGCATGTCGAGCAGGATGTGCTCGCGCCTGGCGCCGCCTCTTTGCTGAATGCCGATCACACACCTGTTGCGCTGCACGCCTGTGGCGATCTGCATGTGCGACTGATCCAGATCGCCAGCGCCGCCGGGTGCAAACAAATGGCTATTGCGCCGTGTTGCTATAACCGGATCAGTCTTCCTGCGTACCAGCCCGTTTCCTCTGCCGGATTGAGCTCAGACCTACAGCTGTCGCTCGATGATCTCTCACTTCCGATGAGCGAAACCGTCACCGCCGGTGCCCGTGTCCGACGTCAGCGCGACACGTCCATGGCCCGGCGTCTGGCGTTCGACCTGCTGCAACGTCAGCTGCGCGGTGTTGATGAATACCTGCCCACGCCATCCCTGCCCAGCGCCTGGCTGGACAGATCCTTCGCCGATTACTGCCATCATTTGGCCGCACTTAAAGAGTTATCCACAATAGCTCCGCAAGACTGGCTAGCCATCGAAGCCGCCGGTTGGCAGCGGCTGGCAGAAGTACGCAATCTGGAACTGCTGCGCGGCCTTTTCCGACGCCCGCTGGAGCTTTGGCTGAACCTTGATCGAGCACTTTTCCTCACCGAGCAGGGTTATACCGTTCGCCTCGGCACCTTTTGTGAAACCTCACTCACGCCGCGTAATTTCCTGGTGCTGGCGGAACGCGCCTAAACAGTCACAGCCTGTGGATAACTCTGTTGATGAAATATCGTGGATCCAATATCCACGGCTGTTTCAGGGCTGAAACTAAACTGTTCAATTTTCGTACACCGGAATAAAAAACCGGAAAAACAGGCATTTGCAAGAAAATGAGAATGGATCCACATTTTTGATCTTAGCCGCGTGCGTCGGACGCCCCGTTGTGCATAAGCGTTAAGCCAAAAGAACATAAACGACCGCGAAATCCTCAACTATCTTTGCCATGCGCCAGAATTCTCTGACGTCAGGGATAGCAAGGAGCTGAAAACATGAGCACATTGAACAGTGCGCAGGAAGCCGTCGATACCGTCGCCAACGAAGCCATATACGCTGCGCTGCAGCAAACCTTCGCGGTGGGCGGCGCCATCATCAACAACGCAACAGGCGAGGTCATCGCCGCATTGCACAACAACGTGCTGATGCCTTTCCCCGGCAATGGCACCACCTACTTTCTACCCCATGACCCGACCGCCCACGGCGAGCGCCAGTTGGTGGACTGGTACTACGAAAACGTTGCGCCACTGAACCTGCCACCGCCCAACCAACTGACCGTCGTCACCACACTCGATCCGTGCGCCATGTGCGCCGGTTCGCTGCTGACCGCAGGATTCAACGTCGCCGTCAGTGCGATCGATGACTACGCGGGCATCAACTACAACAGCCAGTTCACCTTTCCGTCTCTACCACCGCAAATCCGCCAGCAAGCGCAGAATACGTGGGGCTATTACGCGATTGCAGCGCCGGTCAGCCGCGCCTATCAGGGTTCGAACAGCCCGGTGTTCGGCGGCCAGACCATCGATTCTGCGGCGTATTTCCTCTGCAGTTCGATATTCTCCGCCAGCGTCAACACGGTGCGCGATGCCAGTAACAACAGCGGCCTGCCGCCGGATCAACTGCAAAACCCGGCCAACCTGCCGGCCAACAGCAAAGTGCGCCAGGCACTGACGGCGCTCAGCCCCTTCGCGCTGACGGTGCAATCGTCGAACCCGCGCGATCCCGGCGCCGAGCTCGCGCCTCCCCTGCTGAAAACCGCGCAACAAAGCACGGTGTTCAACTCAGTGGCGTTGATCGATCCATTCGGCAACCTGCTGGTATGCCTGGGCGGTGTCGAGAACCAGTCGCCGATTCGTACAGCATTCATGGAAACGACCCGCGGCTACGCCGTCATGCGCTGGACCCTGATGAACGACCCCGACCCAGCCGTACGCGCCGAAGCCGCGCAATACCTGACCCATCCGAAATACGGCACCTTCGTCTTCCTCTACGCCCCAGACCCGACCACCCCGCAGGCGGTGATGACCTTCGGCGCCTACGGTTCGACCATGGAAGGCCCCGTGCCGCAGAGCTATCCGTCCAACCTGCAATACGTGTTGCTGCCAAGCAACACCACCCCGCAAGCGTTGTCGACACTGGCCCAGAACCTACCGCCGTTCTATACGCAAAGCGTGCAAGTAGCGCCCGCGCAGGTGCTGAGCCAAGACCTGATCAACGCCGTCAAAAACGGCGTGTAACGCTCTACTCGCCAGTCCCGCGGAAGCGTCCGCGGGGCTGGTCTTACGCCTGCGCAAAAATAGTCTGAATTCAGGGGTTTACAGAACCAACCCAATCGCTATAATCGTCGCCCTAACACGCCGGTATAGCTCAGTTGGTAGAGCAACTGACTTGTAATCAGTAGGTCCCGGGTTCGACTCCTGGTGCCGGCACCATACAAAACGAAGGCTCGCAGAAATGCGGGCCTTTTGTTTTTTTGCGTCGTACATAACGAGCGACGCAGCAGGCATCGTTTGCCGCGATACCTCTGAGTGAGACAAAACTCATAGGATTACAAGGAAGGCTATACGACCTGCCAACACGATATGGCGAGTCGCTTAATTAGTAGTGAATCCCTATCGGAGAACTCTATGTCGCGCGGTGATGGATACGACCAAATTTTTTCCCTGTGGGGCATACAGGAGTCACTGCTTCAAGCGTATCGATCGATCTTCATTACTGCAGAATCGATCATAATTTCGGTCGCCGCAACCATCGCAACTTCGAGTCCTGTGTCTGCACTTATGCTTACGTTTCTCGGGTGCTTCCAGCTTTGGATGTGGCATCGGGTTTGCGCAAATCGTGCTAAAGACGTGTCGTTCACTCAATGGCTTCTTGCCCGAGCAGAAGAAGGCGCTGATGTATCAGCCCCTTTAGCCTGTTTCAAACGCTTTCAGGCTGGAAACGTCATTACCATCAACGACCGATCCGTCTGGCGTGATATCGAGAAAGCGATGGTTAGTCATGTCCATGACGAACAATTTATCGCCATGACAAATTCACCTACTCGCCGCTGGATGGAAATTTACCTTCCTTTACTTTTTTTGCTGCTGTGGTTGTACTTTGCGTGTGTGGCACTCAACAACTTGATGCCCAGTATCCTTGGCTTTCTTGGTCGCCTTGGACTTGGATAACATGAACTCGGCCAAGGCTAAATACGTACAGTGCCGATAGCCTGCAAACAAAGCCCTCGCAGTATGCGAGGGCTTTGTTGTTTCAGCCCTTCGCAAAATCCCGCTTAAAATTCTTGAAATGCTTTTATAGCCCGTGCGCCCCAAAAGCTGTTTATGCTTCACCCCTACCCTCTCAGGAAGAGACGACTGCTACGGCAGCCAGTTCGTCGGGGATCTCGATATGTTCAGCCCAAAATCAATCGCCAATTACTTTCTCGAACTCGCCGCCGCCAGCGGGGAGTCGATCAGCCCGATCAAGCTTCAAAAGCTGGTGTATTACGCGCATGGCTGGTACTCCGGCTACACAAAAAAGCCATTGATCGACGAAGCGGTCGAGGCATGGCAATACGGTCCGGTCATTCCGTCCCTTTACCACGAGTTCAAACGTTTCGGCTCGGGCGTGATAAGGGGCAAAGCCGTGGAGTACCTCGGTTTCGGCAACCCGGCAGCGGTGATACCTCCGGCAGCCCCCGACATTCGCAAATTTCTCACCAACGTCTGGAACAGCTACGGTCGGTACACCGGTGTCGCTCTATCAGAGATGACCCACGCTTCGGGTACGCCTTGGGATACGACCTGGAGCAAATGCCCTGGCGTTCGCGGCCAGGACATACCGTTCGAACACATCATCAACTGGTTCGGCGCGGCAGTTGCCAAAACCCAACAACCGGTCGCCAAGCTTGAATGTTGATGGCAGGCAAATCCCCCACGCGCAGAGCATCGACGAACTGATTATTGATCCAAAGGCAGAAGGTGTTTTTCCGCAGCAACAACCCGGTAGCGGCAACGAAGAGGTCAGGTTTTTTACTGAAGCCGGTGAGCAATACAAACTGCTGCATAACCAGCAGAGCCTTGGCTTGTTAGGAAAATTATGGGGTTCAAGCTGTTCCGCCCCCACCAACATCGCGGGGCTGCTTCTGCTGATTTGTTTTGTCATGGGAGCACTGAGTTTTGCAATCGATCAGAACGCCGAGACCGTCTCAGCCCGAAGCTGGTTGTTTGGCGTCACCACCACGATTCTCGGCTTCTTGTTCGGAGCCCGGACAACCAGTAAATCCGAGTGATTGACCGCGATTTTCGCCGGACACAAAACAAAGCCCTCATACGAGGGCTTTGTTGTTTCTGCAGTTATGGAAAAGCCGGTCTTAGTGACCCGCGCTCTGCCCACCATCAACGTGCAAGATTTCGCCAGTCACAAAGTTGGCGCTGTCCAGGTACACAACCGCCTGAGCAATGTCGCTGATCTCACCCATGTGTCCGACCGGGTGCAGTGCGCCCAGTGCTGCGTGGGTTTCTTGGCCGTGCATCGGGGTTTTGATGATGCCTGGGGAAACCGCGTTTACCCGAATGCCGCGCTTGGCGTATTCGATGGCCAGGGATTTGGTCGCCGCATTCAGGCCACCTTTGGTCAGCGAAGCCAATACCGATGGCACGCCGTCGATAGCGTGATCGACCAGGCTGGTGGTGATGTTGACGACGTGGCCGCTGCCGTTCTTTTCCATCTCGGTGATCGCGAGTTGGGTGATGTAGAAGAAGCCGTTCAGGTTCACCGACAACACATTGGCGTAGTCTTCAGCGGTGTACTGGGTAAACGGTTTGGCGACGAAGATACCGGCGTTGTTGACCAGGGTGTCGATGCGGCCGAAGCGTGCGATGGCTTCACGGATGACTTGTTGAGCGACTTCCGGGTTGCCGATGTCGCCGGCCACGGTGAGGATGTCCGGATCGGTGGACGGTTTGATCGAACGCGAAGTGGCGACGACTTTGTAATCCAGATCACGGAACGCCTTGACCATGCCTGCACCGAGACCTTGGGAGGCGCCAGTGATAACGATGACTTTTTTCGAATTGCTCATGATGAACCTCTACTGAAAAATGATGGTTTAAAAAAGTAATGAATCAGGCTTCGGCGGGTTCCTTCGCCATTTGTCTCAACATTTGCTCGTAGTACTCGACCGACTGCGAACCGGACACCAGGTGACGACCGTTAAGCACCATGGCCGGAACCGAGTTGACGCCGCGTTGCTGGTAAAACGCTTCAAGTTCACGCACTTCTTTGGCGAACGCGCCGGACGTCAACACCTCTTGAGCGGCTGCTGCATCCAGTCCCGCTTCCGCGGCCAAACGAACCAGCGTCTCGCGATCGCTCGGGTTCTGGCCGTCGGTGAAGTAACCGCGCAGCAGGATCTTTTTCAGCGCGACTTGCCGCCCTTCCTGCAACGCCCAAAACAGCAACCGGTGAGCATCAAACGTGTTGTAGAAGTGGCTGCGCTTTTCCAGATCGAAGGTGAACCCGATGGCCTTGCCGCGTTCGATCTGCATCGCTTTACCGGCGGCAACGTCTTCGGCGGTGCGCCCGTATTTGCGCATCAAATGCTCAACGGCTTTCTCACCTTCCGGCGGCATGTTCGGGTTCAACTCGAAGGGCTTGTAGGTCAGCTCTACCGAGACTTCACCGGCCACGTTCGCGATCGCTTGCTCTAACGCCGTCGCGCCCAGGGCGCACCACGGGCACACCACGTCGGAAACGAAATCGATGGAGACTGAAGGCGTCACGACTTGCCCTCCTTTTCAGCCAGTTGCTTGCGGTACTGGGTGGTGGTAATGCCGGCGTAGCCCCAGTTATCGGTGTCGACTTCTTCGATCACGATGTGGGTCAGGTGCGGGTCCTTCTTGAGGACGCGTTCCAGTGTTTCAGTGATTTCGGCGATCACCTGAGCTTTCTGCTCAGAGGTAACACCATCGCGGGTGATGCGAACGCTTACGAAAGGCATGAGGAAGATCTCCAGTGACCTGACCATCGGGATGATGGGTAGGTGTTGGAGCTCAATGTAGGAGTTTGGGGGGTGGGGATAAAGGTGGGGGCGGGAACATCATTAGTTACGTGGTGTAATGACTAGTCGAGATATGCGCCGAAAAAATGGAACAGTGATCTTTAAATGGCCAGATTGGTTACGTGAAACAAATCTGGCCTTTCCCTAGTCCTAGACTGCTTGCAGGTCACGCAAAGCCTCAGGATGCTGACTCGCAACACGCAGCAGCGTTTGCGCCGCTCCCGTCGGTTGCCGACGCCCTTGCTCCCAATCCTGCAACGTTCGCAAACTGACTCCAATCAGTTTAGCGAACGCACTTTGAGAAATACCCACTTTGGCACGCGCTTCAGCAGCTGCTGACAGCGGCACCTCTGTCACGCGAGCCGCTTTGCCGGCTTTCATTTGACGTACAGAGTCCAGCAAGTCCTGCTGGAATTGCTCCAGTTCATTGACCATTGCTGATTTCCTCCTTCAGTTGCTTAAGGAAGGCTGCGGGTAAATTGTCGAATTTCGCCTTGGTATAGGCGATAAGCAACCAGATAGAGCCTTCTGAAAGCGTGTTGTAGTAAATAACACGTGTACCACCTCGTTTGCCCATCCCGCTACGGGACCAACGAACCTTGCGCAGACCACCGCTGCCAGGAACCACATCGCCGGCCAACGGGTTAGCCGCCAGCCAACGGGTTAGCCGCCAGCCAGGTAATGAATTCATGACGTTCGCCATCGTCCCAAATGGATTCAGCGTAACGCTTGAAAATTTCGGTTTCGATAATAGTGAAAATGAGCCCGACTGTACGGCTTTGCCGTACAGCTGAGCAATGCTCGATCGTCTGATCTCCACCCTAAAATTTTCCACCCACGCCACCACCTAGCCACGATTGCGCATCCGCAGCCCTCAAGCTACCTTCATCCCGTCGCTGCCAATTCAGCGACTGGGCCTGAGAACCCGGGTAATATGTAGGCGCACGAGCGCCCCAAATCACGATTGTCGGCGTTTTTTTGTGCCTGCATTTCCGTGTAATGGCGGCTGTGCGTGGGAGACCTTCGGGTCTGCCGGTTTCCTACATTTCCGGTTCTCAGCCTGCGCACAGCTGTCACCCATTCGCCTGAGAACGAACGTGGTAGCGCTCACTTAATGTAGGAGATTGCTAATGCCCGGTATCAATCCGTTCAAATTTATTTCTGCTTCACTGGTTAGCACCCACCACCGCCCAAAAAGCAGAGGTGCCCAATGACCAACCCTCAAGATCTAAAAACCATCGGCCTCACCCCCTTCTCCTATCACGACAACCAACCTCTATTCCGAGTCAACCGGGATGTCCCGATCATACGAGCGCTTTACCACGCATCAGATCTGCTCCATATCTCCAAATTGCTGGCATCAGACGCAGCCATGATTCGCGATTCCGACCGGCATGCCTGGGCGTCGCATTTCTTGCAGGATATGAGTAAGGCAATCATCGATGATGTGGCGAAGGTGCTTGATGCGCCGGGTAGCAACTGCAGCCAGTGACGTTGTCTCTAAATCGCACGCATAAAAAGCCCCGAATCAATCGGGGCTTTTTGCATTCAACGCGTCCGCTTCGCAGCGCATGAGGCCACAACGTGTCGCAATTTTTCACTTTTTGCGACACGTCTTGGGAACGTGTCGCTGCGGACGACATGTTGGAGGAACGTGTCGCCGAAATTGGATTTCTGCGACATGAGCCTTGTCGCGAGGGAGGTTAATAACGCCTGAGTGCAAAAAACGGCGTTGCTTGTGAGATTTTTTGGGGCCGCTACGCGACCCAGCGCGAGCAAGCTCGCTCGCCACAGGGGGGCAATTATTCGACGGTTACGGTTTCCACGGTGATTTGCTTGAGGGCATGAAACGGTGCGAGAGCAGATTCATCGGCAGTGGCACCGGTAATCAACCGCCACTCCCGCTCAATCGGCGTCCAATGCTGTTGACGGGCGCGGCCGAGTTTATCGGTGTCGGCAAGGACGACGATTTGTGCCGCCCGTTTGATGATGCATTCCTTGAGATACGCCTGCTGCGCGCTCGCTTCACACAAACCAAACTCCGCCACCACGCCATCCGCACCAAGAAAGGCCTTGTCGACACTCAACCGACTCAACGTCAGCTCCGCCAATGGTCCTAATGTGCTCATGCTCGAACCGCGCAAATCGCCGCCGATCAAGGTCAGGCGAATACCCGGCGCATTAGCCAGGGTCATCACGGCCAGCAGGTTATTGGTCACCACATGCACGTCTTGTCGCGAGCACAAATGATGGGCCAGTGCGGCGCAGGTGGTGCCGCCATCGAGCAGCACGGTATCGCCATCCTGGACATGCGCCGCCGCAGCCTGGGCGATGGCGTCTTTTTGTTCCCACTGAGACGTCTTGCGTTCTTCGAGCGAAGCTTCCGGCTCATGAACGCCGACCACGGCAGTGGCGCCGCCGTAGGTTCTCACCAGGTGTCGCTGTTTGGCGAGCATGGTCAGGTCGCGTCGCACTGTCGCTTCCGAGACTCCGAGCGCCGCGCTCAATTGCTCGACGTTGGCATCGCCGATGCGTACGAGGTCGAGGATGGCGCGGTGGCGTTCGGAGGCTTTCATGGCGGGTCTCGCGTGGTGGACGGTGGTCGATCTTACACGACAGCGCCCGTGCGGCTCATCCCCGTCGCGTGGCCAGCTCGGCACCCTGGCGCAGCGCTTCGAGCAGGCTGCGTTCATCGGCGATGCCTTTACCGGCGATGTCGAATGCGGTGCCGTGGTCGACCGAGGTGCGGATCACGTCCAGGCCGACGGTGACGTTTACGCCTGCTTCAAGACCGAGCACTTTGACCGGGCCGTGGCCCTGGTCGTGATACATCGCGACCACCAGATCGAAGTCACCGCGGCCAGCGCGGAAGAACAGCGTGTCGGCCGGCAACGGACCGGTGACATCGAGGCCACGTTCCTGCAACAGCTTCACTGCCGGGATGATTTTTTCTTCCTCTTCGCCATAACCAAACAGACCGTTTTCACCAGCATGTGGGTTGATCCCGCACACGCCGATCCGCGGACGGGCGATGCCGGCCTTGATCAGTGTCGCGTTGCCGCGCTCGATGGTGCGCTGGACCAGGCCCGGCTCGATCTTGCGGATCGCGTCGATGATGCCGATGTGGGTCGTGACGTGAATCACCCGCAGCTGCGGCGCCACCAGCATCATCGACACTTCATCGACGTTGGTCAGGTGCGCGAGCATTTCGGTGTGGCCAGGGTACTTGTGGCCGCCGGCGTGCAGCGCTTCCTTGTTCAGCGGCGCAGTGCAAATGGCATCAATCTGGCTGGCTTCGGCCAGTTGCACGGCGCGGGCAATGTATTGGTAGGCAGCGTCACCGGCGATGGCCGACAGTTCGCCGAACGGCAGGTCGTCAGGGATCAGGTCGAGGTCGATGCAGTCGATGACGCCGGCCTCGTATCGCGCCTCGGAGGCGTCCTTGATACGGCGCACTTTGGCGCTGCCGCCGACGATGACGTTGGCCTGTTCGAGCCGGCGCGCATCACCAATCACCAGCGGTCGGCATTGTTGATAGACGATGTCGTGAGTCAGGCTCTTGACGATGATTTCCGGACCGACACCCGAGGCGTCGCCCATGGTGATGCCGATGACGGGGAGGTAGTTGCTCATAGTGTTCATTCGAGTCCTTGGATTCGTGTGCGTTGGGGCGGGGAGCGATCGGCGCTTTCGCTCAAGTGTTGCCATGCCGCATACAAAGCGTGATCGGTGCCGAACGCGCCGGCCTTGGTCACGATGCCGGGACAATGGCCTTGCCGGGAAACAGTTGGGCGGGCGTAGGCGACCCCGGCTTCGACTTCGGCCAGCAGTTGCAGGCTGTCGATGCCGACGGTGGTCAATATGGCCCGTGCGGTCTCACCGCCCGTGGCGATCAGGCCGCCGACCTTGGCGAAATGTGGCTCTACCAATACGGCCAGCATGGTCGAGAGTTGCGCGCCCTCTTGCGGATCGAACGCCTCATCGCGACCGATGCGCAGCAGCAGGTCACTCCAGCCGTCCAGTTGTTCGCCGATCCGCGCTTGCCACATCGCCCAGTCGCCATGGGTTGTGCCTTGGCGAAGGACCTCGGGCGGGACGACCAGTTCGCTGACGCCGCCACGCTCCTTGAGCAACGCGCATTGCCGTTCGCAGACACCGGAGAGGCTGCCGACGAGGATCAGAATCGGCGCCTGGCTTTTTTCCCGCGCGGTCGGTTCGATGGCCGTAAATCGTGCTTCGGAGAAATCCGGAAGACTGGCGATCTCCCGCGCCAGGCCGCCCGAGCCGATCCAGAACAGCGGCTGCTCCATCGACGCGGTCAGTCGAGCGAGAGTCAGCAGATCGTCTTCGGTTTGCGCATCGACGATCAGCGCTTGGGTGCCGCTGCGGGCGACTTCGGCAATGTGTTGCGCGAGCGCCTTTTCGTTGCCGCGCAAGGTGTCGAGGTCCAGCTTCGCGGTGCTCAGGCCAGCGGCGATGAGCATGGCTTCGACGTCAGCCGGGCGATCGGCGTTTTCAAGTTTCCAGGTGTCGGTGGTTTCCAGTGGCTGGCCGTTCACGAACACCCGGCCGCCGCGCAATGTGCGCCCCGTGGCGGGGAACGCCGGGGCGACGATGGCCAGGCCGGCCAAGGGTTGCAGGGCGGCGACTTCCGCCGCCCAGTTGCCGCGCAGGGTCGAATCGATTTTCTTGTACAGCCGTTGCCCCGGCCGATGCAGCGCCTTGAATGCCGCAACGGTGCGCTCGGCGGCCCGCGCCGGCGACAAGCGCCGGGTGTCCGTGTCGGCGGCAATCACCTGCGCATCGGCCTTGTCATTCAAGGGGTCGAGCGTGACCACCGTTTGCAGCCCCACGCTCGCAAAACCGATGGCGCAATCCGCCGCACCGGACAGATCATCCGCGATGATCAGAATCCTCATCGCAGGGCCTCCTGCTTTTGAGGTTCGATCTCCTGCTCAGGAATGACGACGGGGTTGCGCTGTTGCACGCGCTTGGCGACGGCTGCGGTGAGTATCGGCGCAAGGATCGCGGTGACCACCACACAGGCTGCTACCAATATGGTCGCGCTCTTGGCGGCTTCGGCGTAAACCGGATTGGCCGCTGCGATCAGCGCAGGAACGGCTGCAGCGTTCCCGGCGGTAGTGGCCGCGGCGACACCGGCGACACCTGTGCCACCGGTCAAGCGATCAGCGAAGAACAGCGGAATGCCGGTCAGCACGACCACCGCCACGCCCATGCCAAGACCCAGCAAACCGGCCTGCCAGACGTTATGCAAGTCCAGGCTGGCGCCCAGTGCCAGGGCGAAGAACGGAATCATCACCGGAACGGCCTTGGCCAGGAAATCGCGCATGTCACGGTCGAGATTACCCAACAGCATGCCCAGCGCCAGCGGCAGGATGCTGCCCACCAACGTCGGCCACGGAAACGCCGACAGACCGGCGATGCCCAGGGTGACCATGGTCAGAAAAGGACCGGACTCAAGGGACATGACCGAGTAGGCACCGACGTCTTCGGAGCGACCGTACTGTCCCATCAGCGCCATGTACAAGCCGCCGTTGGTGTCGTTCATCGCGGCGACCACCGCCAGCGTCGAGATGCCGGCGAACAGACCAGACGAAATCGGCTGCTCGCCGAGGAAATGCCCGAGGATGATGCCGATGAGCACGGCGATACCGACTTTGGTGATGAGCAGCGTGCCGCCCTTCTTGAGCAAGTAAGGCGTGGCTTTGATGTTGATGCTCGCGCCCATGCAGACATAGAACACCGCGAGGATAGGCAGCGCCCCGGTGAACAAAGCATTGGTGAACGAGCCGAAAAATTTTGGCGTGTCAGGCAGGAAGGTTGCCACCAGCGAACCAATCAGCAGAGGCACAATCATCATGCCGCCCGGGATGCGTTCTATGGTGCGCTTGATAGGAATCTGGGCCACGAGGGTCTCCTTTTATAATTGTAGGGTAAGACGTGTTTCACCTCGAAACTGACTGATTCGATCACGAAGTGATTGCTTCAGTCAAAATAATCTTATTCCACCCTTACAAAATGCGCAAACCAATCATTTCGTATGCTCGTTTTGATCATTTTGCGTGGGTAACCTTTGAGCACTGACGCGCTTGCCGCGACCTAGAGCCTCGCGCCGCCCAAAAAAAAGCCCCGAACCAGTCGGGGCTTCTTCTTTGTCAGCCTTGAATCAGGCTTCGATACTGCAACCGATCATCAGAAAATGTTGATCGGGTAGTCCACGAACACACGCACTTCGTTACCGCTGACGTTGTACTCGCTGGATTTCTGCGCGACACGCAGGATCGAGCTACGCAGTTTGATGCTCAGGTCTTTGGCCGGGCCGCTTTGCACGACGTACTTGAACTGGTTGAAGATTTCGCGCTCGGTACCGCCCTCGCTGGTGGAGGTGGTGATGTTGTCGCCGCGCACGTAGGCCACGTTGTAGCTCAGACCCGGGACGCCGAAGGTGCTGAAATCCAGACCGTAGCCCAACTGCCAGCTGCGTTCGTCTTCAGCGTTGAAGTCGGACCAGTAGGAGTTCGCCAGGTAGATGGTGTTGCCGCCATCGCCGACGCGACCTTGATCTTTCTGGTAGCCGCCGTAGGCGTAGCCCAGGTTGCTGTCGCCGGTGCTGCGCTGGTGCGCGACAGTGAACGAGTGCGGGCCGGTGGCGAAAGTCGCTGCCAGGCTCCAGATCTTGTTGTCGTCACCGGTCGCACCGCTTTCGCGGACGTAGGAATCTTCCAGCTTGGTACGGTAGCCGTTGAAGTCCAGGGTCAGGGACTGATCCTTGTCGATCGGGAACACGTAGTTGGCGTTCACGTATTGCTTTTTCAACACGTCTTCAACGTCAGACGCGTACACCGCTGCCTTGAACTGTTCGGTGAACTGGTAGCTGCCGCCCAATACGTTGATCGACTTCAAGCCACCGCTGTCACGACCTTCAGCGCTTTTGCGCGATTCAGCGGTGAAGCGACCGGCGTTCAGCTCCAGGCCTTTGATCTCCTTGGAGGTGATCAGGGTGCCGGTGTAGCTTTCCGGCAGCAGGCGCACGTTGTCGTAGCTCAACACCGGCAGGGCCGGCATCTGGTCGCCGTAAGTCAGTGTGGTGCTGGAGAGACGGAATTTGACCGCTGCGCCGCCTTTGGACAGGTCATCTGCCGCGTTGCCGCTGTCGCCTTTTTTGAAGAAGTCGATACCTTGCGCGCCGGTACGACCTTTGCCGCCATCCAGGCGGAGTGCGTACAGACCGAACGCGTCCACGCCCACACCGACGGTGCCTTGGGTGAAACCGGACGAGAACGTACCGATGGCCGCTTGGCCCCACTCGGCTTTATCCGGTCGGCCGTCTTTGTAGTCACGGTTGATGTAGGCATTGCGCAGCAGCACTTTGAGGCTGCTGTCTTCAACAAAACCCTTGGATTCGGCCTGGTCGTTTGCCATGGCCTGTGTCGCGCTCAACATCCCCAGAGCGATCAGGCTGATTCGCTTGTTCAACATTTTGTTCTTTTCCTTATTACGGGTTGATACGCGCTGTGTCGAACGGCTGAAACGGCGCTATCGCACTCTTTTTTCACCCCGAAACAAAAAGGCCCGCCCACGAATAATCGCGGCGGGCCTTTTTATTATTTTTTGAGTCATGGCGGTTGGCCACAGGCGTTAGGGCGAATGCTAGTCGCGCCCTGAACCCTGTGTCAATTTCATGAATCGTCTGTGAATAGGCGAAAATCGTCTAAGAAGTTTTTAATCGCAGCCGTTGAGCCCACACGCTTGAAACCCGGTTGAAGCGGCTTGCACGGGAAGCGACTGACTCAGCCAGGCCGCAAAAGCTTGCGGCTTGCCGAGCCACGGCCCGATATCGACCAGCGTGAACTGGCCATCCTGCTCCTGGGCGAAGGTAGGGAAACCATGGCCACCGATGTTGGCCAACAGGTCGCGACTGGCCTTGATGTGGCGATCGGTGTCGGCGTTTTTGAACGCACTCTCGAAGGCTTCAGGTTCCAGGCCGATGTCGTGGGCGAGTTCAAACAATACGGCTTCATCGGCAATGCGCCGACCTTCCACGTAATGGGCGCTCTGTAAACGTCCCAGCAATGCCAGTCCACGGCCCGCGATCTGCTCGGCCGCGAGCACGGCGGCAATCGGTGGAGCGGAATCGAACACCGCCGTCTCATCGCGCATCAAACCTTCGAAATAGGCTTCGCCGAATGGCTGAGCGGTGTACTCGGCGATGCGCCGGTCGTGGGGTATCACGTAGTTGCGCAAGTGGGGCGAGACGCTCTGGCGGTTGGCGCCCGTCATCATGCCACCGCCATGGGCAATCACCGGCAGGACTGCCTGGGCGGCTTGCACCAGCGGTTCGGCACCGTAGCACCAGCCGCAAAACGGATCGTAAATGTAGTGAAGGATCATGGGACGGCTCCGGCGCAAAGTCAGGGAATTTCGATGCCGGCAGGTTAGCCCTCCTTCTGTTTCTGAAAAACGCTGGAATGGCTTTCAGTCTGTTTCAGGAATCGGTCGAATACCTCCCACGTTCTGTAACAACCAAGACACAAATTGAAACAATCAATCAGCGTAACTTTTCAGGAATAATTCACGAAAGTAAATAGCACGCATTATCATTCGCGCCCACACGCAAGACCCCCAATATCCTACGGACGCGTCCTTCAATGCCTGCCCCTTTTCGTCTTACGCCTTTCAGTCTTGGGCTCTCTGCCTTGCTATCTGCCGGTGTCTCCTACGCCGCCCCTACGACATTGCCAGAAACCTCCATCAGCGCCGAAGCGGAAGCCGACGACCCACGCGTAAAAGAAACCAGCACCGCGACCCGCACCGCCACCCCCGTGCGCTACGTGCCACAAGCCATCGACTCGATAAAAACCTCAAATGTCGTCGATTACGGCACCAACGATCTGGGCACCGCCCTGAGCGGCATTCCCAACGTCAGCAGCGGCGCCGACACCCGCTTCGACAGTCTGCGCATCCGCGGTTTCGACGCCAGTAACGATTTCTATCTGGACGGCATCCGCGACGACAGTCAGTACGTGCGCGACCTGCACAACATCGAACGCATCGAAGTCCTCAAAGGCCCGGCTGCGGTGTTGTACGGCCGTGGCAGTCAGGGCGGGATCGTCAACCGGGTCAGCAAATTACCGGAGTTCGGACGCCGCTCTTCCATTGAAGCCCAGGGCGGCAGCAACGACTTGCGCAGCCTTTACGCGGACCTGAGCACCGATCCCAGCGAGAACATCAGCCTGCGCCTGAACATGGGCAACATGGACCAGAACAGCTTTCGAGATGGCGTCAGCGGCAATCGCCAGTTGTTTGCGCCGTCTATGAGCTGGCAACTGACACCCGACCTGAACTGGTTGGTGCAGTACGAATACAGCCGCTACAACCGTACGCCGGATCGCGGAATCCCCGGTGTAAACGGACGCCCGGCCGACGTCGGACGGGATACGACCTACGGCAGCGATCACGATTTCATCGACGACAAGTCGCAATCCCTGCGCTCGAAACTCAGCTACGACATCAACGAAAACTGGCAACTGCGCCAGACGCTGGGTGTGTTCAAGCTCGACAGCGATTTCGACAACACCTACCTCACCGGCTACACACCGGCGACCAACCGGGTCACGCGCCAGCATTGGCAGCAGGACCTGACCACTCGCAATGTCTACAACAACATTGAGCTGGAAGGTGGCTTCGATACGTTCGGCCTTGAGCATCGCCTGCTCACCGGCGTCGAAATCGGCAGTCAGCGCCGTGATCCGAAACTCTACACAGCGGCCACTACCGGGCCTGGCCGCCAGGCCGTGCCGTCGCTGGATCTGTATAACCCGGATCGGGATTTGCGCCATACCGGGCGCATGCAAGTGTCCAGCGACAACCACACCGAAGTCGAAAGCCGTGCGGTATATGTTCAGGATCAGCTGCGCCTGAACGATCAATGGCAATTGCTGGCCGGTCTGCGCTACGACACCTTCGACATCGAGTCGACCAACAAGCTGCGCAACCTGTCCGAAGACCGCGACAGTCACAGCACCAGCCCGCGGGTGGGAGTGGTCTGGACGCCACTGCAGAATCATTCCTTCTACGCCTCCTGGACCAAAACCTTTTCGCCGGTCGGCGGCGGTTTGATCGGCATCACCCCGGGCGCCGCCGGCAATACCAACGACCTGAGCCCCGAGCTGACCAAGCAGAAAGAAATCGGCGTGAAAAGCGACTGGCTCGACGATCGCCTGAGCACCACGCTGGCGATCTACGAACTGGAGCTCTACAACCGTCGCACCAGCGACCCGCTCAACCCGACCGTGACCTTGCTCAGCGGCCTGCAACGTTCCCGCGGGATCGAGCTGACCGGCACCGGCAAGATTGCCGGCAACTGGTACGTGCGAGGTGGCGTGGGTGTGCAGGACGCGACAGTCGAGAAGGACAACAACGGTTTTGAAGGCAAGCGCATCAGCAACGTGGCCAAGCACAACGGCAGTCTGTTCCTGACCTGGAAACCGGAAATGGGCTGGTACGCCGAAACCGGCCTGACCCTGGTGGGCGACCGTTATGCGGATAACCTCAACACCACCGTCCTGCCAGGTTATGGCCGCTGGGATGCACTAACCGGGTTCCGTCAGAAGGACTGGGATTTGCGCGCGGCGCTGAACAACATCAGTGATAAAACCTATTACTCGTCGGCCACCAGCGCGGCGCAGATTCAACCGGGTGAGCCGCGCAGCCTGGTGGTGACCGGGACCTACAGTTTCTAAACACCGCAATACCCTGTGGGAGCGAGCTTGCTCGCGATAGCGGTGGGTCAGTCGACATCAATGCTGACTGACCGGCTGCCATCGCGGGCAAGCCCGCTCCCACAGGGTTTGATAGTGACAGTTAGCATGCATTCCGCACACAAACCCTTCGCCCATAAAAAAGCGCCGCCTTCCCGGCAGCGCTTTTATCAATCCGTTGTTGTTCTTTTTTATCCTTCCATCACATCCCACAACGCATCCAGCTCCGCTTCGCTGAATAAACCAGCGGGGTAGCGCTCGATCATCATCCGGCGCGGATCAGGCTCCCTGATCTGACGCGTTCCATTGGACTTCAACCAGTGCGCCAGGATCTGGAGCGATTCGCTGTTTACTGCCAGGGGATGCAGTGCCCGCTCGCTCACTACGTTCATTTCGGCGTTCATTTCCGCGCTCTCTCCTGGTTTGTGAGCGGCTAACTTATCCAAGGTTTATGACAGAACATCGAAGTTCTCCCCTCCCTGTTTCTCGTCAGGAGAGATACAAGAGCTGTGCCAATGTATCGGGACGGCCGACCAGCGGATACAAAAAAGCCCGCAGTCCTGATGGGCTGCGGGCTTTTTGCGAGGTGTCGAAGTAAAACCGTTGCCTGAGTGATTTTCCAATCAACTCAGGCTGTTACAACGGCACTCACTCCTTGTGCGGCGCAGGCTGCTGTTGGGTAAGGCAGTGGATGTTACCGCCGCCCAGTAACAGTTCGCGGCCCGGCACCATGACGACTTCGTGCTGCGGGAACAGGCTCTGCAAAATCTCTTTTGCGGGACCATCCAGCGGATCGTCGAAGCTCGGCGCGATGATGCCGCCGTTGACGATGAGGAAGTTCACGTAGGAACCGGCCAGACGAACGGTCGGATTGCGTTCCTGAGTTCCGTCTACCGGGTCGACACCGGCACACTCTTCTTCGGTCGCATACAGCGGCCCGGGAATCGGCATCTTGTGCACCGTGAACGGGCGACCCTTGGCGTCGGTGCTGCTTTCCAGCACTTTCATCGCCGCCTGGCAGCGCGGGTAGTTCGGGTCTTGCGGGTCGTCGGTCCAGGCCAGCAATACTTCACCCGGACGCACGTAGCAGCAGAAGTTATCCACATGACCGTCGGTTTCGTCGTTAAACAAACCGTCCGGCAGCCAGATGATTTTATCCACCGCCAGGTTCGCGCTGAGCACCGCTTCGATTTCTGCACGGTTCAAGTGCGGGTTGCGATTGCGGTTGAGCAGGCATTCCTCGGTCGTGATCAGCGTGCCTTCACCATCAACGTGGATCGAACCGCCTTCGAGCACAAAGCCCTTGGTGCGATAACGCGGGCTACGTTCAATCTCGAGGATCTTGCCGCCGACCTGCGAATCACGGTTCCACGGCGAATACAGGCCACCGTCAAAACCGCCCCACGAATTGAAATCCCAGTTCACACCGCGGACTTCGCCGCGGTTATTGATAACGAATGTCGGCCCCGTGTCGCGGACCCAGGCGTCGTCACTGGACATCTCGACCACACGAATATTCGGCACGTCGAGACGGGCGCGAGCATTTTCGTACTGTCCGGCGGACACCGCCACAGTCACCGGTTCAAAACGCGCGATGGCCTTGGCCACCGCCACGTGGGCGGCTTGCGCCGGCTTGCCACCGAGGCGCCAGTTGTCCGGACGCTCGGGCCAGATCATCCAGGTCTGGGTTTGAGGCGCCCACTCGGCGGGCATGTAGAAGCCGTCGGCACGCGGGCTGCTGTTTAAAGTGGTCATGCGGTCAGGACTCCAGGGAACCGTCGAGGGTTTTGAGCGCATTGTATAGGTTCGGGCGACGATCACGGAACGAGCCCCATGCGCTGCGGATGTGTTCCAGCTCGTCGAGGTCGAAGCTGTGAACCAGCACGCCTTCTTCGGTTTTATCGAGTTCCTGGACCTTCTCGCCGAACTGGTTAGCGATAAACGACGAGCCATAGAAGGTGATGTCGTACCCGTCTTGCTCCTCGTTGCCGATACGGTTACTGGCGATCAGCGGCATCAGGTTGGCGCCGGCATGGCCCTGCTGCACACGCTGCCAGTGGTCGCGGGACGAGATGGTTTTGTCGTGCGGCTCGCTGCCGATGGCGGTCGGGTAGAACAGAATTTCCGCACCCAGCAACGCCATGCTGCGGGCGCACTCGGGGAACCACTGATCCCAGCAGATGCCCACGCCGATTTTCGCGTAACGGGTATTCCAGACTTTGAAACCGGTGTCGCCCGGGTTGAAGTAGTACTTCTCGTGGTAGCCAGGGCCATCCGGGATGTGGCTTTTACGATAAATCCCGAGGTTGCTGCCGTCGGCATCGATGATCGCGATGCTGTTGAAACGCGCGCGGCCGGCCCGTTCATAGAAGCTGATCGGCAGCACCACTTGCAGTTCTCTGGCGACTTTCTGGAAATGCTTGATGGCGACGTTGTCTTCCACCGTCGTGGCCAATTGCAGGTAATCCGGGTTGGGCTTCTGGCAGAAGTACGGCGCCTCGAACAGTTCCTGGATCAGGATGATCTGCGCGCCTTTGGCCGCGGCCTCACGGACCAGCCTTTCAGCGGTTTCGAGGTTGGCTTCAAGGTCCCAGGAACAGGCCATCTGGGTGGCGGCGACGGTAACGATACGGCTCATGAATCATCTCCGGGCAAGTGCTGTGAGTCGAGTTTGGCATCGACTAATGACAGAAACGGGAAGCACGGGCGTGATGAAGCACGCCGTGGGCAATGGCGACTTTATAGCCGATAAAAATCGGCTTTAAAAGCGATTAATCTTCCTTCTGTCGAAAACAACAGCGCTTAAACCAGATAATAATCGGCAAATCAGCGTCCCCTGTGGGAGCGGGCTTGCTCGCGAATGCGGTGTGTCAATCAACACAATTGTCGGCTGATTCCACCGCATTCGCGAGCAAGCCCGCTCCCACAGGGGAGATGTATTTACAGCCCCTCCGCGAGCACCTTCGCCAACATATCGACAAAGAAATCCACACTCCGGCGCGATGTCACCATCGGTGGTTTGATCTTGAGGACGTTCAGATAATCCCCCGTCGGCTGCATGAAGATCCCCAATTCCCGCAGGCGATCACACAACGCCGTGGTTTCTTCAGTCGCCGGTTCCAGGGTCTCGCGGTCGCGGATCAATTCGACACCCAGATAAAACCCGGACCCGTGCACCGCGCCCACCAACGGATGACTATCGATCAGCGCCTCAAGACGCTCCTTGAAATACCCGCCTACGACCTGGGCGTTTTCCCAGAGTTTTTCTTCTTCCATCACATCCAGAACGGCCATGCCGATCTGGCAACTGACCGGGCTGCCACCCGCCGACGAGAAGAAATAACCTTCGGCTTCCAACGCTTCGGCGATTTCCCGGCGGGTAATCACCGCGCCCAGCGGCTGGCCGTTGCCCATGCCTTTGGCCATGGTGATGATGTCCGGCACCACGCCCTGTTCTTCGAAACCCCAGAAGAAGTGGCCCATACGCCCGTAGCCGACCTGCACTTCGTCGGCGATGCACACGCCGCCCTGGGCACGAACCAACCCGTAGACTTTTTTCAGATACCCCGGCGGCAGCGAGATGCCGCCCGCATTGCCGTACACCGGCTCGCAAATGAAACCGCCCAGCTGGCGCCCCTGCTCAGCGATTTTCGCCAGGTTGTGTTCGACGCTGCGCACATAATCCGGCGCACTGTCCGGACCACGGAATTCGCCGCGATAGGTGTTCGGCGCCGTCACCGGGTGCACCCAGTCCGGGCGGCTGCTCAAGGCCTTGGGGTTGTCGGCAATCGAAGTCGAAACCGCGTCCGCGCCCACCGTCCAGCCGTGATAGGCCTCCAGCACGCTGACGATGTCGCGACCACCGCTGTAGGCCCATGCCAGGCGGATCGCCAGGTCATTGGCCTCGCTGCCGCTGTTGACCAGGAACACCCGGTCCATGCCCTCCGGCGACAGCTTCAGCAAACGCTCGGAAAATTCGGCAACCGCCGCGTAGTTGAACCGCGAGTTGGTATTGAGCAGCGACCACTGACGGCTGGCTACTGCGGCCATACGCGGATGACCGTGGCCGAGCACCGCGACGTTGTTGAGCATGTCGAGGTAGGAACGGCCCTGCATGTCGATCAGGTGGTTGCGCCAGCCGCGTTCGATGCGTGGCGGGTCGACGTAATAGTGTTTCTGGGTCCGGGCGAAACTGGCGTCGCGGCGCGCCAGCAAGGTCTGCGAATCAAGCTCCGCTTCAGCGTCGCACGCCAGCCCCAGCAGCACCGCCGGCGACGGACACAACGCTTGCCAGGCCGGCGCACGAGACGGCGTGCAAAACAACGGCGCATCGAACGAAGCACCTCGGCACAGCTGCACTCGCAACGGACCGCTGACTGCGCCCAACACCTGGCCTTTGACCAGCGCCGCGCCGGTGTGCAGCGACGGCGTCACGCCCCACAGCCGCACGCTCAATTGCGGGCCGTCGAGTTGCAACACACCCGGCGCCGGTTGGTGGACCACGCCGGCAAATGGCGATTCGACCGCCGTGCCGTGGGGCACTCGCAACTCGACATGCAGCGGGCACGTGTCCGGCTCGCTGGCACTGTCGGGGCGGGTGCGGGACAACCGATATTGTCCGTAACGGCTGGCAGCCAAGCCGTGCGCTGCCGCCGCTTCGCTCAACAGACGCTGATCGATCCCTTCCTGCTCCCAGTTACCGGCCTCGAAATGCGGGCTGAGTACGCCCAGGTCGATCAAGGCGAACTCACGTCCGACCAGGCTCGGCAGCAGCGGCGCGAAACCTTCGCCGCCGATGTCTGGCAGGCTCTGGCCGACAGAGGTGAGGATCGCCGCTTCCATCAGCGCCAGCGGCACCGAGGTGGCGACGCGGAAAATTTCCCATTCGTGGGTCAGGTTGTCGCGACTGTATTGGTTGCCCGGATCGATGCTGACCTGCTGTTCACCGCTGAGCACCAGCACCGCCGCCCGCGCGACGATCAGCGGCCACAGCGCCAGCAGTTCTTCGTGTTGCAACGGGTTGACCGCGTGATAGGCCTGGACCGCCGGCAAAATATAGAACGGATCGCCACCGGCATGGTGCAGCAACGCCGCGCAGGTCACCGACAGGTCGGTAATGCGCCAGGTGCGGACCAGATCACCGAAATCGATCACGCCTTGCAGTTGCCACTGGCGTTGCGAATCGCGCTCCCAGACCACGTTGTCATCGGTGATGTCCATGTGGATGGCCTGCACCGGCAACTTGTCCACCAACGGCTGCAAATGCCGCTCGGCCTGTTCGGCCACTTGCGCGATCAGCGCTCGCTGCGCGTCATCCCCGATGACCGGCAGCAAATGCGCGATCAACGCATTGGCGTGGCGCGCGTCCCACTGAAGGGTGCGTTCAAGCCCCGCATGGTTGAAGTCGGCCAGCGCCTGATCCATTTCACCGCAGAGCCGGCCGAAACCGGCCACCACGGCTCCAGGCAAATGATCCAGGTGTGTGAGCGACTGACCCTCGATGTATTCGAGCAGGCGTACATGCACCGCTTGTCCGCCGACTTCAAGTGACAGCAGATCGGCGCCGTTCTCGGCGGCAATCACTCGCGGCACCGGCACGTTGGAGTGCTCGGCCAGATGCTTGAGCCCCGCATGCTGGGCTTGCAGTTCCAGCGCCGAATAGTCGCCCCGGCAGATTTTCAGGACGAAACGCCCATGCTTACTGTCAACGCGGTAGTTGAGATCCTGCTGGCTGCCGAGCGCCTGTAGCTTTCCGCTCAGCCCGTAATGCCCTTCGAGCAGCTCTAGCGCTTGCGCCGCAGACACCTGCGGGCTGGGCAAACTGGCGCGATGAATCAACGTGGCGAGCGGCATACAACAACCCCTGAAATTTTATTAGTCGCTTATATCGCCACTGCGTCGGTCGATAATCAACCCCTGTTCATGGGTCAAAACCCAAATAGATGTCGCAACCCTATTGCACCACCCCTCTCCTGCCGACAAGCTATGCTCATTTGCTTCAATCGTCTTACAGATAAAGGCTGGCCAACATGCGTATTCTCATCACCGGCGGTGCCGGTTTCATTGGCTCTGCCCTGGTTCGCCACCTGATTCGGCACACTGAGCATGAAGTGCTCAACCTGGACAAACTGACCTACGCTGGCAATCTGGAATCGCTGACCAGTATTGCCAACGACACCCGCTACGAATTCGTGCAGGCCGATATCGTTGATCAGGCCGCCGTCAGCGCCGTGCTGGCACGTTTCCAGCCGCATGCGATCATGCATCTGGCGGCCGAGTCCCATGTCGACCGCTCCATCGACGGTCCGTCGGATTTCATTCAAACCAATATCGTCGGCACCTACAGCCTGCTCGAGGCAACCCGCGCCTACTGGCAGACCCTGGCCGAGCCCGAGAAAAGCGCTTTCCGCTTTCACCACATCTCCACGGATGAGGTTTACGGCGACCTGCATGGCGTCGATGACCTGTTCACGGAAACGACGCCGTACGCACCGAGCTCACCGTATTCCGCCAGCAAGGCGGCCTCCGACCATCTGGTCCGCGCCTGGCAACGCACCTATGGCCTGCCGGTGTTGCTGACCAACTGCTCGAACAACTACGGGCCGTTCCACTTCCCTGAAAAACTGATCCCGCTGGTGATTCTCAACGCCCTCGCCGGCAAGCCGCTGCCTGTCTACGGTAACGGCCTGCAGGTTCGCGACTGGCTGTTCGTCGAGGATCACGCTCGCGCACTGTTCAAAGTGGTCACCGAAGGCGTGGTCGGCGAGACCTACAACATCGGCGGTCACAACGAGCAGAAGAACATCGACGTGGTGCGTGGCATCTGCGCGCTACTCGAAGAACTGGCGCCGAACAAACCTGAAGGCGTCGCGCATTTCGCCGACCTGATCACTTTCGTCCAGGACCGTCCTGGCCATGACCTGCGCTACGCGATCGATGCCAGCAAGATTGAGCGCGAACTCGGCTGGACGCCCGAAGAAACCTTCGAGACCGGCCTGCGCAAAACCGTCCAGTGGTATCTGGAAAACCTGGAGTGGTGCCGCCGTGTTCAGGACGGCAGCTACCAGGGTGAACGACTGGGCGCCATCAATACCAAGGAGTTGATCGCATGATGAAAGGAATTGTGTTGGCCGGGGGTTCGGGCACGCGTCTGCACCCGATCACGCTGGGCGTATCAAAACAGCTATTGCCGATCTACGACAAACCGATGATCTACTACCCGATCTCGGTCCTGATGCTGGCCGGCATCAAGGAAATCCTGGTGATCTCCACCCCGCAGGACCTCCCGCAGTATCGCAACCTGCTGGGTGACGGCAGTCAGTTCGGCGTGCATTTCAGCTACGCCGAACAACCTTCGCCGGATGGCCTGGCCCAGGCCTTTCTGATTGGTGAGGAATTCATTGGCAAGGATCCGGTGTGCCTGATCCTCGGCGACAACATCTTCCACGGTCAGCGCTTTAGCGAGCAGTTGAACAACGCCGTTAATCGCCCTTCTGGCGCCACCGTGTTCGGTTACTGGGTCAAAGACCCGGAGCGCTTCGGCGTGATCGATTTCGACGACGAAGGCCGCGCCTTGTCGATCGAAGAAAAGCCGAAAGTACCGAAATCCAGCTATGCCGTGACCGGCCTGTATTTCTACGACAACGACGTGATCGAGATCGCCAAGGCCGTGAAGCCTTCACCGCGCGGTGAACTGGAGATCACCGACGTCAACAATGCCTACCTCAAGCGTGGCGATCTGCAGGTCGAGCGCTTCGGTCGTGGTTTCGCCTGGCTGGATACCGGCACTCACGACAGCCTGCTCGAAGCCTCCCAATACGTGCAGACCATCGAGCACCGCCAAGGGTTGAAAGTCGCCTGTCTTGAAGAAATTGCCTACGAAAAAGGCTGGATCGACCGCGAGCATTTGCTCGAGCGCGCCAAGTATTTTGGCAAGACCGGTTACGGCCAGTACCTTTACAAACTGGCTGAGGGTGGACAATGAATGTGATTGAAACCGAGCTGCCCGGTGTGTTGATCCTTGAGCCCAAGGTCTTCGGGGACGAGCGCGGCTTTTTCTACGAAAGCTTCAATGCAAAGGCGTTTGAAGAGGCGACGGGCCTGAAGAGGCAGTTCGTTCAGGACAACCATTCCCGCTCACAGAAGGGCGTCCTGCGCGGCCTGCACTATCAACTGGAAAACACTCAGGGAAAACTGGTGCGCGTTACCGCCGGTGAAGTGCTCGATGTCGCGGTGGATGTACGTCGCAGTTCACCGAATTTCGGCCAGTGGGCGGCAGTGCGTTTGTCCGCAGAAAACAGTCGCCAACTCTGGGTGCCGGAAGGATTTGCCCATGGGTTCGTGGTGCTGAGTGACTTCGCCGAGTTCCTCTACAAGACCACCGACTATTACAACCCGACCGCCGAATGTTGCATCCGATGGGACGATCCAACACTTGCCATCGACTGGCAACTGGAGGAAGCGCCCAAGCTTTCGGCCAGGGATCAGCACGGTAAAACCTTGCAAGAAGTTGATCTGTTTCCATGAAAATACTCATCTGTGGCAAGCAGGGCCAGGTTTCACGTGAGTTACAGCATCGTCTCGGTGTACTGGGCGAGTTGGTCGTTCCGGGACGCGATCAACTCGATCTGACTCAACCGGAACAGATTCGCCAGCAGGTCCGGCGCGTTCGTCCCGACCTGATCATCAATGCCGCAGCCCACACAGCAGTCGATCAGGCTGAAAGCGAGCCGCAAGCAGCCTTCGCCATCAACGCCGAGGCACCGGGCATTCTCGCCGAGGAAGCCTTGGCGCTGGACATTCCGCTGATCCACTACTCCACCGATTACGTGTTCGACGGCAGCAAGACTGCGCCTTACAACGAAGCTGACGAACCTCACCCGTTGGGCGTTTACGGCCAGAGCAAACTGGCGGGCGAACACGCAATAACCGCGGTACAGGGCAAGCACCTGATCTTGCGCACCAGTTGGGTCTATTCGAACCACGGCCGCAATTTCCTGCTGACCATGCAACGCCTGCTGCAGGAAAAACCGGAGTTGCGCATCGTCGCCGACCAGATCGGCGCGCCCACCTGGGCCGGCACGATCGCCAACAGCACCCTCGCCCTGATCGAACGCTGGCAGGCCGGCGAGACCGGCGCCTGGGGCACTTATCACCTGACCGCGCAGGGTGAAACCTCGTGGTTCGGTTTCGCCCAGGCCATCGGCGAAGCGCTGCGGGAACAGGGAAAGCCTTGCGCAACCCTGCTGCCGATCACCACCAGCGACTACCCGACACCCGCCACCCGACCGCTGAACTCGCGCCTGGATTGCAGTCGCCTGCAACGTGAATGGGGCGTCAGTCAGCCTGACTGGCAAACCGCGTTGCGCGAGTGTCTTGCCGGACAAGCCTAGGCATAATGCGCCTGTACCCACAGGCGCCTGATGCTCATGAACCCGACCCTTCCCCGCCGACCCCGCTGGCGCAGCCTGGCCCTGCTTGCGCTGTGCCTGGCGCCTTTGCTGTGGCCGCTGGAGCATCTGGCCGAGCGTTACTACCGCAGCGAACTGGCCGGGCAAAACCGTCAGACCCTCGACCTGTACGTCGCCAACCTGCTGGGCACGCTGCATCGCTATGAGGTGCTGCCGCAGATTCTGGGCGACCTGCCGGCCCTGCGCGCCGACCTGTCGGCACCGGACGACGGCGTCACCCAAGGCAACGCCAACCGGTTGCTGAAGAACATCAGCGCCCAGACCGGCGCCGAAGTCATGTACCTGATGGACACCACGGGCAAGACGCTCGCCGCCTCCAACTGGGACAAACACGACAGCTTCGTCGGGCGCAATTTCGCCTTTCGGCCGTATTTCAGTGAAGCCATGGCCGGGCGCCTGGGGCGCTTCTTCGGTCTGGGCACCACGTCGGCCAAACGCGGTTACTTCTTCGCGGCAGCGGTCCGGGATCGCGAAAAAATCATCGGCGTGCTGGTGGTCAAGGTTGACCTGGACCACACCGAAAGCCTCTGGGGCAAAACCCCCGAACAACTGCTGGTGACTGACCACAACGGCGTGGTCATTCTCACCTCGCGGCCGGAATGGCGGTTTCGCGCGACCCGCCCGCTGAGCGATGCGGAGCGTGAAGCAATCACCGCGATTCAACCCTACCCGACCGTCGAACCCAAGCCGTTGAACCTCAATCCGGACGCGTGGTTGACGCAGACCCGGCAGATCGACGAAACCGGCTGGAGCGTCAGCATCCTTGCGCCGCGCACCCTGATCGACCGCCCGGTGCGCACGGTGGTCGCCATCGGCGGCGCGACGCTGCTGGTCTTGATGCTGCTGCTTGGCCTGATGATGCAGCGCCGCCGCCACTACCTCGACCGAATCGCCTTCGAAGCCAAGGCCCGTCGGGAACTGGAAGGCCGCGTCGCCGAACGTACCAGCGACCTCGAAGGCCTTAACCGTCGGCTGAAACAGGAAGTCCTGGAGCGCGAAAACGCCCAGCAGGAACTGGTGCGCGCCCAGGATGACCTGGTGCAGGCCGGCAAGCTGTCGGCGCTCGGGACCATGTCGGCGAGCATCAGCCACGAACTCAATCAGCCGCTGGCGGCGATCCGCAGCTACGCGGAAAACGCCGAAGTGCTGCTCGATCACGAGCGCACCGACGATGCGCGCGGCAACCTCAAGCTGATCAGTGAACTGACCGGGCGCATGGCCTCGATCATCGCGCACCTGCGCGCCTTCGCCCGGCGTGATCGCCACGCGCCGGAAAGTGTCGCGCTGCAACCGGCGCTGGATGACGCGCTGGCGCTGCTGGCCAAGCGCCGGCGGAGCATGGAAGTCGAGCTGATCCGCGATTTGCCCGCCGCCACGCTGTGGGTCGAGGCCGGGGAAACCCGTTTGCGCCAGGTGCTGGGCAACCTGCTGGCCAACGCCCTGGACGCGCTGACGGAAAAAGGCCCGCCACGTAAACTCTGGTTGAGTGCCCAATCCACCGCCGATGGCGTCATTCTGTACATTCGCGACAATGGCCCCGGCTTTTGCATGGAAGCCCTTGGCCGCGCCAGCGAGCCTTTCTACACCACCAAGACCCGCACGCAGGGACTGGGCCTGGGGCTGGCGATCTGCGAGACCCTGATGCGCGCCTTCGGGGGTGAACTGTCGTTCGCCAACCACAAGGAAGGCGGTGCCCTGATTACCCTGAAACTGCGCGCAGGCGCACCGGGCGTGAGCCTGCAACCGTCCGAGGACCGAAGTGCATGACCATCGACAACCGCATCCAGGTCGTGCTGATCGACGACGATCCCCATCTACGACAGGCCTTGAGCCAGACGCTGGACCTGGCAGGCCTGAAAATCCTGCCGCTCGCCGAAGCCAAAGGCGTGGCCGGGCAACTGGAGCGCGACTGGCCGGGGGTGGTGGTCAGCGATATCCGCATGCCGGGCATGGACGGTCTTGAGTTGCTGACCGAGCTGCACGCGCAAGACCCGGAACTGCCGGTGCTGCTGATCACCGGCCACGGCGACGTGCCGCTGGCGGTGCAAGCGATGCGCATCGGCGCCTATGACTTTCTGGAAAAACCCTTCGCCAGCGACGCCCTGCTCGACAGTGTGCGCCGTGCATTGGCCTTGCGCCGGTTGGTGCTGGATAACCGCAGCCTGCGTCTGGCCCTGAGCGACCGCAATGAACTGAGTACACGACTGGTCGGGCAATCGGCGCCGATGCTGCGCTTGCGCGAACAGATCGGCGCACTGGCCGCGACCAAGGCCGACGTGCTGATCCTCGGCGAAACCGGTGCCGGCAAAGAAGTCGTGGCCCGGGCGCTGCACGATTTGTCGAGCCGGCGTAACGGACCGTTCGTGGCGATCAACGCCGGCGCCCTGGCCGAATCGGTAGTGGAAAGCGAACTGTTCGGCCACGAGCCGGGCGCCTTTACCGGCGCGCAAAAGCGCCGCATCGGCAAGTTCGAATTCGCCAACGGCGGCACGCTGTTCCTCGATGAAATCGAAAGCATGAGCCTGGACGTACAGGTGAAGTTGCTGCGCTTGCTGCAAGAGCGGGTGGTCGAGCGTCTGGGTGGCAATCAGCTGATCCCGCTGGACATCCGCATCATCGCCGCGACCAAGGAGGATCTGCGCCAGTCCGCCGATCAGGGACGCTTCCGTGCTGACTTGTATTACCGCCTCAACGTCGCGCCGCTGCGCATTCCGCCGTTGCGCGAACGGGGTGAAGATGCGTTGATGCTGTTCCAGCATTTTGCCGATGAAGCCAGTGCACGCCATGGCTTGCCGCCCCACGAACTGCAACCGGGACAACGGGCGTTGCTGCTGCGCCACACCTGGCCGGGCAACGTGCGGGAATTGCAGAACGCCGCCGAACGTTTTGCCCTGGGCCTGGAACTGGCGCTGGACAACAGCGCGCCGGAGGGCGGGGCGAGCACAACGGTTGAAGTGGTCAGCGGCGGGTTGAGCGAGCAGGTGGAAAACTTCGAGAAATCGTTGATTGCCGCCGAACTGGCACGCTCTCACAGCTCAGTCCGCAGCCTCGCCGAAGCCCTCGGCATTCCGCGCAAGACCTTGCACGACAAACTGCGCAAGCACGGGCTGAACTTTGCCGACCATCACCCGACCGACGAACTCGATTGAGTCATTAAACAAGAGGCCCTGCATGAACCGCGACAGTCGTCACCTGGAATCAGTCCTGCACCGCGACATTCCCCTGACGCAGGCCATGGGCGTCAAAGTGCTCGACTGGCATGACCAGCAATTACGCCTGTACTTGCCGCTGGAAGCCAACGTCAATCACAAGAGCACCATGTTTGGCGGCAGCCTGTATTGCGGCGCGGTGCTGGCGGGCTGGGGCTGGCTGCATTTGCGTTTGCGCGAAGAAGGGATTGAAGACGGGCACATCGTGATTCACGAAGGGCACATCAGCTATCCGCTGCCGGTGACCATGGACGCGACGGCGATTTGCCAGGCGCCGAGTGCGGCGGTGTGGAAGAAGTTTTTGGCGATGTATGAACGGTATGGGAGAGCGCGCTTGACCCTGCATTCACGGATTGTGAATGAGGGGAGTGAGGAGGATGCGGTGACGTTTACCGGGCAGTACGTTCTTCACCGCTAGATCGTGAGGCTACACATACCCTGTGGCGAGGGGGCTTGTCGGAACGCCGCATCGCCCCGTTCGGCTGCGCAGCAGCCGCCATTCAGTCAACAGGATTTCAGCGGATACTGCGCGGTGGTTGGTTTGGGGCGGCTTCGCCGACCAACGGGGGCAAGCCCCCTCGCCACAGAGGTCTCAGGAGCGGGCGAGCTCCAGCAGTTTTTCCCGCCAGGCAGCCTTCGCCGGCAGCGCCAGGAAAAACTCGTTGCGCAAAGACTCCCGCGCCGGATAGCTGAACGGCACGCCGCTCACATCCAATACTTCGCCGCCCGCCCCTTCCAGCACACCTTGCGCAGCCGCCGTGTCCCACTGCGAAGTCGGCGCCAGGCGCGGATAACAATCAGCCGCCCCTTCCGCCAGCAGACAGAACTTCAACGAACTGCCGATATTGGCCAATTGCAGTTCACCCAGGCTGGCGCTCAACCCGGCCAGCAAACGCTCTTGTTCAGGACTTGAATGCCGACGGCTGGCGACGACAGTGAACGCCTCTCCCGCAGCCGGAGCATTGCGAACCTGAATCGGCAACGGCTCGGCTTCTCGATCACCGCGCCACGCGCCCAGGCCGGCACCACCGAGATAGAAACGTCCGTTGGTCGGCATCGACACCACGCCAAACACCACACGACCTTGCTCGATCAGCGCGATGTTGACGGTGAACTCTTCGCTGCCCGAGATGAATTCCTTGGTCCCGTCCAGCGGATCGACCAGCCACCAGCGCTGCCACCCGGCACGCACGCTCTGCGGGATGTCGGCGTCCTCTTCGGACAACACCGGGATGCTCGGGTCGAGCGCGGTCAGCCCGGCCAGAATCAGATGATGAGCGGCCAGGTCAGCTGCGGTGACTGGAGAATCGTCAGACTTGGCGGTCACCGCGGTGCCGATACGCCAGAACGGCAGGATCGCGTCGCCGGCCTTCAACGCCAGTTCAACCACCGGCGCCATCAATGGATGCGGAAAATTCATGGCAGGAACACCCCACGTTGAGTCAGCAGATCACGGGCCAGGTACAATGCCGCCAAGGCACGGCCCTCGGTGAATCGCGGGTTCTGGGCCAGACCGGACAGTTCGCGCAGATTGATCTTGTCCACGCCCATCGGCTCAGGCTCGTCGCCTTCCAGCCGTTCCTCGTACAGGTCCGTGGCCAGCACCACCTGGATTTTCTGGCTCATGTAACCCGGCGACAAGGACAACTCGGTCAGATGCTCCAGCTGTCGCGCGCCATACCCGGCTTCTTCCTTGAGCTCGCGCTCCGCCGCCGCCAGCACGTCTTCACCCGGCTCGATCAAGCCTTTGGGCAGCGACAGCTCGTATTCATCGGTGCCGCCACAATATTCCTCGACCAATACCGCGTGGTCCGAATCGAGCATCGCCACGATCATCACCGCGCCATACCCGGCGCCCTTGCCGACCAGTCGCTCATAAGTGCGCTCCACGCCATTGGAAAAGCGCAACTTCAGCTCTTCGACGCAGAACAAACGACTGGTGGCGACAATCTCGCGAGCGAGGATGGTGGGTTTCTGGCGCATGAGCGGCTCCTTGGCGATAGCGGGTTACTATACCCGGCCTATCCTGATTGTTGACCTCGGATATCTTTTTTACCGCTGGAGAAGTTTTTTATGTCCCTGCTGCCCTGGCACGACATCGACACCGTTCTGCTGGACATGGATGGCACGCTGCTGGACCTGCACTTCGACAATCATTTCTGGCTGGAGCATTTGCCCCAGCGTTATGCCGAGCTGCACGGAGTGAGCCGGGCCATGGCCGAGATGGAATTGCAGCCGCTGTTCGAACGCCATGCCGGTCAGTTGCAGTGGTATTGCCTGGATTTCTGGAGCGCCGAGCTGAAGCTGTCGGTGCGCGAGCTGAAACTGGAAACCGCCCACCTGATCGCTTTACGCCCGGATGCGGATACGTTTCTGGAGGCGCTCAAAAAGGCTGGTAAACGGGTGGTGATGATCACCAATGCGCACCGTGATTCGCTGTCACTGAAACTGGAAAGAATTGAACTGGCGCCGTACTTCGAGCGGTTGATCAGCTCTCACGATTACGGTTTTCCCAAGGAAAACCCGCAATTCTGGGACGCATTGCAGGCGGATATCGGCTTCGATCCGGCGCGCAGCCTGTTTATCGACGATACGTTGCCGATCCTGCGCAGTGCGCGGGATTTCGGGGTCACGCATTTATTGGCAGTGAGAGAGCCGGACAGCCGCAAGGGGCCGAAGGATACGGCGGAGTTTGCGGCGGTGGTCGATTATCGGGAGTTGATTGCAGGGCTTTAGACCGCGTCGCCTGCATCGCGGGCAAGCCACGCTCCCACAGGTTTTTGTGTCGTGTGCACCTTTTGTGAACGACACAACTCCTGTGGGAGCGGGCTTGCCCGCGATAGCCATCACACGGTCTTGAGACTTACTCAGGAATCCGCAACGACTGCCCCGGATAAATCTTGTTCACATCCTTGAGCATCGGCTTATTGGCCTCGAAGATTTTCTGATACTTGTTGGCATCGCCATACACGCGCAAGGAAATCGCACTCAGGGTGTCGCCCTTCACAACCGTGACAAAGGTCGCAGCCTTCACCACCGGCCCGGTCACCGTAATCTGGTCATCCACGCTCCCGACGCCGGCAATATTGCCCACCGCCAACAGAATCTTTTCCTTCTCTTCCTGACTGCCGACTTCACCCGTCACGGTGACCTTGTCGCCCTCCACTGTCGCCTGCACATTCGGGTTACCCAGGCCGACCTTGCTGATGTGTTCCTTCAACTGCTCGCTGGCATTGGCATTGCCAGGCGTCAGCAGGTCGATAAGCTTTTCGCCTGCTTCCTTCACAAAGCTAAAAATACTCATGGCGCACTCTCCTTGGTTTTCAGGTTCCAGACGCAAAAGCCTAGACCAAGGTTGCAACCCCCGGCTCCCACCCGACCAATGACGCCGCTTGCTCCCAGGCGCTAGAATCCCGACCTTCCCGCGCCCTGGAGCGAAGATGGACATCAAGCAGCTGAAATTCCTCATCGCCCTCGACGAAACCCGGCACTTCGGCCAGGCCGCCGCACGGTGTCACATCACCCAGCCAACCTTGTCCATGCGCCTGCGCAGCCTCGAAGAAGAGCTGGAGTTGCCATTGGTCAACCGTGGCCAACGCTTCGAAGGCTTTACCGCGCCGGGCGAGCGGGTGCTGGCCTGGGCGCGCACCGTGCTGGCGGCCTGTGACGGTTTGCAGGCCGAGGCCGCTGCGTGTCGCGGCAACCTGGTGGGTACGCTGCGTCTAGGCGTGGTGCCATTGTCGAGTTTCGATCCGCTGCCCCTGCTGCAACGCCTGCACGCCGAACACCCGAACCTGCGTTTCGAACTCTCGGCGCTGAGCTCCGAGCAGATCCTCGAACAACTGGCGAACAATCGCCTTGACCTCGGCGTGTCGTACCTGGAGCGTCTGGACGCCGAACGCTTCGACTCCCTGACCTTCAGCGAAACCCGCATGGGCCTGCTCTACGACCAGCGCTTCTTCACGTTCGGCGAGACGCCACTGAGCTGGGAGTCGTTGATCGAACTGCCGCTGGGCATGCTCACCAGCGGCATGCATTTCCGTCAGTCCATCGACCACAATTTCCACAGCCGCGGCCTCACCCCGCAGCCGCTGTTGCAGACCGATGCCGTGCATCAACTGTTACAAGCTGTGCACGGTGGTTTGTGCTGCGCCGTAATGCCGCTGGACGGAGGCCTGGAAAACCTGACCGATCATCTGCGTTTGCAACCGATCGAAAACGCGCAGACCCTCGGCCAACTGGGGCTGATCATGCGTCGCAGCGCGCCGCGGTCGGCGCTGGCGGAAGCCTGTTTTGCGATCTATCAGAAATCGTCAACCGGCTCTTGATCGACGCCATCTATCGGCAGATCAGTAATAGCGATTAGACGCGACACTTTGACGCGCATAGGCTTAAACCTGACCAAACCGTCGGTGATGCTCATGAACGCCAAGCGTCCTGTTTGCGCGGCGCCAGCCCTCGAAACGCCCGCGCCCTCCGCCAGCCAAACGTACAGTTACAGCGATCTTCAATTCGCCGAATCGGCCAGCACCGCGCTGGCCGAAGAAGTTGCGCTGGCGATTGCCTTCAACGGCATCAGCCAGGCGGTGATGCTGGTGACGCCGACGGATCTGGAAGACTTCATCGTCGGTTTCAGCCTCGGCAGCGGCATCATTGAAGACGCCTCCGACATTTATGACCTGCAACTCAGCGGCTCGGGTTCGGCGCAGTACGCGCAAGTGACCATCGCCAACCGCGCCTTCTGGAACCTCAAGCAGCAGCGCCGGCAACTGGCCGGCACCAGCGGTTGCGGTCTGTGTGGCGTGGAAGCGGTGGAGCAGGCCCTGCCGGACCTCAAGGTCTTGCCCGGCGCCCCCTTGCCACCCGCCGAATGGCTTGACGGCTTGCGCCAGCGCATCAGCGCGTTTCAGCCTCTGGGCCAGCATTGCGGCGCGGTACATGCGGCCGTGTTCATGAACGCCGAAGGCGAATTGCTGCTCGGTCGCGAAGACATCGGCCGGCACAACGCCCTCGACAAACTGATCGGCGGACTGATCCGGCAAAAAATCCCAACCACCGGCGGCCTGGCGATTGTCACCAGTCGTTGCAGCCTGGAGTTGATCCAGAAAGTATTGCGCGCAGGCATCCAGACACTCGTCAGCCTGTCGGCGCCCACTGGCCTTGCCGTGCAATGGGCCCGTCGTCACAACCTTAACCTTATCCATTTGCCACAGAAGAATGCGCCGCGGGTTTACAGCCCAGCGTTGGAGAATCAAGCGTGAGTCAACATCGTCAAGCCGACCAGACACCCGTCCCCCGCTACAAGCCCTACAAAGGACCGGCCGGTGGCTGGGGCGCGCTGATCAGCGTTGCCCAGGCCTGGTTGACCAGCGACAACGCGCTGAAAAACCTGCGCATGATGCTCAAGACCAACAAGAACGGCGGCTTCGATTGCCCCGGTTGCGCCTGGGGCGATTCCAATGAAGCCGGCATGGTGGCGTTCTGCGAGAACGGCGCCAAAGCGGTGAACTGGGAAGCGACCAAACGCCGTGTCGACGGCAAGTTCTTCGCCAAGCACAGCGTCACTCAGCTACTTGAGCAGAGCGACTACTGGCTTGAATATCAGGGCCGCCTGACCGAGCCATTGAGCTACAACGCCGAAACCGATCGCTACCAACCGATCAGCTGGGACGATGCGTTTGCCATCATCGCCAAGCACCTGCGCGGTTTGTCGAGCCCGGACCAGGCCGAGTTCTACACCTCGGGACGTGCCAGCAACGAAGCGGCATTCCTCTATCAATTGTTCGTGCGTGCCTATGGCACCAACAACTTCCCCGACTGCTCGAACATGTGCCACGAAGCCAGCGGCGTCGCGCTGTCGCAGAGCGTTGGCGTCGGCAAAGGCACCGTGACGTTCGATGACTTCGAACACGCCGATGCGATTTTCGTCTGGGGCCAGAACCCCGGCACCAACCACCCACGGATGCTCGAACCGCTGCGTGAAGCGGTGAAACGCGGTGCTCAGGTGGTGTGCATCAATCCTCTGAAAGAGCGCGGCCTGGAACGTTTTCAGCACCCGCAACACCCGATCGAAATGCTCACCAACGGCGACAGGCCGACCAACACCGCGTACTTCCGTCCGGCCCTGGGCGGCGACATGGCGATCATGCGCGGCATGGCCAAGTTCCTGCTGCAATGGGAGCGCGATGCGCAGAAGGCGGGTGAGCCTGCCGTGTTCGATCACGACTTCCTCAATGAACATAGCGTCAACGTGCTGGAATACCTGGGCATCGTCGACGACACCACGTGGGAGCAGATCGTCGAGCAATCGGGTCTGCCCCTGGTCGAGATCGAGCAAGCGGCGCGCATGTACGCCAAGGGCAAGAACGTCATCATGTGCTGGGCCATGGGTATCACCCAGCATCGTCATTCGGTGGCGACCATCCAGGAAATCGCCAACCTGATGCTCTTGCGCGGCAACATCGGCCGGCCGGGCGCAGGCCTGTGCCCGGTGCGTGGCCACAGTAACGTGCAGGGCGACCGGACCATGGGCATCAACGAACGCCCGCCGGTGGCGTTTCTCGATGCGCTGGAGCGTCGCTTCCAGTTCAAGGTACCGCGTGAAAACGGCCACAACGTGGTTGAAGCGATTCACGCCATGGCCGAAGGCCGGGCAAAAGTGTTCATCGCCCTCGGCGGCAACTTCGCCCAGGCCACGCCGGACAGTCCGCGTACCTTCCAGGCCTTGAGCAATTGTGACCTGACCGTGCAGATCAGCACCAAGCTCAACCGCAGCCACCTGGCCCACGGTAAAGAAGCGCTGATCCTGCCATGCCTGGGTCGGACCGACATCGACCGGCAAACCGAAGGCCCACAGGCAGTAACCGTCGAAGACTCGTTCAGCATGGTCCACGCCTCCAATGGCCAGCTGGAGCCGCTGTCGAACCAGATGCGCTCGGAGCCGGCAATTCTTGCCGGTATCGCGGCCGCCACGCTGGGCAGCCAACCGGTGGACTGGAACTGGCTGGTGGCGGATTACAGACGTATCCGCGACCTGATTGCCGACACCATTCCCAACTTCAAGAATTTCAACGAGCGGATCAAGAATCCTGGTGGCTTTTACCTCGGCAACAGTGCCGGTGCGCGCAAATGGAACACCGCGTCAGGCCGGGCGAATTTCCGCCCGAACGTATTGCCCAAGGACCTCGTGCACGAACGCACCCGCGCCACTGGCGTATTGCCGGACCTGATCCTGCAGTCGATGCGTTCCCACGATCAATACAACACAACGATCTATGGCCTGAATGACCGTTATCGCGGTGTGAAAGGTCAGCGCGATGTGTTGTTCGTCAACGAAGCCGACATCATTCGCCTGGGCTTCAAGCCTGGGCAGAAGGCCGACATCGTGTCGATCTGGGACGATGGGGTCGAGCGTCGGGTGAAGGGCTTTACGCTGCTGGCGTTTGATATTCCTGCGGGGCAGGCTGCTGCGTATTACCCGGAAGTGAACCCGCTGGTGCCGCTGGAGAGCACCGGGGATGGCAGCCATACACCGACGTCGAAGTTTGTGGCGATCCGGTTGGAAGCGGCGAGTGAGACTGGGTTGATCATGGCCAAGTCGGCTTAACGCGACAGCAGGTCTGGCCTCTTCGCGGGCAAGCCACGCTCCCACAGGTTTTGTATTGTGCTCACCTTTTGGTGAACGACACAGGTCCTGTGGGAGCGCGGCTTGCCCGCGAAGGCGTCCGACATGGCAACACATGATCGGAACCATTCGGCACTTTCCAAACGCCCACAAAAAAGGCCGTTTTTCCACAAAAACGGCCATTCCGAAGTAGTTAAAGACCGGCGAAAAATACTTAAGTTCCAGCCAAAAAACAGCAACTTAGGTATATTTTCTGAAGTCGTGTCATTCGTCGGATATCGATTGTAAGCACCCTGCCTCAGCCTCAGGATCGCGCCGTCATCCCCTTGAGGTTCCTCTATGAAGTTCTCCTCGATTCTCTTGTTGTCCCTTGGCCTGGTCAGTGGCTTCGCTTCTGCCGGAGGCACCACCGAAGCAGGTGTGGGCGGCGCATTGGGCGGGGTTTTGGGCTCAGTCGTCGGTCAATCGTTAGGCGGCAACACAGGTTCCACCATTGGCGCGGCCCTGGGCGGCGCGGGTGGTAGCGCAGTCGGCGCAGACAAACGCAGCCGTGGCGAAGCGGCCATTGGCGGTGCGTTGGGCGCAGCGGGCGGTAACGTGGTCGGCCGCAGCATGGGCGGCACCACAGGCAGCCTGATCGGCTCCGCAGCAGGTGGCGGCGCCGGTGGCGCGCTGGGTAACTACATGGGTAACAAGAGCGATGACGACGATGATCGTCGCTCTCATCGTGGCGGTGATCGTCGCTACTACCGTGATGGTCATCCCGGTCGCGGTCACGCCTATGGCCACCGCAAGCATCACCATCGCTATCGCGACTGAGGCTTGAATCACCTCGTTTACCGGTAGATCAAAAAGTCGCAGCCCTCGGGCTGCGATTTTTTTTGCCCGTCAAACCACCAACCGCTCCAGCGCCCCGCGCAAACCGGCAGGAATCGCCACCGGCTGGTTCGACGCCCGGTCCACAAATACATGCACGAAACGCCCCGCCGCACAGGCGTCTTCTTCACCGGCCTTGAACACCGCCAGTTCGTATTGCACAGAGCTGTTGCCCAACTTGCCCACCCGCAAACCGATCTCGATCCGGTCGGGGAAAGCGATGGAGGCAAAATAATCACAAGCCGAACTCACCACGAAACCCACGACTTCACCGTCATGAATATCCAGCCCGCCGACTTCGATCAGATAAGTGTTCACCGCCGTGTCGAAGAAGCTGTAGTAGGTGACGTTGTTGACGTGACCGTAGGCATCGTTGTCGTGCCAGCGAGTGGTGATGGGCTGGAAGTGCGGGTAGTCGGTGCGTTGGGGCATCGGGTTGGACATCAATGTCGGTTCCTTGAGTTGGATGGCGAGTTTAAGGCGAAAACCGCGTTATCGTTCTTCGCGGGCAAGCCCGCTCCCACAGGTATTTTCAGTAAATGTCTGTTTTGTGAACGACACTAACTATGTGGGAGCGGGCTGCCCGCGATGAGGCCATCAGAGGCTCTACTTCAATCAACGGTCGAAAACCCCTTACCCACCGCTGCCAACTCCCCAATCAACCGCGCCGGCTGCCAGTGATCGCCTTGCCGGGTCTCTAGCGCCAACAACCGCTGATGAATGTCCGCCAACCCCTGCTGATCCGCCCAGGCCATCGGCCCGCCCTTGTCCGCCGGGAAACCATAGCCGTTGAGGTACACCAGATCGATGTCGTGCGCCGATTCGGCAATCCCTTCCTGAAGGATTTTCGCGCCCTCGTTGACCAGCGCCAGCAAGCAGCGCTCCAGAATTTCCTCAGGGCCGATTTCGCGACGTTGGAAGCCCAATCCCTCGCTGACTTGCAGCACCAGCGCATCCACCTCCACATCGTGCTCAGCCTGGCGACTGCCCGCCTCGTAGTGGTAATAACCGTTGCCGCTTTTCTGACCGAAACGGCCCAGCTCGCACAGGCGGTTGTCCACCTGGACCTGCGGCACATCCTGCCCGACGCCGGCCAGTTCCCGAGCGCGCCATTGCAGGTCGATACCGACCACATCGAACATGCGAAACGGCCCCATGGCGAAACCAAAACCCTGCAACGCCGCATCCACCTGATAGGGATAAGCCCCCTCAAGCAGCATCTTGCGCGCTTCGAGCACGTAGGTATTGAGCATGCGGTTGCCGATGAAACCCTCGCAATTGCCCGACACCACACTGACCTTGCCCATGCGCTTGCCCAGTTCCAGCGCGGCATCCAGCACGGCGGGTGCCGTCTGTGCACCACGAACGATTTCCAGCAATTTCATGATGTGCGCCGGGCTGAAGAAGTGCAGGCCCAACACCTGTTGCGGACGGCGAGTGGCCGCGGCGATCGCGTCGATATCCAGCGCTGACGTGTTGCTCGCCAGGATGGCTTCGGGTTTGAGCAAACCATCGAGTTCGCGGAAGATTTTCTGCTTGAGCTCGAGGTTTTCGTACACCGCTTCAATCACCAGATCGACATCGCGGATCGCTGCGTAATCGGCAGCGGCCGTGACCCGTGCAATACGAGCATCCGCTTCGGCCTGATCGATCCGGCCCTGACGCACGTTGTGCGCACAGGTCTCGGCCACGGTGGCCAGCGCCTGCTCAAGCATCTGCGGATTGTTATCGACCCACTGCACCGGCACCCCGGCGTTGGCCAGGCACATGACAATGCCACGGCCCATGGTGCCCGCACCGATGACGGCAGCGCGCTGAATGTTGAACGGTGTCTGGCTCATGATTGTTCTCTTGTTGGCGATCCAAAGACAGTTCCCACCATAGTCAGCCACCGGGCTTTTTTGAAATTTATTCCTGTGATGGGGGACATTCAGCGGATGGATGCGCATCAGCCAGACACTGAGATCCCTGTGGGAGCGGGCTTGCTCGCGAAAGCGGTGTATCAGCCGACATCAATGTTGAATGAAAAACCGTATTCGCGAGCAAGCCCGCTCCCACAAGGTCACCGTTCATTTGGGTAAATGCGCTTCAGTCCACCCTCGCACTTCGCCGTATGGATAATTCTCCAGCGCGGCAAATCCGGGAATCGACCGTGCCTTGAGCTTGGTAAACAGCGGTACGCTGATCCCGCACAAAAACCGTGTCACCCGCTCGGCCGAGGGAACGCTGCCGACGTGCTGCTCATGCTTGTGGATAAAATCACCGCACAGCGCCTCGAAATTTTTATCCACAAGCGCCGGCAACTCCGGAGGTGCGGGCAGTCGGGCCACATGCCCATAGCACACCGAACAATGCCCGCACTGCTGCGGCGCGTTTTCGTCACCGAAATACTCGGCCAGTCGATAACCCAGGCAATGGTCAGTGGCGAACAGATCCAGCATGGCGTGGATTCGCGCGATCTCGGTGCGTTCGTGCTGGGTGAAATAGGTGTGCAGTTCGGCACTCAGTGCCTGACTGTCGAATTCCGTTTGCAGTAGGCTGTAGACCTCGGTCATTTGCTTGCTTTCGAGCTCGACCCAACCCTTCTCCTGGAAATAATCCAGTGCCTTGACCACCCGATCGCGCTCGGCTCGATGCTGCGCGTACAACGCATCGAAATTGACCGTGGCCCAGCTCCGCGCGCGAGTGGACGTCTGGATGATTGCTGCGACGAAGTCCCTGCGCTCACCCTCGAAGCGGGCCAGCAAGTCCTCCGGCTCCTGCAAATACTTGAAGCGGTATTCGGCGTAATAGGCGTAACGCGGGGTAATGATTCTGCGCAGTTCCAATTGCACCAACAAGGTTTTGAGCGGTAACTGGCGAATGTTGCTTTGATCGGCCAACGGTCCCAGCAGAAACTCCCACTGCCCCTCAGGCGCAGCGGCTTGCAACTCGTCGAGCACATGACGAATGCCGTCCAGTTCCGGCGTATCGCCGTAGACGAAGTTTTCCAGCACGTTGAGGCTGTCGCGGTTGGCCAATACCAGACAGTCAGACGGCTGCCCGTCACGACCGGCGCGACCGATTTCCTGACTGTAGTTTTCGGTGGATTTCGGCAGGTCGAAATGCACCACGTTGCGGATGTCACTCTTGTCGATGCCCATGCCAAAGGCGATGGTCGCGACGATGCAATTGGACTGCCCGCCCATGAAGCGCTTCTGGATCGCTTCCCGTTGTTCGTGGGGCAAACCGGCGTGATACGCCTCAGCCTGAATGCCGTTGCGCCCCAAGTGTTCGGCGACGTGCTCGGCAGTTTTCTGCTGGGTCACGTAGACGATGCTCGGCTGGTCGGGACGTTCGCTCATCCATTCGACCAAACGTCGGCGTTTGTCCTGACCGCGAACCGGCTCGACCAGCAAGTTGAGGTTTGGCCGGTAGAAACCGGTAGTCACCACGTCTTCCGGAGCGATGGCGAACTTGGCCTCCATATCCGCGATCACCTTGGGCGTCGCAGTGGCAGTGAGCAGCAACGCTTGAGGGATGTTGAACTGGCGCTGATAGTCCGGGAGCTTGAGGTAGTCGGGGCGGAAGTTATGGCCCCACTCCGAGATGCAATGCGCCTCGTCCACCACCAGCAGCGAGATCGGCACCTGCTGCAAGAAATTGCGGAAGCGCTCGTTCTTCAGACGCTCCACGGAAATCATCAGAATCTTCAATTCACCGGACTTGGCGCGGGCCATCACATCGCTGGCGTCGTCGCGGCTCTGGGCCGAATCGATACTGCCCGCCGCGATACCGTGTCGCTGCAGAAACGCCAATTGATCCTGCATCAACGCCAGCAGCGGCGAGACCACCAACGTCAGGTGCGGCAGCAACAACGCCGACATTTGGTAACACAGAGACTTGCCTGAACCCGTGGGGAAAATCGCCGCCGCCGAACGCCCCGCGAGCACCGCGCTGATCGTCGCCTCCTGGCCGGGCCGAAACTGTGGATAACCGAAAACCTGTTCCAGGGTGTTGTGCATAAGCTGTCACTCCGTTGACCGCTGCGAAGCCCAAAGCCTAGCCGGTGATCGCAGCGAGTCGAGAAAAGGTCGGGGGCAAAAACGATACGGAATGATACAGCGGATGGTGCGGAGGGATGGCAAGGCATGAGGAATTGGGTGACTGTCAGATCGCTATCGCGAGCAGGCTCACTCCCACAAAGGTTTTGGGTCGTACACAAACCCCGGGGTCACTGAAGATCAACTGTGGGAGCGCGCTTGCTCGCGAAGAGGCCAGGAAAAAACTGCAAAAACATCGGGCAAGCTCAGGGCACCAACACCGCCACCCGCAGCTGCTCATTCAACGCCTGCTCATGAAACACCTGGCTCTTGCTCGCCCAAGCCGCATGAGCCGGACTGATTTCGCCAGTGAACGCCGCCGCCAACTGACGCAAATCAGCGACGCTTCGCACACGCGGGCAGAACGGTTCGCCATCGCAGTTCTGGCTGGCGTTGCGGTAGGTGGTCAGCAATCGATCCCACAGCCCGTCACGCACCTGTCGCACAGACTTGAGCTTCACCGCCTGCACGCCCAAGCGTTGTTTCAGACCCTGCTCGTCCAGCGCTTCACTGGCCAGCAGCGCCTTGCCGAACATCAACACCTCGGCGCGGGAGGCGGTGTCCATGTTCGCTTGCGTGGTGAGCGCGTCGGGCCAACCGGTGCGGTCCATGTTGGCCAGCAACATCGAGTTACCCGCGTCGGCCGCGCCGGTCAATCGACAAACACCCGCCCACAACAACAAAACCGAGGCCATACGTAGCCACTGCATACCTAATTCCCTTTAAGTGCTTAACCAGGCATTTTCGAAATGCCCTACAGATTCTGGCGCGCACGATACAGAGGTTTGCTGCGCTGCGCCTGACAAACACGTAGGAAATTTCACTTGTAAGGGTTTTGATTAAAAAACCTCGGGAAACGTGTAGGGCTAATACCCGAAGACCAGTAAATCCCCTACAAACTGTGTCGATTGCGGCCGTATTGCCGCAACACGTCGTGCGCTTCATAGTTTTCGGCGCGGCTGAAACAGTGTGTCGGCCTGCCAGACTTCCTACAGGACTGACCCAGATGCAAGACCGCTATCGCCCACTCAAAAGCCGCTACAGCGACACCCCGGTCCTGGTCATTGACACCGAGGCCGACCCGCACGAAATCCTCGACGCCGCCCGCCAACGCATCCACGCCGCCAGCGACCTGCTCGAAACGCTGTACTGCCTGTGCTTCAAACAGGCGGACGCGAGCGACATTCCCAACATCGTCAACGCGCTTTACCTGCTGACCCAGGACGGCAACGAACTCCTCGACATCGCCCGCCAACGCCTCCCAAAACTCACCGCTGGTTAATGCCCCCCTGTAGGAGCGAGGCTTGCCCGCGAAGAACGATAACGCGGTAACCCTGATGAAAACCAAAATCCCCGAAACTCAACCATCTCAAGAAAAAGCAGCCTACGACGCATGGTTCAGAGCCCAGGTACAAGCCAGTCTCGACGACCCACGCCCAAGCATTCCCGACGAGGAAGCCAGGCAATTGATGGCAAGCAAACGCGAAAAATTGCGCAAGAGATAAGTCCGTAGGCAACGCCCTATCAAAGCTTCATCCCGGTCCTACAACAGAAGACACCTTGTCGCCTATCGCCAACCGGCGACTCACACCTATAGTCAGACCGTCGCTGCCAAATCAGCGACTCGGGTTTGGTCACCTGATTTTGAGAGAAAACTTACGCATGCCCTTGTATGCTGCCGACTTCTTTTTGTATCGGTACGCTTTATGGCGGCTGTGTTCGGGACGCTTTTGCGTACCCGGGTTTTCTCTCCCTGGTTGACCAACCTGAACACAGTCCGCCACCCATCGTTTGGTCACGATAGTGGCGGTTCTTCAGATACATAAAAGAGAAAAGTTAAATGAATATTTTGAACCCGTTCCCCGATCGCTACCGCCCACTCAAAACCAACCTAACCGATACCCCGGCCCTGATCATCGACACAGAGGCCAACCCCCAAGACCTCCTCGAAGCCGCCCTCCAGCGTGTGCGAGCCTCCAGCGAACTGCTCCGAACCCTGCACTGCCAATGCTTCGAACAAGGCGATCTCGAAGACATCCCGCATATCACCCACGCGCTATACCTGTTGGCCCAAGACGGCTGCGACCTGCTCACAGTCGCCCAACAACGCATGATGGGCTGGAAAGCCCCTGCCTGACGTCGAGTAAACAGATCGTTCTTACGTTCTGCGTGGGAACGGTCAAACAGCGCTGGAAGCCGCCATCGAAAACCGGAGATAACCATGAGCAAATTTTTTGATGAGCTGATGGAAAGCGTGCAACAGACGAACGAGATCCTACGGGATGCGCGTCAGCCTTCCCGTGAATCTCATGTTGATGCGTTGCAAGCCAGAAAAAATCGCAAGGATATCGGTATGACTCAGGCCAATAAGGGGCAACGCACCATGAACCTCGCCCCCAACTTCCCCGACGACCACACCATGCACCTGCTCATGCAGTTGCTGCACGAAGAACTCGGCCTGCCCGAACGCAAAACTATCAGCCTCAACACCTCGATCAACTTCGACCTGGGCTGCGACGGCGCCGATGCGCGAAACCTGATGGAAGCCCTGGAAGAACAGTTTGGAATCGATTTCATCGACTACGACGCTTATCGCTACTTCCAACCGGAAGGGTTTGATGTGTTTCAAAAGCGCCGGGCGAAGGGGCGCGGTGACAAAGTCCCGCTAACCATCGGAATGCTTTACCAAGCGATCAAAGTGCAACGGTGGGAGACACAGGAATTGGAAGGCATCTAGCCGAACGCGTAAGTGTCATTATTCTGGTCGTTTAGTGCCTTTTCGGTTGGAATAATGGCAGTTACGGTGTGCCTGACAGCCTGAATTGCACATACAAAAAAGCCGCCCCAAAGGGCGGCTTTCTCATTCCATCAAACCAGCTCTTACAACTTAGGCCCAGCAGCCTTGATCGCGTCGCTCACTTCGAACTTCTTGAAGTTCTCAACGAACAACCCGGCCAGTGCTTTAGCGGCTTCATCGTAAGCAGCCTTGTCAGCCCAGGTATTACGTGGGTTCAACAGGCCGGTCTCAACGCCCGGTACGGCCAGTGGCACGTCGAGGTTGATGGTGTCGAGGTGTTCGGTTTCAGCACCGATCAACGCGCCGCTCTGGATCGCTGCGATCACGCCGCGAGTGGTCGGGATGTTGAAACGTTTGCCGACGCCGTAGCCGCCGCCGGTCCAGCCGGTGTTGACCAGGTAGACCTTGGAGCCGAAGCCGCGGATGCGCTTGATCAGCAGTTCTGCGTATTCGCCGGCCGGACGCGGGAAGAACGGTGCGCCGAAGCAGGTGGAGAAGGTCGACTTGATGCCGCTGCCGGAACCCATTTCGGTCGAGCCCACCAGTGCGGTGTAGCCGGACAGGAAGTGGTAGGCCGCTTGTTCTTCGCTGAGGATCGAGACTGGCGGCAGTACGCCGGTCAGGTCGCAGGTCAGGAAGATCACAGCGTTTGGCTCGCCACCGAGGTTTTTCTCGGAACGCTTGGCAACGTGTTCCAGCGGGTAGGCGGCGCGGCTGTTCTGGGTCAGGCTGACATCGGCGTAGTCGGCGTGCTTGGCGTCATCGATCACGACGTTTTCCAGGACTGCGCCGTGCTTGATGGCTTTCCAGATGACCGGCTCGTTCTTCTCGGACAGGTCGATGCACTTGGCGTAGCAGCCGCCTTCGATGTTGAAGACAACGCCTTCGCCCCAGCCGTGTTCGTCGTCACCGATCAGGTAACGGCTTTCGTCGGCGGACAGGGTGGTTTTACCGGTGCCGGACAGGCCGAAGAACAGGGTCACGTCGCCCGCTTCGCCGATGTTGGCGGCGCAGTGCATCGGCAGTACGTCGGCAGCTGGCAGCAGGAAGTTCTGCACCGAGAACATGGCTTTTTTCATTTCGCCGGCGTAGCGCATACCAGCAATCAGCACTTTCTTCTGGGCGAAGTTGAGGATCACGCAACCATCGGAGTTGGTGCCGTCACGCTCAGGCACGCATTCGAAGTTGGCAACGTTGAGCACTTGCCACTCATCACGGCCAGCCGGGTTGTACTTTTCCGGGTTGATGAACAGGCAACGACCGAACAGGTTCTGCCAGGCAGTCTGGGTGGTCATCTTCACGGCCAGGTAGTGGTCTTCAGACGCACCTACATGCACGTGGGAAACGAAATGCTCTTGCGCGTTGTTGAACGCCTCGACGCGAGCCCACAGGGCATCGAACTTGTCGGCCGGGAACTTGCGGTTGATCGGGCCCCAGGCGATAGCGGCCTGGGTGGTCGGCTCTTCAACGATGAAACGATCGACTGGCGAGCGGCCGGTACGGTGACCGGTGCGAACAACCAGCGCGCCGGTATCGGCAAGCTCGCCTTCACCGCGATTCAGGGCTTCTTTAACCAGATCATCAACACTCAGATCGGTGTACACGGCGTTATTGGCTTGCGTCATGAGGTTCCCCGTCGGCCAGTGGCCGAGTGCTCCAAACGTTTTGTAGTAGAAAGTCGTGCACTACTACCGCGAAAAAAGTGGGCCGGATTATGCCAGAAAAGCCCAAAAAAAGTAGGGCCCTCCCGTCGTAACGGCGTTATTCCGGCACTATCCAGTGAATTTACCTGCGCTGAACCGTTTTAGTGACGGGTATCTGACGGCGTCTCGACACCCGCGCCAGCGAACAATTGACTGATATCGGCGGCATCGAACAGGTAACGCTGATTGCAGAACTGGCAATCGATCTCGATGTGGCCACCGTGTTCGATGACCAGTGCCTGGGCATCTTCCTGACCCAAACTGACCAGTGCATTGGCAGAACGTTCGCGCGAGCAGCTGCAACGGAAGCGTAGCTTCTGCACATCGAACAGCCGAACCTGCTCTTCGTGGTACAGGCGATGGAGCACGGTTTCGTTGTCCAGGCTGAGCAATTCATCGGCCGTCAGGGTGCTGGCCAATGCAGTGACATGCTGCCAACTGGCGGCGCGTTCTTCTTCGTCTTTCAGACGATCGGCGGGCAGTTGCTGCAGCAACAGGCCACGGGCGCGACGGCCATCGGCGTACAGCCAGAAACGCGTGCCTACCTGCTGGGACATGACGAAGTAATTGGTGAAGCACTCCGACAGGGTTTCGCCATCCAGGTCGACGATGCCCTGGTAGCGCTGGCCTTGGGTCGGGTCGACGGTCAGCGCCAATACGCCGTTGGGCATCAGGTCGGCGAGGGTTGCGTCGGGGGCGATCTGGTCAGCCTCGTAACGGGCCAGGCCACGGATTTCGCGCTCACTGGAGCATTCGATCATCAGCAACGGCACCGGGCCATCGGAACGGGCCTGGAGAATCAGCAAGCCATCGAACTTCAAGGTGCCGACCAGCAACGACGCCGCGGCCATCAGTTCGCCGAGCAGCTGTTTTACCGGCTCCGGGTAAGCGTGTTTGGCGAGGACTTCGGTGTAGCTACGCTCCAACGACACCAGCTCGCCGCGGGTGTCGCTGTCATCGAAGATGAAGCGTTGGGTGTAGTCGGTATCCGGTAGATCGGTCATAGGTCTGGGTATCTGAAGTAATGACAAGAATTACATAACGTGAAAATTGCGCCTCTGCAGCACCGTTTTGGTGCGCGATGTTCAGCCATGGGAGGCATTTTATGAACAATCCGGGTTTGTTCCAAGCAAGGTGGAACGCCCGCCGGTTTGGCAATCTGCATGTTGTGCCTCTGGCACTGTTGGCCTTCTGGTTATGGCCTACGGGTCAGAGGCTGTGTGTGATATTCGACGAGTGGCTGTTTCACCCACTCAATTCGCCGCTGGCGACTAACCCGATATGGCTGCACATCTGGGCAATTGCAAGTCTGTGCCCTTTCGATGCGGTGGTCGGGGCGATTCTGTTTCACTGGTGATCTGGGGGCTGGCGTTGTTTGGGCTACTGGGGAACATGCCGATGGTTTCGCGGATGAGTGTGGTGCGTATCGCCTGATTTTGTGGTGCTGCCGGGCGAGTGCTGCGCACTCGATCGCGGGCAAGCCACGCTCCCACAGGGACCGCATAACGTTCAAACAACGCGGTCACTGTGGGAGCGGGCTTGCCCGCGATGACGTCAGCCCAAGCAATACAGAAACATCTGACTCACTCGTCGTTACTGCTCCCACGAAACTTAAACAAATCCCGCCGCTGTTTCTTGCTCGGCTTGCCATCGGTGCTCACGCCCAACGCACCGGCCTTGCGCATGGCCGCCGCCGCTTCGCGCTTGGCGATACTGGCTTCGGTTTCGGCGTACAACGCCTGAGCCTCCGGCGCACCACGGCGCACGATCGATAGCGCCTGGACCACCACCGTGCGCTCCTCAAACCCAGCGCGAATCTGGAATTCGTCGCCGATTCGCGGCTCCTTGCCTGGCTTGCAGCGCTCGCCCCGGCAATGCACCTTGCCGCTTTCAATCGCCGCTTTCGCCAAGGCACGTGTTTTATAAAAACGCGCGGCCCACAACCATTTATCGAGACGGACCTTGTCGTCCTCTTCCTGTTTTTGTGCCATATGAATTCCTCTTTCGGCCAATAGTCGGAACTGTACTACCGTTTCTGTCGGGCGCAAGAACCCGGCTCTCCAGATAGACTGTGAGCAAGGCCGGATCCCCGGCATGGAGTGATCGAGTGACTATATTTCCGGCTTCATTGACCTCGCCCCAAGGCGGTTGCCAGGGCTGTCAGCAAAGCGAGCCGCTGGGCTTCGATTTTGCCTTTGCCTACCAACCGATCGTCGACTTGCGGGATCAGTCGATTTTCGCCCACGAAGCCCTGGTGCGCGGCCTCGCGGGGGAAGGCGCACTGTCTGTGCTGGATCAGATTACAGAGGCGAATCGCTACCGCTTCGACCAGCTCTGCCGGATGCGAGCCATTGAAGGCGCGGCTCGTCTAAACATGCAGACACACTTGTCGATCAACTTCATGCCCAACGCTGTCTACCGCCCGGAACTCTGCATTCGCAGCACGCTGGAGGCCGCGAAAACACACAACTTTCCCATCGACCGTCTGATTTTCGAAACCCTGGAAAGCGAGCACGTAGATAACTATCGCCATTTGACTAATATTCTGCGTGAATACCGCGAATTCGGCTTCAAGACCGCAATCGACGATTTCGGCGCGGGCTACTCGGGGCTCAATCTGCTGGCTGATTTCCAACCGGACCTGATCAAACTCGACATGGCACTGATCCGCGATGTCGACCGCGATCGTGTTCGTCAGGCTATCGTTCGGGGGATTGTCACAATCTGTGCGGAGTTGGACGTTACAGTCATCGCCGAAGGCATTGAAAGCGCCGGAGAACGGGATTTCCTGGCGGACTGTGGAATTTTTCTGATGCAGGGTTACTGGTTCGCCAAACCTGCATTCAAAGCGTTGGCTCAGGTATCGCCTGACGCCTGGACGCGATAATCGCCGGTTTTTCCTATTGAAGACATTTGACCATTTGACCGTTATCGGTCTGCGCGAGTGGGTGGCGCTTCCGGATTTGGGAGTCGCGGGCCTGCGGGCAAAAATCGACACCGGCGCCAGCACCTCCAGCCTGCACGCCACCGACATCGAGCCGTTCGAGCGCGAGGGCGAGAGCTGGGTGCGCTTCACCGCGCACCTGGGCACGGTCGTGCAACTGCGTCACCGTCGCTGCGAAGCGCCGCTGGTGACGATGAAAACCATCAAAAGCTCCAACGGCCATGCGCAGAAGCGATACGTGGTCAGCACCACCCTGGCCCTCGGTGATCGGGTCTGGCGGGTCGAGTTCACCCTCGCCTGCCGCAAGTCCATGCGTTATCGCCTGCTACTCGGTTCCAAAGCCTTGATCGACGGCCAGCTGGTGGTCAATCCGGGCATTAAATATGTACAAGACAAGCCGGTGTTCCCGGTATCTACCTCCTCCACAGGTGTTGCATGAAGATCGCTGTGCTGTCGCGGAACCCGCGTCTGTATTCCACTCGTCGTCTGGTCGAAGCCGGTACCGAGCGTGGCCATGAAATGGTGGTGATCGACACCCTGCGCGCCTACATGAACATCGCCAGTCACAAGCCGCAGATCCACTACCGCGGCAAGCCGCTGGAAGGTTTCGACGCGGTGATCCCGCGGATCGGTGCGTCGGTCACGTTCTATGGCTGCGCGGTGTTGCGCCAGTTCGAAATGATGGGGGTGTTTCCACTCAATGAGTCGGTAGCCATTGCCCGCTCGCGGGACAAACTGCGTTCGCTGCAATTGCTGTCACGCCGTGGAATCGGTTTGCCGGTCACCGGGTTTGCGCATTCCCCGGATGACATTCCCGACCTGATCGACATGGTCAACGGCGCACCGCTGGTGATCAAGGTGCTGGAAGGCACCCAGGGCATTGGCGTGGTGCTGTGTGAAACGGCGACGGCGGCGGAATCGGTGATCGAGGCGTTCATGGGCCTCAAGCAGAACATCATGGTTCAGGAATACATCAAGGAAGCCGGCGGTGCGGACATTCGCTGTTTCGTGGTGGGCGACAAGGTGATCGCGGCAATGAAGCGTCAGGCCAAGCCTGGAGAGTTTCGCTCCAACCTGCATCGCGGTGGCAGCGCCAGCCTGATCAAGATCACGCCGGAAGAACGCATGACCGCGCTGCGCGCGGCGAAGGTGATGGGCTTGTCGGTGGCGGGTGTGGATATCCTGCGTTCCAATCACGGGCCGTTGGTGATGGAAGTGAATTCCTCACCGGGTCTGGAAGGGATTGAAACCACCACCGGGAAGAATGTGGCGGGGATCATCATTGAGCATCTTGAGAAGAATGGCGGGCCGAATATGACACGGACCAAAGGCAAGGGTTAAACCCTTAAAGTTATGGCGGCTGGAAGGCCGCCTTCGCGGGCAAGCCTCGCTCCTACAGTTGACCGCATTCAACTGTAGGAGCGAGGCTTGCCCGCGAAGAGGCCATCAGCAACACCGAAGATGCCAGCGCTTAAACCGCATCCCGAGGCAACATCAACCCAAGCGGCAACCGCACCCGCGCTTCCAGCCCACCACCAGACCGATTGCGCAACTCAACATTCCCGCCATGCATCGAAGCAATCCGCTTCACGATCGCCAAGCCTAAACCGGTCCCCTTGCCACCCCGAGCACGATCCCCCCGAGTAAACGGATTGAAGATCGCTTCCAGCTCCGACGGATCGATCCCCGCCCCACGGTCCATGACGCTCAGCACCACATACGGTGCGCTGGTATCCCCGGACACATAGGCCGCCACCTCAACCCCACTGCCGGCATGATGCAGCGCGTTGCCTATCAGGTTGTTCAGCAGCCGCTTCATCGACACACGACGCAATGGAAACGGCTGAATCGGCTCCAGTCGCAGGCGTACTTTCTCTTCATTCTGGTTGTACGGCGCGGCGACTTCGCGGACCAGATCGGTCAAGTCCACCTCTTCCACCGATTCATCGCGGCCATCGCGAATGAACGCGAGGAACTGGTCGAGAATCGCGTCCATGTCTTCGATGTCACGCACCATGTCGTCCGTCAGGTCGCTGTGGTCGCCCATCAGTTCCAGTGAAAGGCGCAATCGCGTCAGCGGCGTACGCAAGTCATGGGACACCCCGGCCAGCATCAGCTCGCGCTCGCGGCCGGCCTGTTCGACGTCTTCAGCCATCTGGTTGAAGGCGCGATACACCTCGGTCATCTCACTCGGTGTGTCGCTGATTGGCAGGCGCACGCTACGGCCCTGGCCCAGTTGCCTCGCGGCATAGACCAGGCGCTTCAACGGTTGATTGAGCTGACTGACGAAGATCCACGCCGAGGCCGTGGACAGCAAGCCGATGGCAAGGAACCAGCCCAGCACGTTCCAGATTTTCTGGCCGCGCAACGGATGCGGGTACAACGGCACCTTCAGCCAGCCATCACCGAGACTCGGCGCCCTAACCCACAGAGCCGGCGGCGAGTGCATGCGCAATCGCACCTCGGTGTCGGCACCAAGCTCAGCCTGCATCTGCCGCTGATAGATCTCGCTGTAAGGCCAGTGTTGCTCGCCTTCCGGCACACCGGCGCCCACCACCCTGATCAGGGTCGCGGCTTCGGCAATCTTTTCACGGTTGTTTTCATCCGCCGCCCAATAGGCGCGCAGCGTCAGGGCGACGCCGTGGCTGTATTGGCGATCCACCAGCACGTCTTCGTTCATCAGCAGATAAACCAGGGTCAGCGCCTTGGAGAACAGGACGACGATGAGCACCAGCCACAGGGTGCGGGAGAAGAAACTCTGGGGGAACCACACGGGGGTTTTCATGAATAACCGCTACACACTTGCAGGAGCGAGCGATGCTCGCATATTGCGGATCGCGAGTCTGCGGACAATAACGTCCGCACGACCCGCTCCTACAAATCGCCGATCACTTGGTGGCGGCGCCATCCGGAACGAACACGTAGCCCACGCCCCAGACGGTCTGGATGTAACGCGGCTTGGATGGATCGGGTTCGATCATCCGGCGCAGACGGGAAATCTGCACGTCGATGGAACGCTCCAGGGCATCCCACTCGCGGCCACGGGCCAGGTTCATCAGCTTGTCGCGAGTCAGTGGCTGACGCGCGTTCATGACCAACGCCTTGAGCACCGCGAACTCACCGGTGGTGAGCATGTGCACTTCGTCTCCGCGTTTCAGTTCGCGAGTCGCCAGCGACAATTCGTAGTCGCCGAACGTCACGCTTTCGTCTTCGCTGCCAGGTGCGCCCGGCACCGGAGCGGACTGACGACGCAGGACGGCTTTGACACGCGCCATCAGCTCGTCAGGGTTGAACGGCTTGGCCAGGTAATCGTCGGCGCCCAGTTCCAGGCCCTTGATTCGGCTCAGCTCGTCGCCCTTGGCGGTGAGCATGATGATCGGAATCTGATTGTTCGCGCCGCGCAGGCGGCGGCAGGCGGTCAGGCCGTCTTCGCCGGGCAGCATCAGGTCGAGGACGACCAGGTTGAACACTTCACGCGCCAGCAGGCGGTCCATTTGCTCGGTGTTCGGTACGGCGCGGGCACGGTAGCCCTTGCTGACGAAAAAGCGTTCCAGCAGGCTGCTGAGCCCCGGATCGTCGTCAACGATAAGAATTTTTTCGCCTTCAGCAATGTTTGCAGTGCTGCTCATTGGATGCTCCTTTGATCTCGGCGCGCATTATGGCGTAGCTGCCGTTATACGCACCGTGTGCATTGTTAGCAGATTTTTCCTTCACCGCCAGAAATCCGGGCATTGTGCCTACAGCCTGTGATGCCCCCGAATGACAGAACGCTGGTTATAATGCGCGGCCTTTTGTGTCAGGCAACGTCTTATCGTTACCTTGTTGGCTGCGGCTTTTTATTTTCATCGCCGCGGCAGTAATTGTTCGATTTCACGGGTCAACGGGATGCCTGTTGATCCAGGTAGCGGCGCAGGCCAGGCCGCTCAACCAGACTCGCCGAGCCTTTATCCCTGCGCCTGCGAGCCTGCTTTCACAATTTGTCAGGTGGTTTTATGGACAGCATCAACAGCCGCATCGCCGAGGAACTCGGCGTACGCCCACAACAGGTCGAAGCGGCCGTCGCGCTACTCGATGAAGGCTCTACCGTTCCCTTCATCGCCCGTTACCGGAAAGAAGTGACCGGCAGCCTCGATGACATCCAGTTGCGTCATCTGGAAGAGCGTCTGCGCTACCTGCGAGAACTCGACGAACGGCGCATCAGCATCCTTGCCAGCATCGAAGAGCAAGGCAAGCTGACCCCGCAACTGGAACGCGACATCAAGCTCGCGGACACCAAGACCCGCCTCGAAGACTTGTACCTGCCGTACAAGCAGAAGCGCCGCACCAAGGGCCAGATCGCCCTGGAAGCCGGCCTCGGCGAGCTGGCCGACGGCCTGTTCAACGACCCGACCCTCACGCCAGACACCGAAGCCGCGCGCTTCATCAACGCCGAAAAAGGCGTCGCCGATGTGAAGGCCGCCCTCGAAGGCGCCAAGTACATCCTGATGGAACGCTTCGCCGAAGACGCCGGTTTGCTGGACAAGCTGCGCAGCTACCTCAAGCAGGAAGCCACCCTCAGTGCCCGCGTGATTGCCGGCAAGGAAGAGGAAGGCGCCAAGTTCCGCGACTACTTCGAACACGACGAACCCCTGAAAAGCATGCCGTCGCACCGCGCGCTGGCGATTTTCCGTGGCCGCAACGAAGGCATTCTCAGCTCCGCGCTGAAAGTCGGCGATGAACTGCCGGGCACCATGCACCCGTGCGAAGGCATGATCGGCCAGCAGTTCGGCATCCAGAACCAGAACCGCGCCGCTGACAAATGGCTGGGCGAAGTGGTGCGCTGGACCTGGAAAGTGAAGCTCTACACTCACCTGGAAACCGATCTGTTGGGCGAGCTGCGCGATGGCGCAGAAACCGAAGCGATCAACGTGTTCGCGCACAACCTGCACGACCTGCTGCTGTCGGCCCCGGCCGGCCCGCGCGCCACCCTGGGCCTCGACCCGGGTCTGCGCACCGGTTGCAAGGTGGCCGTGGTCGATGCCACCGGCAAACTGCTGGATCACGCCACGGTTTACCCGCACGTGCCGCACAACAAGTGGGATCAGACCATTGCGATTCTGGCCGCCCTCTGCGCCAAGCATTCGGTGGACCTGATCGCCATCGGCAACGGCACCGCCAGCCGCGAGACCGACAAGCTGGCCGCTGAGCTGATCAAAAAATACCCGGCGATGAAGATGACCAAAGTCATGGTCTCCGAGGCCGGCGCATCGGTTTACTCCGCGTCGGAACTGGCCTCCAAGGAATTCCCGGACCTCGACGTGTCGATCCGTGGCGCGGTGTCCATCGCTCGTCGCTTGCAGGATCCTCTCGCCGAACTGGTGAAGATCGATCCGAAATCCATCGGCGTCGGCCAGTACCAGCATGACGTGTCGCAGCTGAAACTGGCACGCGGCCTGGACGCCGTGGTCGAAGACTGCGTGAACGCCGTGGGCGTGGACGTGAACACCGCTTCCGTAGCGTTGCTGGCTCGCATCTCCGGCCTCAACGCGACCCTTGCGCAGAACATCGTCAGCCACCGCGACGAGCACGGCGCGTTCAAAACCCGTGCGGCGTTGAAGAAAGTTGCGCGTCTGGGCGAGAAAACCTTCGAACAGGCCGCCGGCTTCCTGCGCGTCATGAACGGTGACAACCCACTGGATTCGTCCGCGGTTCACCCGGAAGCCTATCCGCTGGTGCAGCGCATCGCCGCTGAAACCGACCGCGACATTCGCTCGCTGATCGGCGACGCCGGCTTCCTCAAGCGTCTTGATCCGAAAAAGTACACCGACGAAACCTTCGGTCTGCCAACGGTCACCGACATCCTGCAAGAGCTGGAAAAACCCGGTCGCGACCCGCGTCCCGAGTTCAAGACCGCCGAGTTCCAGGAAGGCGTCGAAGACCTCAAGGACCTGCAGCTGGGCATGATCCTCGAAGGCGTCGTGACCAACGTGACCAACTTTGGCGCGTTCGTCGACATCGGCGTGCATCAGGACGGTTTGGTGCACATTTCCGCGCTTTCGGAGAAGTTCATCAAGGATCCGCGCGAAGCGGTGAAGGCCGGTGACGTGGTGAAAGTGAAGGTCATGGAAGTCGACATCCCGCGCAAACGCGTGGGCCTGTCGATGCGCATGAGCGACACCCCCGGCGAGAAAATCGACGGTGCCCGTGGTGCACGTCCGGGTTCGGCGCCACGCCAGTCGCAGAACACTGCACCGCGCAAGGAAACCACGGCAGCGGCTCCGGCCAACAACGCCATGGCTTCGCTGTTCGCCAACGCCAAGCAACTGAAGAAACGTTGATGGACATCCCGGCCGGGCTGACCGAAAGCGCTTTTTTCAAGTTGCTGGGGTGTCGCTTGCACAGCCTGGAAACCGGGGTGGCGCAAGTCGCCCTGGCGCTGGAGCCAGAACTGCGCAATCGCGGCGGCAAGCTGCACGGCGGGGCCTTGTTCAGTCTGGTGGACATTGCCATGGGGCTGGCCTGTTCCAGTACCCATGGCTTTGACCAGCAGAGCGCGACCATCGAATGCAAGATCAACTACATCCGCGCCGTTTCTGACGGTGAGGTGATGTGCACGGCGCGGGTCATCCACCCGGGCCGCCGCACGCTGGTGGTCGAAGCCGACGTGATGCAAGGCGACAAACTCGTCGCAAAAGCACAAGGCACGTTCGCTGTCCTGTAGCTACCCACCCCCGATTTGAGTTAATTTCGGCGCTATGAAAGCGGCGCCGGGATTTTCTGTGGGAGCGGGCTTGCTCGCGAAAGCGGTGTGTCAGGCGACTTAAATGTTGACTGACACGCCCTCTTCGCGAGCAAGCCCGCTCCCACAGGGTCCGTGGCGACTGATCCTTGACCGACCGGCATGAGGTCTGTGCTGCTCAAAAACCAGGCGAAAACGCCAGTTTCAACTTCACCCTTGTAGACCGTCTTGCCCACCCCCATATTGGGGCGACTGACGCGTGAAGGAATCCAACTTGAGCGAACTTCTCAACCGCCGCCTGGCTCTGCTCGGCGAGCGCGCTAACCTCTCTCTGCTCGAACAGTGCCTTCACGGCATCGAACGTGAATGCCTGCGCGTGACCGGCGAAGGTCGCCTGGCGCAAACGCCGCACCCGGAAGAATTGGGTTCCGCGCTGACCAACGAACAAATCACCACCGACTATTCCGAGTCGCTGCTGGAATTCATCACGCCCGCCCTGCCCGACCCGGCCGACACCCTGGCGAGCCTGGACAGGATTCACCGTTTTGCCTACAGCAAGCTCGGCAACGAGTACCTGTGGAGTCCGTCGATGCCGTGCCCGTTGCCGGCCGAGGAAGATATCCCGATCGCCTATTACGGCACGTCCAACATCGGCAAGCTCAAGTATGTCTATCGCAAGGGGCTGGCCCTGCGCTACGGCAAGACCATGCAGTGCATCGCCGGGATTCACTACAACTTTTCCCTGCCGGAAAAACTCTGGCCGCTGCTCAAGGAAGCGGAAGGCTTTGTCGGTACTGACCGCGACTATCAGTCGTCGGCCTACATCGCGTTGATCCGCAACTTCCGCCGCTACAGCTGGCTGCTGATGTACCTGTTCGGTGCTTCGCCTGCGCTGGACGCCGGTTTCCTGCGCGGTCGTTCGCACCAGTTGGAACAACTGGACCCGGACACTTTGTACCTCCCGTACGCTACCAGCCTGCGCATGAGCGACCTCGGTTACCAGAGCAACGCCCAGGCCGGTCTGACGCCGTGCTACAACGATCTGGCGAGCTACACCGACAGCCTGCGCAAAGCCGTGGCCACGCCGTATCCCCCGTACGTTGAAATCGGTACGCATCAGGACGGCGAGTGGGTTCAGCTCAACACCAACATCCTGCAGATCGAAAACGAGTACTACTCCAACATCCGTCCGAAGCGCGTGACCTACACCGGCGAACGGCCGATCCAGGCGCTGGTGGCCCGTGGCATTCAGTACGTCGAAGTGCGTTGCCTGGACATCAACCCGTTCTTACCGATGGGCATCGACCTCACCGAATCACGCTTCCTCGATGCGTTCCTGCTGTACTGCGCGCTGAACGACAGCCCGCTGCTGACCAATAATTCGTGCGGCAACGCGACCTCGAACTTCCTCAGCGTGGTCAAGGAAGGTCGCCGCCCTGGCCTGCAACTGCAGCGCGACGGTCAACCGGTTGACTTGAAAGAGTGGGCTGGCGAGTTGCTGGAGAAGATTGCACCTCTCGCGGCGTTGCTCGATCAGAGCCATGGCGGCGATGCGCACAGCAAGGCGCTGAACGCGCAACTGGCCAAGGTCAAAGACCCGTCCCTGACGCCATCGGCCCAGGTGCTGGCGGCGATGGCCGAGCACAAGGAAAGCTTCAGCCAGTTCTCCCTGCGTCAGAGCCAGGCCCACGCGGAGTATTTCCGTAGCGAGCCGCTTTCAAGCGAAGACCAGGCGAAATTTGAAGACCGGGCGCGTTCGTCACTGGCCGAACAGGTCGAGCTGGAACAGAACGAAGTCGGCGATTTCGATGTGTTTGTCGGGTCGTATCAGGCGAGCATTCTGGCGATCAGCAACTAACCTCTGAAGGTCCTTCGGACCTTTTCGCGGGCAAGCCTCGCTCCTACAGGTTCGGGGTCAGTCACAATTGTGTGACCGACACAAAACCGTAGGAGCGAGGCTTGCCCGCGAAGGCCGCGCCGCGGTCCTGCTTAGAATTTTCCGCTCATAAGCTCATTCGAAAAAGTTATTTATTTTCGGATTCTTATATCATTTAGTCTCCTTTTCACGCCGACCCTCGGTCCGCCTGACAAGGAGCTTTTCAATGAAACTGCATTTCCCTCTTCGCCTCCTGGCGGCCGCGTCTTTGGCGGCAGCGAGTTTCTTTGCCCAGGCGGCTGACGTGACCGTTGCCTACCAGACCACCGTGGACCCGGCAAAAGTCGCCCAGGCCGACGGCGCGTACGAAAAAGCCACCAACGCCAAGATCGACTGGCGCAAATTCGACAACGGTGCCGACATCATCGCTGCCATCGCGTCCGGCGACGTGCAGATCGGTTACCTCGGTTCCAGCCCCCTGACGGCTGCAATCACCCGTAAAGTCCCGGTAGAAACCTTCCTCATTGCCACGCAGATCGGCGCCGCTGAAGCACTGGTCGCCCGCGACGGTTCCGGCATCAAGACCCCACAAGACCTGATCGGCAAGAAAATCGCCGTGCCGTTCGTTTCCACCGGTCACTACAGCCTGCTCGCCGCACTGAAGCACTGGAACATCGACCCATCGAAAGTCACCGTCCTCAACCTCGCCCCGCCGGCGATCATCGCTGCGTGGAAACGCGGTGACATCGACGCCACTTACGTTTGGGATCCGGCACTCGGCGTGGCCAAGGAAAACGGCAAGGTGCTGATCACCTCCGGCGAACTGGCCAAGTTCGGCGCGCCGACCTTTGATGCGTGGATCGTGCGCAAAGACTTCGCCGAGAAACACCCGGAAATCGTCACCGCGTTCGCCAAAGTCACCCTCGACGCCTACGCCGATTACCGCAAGGACCCGAAAGCCTGGCTCGCCAATCAATCCAACGTCGACAAACTGGTGAAGCTGTCCGGTGCCAAGGCCAGCGACATTCCGCTGTTGTTGCAAGGCAACGTCTTCCCGCTGGCAGCTGATCAGGTGATTACCCTCGGCGCGCCGACCACCAAAGCCATCACCGACACCGCCGTGTTCCTCAAGGAGCAAGGCAAGGTCGAGGCCGTGCTGCCGGACTACGCGCCGTACGTCAGCGCCAAGTTCATCACCAACTGATCGGGAGTTATTTGCGATGGCTTTGCTACAGCTGGAGCGCATCAGCGCACAGTACCCCGGTAGCCCGGAACCGGTATTGGCGGATATTTCCCTGAGTCTTGGGCCCCAGCAGTTGCTGGTCGCCCTCGGCCCGTCCGGCAGTGGCAAGACTTCGCTGTTGAACCTGATTGCCGGTTTCGTCGAACCCAGCGCCGGGCGCGTCACCCTCGATGGCGTGCCCGTCAAAGGCCCGAGCGCCGAACGTGGCGTGGTGTTCCAGGACGATGCCTTGTTGCCTTGGCAGGACGTGCTGGCCAACGTGGGTTTCGGTCTGGAACTGGCCGGTGTTTCCCGGGACAAACGCGAAATCCGCGCCCGGGAAATGCTCGCACTGGTGGACCTTTCCGGTTTCGAGCATCGCCGCATCTGGCAGCTCTCGGGCGGCCAGAAGCAACGTGTCGGCCTCGCTCGCGCACTCGCCGCCGACCCTCGCGTATTGCTGATGGACGAACCTTTCGGCGCCCTCGACGCCTTCACCCGTGAACAGATGCAGGAGTTGCTGCTGCAAGTGTGGCAGCGCACTGCCAAACCGGTGTTCCTGATTACCCACGACATCGAGGAAGCGGTGTTCCTCGCCACGGACCTGATTCTGCTGGCGCCAAACCCCGGGCAAATCGTCGAGCGCCTGAGCCTGGATTTCGGTCAGCGTTACGCCGCCGGCGAGTCCGCACGGTCGATCAAATCCGACCCGCGTTTTATCGAAACCCGCGAACACGTACTCGCCAAAGTGTTCTCCCAACGCAGCGCCGCCACGCGGCAGGAGCGCGCATGAGCAGCTATGAAATTCCGGCCGTGACGGTGAAACCGGGTGCGACGGTCATTCCTGTCCGTCGCAGTTTGAGCACCCGATGGATCAGTGTGTTGACCCTGGTCGCGCTGGTCGCTATTTGGTGGGCCGTTACCGCCACAGGAATGATCGAACCTCTGTTTCTGCCGCCGCCATCCGCCGTGCTGCAAAAAGGCTGGCTGCTGGTGACCAGCGGCTACATGGATTCGACGCTGTGGCAGCACTTGGGCGCCAGTCTTAGCCGCATCGGTCTGGGTCTCGGTTTTGCCGTGCTGACCGCCGTGCCGGTCGGCATTGCGATCGGTGCCAACCGCATCGCGCGCGGCATTCTCGATCCACTGATCGAGTTCTACCGTCCGATTCCACCACTGGCCTATTTGCCGCTGATCGTTATCTGGTGCGGCATTGGTGAATTGTCGAAGGTCTTGCTGATCTACCTGGCGATTTTCGCCCCGATCGCCATCGCGACCGCGACCGGCGTGCGCACCGTCGACCCGGCCAAGTTGCGCGCCGCGCAGTCGCTGGGTGCGACCCGCGCGCAATTGATTCGCCATGTGATTCTGCCGAGCGCCTTGCCGGATATTTTGACTGGCGTGCGCATTGGCCTGGGTGTGGGCTGGTCGACGTTGGTCGCCGCCGAACTGATCGCCGCCACCAGCGGTTTGGGCTTCATGGTCCAGTCAGCCGCGCAGTTCCTGGTCACCGATGTGGTGGTGCTGGGGATTCTGGTGATTGCGCTGATCGCCTTTGCCATGGAAATGGGTCTGCGCGCCCTGCAGCGCAAACTGGTGCCGTGGCACGGCCAGGCTCACTAAAGACTTGTCATTGACCATGCCGACAGCTCGGCACCCCGGATTGAAGAGAAAGACCATGAGCCACCTGACAATCGTCCCCCTCAGCTCCGCGCTCGGCGCGCAAATCAACGGCATCGACATCAGTCAGCCGCTAAATCTGGAACAACGCGATGTCATCGAGCAGGCGCTGCTCAAGCATCAAGTGCTGTTCTTCCGCGACCAACCGATCACGCCGCAGCAACAGGCGCGTTTCGCCGCCAATTTTGGCGATCTGCACATTCACCCGATCTACCCGAATGTGCCCGAACAGCCGGAGGTGCTGATCCTCGACACCGCCGTCACCGACGTACGCGACAACGCCATCTGGCACACCGACGTGACCTTCCTGCCGACCCCGGCGCTGGGCGCGGTGCTCAGCGCCAAGTTGCTGCCGGAGTTTGGTGGCGACACGTTGTGGGCCAGTGGCATTGCAGCGTATGAAGCGTTGTCCGCGCCGATGAAGAGTTTGCTTGAAGGGCTGACGGCGACCCACGATTTCACTCGCTCGTTTCCGCTGGAACGCTACGGCAATACGCCTGAGGCGCTGGCGCAGTGGGAAGAGGCACGCCGGAAAAATCCGCCGCTGTCGCACCCGGTCATCCGCACGCACCCGGTGAGCGGACGCCGCTCGCTGTTCGTCAATGAAGGCTTCACGGCGAAGATCAATGAGCTGTCGGAAACCGAGAGCGAGGTGATCCTGAAGTTTTTGTTTGCCCATGCAACACGCCCCGAATTCACCATTCGCTGGCGCTGGCAGAAGGATGACGTGGCGTTCTGGGATAACCGCGTGACGCAGCATTACGCGGTGGATGATTACCGACCGGCGCGGCGGGTGATGCAGCGGGCGACGGTGTTGGGGGATGTGCCGTTTTTTCGGTAACAGCCAGCTTCTTTACTGAACGTGATGGCCCCATCGCGGGCAAGCCCGCTCCCACAGGGTTTATGTGTTGAACCAACACTCTGTGGCCAACCGATAATCCTGTGGGAGCGGGCTTGCCCGCGATAGCGATGTAACAGGCGTCAGAGGCTCCGGCGCCTGGCGCTTACTCAGCCGTCGAAGGCTTCTCCCAAAGATTGATCCCGCCCTCTTGGGCGAACCGGTCAATCTCCGCCAACTCCTCCCCACTGAAGCTCAAATTCTTCAACGCCCCAACGTTCTCGATGATCTGCTCCGGCCGGCTCGCACCGATCAGCGCCGAGGTCACGCGCGGATCGCGCAGCGTCCAGGCCAACGCCAGTTGCGCCAGGCTCTGACCGCGACGCTTGGCGATTTCGTTGAGCCCGCGCACATGGGCGATGTTGGCCTCCGACAGGTGCGATGACTGCAAGGAACCGCCGCCCGGACGATTGACCCGCGCGTCCTTCGGAATGCCGTTGAGGTATTTGTCGGTCAACAAACCCTGCGCCAACGGCGTGAACGCAATCACACCGGTGCCCAGTTCGTCGGTGACGTCCAGCAGGTCCTTTTCCACCCAGCGATTGAGCAGGTTGTAGGCCGGCTGGTGAATCAGCAACGGCACTTTCCACTCTTTCAACAGCGCCGCCATCTCACGGGTTTTCACCCCGGAATACGACGAGATGCCGATGTACAACGCCTTGCCCTGCTGCACCGCCGTAGCCAATGCGCTGGCGGTTTCCTCCAGCGGAGTGTCCGGATCGAAGCGGTGCGAATAGAAAATATCCACATAATCCAGGCCCAGGCGCTGCAGGCTCTGATCAAGACTGGCGAGCACGTATTTGCGCGAACCGCCGCCCTGCCCATAAGGACCGGGCCACATGTCCCAACCGGCCTTGCTGGAAATGATCAGCTCATCGCGATACTGCTTGAAGTCTTCGCGCAGCAAACGGCCGAAATTGATTTCGGCACTGCCGTACGGCGGGCCGTAGTTGTTGGCCAGGTCGAAGTGGTTGATCCCCAGATCGAACGCCGTGCGCAGCAACGAACGCTGGGTGTCGATCGGTGTGCTGTCGCCGAAGTTGTGCCACAGGCCCAGGGACAACGCCGGCAACACCAGACCGCTGCGACCGACGCGGCGGTAAGGGATGGAATCGTAGCGGTTTTCGGCAGCGGTGTAGGTCATCGAATCCTCTCTTGTCTGTCTTGAAGTTGGTATCGACTGCTTCGCAAGTTGCCCAGCATACGCCCAGACAAACGCCGATAAACCTCGGACTCGAGGAAATGCTGAAACGTTTCACAAGTTTCATCTTCAGCGCCGGTTTTCTCGCAATTATCACCCGCCTTCAAACGGCCCCCGCAAACACCTCCCCCAACCAATCCACAAACACCCGAACCCGTGGCGACATGTGTCGGTTGTGCGGATACAGCACTGAAACCGGCATCGGCGGCGGTGGGGTGTCGATCAGGATTTCCTGCACCACCCCCTGTGCAATCAACGATTCCATTCGGTAATGCGGGCACTGGATCAAACCCAGTCCGGCAATGGCCGACGCGGCGTAGATTTCCGCGCCGAACGCCGAAATCGCGCCGTCGATGGCCACTTCCTTCAACTCGCCATCGACCATGAATTCGAACGGAAACAACTTGGCCGTGGTGCGCGAGACGTAGTTCACCGCGCGATGGTGTTTCAGGTCTTCGAGGGTTTTCGGCTCACCGTATTTGCGCAGATACGCAGGGCTGGCGCAGGTGATCTGCCGCAGGTTGGCCACACGTTTGCCGATCAACGCCGAGTCGCCGAGGGTGCCTGCGCGCAGTACGCAGTCGACACCTTCGGCAATCAGGTCGACGAGACGGTCCGCCTCGCTGATGGACAGTTCGATATCCGGGTAACGGGCCATGAACTGCGGCAACGCAGGGATCACGAAATGCCTGGCCAGCGTGCCATGCAAATCCACGCGCAATCGTCCCTTCGGCGCCACGCTGCGAAAGGCCAGTTCGGCTTCTTCCAGCTCCGCCAGCAACTGCACACAACGCAGGTAGTACGCCTCGCCATCCAGTGTTGGACGCACCTTGCGCGTGCTGCGCTCCAGTAAACGCGTGCCCAGCCAGGCTTCGAACTGATTCAGCGTGTGGGTCAGGGTTGCTCGCGGCAGGTTCAGGTCTTCGGCAGCCAGTGTGAAGCTGCTGCGCTCGTAGATCCGCACGAAAACCTTCATTGCCTTGACTTGATCCACGCTGCGCTCCGGGGCTTCGATTGTTGGCGATTATTGAACAGTCAAGGCAACTCTCGTGCATTTATCGACCTGAGTAAACATGTGAATCTGGCTTCAACCCCAACCAACACCTTCAAAGGATTCACCACCATGACGACTCAAACGTCGAAAGTTGCCATCGTGACCGGCGCCTCCCGCGGCATCGGCGCTGTCATCGCCAGACAACTGGCCAGCGAAGGTTTCGCCGTCGCCATCAACTACGCCAGCAGCGCCTCCGAAGCATCCAGACTGGTTGTCGAGTTGCGTCAGGCCGGCCATCAAGCCATAGCGATCAAGGCTGACGTGGCCAATGCCGACGACGTACGCCGGATGTTCGATGAAACCGAAACGCAGCTGGGCAAAGTCGATGTGTTGATCAACAACGCCGGCATTCTCAAAGTGATGCCGCTGGCGCAACACACTGACGAGCTGTTCGACCAGAACTTCAACATCCACGCTCGCGGCACGTTCAACACGTTGCGTGAAGCGGCGACACGCCTGAACAGCGGCGGGCGGATCGTCAACTTTTCCAGCAGCACCGTCGGTATGAACTTGCCGGGTTACGCGGTATACATCGCCAGCAAAGCGGCGGTGGAATCCCTGACTCAGGTGTTCGCCAAGGAAATGCGCGGCCGCCACATCACCGTCAACGCCGTCGCCCCCGGCCCGGTGGCGACCGATCTGTTCCTTCACGGCAAGAGCGAAGAGCAAATTCAAACCTTCGCCAGGATGCCACCGCTGGAACGCCTGGCCCAGCCGGAGGATATCTCCCGCGTTGTGTCCTTCCTCGTCGGGCCGGATTCGGCGTGGGTCAACGGGCAGATCCTGCGGGTCAATGGCGGGTTGGTTTAAGCACAGAGCGCGCACCGACGCCTATGCTCAAAGGTGAGCAGGGAGACCGAGATGCCCCCTTCGCGAGCAAGCCCGCTCCCACATTCGATCTCGATTGAACACAAAATTTTTGTACTACAGAGCACTATGTGGGAGCGGGCTTGCCCGCGAAGGCGGCTTTACAGGCGAAGCACATCTGAAGGGAGGAACACACCATGCACACCACCATCATCATCTTCTTCGGCCTGGTCCTCCTGGCGCTGATGCTGTTCATCGGCGAGAAAATCGGCTTCGGTCGGCAGACCCTGACCTACAGTTTCATCATCCTGTGGCTGGCCCTGACGATGATCAACGGTGCCATCGGCGTGGTCACTGCCGGCCAGTCCGTGACGACGGAGCTGGTGGTCGGCAGCGTGGTGTTTGGTATACCGGTGGCGGCGCTGGTGCTGTTCATGGTGATGAGCAGCGAGACCTGAGCGCCACCGGTTGCCGGTCAACGCACCAAATGCAAAAACTGCATGTGCCGCTCGTACTGATCGAGGATGTCGTTGATGACCTGCTCCTTGGTGTAGCCCACCAGATCGTAGTCCTGACTGCCCTCGCTCAAATGCACTTCGGCCCGATAATAACGGCGATTGTTGAGCTCCTTGGAACCCATGCCGCCACGGGCGAAGGACGGCGTAAAGTAACCACGCATCTGCACCTGATAGATGAACGGATGCTGCTCGCCGTGACCGATTTCCAGGCTGACGCTGTCGTTCGCCGGATCGGGCTGAGTGACCACATTCAAGCCCTTCTCGACGAACACCGCGGTGACTTCTTCAATCGCCGGGCGCACCGTCGTGTCGAGGAAGCGATAGACCTCATCCCGCGACGGGAAATGCACCGCCTGACTCAAGCGTTGACGCCATCCGCCACGCCTGGAACCGGACACAGGCGCCAGGGAATGCAACTGCGCGATCTGCTTTTGCGACTCCAGATAAAACGCCTTGTGCAGTCCCCACATCATCAGCAGCAAAATCATCGAGAACGGTAAAGAGGTCAGCACCACTGCCGACTTCAGCGCATCGATGCTGCCGGAAAACAGCAGCGCACTGGTCACCAGCGCGGTCATCGCGCCCCAGAACACCCGCAGCCATTTCGGCCCGTCTTCATCCGGGTTGCCGCCCTTGGCGGAGAGCGTCGACAGCACCACGGTGCCGGAATCGGCCGAGGTGACGAAGAACACGAAGCTGATGAACACCGTGACCGCAATCACGGTTTTGCTCCACGGGTAGGTTTCCAGCAGCAGGTAGAGGGTCATTGAGGGGTTGTCGATGGCCGACATGCCGAGGGCGCTCATGCCGTGATTGAGCACCTGATCGATGGCGCTGTTGCCGAAGATCGACATCCACGCCAGGGTGAAACCGAGCGGGATCAACAGCACGCCGAAGACGAATTCGCGGATGGTCCGGCCACGGGAGATCCGGGCGATGAACAGGCCCACGAACGGCGACCATGCAATCCACCAGGCCCAATAGAACACTGTCCAGCCGCCCAGCCAGTCGCTGGGTTTGTCGTAGGCGTAGAGGTCGAAACTTTTCATCGGCAACGCGCCGAGGTAGTCACCGATGTTCTGGATCAGGGTGTTGAGCAAGTGCTGCGTCGGGCCGGCGAACAACACGAACAGCAGCAGCGCACAGGCCAGCAGCATGTTGATGTCGGACATCACCCGCACGCCCTTATCGACGCCGGACACCGCGACGATGATCGCCGCTCCCATCATCAGCGTGATCAGGCCGACCTGAATCCACTGGGTGTGCGCGACGCCGAACAGGTAGTCGAGCCCCGAGTTGAGGTGCAACACGCCGAAGCCCATGTCGGCACCGAGGCCGAACACCGTGGCGATGATGCCGAAGCCGTCCACCGCGTATCCGATTGGGCCGTTGATGCGTTTGCCGATCAGCGGATACAGCGCCGAACGCAAGGCCAGCGGCAGATTGTGGCGGTAGGCGAAATAGGCGAGTGCCATGCCGACGAAGGCAAACACACCCCAGCCGTGCAGGCCCCAGTGCAGAAACAGAATCTGCATTGCCTGGCGCGCCGCGTCCGCCGTGCCGGCCTCGCCTTGCGGCGGTTGCGACAGGTGCGTCAGCGGTTCGGACACGCAAAAGAAGAACAGCGTGATGCTGATCCCGGCGGCGAACAGCATGCCGGCCCAGGACAGGTAACTGAATTCGGGCTCGTCGTGGTCGGCACCGAGCTTGATCTTGCCGTAGCCGGACAAGGCGGTGACCACCACGAAGACCAGATACAGGGTCATCGCGAGCATGTAGTACCAGCCGACCGTGTTGGCCGCCCAGTTTTGCGCTTGCAGCAGCCAGGCGCCGGCCTGTTCAGGCATGGCGATGACGACGATGCCGAAGAGCAGGATGAAGGTCGCCGCGAAGTAGAACACCGGCGGATTCATGCGGACCTGGCCGCTGGCGGGGGTGGACGGTGCACTCATGAAAGGTGCGCCTCAAGGGGGTGAAACCGGGCAATCAGTAACGGACTCGGCAAGGGCAAGCCTCCTGTTGTGAACGGGCAGCAAACCGGTGGTTTAACTTGAATGAGCGTTCAAGTTAAACATGAATAGGGTGCTAAGGACTAATCGCAGGGCTCGGCGGTACCCTGTGGCGAGGGGGCTTGCCCCCGTTATGTCGCGAAGCGGCACCCCGGTTTTAGCCGGGGATGCGGCTGCTTCGCAACCGAGCGGGAGCAAGCTTCCTCGCCACAAAAGCTTGTTTGTGTACGCTAGCTCAAGGATGGGTATGACGTGGGGTTTGGGGGATTCGTTCAGAGGGAAATTAAGGAAATGCCATTTTCCGGGTTCGGCTTGAAAACAATCGCGGGCAAGCCACGCTCCCACAGGTTTTATGTCGTTCACAAAATTCAGGTTCGACACAAAACCTGTGGGAGCGTGGCTTGCCCGCGATAGCGTCAGCAAGACCACTAGAGATCTCGAGACTTACTTCTGCGTCCCATCATCATGCTGAAGATTCGCCTGGGTCAGGTTGCACCCCGCTGGCACGCTGCGGGTCAGCCAGACGTTGCCGCCAATGGTCGAGCCCTTGCCGATGGTGATCCGCCCCAGAATCGTCGCGCCGGCATAGATCACCACATCATCCTCGACAATCGGATGCCGCGGATGGCCCTTCTGCAACTGGCCGTCTTCATCCGACGGGAAGCGCTTGGCGCCCAGAGTCACTGCCTGATAAATCCGCACGCGTTCGCCGATGATCGCGGTCTCGCCGATCACCACGCCCGTCCCGTGGTCGATGAAGAAGCTGCGACCGATTTGCGCGCCCGGGTGGATGTCGATACCGGTCGCCGAGTGGGCAATTTCCGAACTGATCCGCGCCAGCAACGGCAACCCGGCGCGATACAAATGGTGTGCAAGACGATGGTGAATCACCGCCAGAATCCCCGGATAGCACAGCAACACTTCATCGACGCTGCGAGCCGCCGGGTCACCGTGATAGGCCGCCAGCACGTCGCTATCCAACAAACTGCGCAGTCCCGGCAAGGCGAGTGCGAAATCCTGAATGATCTGGATGGTTTTTGCCTCGATGTCCGCCTCCGCCTGCTGACTGTGGCGTGCGGCGTAGTGCAATTCGAGTCGTGCCTGCGCCAGCAGTGCATTCAGTGCCACATCGAGGGTGTGACCGACGTAGAAGTCTTCACTTTCTTCGCGCAAATCCACAGGTCCCAGGCGCATCGGGAACAACGCCCCGCAGAGAGCTTCAAGAATCTCCGCCATGGCCGCTCGCGAAGGCAATTCGCGCCCACCCTGCTCGGTGCTGGCACGGCCATTTTGGGCACGCCACTGCGCACGCGCCGTGCGCAGCTGGCTGACGATGGTCTGCAATTGCCAATGGCTGGAACGCTCGCTCACGGTAAAAACTCCACACGGGCGGCCGGACTGTCTGGCCGCGCTGACGGCGATTACTTTACGGCAAGGTCTGGAAGCCGAATTAAGAACCGATTGTGCTGTGCTCAGCACGTTTGGCTATAAGTCACCTTGCCGGTTGCCCACACTTATAGCCGTGCCTATAGTCCTGTCATCTCCCACCGCCAGTACGGACCCATGATCAAACAACAGCTCGCCCGTTTTGCCCGCCTCGATCTACTCGGCCACCCGACCCCTCTGGAAAAACTCGAACGCCTGTCGACCTGGCTGGGCCGCGACGTGTACGTCAAACGCGACGACCTGACGCCACTGGCGATGGGCGGCAACAAACTGCGCAAGCTCGAATACCTGGCCGCCGATGCACTGGCCCAGGGTGCCGACACGCTGATCACCGCTGGCGCGCTGCAATCCAACCACGTGCGCCAGACAGCGGCTCTCGCAGCGAAACTGGGCCTGGGTTGTGTCGCGCTGCTGGAAAATCCTTTGGGCACCGACGACGCCAACTATGTCGGCAACGGCAATCGGCTTTTGCTCGACCTGTTCGATACCAAGGTCGAGTTGGTGGAAAACCTCGACAACGCCGACGAGCAACTGGAAGCATTGGCCGCACGCCTGCGCAGCAATGGCAAAAAACCGTATCTGGTGCCGATCGGTGGCTCGAACGCATTGGGCGCTTTGGGTTATGTGCGTGCCGGGCTGGAACTGGCCGAGCAGATCAAGGACACCGGCCTGACGTTCGCTGCGGTGGTGTTGGCCTCCGGCAGCGCCGGCACTCACAGCGGCCTGGCACTCGCGTTGAGCGAAGCACTGCCGGATTTGCCAGTGATTGGCGTGACGGTGTCCCGCAGCGATGAAGATCAGCGGCCCAAGGTACAGGGATTGGTCGAGCGTACCGCGGCGTTGTTGGACGTGAGCCTGCCGGACAGCTTCAAGGTCGAGTTGTGGGACGAATATTTTGCTCCGCGTTATGGCGAGCCGAATGCCGGGACGCTGTCGGCGGTGAAGCTGGTGGCGAGTCAGGAAGGTTTGCTGCTGGACCCGGTGTATACCGGCAAGGCCATGGCCGGTTTGCTCGACGGAATTGGTCGTCAGCGTTTTGATGAAGGGCCGATCATCTTCCTGCACACCGGCGGGGCGCCGGCGTTGTTTGCCTACAAGGACTCACTGACTGGCTGAAGGGCTTTTGTGGCGAGGGAGCTTGCTCCCGCTGGGCTGCGCAGCCGTCGTAAAGCAGCTGGCACGGATGGCTGACGGACGCAGGGGTCGCTGCGCGACCCAACGGGGGGTAAACCCCCTCGCCACAGGGGACCGAGTCGATTGTATATTCCATTTAAGAATAACAAAGATCGTATTTATTATTTTCCTATCTAAAAGCGTCGTCATATAGTCACGCCGCAGGCGAATTTGCAGCGAGACGCATACGCTGCTTTAGGGCAGGATATCGCAGTCGTCCAAATCCCGATTTTGCCAACATTCCTAAAAGCGTCTTCATAAGAAAACACAGGGGCTTGTCATGAATTTTTCCGCACTACGTCGAAATCTGCTGGTGGGTTCGCTGGGTCTGGCGCTGAGCGCCGGCCTGCTGGGGCAAGCGGTTGCCGGTGAGCAGCTGCAAAAAATCAAGGATGCAGGCGTGATCAACGTCGGCCTGGAAGGCACTTACCCACCGTTCAGTTTCGTCGACGCCGACGGCAAACTGGCCGGCTTCGAAGTCGAGTTCTCCGAAGCCCTGGCCAAAGAGCTGGGCGTGAAGGTCAAACTGCAACCGACCAAATGGGACGGCATCCTCGCGGCGCTGGAATCCAAGCGTCTGGACGCGGTCATCAACCAGGTGACCATCTCCGAAGAGCGCAAGAAGAAGTATGACTTCTCCGAGCCGTACACCGTTTCCGGGATTCAGGCGCTGACCCTGACCAAGAACAAAGACACCATCAAGACCGCCGCCGACCTGGCCGGCAAGAAAGTAGGTGTCGGTCTGGGCACCAACTACGAGCAGTGGGTGAAAGAAAACGTACCGAAGGCAGACATCCGCACATACGAAGATGATCCGACCAAGTTCCAGGATCTGCGCGTAGGCCGTATCGACGCCATTCTGATCGACCGCCTCGCCGCACTGGAATACGCCAAGAAAGCCAAGGACACCTCCGCTGCCGGCGAAGCATTCTCCCGCCAGGAAGCCGGTGTTGCCCTGCGCAAAGGCGAGCCTGAGCTGCTGGCAGCGGTGAACAAGGCCATCGACAAGCTGCGCTCCGATGGCACGCTGAAAAAGCTTTCGGAAAAATACTTCAGCGCTGACGTCACTCAATAATGGAAGAAGCTTTCCAACTTGCGCTGGACTCCGCGCCCTTCCTGCTGAAGGGCGCGTACTACACGGTAATCCTCAGTCTGGGCGGAATGTTCTTCGGCCTGGTGATGGGCTTTGGCCTGGCGTTGATGCGCCTGTCGCGCTTCAAACTGGTGAGCTGGCTTGCCCGCATCTACGTGTCGTTCTTTCGCGGCACGCCGTTGCTGGTGCAACTGTTCGTGATCTATTACGGCTTGCCGCAATTGGGCATCGAACTGGATCCGCTGCCGGCGGCCCTGATCGGCTTCTCGCTGAACATGGCGGCCTACGCCTGCGAAATCCTGCGTTCCGCGATCAGCTCCATCGAGCGCGGCCAGTGGGAAGCCGCCGCGAGTATCGGCATGACCCGCGCGCAGACCCTGCGCCGGGCCATCCTGCCGCAGGCGATGCGCACGGCGCTGCCACCACTGGGCAACAGCTTCATCTCGCTGGTCAAGGACACGGCGCTGGCCGCCACCATTCAGGTGCCGGAACTGTTCCGCCAGGCGCAGCTGATTACCGCGCGTACCTTCGAAATTTTCACCATGTATCTTGCCGCCGCGCTGATCTACTGGATTCTGGCCACGGTGCTGTCGCACCTGCAGAACAAGTTGGAAGAGCGGGTCAATCGGCACGACCAGGAGTCCTGACCCCATGATTGTCGTGGAAAAACTGACAAAGCAGTTCAAGGGTCAAGTCGTGCTCAACGGCATCGATCTGGAAGTGAAGGAAGGCGAGGTCGTGGCGATCATCGGGCCGAGCGGCTCGGGTAAAACCACGTTCCTGCGTTGCCTGAACTTCCTGGAAGAACCCACCAGTGGCCGGATCAAGGTCGGTGACATCGAAATCGATGGCAGCCGTCCACTGAACCAGCAGCAGAACCTGGTGCGGCGCCTGCGTCAGCACGTCGGCTTCGTGTTCCAGAACTTCAACCTGTTCCCCCATCGCACCGCCCTGGAAAACGTCATCGAAGGCCCGATCATCGTGAAGAAGATCCCGCACGCCGACGCCGTTGCCCTGGGTAAAAAGCTGTTGGCCAGGGTTGGCCTGGCGGGCAAGGAAGATGCTTACCCGCGACGCCTTTCCGGTGGGCAGCAACAGCGGGTGGCGATTGCCCGCGCGCTGGCGATGGAGCCGGAAGTGATCCTGTTCGATGAACCCACCTCAGCGCTCGATCCGGAGCTGGTGGGTGAAGTGCTGGCGACTATCCGCAGCCTGGCCGAGGAGAAACGCACCATGGTCATCGTCACTCACGAAATGGGTTTTGCCCGTGACGTGGCCAACCGCGTGGTGTTTTTCGACAAGGGTGTGATCGTCGAACAAGGCGAAGCCAAGGCGTTGTTTGCCAATCCTAAAGAAGAACGTACGAAGCAGTTCCTCAGCAAGTTTCTGAATAACGCCCACAACTAATCCACAGCAATAAAATCTAACTTCCACGGACGGAAGTTACATCTCGCCGCCATATCCCCCCTCAAGCACACTCATATAATTTAGCCCTCTTTGAATATTCGCATGCGGTACATATATATGTCCCGCCACGGAACAACCTCGCCTAAAGTCCACGAAATGTTCACGTGCGAGTAGTCTGCAGCCTTGAGCATTCAAAACCCGCTGATTCCGTGGCCATGTTCGACAAACCCATGGAGCTTCCTAACCCGCATGTGTAGGAGTTTTCTGAATAACATCAGATTCACTGCCCAACTAACTCATTCTATTGACAGTTATTCATGCGCACTCTTATCTAGTCGCCAGCCGATCTAATCATTCATGACCAATCATTGTTTTCATATGAAAGTAATGAGCCGTTTGTTACTCGGCAATTCAGCTCTTTCAGAAACGGACTTCGCTGCAAGACTTCAAGGAGAAACCCATGAAAAACACTTCGAACAAACCCGAACTTGCGGCGCCGACCGTGGCGCAATCACACAAGAGCGGCATCAACATCACCTCGGCAGCTCATCTGCTGATCGACGTCGCCCCTTACCCCGGCATGGATGAAGGCGACTTGATCGAGCTGTTCTGGGACAACTGCTACGTGGCTTCCAGGGTGCTGAATACCGAAGACGTCGGAAAAGCGATCAGTCTGCGAGTGCCGGAAAGCTTCATCGCCAACGGCTCCTCGCGCCTTCACTATCGGCTCATGCAGGTCGGCCATGGGCCTGCGCTGTCACCGGCAACCCGTGTACAGGTCAAGCTCGACTGCCCGGGTGGCCAGCCATCGGCACTGTGTGGTGACGAAAACCAGCACCTCGCGCCAGTGAGCATTCCCGAAACCATTCGCCGTCAGGGCGTCAACCCGCACCAGATCAAGCGTGGCGTTCCCTTGACCATCGAGCCGTACCTGAACATGGCCGCCGACGATGAAATCACCCTGCGCTGGGGCGATGTGCGCATGGACCTGCCACGGCTCAAGGTAAGCGACGTGGGCGAGCCGATTCAGGTCTGGGTGCCGCCAGCCATCATTCTCGAAGCGGGCGAAGATCTTCGACTGGAAGTGACTTACTGCATCCTCGACCGGGTGGGTAACAATTCCCGCTGGGCACCGGCGCGTACGCTGAAAATCGGGTGTGTGAATCCCTATTCAACGGTCCGGCGAAAAGAAACGCTCATGGCCGCAGAACCCCGAAAACACTGAACGTTGTGCGTTCACTGTAGAAGCGAACGGTGCGGCGATCCGACTTGCTCGCGTAGGCGTCAGTTCTGACACACCGCGTTATCGTTCTTCGCGAGCAAGCTTCGCTCCTACGGTAAGTACACAGGCTGTATCTGTTGCTACAAAAACAAAGTGTTGCCCTGCGTACAGTTGCTCACGACACACTTCTATCCATATTCCTAAAAGTTAGTTTATTAATTTTTTATACACGCTTAGGGTATATGCACCGGACCACCGGACATTCTTGTTTTTACTTCGCCGCAACTCTCGCGGCGTTCCATGAGATGTGAGGTAGGTATGGTCCGGAACACAATCACCCCAGTGCACATCGCCAGGGCATTGCGTGCAGCCAAGGAGCGGCACTGATGTCCAGTCTGGCAGAAGCAACCATTCAGAGTGATCTGGATGTCGCCCCGTTGTTGTTGCCCGCGCAGGTCTTGCGCAACGACGCTCAAGCCATCAAGGCCGCCCACGAGCTGGCGCATGTCGCCCGCCTGCAAGCGGCCAGACGCGACCAGCAGCGCAAGTTGCCCTGGTCGGAAATCGAACAGTTCACCCGTAGCGGCCTGGGCAGCATTGCCATCCCGCGCGAATACGGCGGTCCACAGGTTTCGTTCGTCACACTGGCCGAGGTGTTCGCGATCATTTCCGCAGCTGACCCGGCGCTGGGACAAATCCCGCAGAACCAGTTCGGCATTCTCAACCTGGTGCTCGGCAGCGCCACCGAAGCGCAGAAAAAGCAGCTGTTCAAAAGCGTGCTGGAAGGCTGGCGCATCGGTAACGCGGGCCCAGAACGCGGCACCAAAAACACCCTGGAACTCAAGGCACGGATCACCGCCGACGGCGACGGCTTTGTCATTAGCGGACAGAAGTTCTATTCCACCGGCGCCCTGTTCGCCCACTGGGTCGCGGTCAAGGCGCTGAATGACGACGGCAAGCAAGTGCTGGCCTTCGTCCGTCGTGGCACGCCGGGTTTGCGCATCGTCGATGACTGGTCCGGTTTCGGCCAGCGCACCACCGCCAGCGGCACCATTTTGCTCAACAACGTGCGGGTCGACGCCGAGCTGGTGGTGGATAACTGGAAGATCAACGACACGCCGAATATCCAGGGCGCCGTTTCGCAACTGATTCAAGCGGCCATCGACGCCGGCATCGCTCGCGGCGCCATCGATGATGCCATCGAATTCGTGAAAACCCGCGCACGGCCGTGGATCGACGCCAACGTCGAACGCGCCAGCGATGACCTGTACGTGATTGCTGATATCGGCAAGCTGAAAATCGAGCTGCACGCCGCCGAAGCGCTGCTGCGCAAGGCCGGGCAAGTGCTCGATCAGGTCAACGCCGCGCCGCTCACCGCCGAGTCCGCCGCCCGCGCTTCGATTGCCGTGGCCGAAGCCAAGGTGCTGACCACCGAGGTCTCGCTGCTGGCCAGCGAAAAGCTCTTCGAACTGGCCGGCAGCCGCGCCACCCTCGCCGAATTCAACCTCGACCGCCACTGGCGCAACGCCCGCGTGCACACCCTGCACGACCCGGTGCGCTGGAAATATCACGCCGTCGGCGCTTATCACCTCAACGGCACGCTGCCGGCTCGCCACTCCTGGATTTAACGACCAGACCTCTGGAGAAGCACATGACTCTTTCTCACCACGTCGCGGTCATCACCAGCGATGAGCAAGCCTTGATTGTCGCCACTGATCTGGCTGAAGACTTCAAGCGCGACAGCGCCGTGCGCGACCGCGAACGCCGTTTGCCGCACCCCGAACTGGAAGTGTTTTCGCGCTCGGGCCTGTGGGGTATCAGCGTGCCGAAGGCGTATGGCGGTGCCGGCGTTTCCAACGTCACGCTGGCCAAGGTGATTGCCTTGATCGCCCAGGCTGACGGCTCCCTCGGACAAATTCCGCAGAACCATTTTTATGCCCTCGAAGTGCTGCGCGTGAATGGCAGTGAAGAGCAGAAAAAACGCCTCTACGCCGAAGTGCTGGCCGGCCAGCGCTTCGGCAATGCCCTCGCCGAACTCGGTACAAAAACCGCTCACGACCGTGTTACCAGCCTGAGCCGCGACGGTGACGGCTATCGCATCAACGGCCGCAAGTTCTACGCCACGGGTGCGATCTACGCGCAACGCATCCCGACGTCGGTGGTGGATGAAAACGGCGTGCAGCAACTCGCATTCGTCCCGCGCGACAGCAAAGGCCTGACCGTCATCGATGACTGGAGCGGCTTCGGCCAGCGCACCACCGGTAGCGGTTCGGTGGTCTTCGAAGACGTCTACGTCGCCGCCGAAGACGTGATCCCGTTTCAAAGCGCCTTCGAACGTCCGACGACCGTCGGCCCGTTGGCGCAGATTCTTCATGCCGCCATCGACACCGGCATCGCCCGCGCCGCCTATGAAGATGCGCTGCATTTTGTGCGGACCAAAACCCGGCCATGGATCGACGCCACGCACGAAAAAGCCATCGACGACCCGCTGACCATCAAGAGTTTTGGCCACCTGAGTATCCGCCTGCACGCCGCCGAAGCCTTGCTGGAACGCTCCGGCGAATTCCTCGACAAGGCCCAGGCCGAGACCAACGCCGAGACCGTCGCCGCGGCGTCGATTGCCGTTGCTGAAGCCCGCGCCATCAGCACCGAAATCTCCCTCGCCGCCGGCAGCACGCTGTTTGAACTGGCCGGCAGCCAGGCAACCCTGATCGAACACGGACTGGATCGCCACTGGCGCAACGCTCGGGTGCACACGCTGCACGACCCGGTACGCTGGAAGTATCACGCCGTGGGCAACTATTACCTCAACGATGAAAACCCGCCGTTGCGGGGGACCATCTGATGGCCGACGCCAAGAAGAAGATCCTGCTCAACGCGTTCAACATGAACTGCATCGGGCACATCAACCATGGCTTGTGGACGCATCCACGGGACACCTCCACCCAATACAAAACCATCGAATACTGGACCGAGCTCGCACAATTGCTGGAGCGCGGGTTGTTCGACGGTTTGTTCATCGCCGACATCGTCGGCGTGTACGACGTCTACCAGAACTCGGTGGACGTGCCGCTGAAAGAGTCGATCCAGTTGCCGGTGAACGATCCGTTGCTGCTGGTCTCGGCGATGGCCGCCGTCACCAAAAACCTCGGTTTCGGGCTGACCGCCAACCTGACTTACGAACCGCCCTATCTGTTCGCCCGACGCATGTCGTCACTCGATCATTTGAGCCGTGGTCGGGTCGGCTGGAACATCGTCACCGGTTACCTCGACAGCGCCGCCAAGGCCATGGGCTTGAGCGAACAGGTGGAACACGACCGGCGTTACGACCAGGCCGACGAATACCTCGAAGTGCTCTACAAACTCTGGGAAGGCAGTTGGGAAAACGGCGCAGTGCTCAACGATCCGCAGCAACGGATCTACGCGCAGCCGGACAAAGTGCACAAGGTCGAGCACAAGGGCGAGTTCTATCAGGTCGAGGGTTATCACCTCTGCGAACCGTCGCCGCAGCGTACGCCGGTGCTGTTCCAGGCCGGCAGTTCGGACCGCGGCTTGCTGTTCGCCGGGCGCCACGCCGAGTGCGTGTTCATCAGCGGCCAGAACAAACCGTCGACCAAGGTTCAGGTCGACAAGGTCCGCGCCAGCGCCGTCGAGGCCGGGCGCAACCCGGAGGACATCAAAGTGTTCATGGGGTTGAACGTGATTGTCGGCGCCACAGAAGAACTGGCCTGGGCCAAGCATGCCGAGTACCTGAGCTACGCCAGTGCCGAGGCCGGCGTGGCGCATTTCTCGGCGTCGACCGGCATCGATTTCTCCGAGTACGCCATCGACGAACCGATCCAGTACGTGAAGAGCAACGCGATTCAGTCGGCCACCAAGAACCTGCAAAACAACGACTGGACTCGCCGCAAATTGCTCGAACAACACGCCCTCGGCGGCCGCTACATCACCGTGGTGGGATCACCGGAGCAAGTGGCCGATGAGCTGGAATCGTGGATCGCCGAGACCGGGCTGGATGGCTTCAACCTGACGCGAATTGTCACGCCGGAAAGCTATGTGGATTTCATAGAACTGGTGATTCCGGAGTTGCAACGACGTGGGTCGTACAAGACGGCTTATGACAGCGGCAGCTTGCGGGAAAAGCTGTTTCACGGTGAGGCGCATCTGGCTGAGCAACATACCGGTTCGGCTTACCGACGCTAAAAGCTTCGCGGGCAAGCCCGCTCCCAAAGTGTTCTCGGGTGTTCACACAATCCCTGTGGGAGCGGGCTTGCCCGCGATGGGGCCCGAACAGACACCCAAAATTTAATGCCCTGACTGGAAAACTCATGATGAAAAAGACCTACCTCTCTCACCCAGTCAAAGCACTGGCCCTGGCCATCGGCCTCTTCAGCTCCATCACCTTCGCCGCCGACGCGCCGCTGAAAGTCGGCACCACCGCCGCGTTCGCCATTCCCCTGGAAGCCGCCGTCGAAGAAGCCAACAAACAAGGTCTGAAAGTCGAGCTCGTGGAGTTCACCGACTGGATCGCCCCCAACGTCAGCCTCGCCGCCGGCGACATCGACGTGAACTACTTCCAGCACGTGCCGTTCCTGGAAAACGCCAAGGCCGCCTCCGGTTTTGACCTGGTGCCGTTCGCGCCGGGGATCATCAACAACGTCGGCCTCTACTCGAAAAAATACAAAAGCTTCGACGAGCTGCCGGAAGGCGCCAGCGTCGCCATCGCCAACGACCCGATCAACAGCGGGCGCGGCCTGCAACTACTGGCCAAGGCTGGCCTGATCACGCTCAAACCGGGTGTCGGCTACAAGGCCACCGAAGAAGACATCATCGCCAACCCGAAGAAAATCAAGATTCTTCAGGTCGAAGCCGTGCAACTGGTACGCGCCTACGATGATGCCGATCTGGTCCAGGGCTACCCGGCCTACATTCGCTTGTCGAAAACCTTCGATGCGGGCTCGGCCCTGCTGTTCGACGGCCTCGATCACAAGGAATACGTGATCCAGTTCGTGATCCAGCCAAAAAGCAAAACCGACCCGCGCCTGATCAAATTCGTCGACATCTACCAGCATTCGCCCGCCGTTCGCGCCGCCCTGGACAAGGCTCACGGCAAGCTCTATCAAGCCGGTTGGGAAAGCTGAACATGACGGCCGCTATCCAACGGCGACTGGAAATTCCAGAGCCTCAGAAAGCCGAACAGACCGAACTGCACCCGGACCTGAACCGTGCTCACGTGCGCTTCATCGGCCTGGGCAAAACCTACAACGGTCAGCAAGGTCCGGTGGCCGCGCTGCACGGCATCGACCTGGCGATCCAGCGCGGTGAAGTGTTCGGCATCATCGGCCGCAGCGGCGCCGGCAAGTCGTCGCTGATCCGCACCATCAACCGCCTCGAACAACCGAGCACGGGCCGCGTGCTGATCGATCAAATGGACATCGGCGAGTTCGACGAAGACCGTTTGGTCACGCTGCGTCGTCGGATCGGCATGATCTTCCAGCACTTCAACCTGATGTCGGCCAAGACGGTTTGGCAGAACGTCGAGTTGCCGCTGAAAGTCGCCGGTGTGCCCAAGGAGAAACGCGAGCAAAAGGTGCGTGAACTGCTTGAACTGGTCGGCCTGCAAGAGAAACACAAGGCGTACCCGGCGCAGTTGTCCGGTGGGCAGAAACAGCGCGTCGGCATTGCTCGCGCGCTGGTGCATGACCCGGCGATTCTGCTGTGCGACGAAGCCACGTCCGCACTTGACCCGGAGACCACGCAATCGATCCTCGGCCTGCTGCGCGAGATCAATCAGCGCCTGGGTTTGACCATCGTGCTGATCACTCACGAGATGGCCGTGATCCGCGATATCTGCGACCGCGTCGTGGTGCTGGAGCACGGCCGCATCGTCGAGCAAGGCCCGGTCTGGGAAGTCTTCGGCAACCCGCAGCATGAAGTCAGCAAAACCTTGCTCGCACCGTTGCAACACGCGTTGCCGGAAGAACTGCAAAGTCGTTTGCGCCCACAGCCTCAGTCTTCGGATGACGCGGTGGTGCTGCGCCTGCAATTCACCGGCAGCGCAAGCGACGAACCGGATCTGGCCGCGCTGTTCAACGCCCTCGGTGGTCGTGTGCGCTTGCTGCAAGGCGGCGTGGAACGGATTCAGGGCCATGCGCTAGGGCAATTGCTGCTGGCGGTGGCCGGCTCGTCGGTCGGCGCCGAAGAACTGCGCCAGCGCGCCGCTCAGTGGGCACAACAGGTGGAGGTGCTGGGTTATGTGGTTTGATCGCTTGCTGCAGGGTTTTATCGACACGTTCTTGATGGTGGGCGTGTCGTCGTTGATCGCGCTCCTGGCGGGGATTCCTCTGGCGGTGATCCTGGTCACCAGCTCCAAGGGCGGGATCTACGAAGCACCGGCGCTGAACCGCGCATTGGGCGCGTTCGTGAACCTGTTCCGCTCGATTCCATTCTTGATATTGATGGTGGCGTTGATTCCTTTCACACGGTTGATCGTGGGCACCACTTACGGCGTCTGGGCCGCCGTGGTGCCGCTGACCATTGCCGCCACGCCGTTCTTTGCGCGTATCGCGGAAGTAAGCTTGCGTGAAGTGGATTTCGGCTTGATCGAGGCAGCACAGGCGATGGGATGCCGGCGTTGGCATATCGTTTGGCATGTGTTGCTGCCTGAGGCGCTGCCGGGGATTGTCGGTGGTTTCACGATTACCCTGGTGACGATGATCAACTCGTCGGCCATGGCCGGGGCGATTGGTGCCGGCGGGCTGGGGGACATTGCTTATCGGTACGGGTATCAGCGCTTTGATAGCCAGATCATGCTGACGGTGATTGTGTTGCTGGTGGTGTTGGTGGCGGTGATTCAGTTGGGTGGGGATCGGTTGGCTCGGGGATTGAACAAGCGGTGAGCAGGGGGCGGGCAGGAAGCCCGCGCGCCCATTGCTGCAACGAATCTAGTGAGGATTCCGCACGCCCTCGACTTTGTAGTTAAGCCCTCCCTGATGTCTGAGCATCAATCTGTACGCTCCACGTCCCCTACTTCCGGGCACTCCATTCAAGTCTGCAGACCACAACCCATCACTATGGGGGTGCCAATTGACCGCGGATGTACGGCCGGTGCGCAAATGGCCGATCGTCGACTCGAGGCTTTTACTGAGAGGATCAGTTTCGTCATTCAGGATCGTATCTACCACTTGTGTATCAATGTTCCATCGCAGATCGGGTGCGGGCTCCGCATTTAGACGTTGGACCAAGCCTGAACCAGGCTGTGGAGTGCCGCGCCCCTTTCGTCGACCGGAAACAGACACCGAACTGCCTGGCTCAAATTGGCTCGCGTCGGTAGGGGCCGACGTGGTTGGCAAATTTTCTCTCGACGAATCTCGAAGTAACAGCGCGCTGTAGCCAAGTCGCTTTAATCCACGTTCGGGATTTTTATCCGAACTCAGGACCTGCCAAGCCTGATCAGACGTTGCTCCTGGACCTACGTATCCATAAGTTTGCCCTGCTTGAGTAGTGAAAAGCCTGACCGCTATGCCCTCTAAAGCATTGCGCCGCTCGTATGCGAAATCCGCAAACCTGCCGGTTTCGCCCTCAGTCAACTTTGCGTTCTCTGCGAGCCCGCGTGCGAGTCTTCTGATATCTTCGCCGAACTTTCTCTCCACCTCCTCTATTTTTCTAGCGCTGACCCCCGGTCTTGATTGCTGATGCTCGTGCCAACGCATGATTGCGAACAACGCACCACCCACCAAGGCTCCAACTGACAACCCCGTTTGAGCACTCCCGCCTATCCCACCTAATCCGGCCCCGATCAGGGCGAGCAAGCTCATAATGATGACGCCTCCCAACATTCGGGTGCCCTGAGCCTGCTCTCCCTCCAGCCCGGATCTATCAATGAAGTTAATCGGGTTATTGTTCACCATTGCATAAAGATTATGTCCATCCATATGGCCTGCGGGGTCCGAACACATCCAGCGCTGCGACCATGGTGCGTAATACCGATAACCATAGTAGTAAAGCCCCGTAGCATCGCGCTCTTTGCCCGAATAGCGAATGGTCTTGTACTTCGCCACCAACTCACTTTTACTTGCCCAGCACGCCGTTCCACCGAAGGGGTAATAGTATTCCTGAGTCAGCACGCCCGCCTTGTGGTCCAGTTCCAATGTGCTGGAGCCGAGGTGGTCACAGAGGCTGTAACGAAGTTGATTGGCATGGGTGCCTTCGGGCCAGTGCAAGGCCCGAACACTGCAACGTCCTGCTTCGGCGCTGATGACGTGGTGCACCTCGCCATTGGCCTGTCGGTGGATTTCCAGGCTGGGAAGGTAACGGACTTCTGTTCGCAGAGTTAGGCGACCGGTCTGGTTGAAATGCACCTTACGCAGCCGATGGCCAGGGCGGTCGTAGGTATAGCCTTCGTAATCGTCGAGTTCATCTTTGCGTTTGACCAGGGTTACCCGGCTCAACTGGTTGCGGATGTCCCAGGTCATGGCCTGGCCCCGCTGCAATTCCAGTTGATTGCCGCAGGCATCGAAGCCTGAATTGATTTCCGGCTCGCCGGGCAATGAACCATCGTCCCGCTGCGCCAGGCTTCGGTTACTGCTGGCGGAGGTGAACATCGAAAAACCCGGCGCACCGCTGTGGTGCCGGGTGATCAGATTACCCGCCGCGTCGTACTCGAAACGCTGGGTGTAATTGCGCCGCTGATTGGGGTCCAGCGGTGTGGGCAGCAAGTCCGGTAACGCCGGTCCGTGGCTGGGGTTGGCGACTTCCCAACCCTTGGCTTCGACCAGTTGAGACAGGCTGTCATAGCGGTAACGGTTGATCGGTTCGATATGCTGATTGCTGAACCAGGTAACGGCTTGGGCCTTGTCCTCCAGCTCGACGATATTGCCTGCCGGGTCATGGACGTAGTTCAAGTCCTGCAACGGTTTTTGATTCTCGACCGCCGCCACCAGCCTGACCAGCCGACCGTCTTCGGTGCCGTATTCAGCTTGCGTTTTCACACCGTTGCCAGCGATTTCGCTTTCGATTTGGTCATGCGCGTTGTAGCGGGTGTCGCTGACCAGGCATTGCGGTTGTCTTCCCTCACCCGCCAGCAGCAACCAAGCCTCACTCAGCTTACCCGCCACGTCGTAGGCAAAGGTTCGGACATTGCCCATGGCATCGGTCTGGCGCTCGATCTCGCCCGTGGGAGAGAAGACGTGCCGAGTGACGAACGACTGCTCCTCAAGCAACGCGTCCAGGGCCTCGAATTCACTTGGCCAGTCGGGTGTTTCAAGGTCGATCAGGAAGCATTGGTTTTCACTCAGTTCCGCACCAGCCAAACCGTAGTCGATGACGAATCGGGTACTGGCCGGATTGTCATGGCGGATCAGCTTCGCGCATTGGTTATGCGCAGCGAATGCCGGGGCAGAGCCGCCATAGGTCATTCGCTCGACTACGCGCGGCAGGGCTTCGACGGCCTGTTCGGTGACGGCGATCGGACGTTGCTGATCGTCGTAGTCGAGGTGACGCTGACTGCCTCGGCCATCCCATGATGAATGCAGCGAACCGGTGTGATTCAACAGGTTTAACTGCCAGCCGGCATCAACGCTGGCCGTCAGCAACGACTGGCTACTCAAGCCGTAGACGGTGCCCAGATTCGGTTTCGGCGCCGCGCCCCAAAGCCGCGGATCCCATGACGCAACCAGCCGCCCGGCCTCATCGAAGATTTCCCGGGTGATGCGCGGTTCAATAACGATCTCGTCCGGATGGCGACAATACTCCACGCTGCGGATCGCCAAGGCTCGCGGGTCCATGACCGACAGTTTCGGTGTGTGTTGGTGAGCGTTCACGGTATCGACGGTCCTTCGCTCGGGGTCGAGAAAAGACTGAGCCTTTTTTGGATGGGCCGATACTGTAAGAAGTAACAGGTCGGCGGCTGTTAGATCGCCTTCGCGAGCAAGCCCCACATTTGACCGCGCCCGTCTGAACTACGCGTTCGAATGTGGGAGCGGGCTTGCTCGCGAAGGCGATCCGACGATGGGCTACGCAGCAGCCCCGGATCTGATGGCGTATATTCGGCACATCCCAATTGCCTGCGCAGCCAACCATGAAACAGACTCCCGCCGACCTCGAGCAGATCACCTCCACCACCCTGGGCCATTACAACTCAGTGGCCGAAGGTTTTCGCGAGGGCACGCGCGATCACGATGTCAGCCAGAACATCGATGCGCTGCTGCGGCATATCCAGGGCGAGACGCCGTTCGACATTCTCGATTTTGGCTGTGGGCCGGGTCGTGATTTGCAAACCTTCACGCGCATGGGTCACACCGCGGTCGGCCTCGACGGCTCGGAGAAGTTTGCGCAAATGGCGCGCGAGGACAGTGGTTGCGAGGTCTGGCAGCAGGATTTTCTGAAGCTTGATTTGCCGGCTGAACGCTTCGACGGGATTTTTGCCAACGCCGTGCTGTTCCACATTCCGCGTCAGGAATTGCCTCGGGTGTTGAAGCAATTGCACGGGGCTTTGAAGCCGGGCGGTGTGTTGTTCAGTTCCAATCCGCGTGGTGAGAATCAGGAAGGCTGGAATGGGCCGCGGTATGGGGCGTATCACGATCTTCAGGCGTGGCAGGAATTGCTGACCGAGGCGGGGTTTGTGGAACTTGAGCATTACTACCGCCCGGCGGGGCTGCCGCGGGAGCAGCAGCCTTGGTTGGCGAGTGTCTGGCGTAAATCTGTGTAGTCAGTTCGGATGCCATCGCGGGCAAGCCCGCTCCCACAGGTTTTGCGACGATCACAACATCCGGGATCGACACAAAACCTGTGGGAGCGTGGCTTGCCCGCGATGAGCGCGCAGCGCTCGCCTTACCGCACCTCGTTCTTCGGCTCGCGAATCTTGTACCAGGCCACATACAGCGCCGGCAAAAACAGCAGCGTCAGCAACGTCGCGATGATGATCCCGCCGATCATCGCGTACGCCATCGGCCCCCAGAACACTTCCCGCGCAATAGGGATCATCCCCAGGCTCGCCGCCGCAGCCGTCAGCAAAATGGGCCGGCGACGGTGTTCCGTGGCTTGCGCCACCGCATCCCACGGTGACAGCCCCTCTTTCTCCAAAGCATCGATCTGCGTCACCAGAATCACCGAATTGCGGATGATGATGCCGATCAGCGCCAGAATCCCGAGGATCGCCACGAAGCCCATCGGCGTACCCGTGGGGATCAGCGCCAGCACCACGCCGATCAGGCCGAGCGGCGCGACGCTGGCGACCAGGAACAGCTTCTGCACGCTGTGCAACTGGATCATCAGGAAGGTCGCCATCAGGAACAGCATCAACGGCACGACCTTGGCAATCGGCCCTTGGGCCTTGCCGCTTTCCTCGACGGTGCCGCCCGTAGCGACCTTGTAGCCCACCGGCAGCGACGCGGCGAATTTGTCGATATCGGGTTTGAGTTGTTTCACCAGATCCGTCGGTTGAATCTCGTCGCGCACCGCAGCCTTGATGGTGATGGTCGGCTTGCGGTCACGGCGCCACACCAGCGGCTGCTCCAGTTCATAGCGCACAGTCGCGAAGGCCAGCAGCGGAATCGAGGTGCCGCTCGGCGTGACGATTTGCAGGTTCTGCAGGGTTTCCGGCGTACCGCGCTCCGCGTCCACTGCGCGGCCGACGACGTTGATCAGGTAGATATCGTCATCGACCTGGGTCACCGGCGCACCGACCACGATGCTGTTCATCAGGTTGGCCACGTCTTCTGACGACAACCCCAGTTGCCGCACCTTGTCCTGCGCAATGTCGATGCGCAGGACTTTGCCCGGCTCGTTCCAGTCGTAAATGATCTCGCCGATGTGCGAGTTCTTGTCCAGCTCGGTGGCCAGGGCGATGGCGTGTTTGCGCACCTGGTCGATGTCCTTGCCGCTGACCCGGTACTGAATCGGCCGACCGACTGGCGGACCCATTTCCAGCGCCTGGACGTAACTGCCGATACCGACGAAATCCTTGCGCAGGCGCTCGCGCAAACGCTGACTCAGCGCCTCTCGCGATTCCAGACCCTTGCTGACGATGACCAATTGCGCGTAGTACGGATTCTGCAATTGCTGGTCGAGGGGCAGGTAGAAACGGATCGCGCCCTCGCCGATGTAGGTGCTCCAGCGCTCGATGTCCGGGTCATCCTTGAGCGTGGCTTCGAGCTTGTCCACGGCCTTGCGGGTTTCAGCGATCGAAGCGTTTTGCGGCAGGTTCAGGTCGACAAGGATTTCCGGACGGTCGGAGGACGGAAAGAACTGGTTCTGCACGAACTGCATGGAAAACACCGACGCCACGAACAACGCAATGGTGATGCCGATGGCCCACCAGCGATTGCGCATCGACCAGAGCATGCCGTAATTGAAGGCACGACCGATGCGCCCAAGCTCGGCGTCATGGGGTTTCACGTTGGCGCTGAGGATGTGCAGGCCGATCACCGGGGCGAACAACACCGCGACAATCCACGACACCAGCATCGCCACCGCAATCACCGCGAACAGCGTGAAGGTGTACTCGCCCGCCGAACTGGCGTTCAGGCCGATGGGCACGAAACCCGCGACGGTGACCAGCGTGCCGGTGAGCATCGGAAACGCGGTCGAGGTGTAGGCGAACGTGGCCGCCTGCTCCTTGGTTTCGCCCATCTCCAGCCGGGTGACCATCATCTCCACCGTGATCATCGCATCGTCCACCAGCAGGCCGAGGGCGATGATCAACGCGCCGAGGGAAATACGCTGCATGGTGATGCCGCTGTATTCCATGAAGACGAAGACCATCGCCAGTACCAGCGGAATCGAGCACGCCACCACCAGTCCGGCGCGCACGCCGAGGCTGACGAAACTGACGATCAGCACGATCACCACCGCTTCAAACAGCGCGCTGGTGAAGCCACCGACGGCCTTTTCCACAACGGCAGCCTGGTCGGAAACGTTGTACACACCGACGCCCACCGGCAGGTCAGCGGTCAGGTCGGTCATTCGCTCATGCAGCGCCTTGCCGAAATCCTGAATGTTGCCGCCCTTCTTCATGGCGATGGCCAGACCAATGCCCGGGTGACCGTTGAAGCGAAACTCCGGCGTCGACGGGTCGACGTAACCCCGACTGATGTCCGCGATGTCGGCCAGGCGATAGAAGCGATCGTTGAGCCGCAGGTTAACGTTTGCCAGGTCTTTCTCGGAAGCGAACTGCCCTGTGGTGCGCACGGAAATCCGCTCCGGCCCGGCCTCGATCACCCCAGCGGGCGTCACGGCGTTTTGCGATTGCAGGCTCTCCACGACCTGGCGCTGATCGATGCCCAGCGCCGCCAGTTTGCGGGTGGAGAAGTTCAGATACAGCACTTCATCCTGCTCACCGACCATCTCGACCTTGCCCAGACCCGGCACTTCACGAATCTCGGCGCGGACCTGCTCGACGTAGTCGCGCAACTGACGCATCGACAAGCCGTCGGCGGTGAAGGCGTACACCGAACCGAACACATCACCGAATTCGTCGTTGAATCCCGGCCCTTGCAGGCCCTTGGGGAAGTCGCCGCGAATGTCGTTGATCTTCTTGCGCACCTGGTACCAGATTTCCGGGATGTCCTTGGCACTGGTGGTGTCGCGCAGGTTGACGAAGACCGTCGATTCACCGGGGCGGGTGTAGCTTTTCACATAGTCGAGGGAGTCGAGTTCCTCGAGTTTTTTCTCGATGCGGTCCGTGACCTGGTCGAGGGTTTCTTCCTGGGTCGCGCCCGGCCAGTTGGACTGGATGACCATGGTTTTGATGGTAAACGACGGGTCTTCTTCGCGACCCAGGTTCATGTACGAAAACACGCCCATCAACAGCGCGACGAACATCAGATACCAGACAAACGACTGATGTTTGATGGCCCATTCGGATAAGTTGAAACTCCCTTTCATTGTGGGCTGTCCTCGTCGATTTTCACTTTCTGCCCCGGTTTCAGGCTGTTCACACCGGCACTGACGACGCGCTCGCCGGACTTCACGCCGCTGGCCAGGACCATCGTCGAGTCAGTGCGGCTGATCAGGCTGATGTCACGGGGGGAAACGGTCTGGGTCTGTGGGTCGATGACCCAGATTCGCGATTTGCCATCGACCTCCTGAAGCGCAGTCAGGGGCAGTTCGATACGGGGTTTGATGGCGGAGCTGAGGGTCACGCTGATCGCCGTGCCCAGGCGAAAACCCGCTGGCGTATCGGTCAGCGTCAGGCGGGCGCGACGGGTGCGGGTGGCGCTTTGGGCCTGGGGTTCGATTTCGCGAACGATGGCGGTGGTGGTGATGCTCGGGTCCAGTTGCACGGCGACCTGAAACACCACGTCCGCCGGCAACTGATCGACCAGCGTGTCGGGCAGGTCGATCACCGCTTCCTTGATGTCCGGCTGCGCCAGGGTCACCACTTGCTGGCCGGCGGTCACCACTTGCCCGGCTTCGGCATTCCACGCGGTGACGATGGCTTTGTGGTCCGTGCGCAGTTCGACGTAACCGAGTTGATCCCTGGCCTGATCGACGGCCGCCTTCGCTTGATCGAGGGAGGCCTGGGTGGTTTTCAGATCGGTCTGGGCGATGTCCAGTTGTGCCTGCGCACCGACCCCGCGATCGAACAGCTCCTGCTGACGCCGGGCGTTGGCCTGGGCGTTGATCAACTGCGCCTGAACCTTCGCCAGGTCGCCCTCGGCCGAGCGCAGCTGGTTCTGCTGATCCGTGGGATCGAGCGTGGCGAGCAAGGCGCCTTTCTCGACTTCGGCGCCAACATCGACGTTGCGACTGGCGATCCGTCCCGGTACGCGGAAACCGACATTGGTTTCGTAACGTGCCTGGATACTGCCGGCGA